>NZ_MVAB01000001.1:1157500-1757500 GCF_002026305.1 Vagococcus martis | reverse complement strand
GAATAGCGATATCAGCTAACATTTTACGGTTCATATCAATGTTTGCTAATTTTAAACCATGCATAAATTTAGAATAACTTAAACCATTCATACGAGCTGCTGCGTTAATACGAGCAATCCATAATTTACGGAAGTTACGTTTTGTTTGACGACGATCTCTAAATGCGTATGTATAAGAAGTCATCACTTGTTCTTTTGCTGTTTTATATAATGTATGTTTTGAGCCATAGTAGCCTTTAGCTAACTTAAGCACTTTTTTACGACGTTGGCGAGTTACTGTTCCACCTTTTACACGTGCCATGATAATTCCTCCTTGAGTTGTTCAATATTTCAGTATATATTTTTAGTTATTATCAAAAACTAAAAATTATTTCATGCGAGTCAATTGTTGACGAATACGTTTGTAATCGCCTTTTGATACCATTGCTGGACGACGTAATTGACGACGTTGTTTTTTAGTTTTTCCATGGAAACGGTGACTAGTAAATGCGCGATGTCTTTTAAGTCCTCCACCACCAGTACGTTTTACACGTTTTGCTAATCCACGGTGTGTTTTCATTTTTGGCATGTTATTTTCCTCCTCAGATTTTTACCTACTTATCTGTTTTTGGTGCAAGCATGATAAACATACTTCTACCATCCATTTTCGCTTTCTGTTCAACAACTGAGATGTCATTTGTTTCATCCGCTAAGCGATTTAAGACGTTCTGACCAATTTCTTTATGGGTAATCGCACGACCTTTAAATCGGATAGAAGCTTTCACTTTATCACCTTTTTCAAGGAATTTACGCGCGTTACGCAACTTGGTATTAAAATCATTGACATCTATCGTTGGGCTCAAACGAACCTCTTTTACATTAATGACTTTTTGCTTCTTACGGGCTTCGCGTTCCTTTTTCTGTTGCTCAAAACGGAATTTTCCATAATCCATGATTTTTGCAACTGGTGGTTTAGCGTTTGGTGACACTAAAACGAGATCAAGATTTGCCTCTTGAGCAATTCTTAAAGCTTCTACTTTAGATTTAACACCTAGCTGTTCTCCGTCTACTGCAATTAAACGTAGTTCTCTTGCACGAATGCCGTCATTCACCATATTATCTTTTGCTATGGTCATTCACCTCCGAATATTCTAGAGAAAAACACAGAAAAAAACGAGTTCTTTATTGTTATATAAAGACCCCGCACCAAAATAGTGTTTGATAAAAATATCAAAACTAAACGTTATCTAGCCCAACAATTTTTATTGTTAAGGCGAGAAGCGGGTGCTTCTGCTTTGATTTCTCAACTTCTTCATTGTATAAGAATTAAATCTAAAAGTCAACATTTTTTTGATTAGCTATTTTTAAAATATGTTATACTTAATTTAAAATTGACGTTTTTACTATTTGAAAGGTTGGATGATACATGAAACGAAATCACCCTATTCTAATAAAAGATAAACTAGAAGATAAAGCATGTTTTCCAGAAGATTTATCTAATAATACCCTTGATAATTTACAATTTATGCATGTTACCAAAGAAGATACTGCCCAAATTAATCGGTTAATCCTTGATAAAAATCATTGGCAAAAAACGACATTTTCCAATCAACAGTGTGAGGCTATTGAAATTAGCGACACGATTTTTGATTCCTGTGATTTCTCCAATACGGAATTGATTGACAGTTCGTTTCATCGTGTTCTGTTTAAAAATTGTCGTTTAACTGGTGTTAACTTTGCTGATTCTTACCTAAGTCACTGCGAATTTAGGCAATGTACTATGCCTTACACCTCTTTTAACTTTGCTAAAATTAGATATACAGGATGGTTATCTTCTGACTTATCCCTTTCTGAGTTTTCTGACTTAGATTGGAAGCATTGTGAATTTAATGACTGCCACCTTGAAAATTCCACTTGGCTAAACACTACTTTTTCTGGATTAAATTTATCTAGTTGTCACTTTGAACAGCTATACTTTTCTCCTGATAAAATACAAGGACTTATCGTAAATATGGATCAAATGATTAGCATTGGTTTAGCTCTTGGTATGGTAATCGACGAGCCACTTGATTCAAGCAAATAAAAAACCACTTAAGAATTAACTTAAGTGGTTTTGTTTAATTAAAAGTTAGATTAAGCTTTAACGATGTTAGTTGCTTGAAGTCCACGTTGACCTTCTTCAACATCAAAAGTCACTTCTTGACCTTCTTCTAAAGTTTTGAATCCGTCACCTTGGATAGCTGAGAAATGTGCAAATACATCTTCTCCACCTTCTTGAGTGATAAAACCAAAACCTTTTTCAGCGTTAAACCATTTTACAGTTCCGTTTGCCATGTTGTGTTTCCTCCTTATTATCGCGTAATCATATACGCATATTTTGTTGCAATAAATGTGACGCTTAATAGGAGAAATGTAAACAGAATGTTAATTTTCCTAAAACGAATCAAATATACTACGCTTATTAATATACCATGACTTCCATTTAAATACAACCCTTTTTATAAAAGAATTTTTTTCATATCATTCGAAAGTGATAATGTCCTAAGTAGGTCGAAAGACAAAATGTCCCAAAATGATAAAATAACTTTATGAAAAGGATAAATCTAACAATGAATGAAACCAAAAAGTATCAAGTTATTAAAGCTGTCGCTGAAAATAAAAAACAAAAAAAGAGAGCTAGTGTTGAACTTAATTTATCTATACGACAAATTAACCGTTTAGTGAAATCATACAGGGAAAATGGTAAATCAGCATTTGTCCATATAAATCGAGGGAGAAAAAATAAGCACTCTGTGCCTGAAAAAGTAAAACAACAAATAATCACTAGTTATCAATCGTTTAGTATTAAACCAAATATTAAGCATTTTACTGAAATACTGAAAAACGACCATCATATCTGTTATACAGATACTACAATTAGAAGCATCCTGTACAAAGAAAAAATACTTTCACCAAAGGCTCAAAAAAAGACAAAAAGAAGACTCAAACAATTAATAAAGCAAGAAGGTCAACAAACCAAACAATCAGAGAACCTATTGGTTCCAAGAGCTGAAGACTACCTAGAACTCCCTGAAAAGACCCATCCTAGTCGACCTAGAAAAAAATACAAAGGAGAATTAATTCAATTAGATGCTAGTTCATATAATTGGTTTGGAAATCAAATAACTCATCTTCATTTAGCTATTGACGACGCATCAGGTAATATTGTTGGCGCTTATTTTGACCAACAGGAAACGCTCAATGGTTATTACCATGTTCTTCATCAAATTCTGACAAAACAAGGGATTCCTGCCACTTTTCTAACAGATAAACGAACCGTCTTTGAGTACAACAGAAAATCAACAAAAGCTGTAGAAGAAGATACGTTCACGCAGTTTGGGTTTGCTTGTCATCAATTAGGTATTGACATAAAAACATCCTCTATTCCTCAAGCAAAAGGTCGTGTAGAACGTTTAAATGGGACAGTGCAATCAAGATTGCCTGTTGATCTTGAGATAGCAAATATACATTCTATAGAGGAGGCTAATCAATTTCTATCTGTATGGATTCGAAAGTTTAATCGACAATTTGGTCACAAAACTGCAGAAAGTGTTTATGAAACTTCTCCTACAACAGCTGAAATTAATTTATTACTAGCTACTGTCTCTCATCGTATAGTCGATAATGGCCATCATATTAAGTATCAAAATAAATTTTATCTTCCAACGGAAGGTGGTAGCGACAAATATTTTACAAGGAAAACGAAAGCATTAATTATAAAAGCTTTTAACGGGGAGATTTATGTTAATATAGCAGAAAAAATTTATCCTACTAGACGATTAAAAAACCACGAGACCTATTCAAAAGAGTTTGATGGGGTTTCTTCAGATATAAAAAAAGAAAGACGCAAGTACATTCCACCACAGTCACATCCGTGGAAACTTGAGTCTTTCAAAAGGTATCTTCAAAGTATTGACCGTACTATCGAAGAATATGAGGCTGAAAAAACAGCCTGAAACAAAAAGTACCTTATTTTACCAATAATGGTCACATTAGTGCAAGTTTTACGCAGTAAAGATTGCGCTAATGTGAGCCCTCATTTTGGGACATTTTTATTTTCGATTGACACCCTTTTTATAAAAGAATTTTTTTCATCACCAAGCAAAGGCATTAGTTGGTTTTTTGAGATACTCTAACCAACTTTCTTCGGTAATTTCTAAAAGAGTCAATGAAATTCCAGCCATATTAGTTGATGTCATATAATTTCCTGTTTTAGCATAAACAACCGTTACACCCTCTAACTTTAATAGCCTTTTGACATCATTTGAAAAAACATACTGCTCCATTACCGTCGTTGTGCCCAAACCATTTACAAGGATTGCAAATCTTTTATTAGTATAATCATCATACTGAACGAGTAATTTATTTAATAGTTCATTAGCCAAATGTTCTGACGAATGAAATGGTTCACTTCGGTATCCTTCCTCACCATGAATGCCAATACCAAATGAAATCATATCTTTTTCTAAGGTAAAGTTAGACGTTTCTCCAGTTAAACTTGTCCCACTTGATAAAGCAACTCCTAGACTATTCATCGAGTTGATGACTTTTTCTCCTATTGAAACTAATTCATCTAATGATTTGCCTTCACTAGCTGCTGCTCCTAGTATTTTATGTACAAAAACAGTTCCAGCGACACCTCGACGTCTTTTTTCAAAACTTCCCGTTTCAACTGAACAGTCGTCGTTGACAATCACATGGGAAACATTATGACCCGCTTCTTTCGCTTGCTTTTCTGCTTGTAAAAAATTATTTACATCAGCTTCGAAATTTTTTATGACTAATAAAACACCTTTACCTTGATCTGTTTTTTGAATGGCCTCAAACACTTCTTCAGCTGTCGGCGGAATAAATATTGGTCCACTTACTGAAGCATCAAGCATGTTTTCTCCAATATACCCAAAATGTGCTGGTTCATGCCCACTTCCACCACCACTAATAATTGCGACACGATCTGGCGTCAACTCTTTGCGTAATAATATACCTGTTTTAGGAATTCTTTGTAAGATATCTTGATGAATGTATGCCACACCATTTAAAACTTGTGAAACAGTATCTTTTGGTTTATTGATAATCCGTGTCATAACATCCCCCCTTCTTCTTTTTCCTTCCTAGTCTAACATAAGTATATAAAACAATAAACAGCCAGAACATAGGGCAATCTGGCTGTTTAAAAACTTTAAATCATTATTTATGTTTCGCTTTGTAATCACGACCAATTTTATCTGCTGCAATAATGGCAGCCGCAACTTCTTCTTCAACAATAGGGAAAGGCATAGAATGAATTGATTCTTCAGGTATACATGCTTTTTCAGCCACTTCCATTGCTTCTTCAAATGTAATACTTTCCACACCAATATCTTCTAAACAAACTGGTAAGCCAATTGATAAACTAAAATCAAGTACTTCATGTAATTCTTTTTGTGAGGCATTTTCTAAGACTAATTGACAAATCACACTAAAGGCAACTTTTTCACCATGGAAGTATGAATGAGTTCCTTCTAATGCTGTTAATCCGTCATGAATCGCGTGAACAGCAGCTAAACCACTACTTTCAAATCCTAAACCAGATAATAAGATATTTGTCTCAACAATATTTTCTAATGCTGGTGTCACAACGTTATTGTCACATGCTATTTTGGCACTGTAGCCATTTTCTAGTAATGTTTCATAACACACTTTAGCTAATGTATAAGCGGCAATCGTATTTTTAGCTGGTGCTGTTTCTTTTGTCACATAACCATTTGGTAAACCAGCGTTAACATTTGAAAATGAATTCGCTGTTGCACGAGCTTCAAATAATGTTGATAACGCATCCCCCATACCTGACACTAAAAATCTTGTCGGAGCGTTTGCGATAATTGTGGTATCAACCATGACCACGCTTGGGCTTTGTTTAAAGTAAGCATAGTCATCAAACTCACCATCTTCAGTATATAAAACAGCTGAATGACTTGTTGGCGCATCGGTTGCAGCAATTGTTGGCACAATAATTAAATTATCTCCTTCAGCTACACATTTTGACGTGTCAATGGCTTTACCACCACCTAAACCAATCACACAATCTGCTTTGTTTTCTTTTGCAAAAGCTTGTAATCTTGCTACTTCACCACGCGAGCATTCACCATTAAAATGACTCGGGATAAATGTTATACCAAATTTTTCTGCTGTTTTATCTAATTTTTCTTGCACACGATTAATATCGTCTTGATGTGCGATTAAAAGGGCTGTCTTTCCAAATGTTTTAACATAATAACCTAAATTCAGTAATTCATCTTCACCTTGTACGTATTTTGATGGACTAATAAATGCTTTTCTCATGATCTTTCCTCCTAGATTATTTAACCTTTAATTCGCTCAATTGTTCTTCAATGGTTTTTATATCAGCACCAGCTTGTATTAACGCGGCCGCTGTATAACTACTTTCAACTAATGCTGTATCATATAAAATGACATTTTTATCTGTCATGTCCATTGCTAATTCCAAGTTCATTTTGGCACTTCCTAGGTCATAAAAGGCTAGGATAGCATCTGCTTCATTTGCTTCAAATGCTGACATAATCGTTTCAAAACTTGTTCCAATACCATTATCTTCTAAACCGCCAGCTATCGTGATTGAAACGTCTTTGGCTACTTCTCTGATTAAACGTGTAATACCTGTTGTAATCTCTGATACATGCGATACTAATACGATTCCTAAACTCATCTATTTCACTCCTGCTTCTATCATAGCTTCAAATAGGTAACTACTTGACATAGCACCTGGATCAATGTGTCCAATTGAACGTTCACCTAAATAAGAGGCACGTCCTTTTGTTGCTTTCATCTCTTTTGTTTCTTCGGCAATTTCTTTCACTTTTTCTTCTGTTAAAGAACCGTCTTTTAGGGATTCAATGACACGTGACCAAGTATCAAGCATTGTTTTTTCACCTGGTTCACTTTTTCCACGTTTTTGGATTTCACTCATGCCACCTTCTAAAATCGTCACTAAATCATCTGATTTCATTGATGCTTTTGTCATTCCCATAAAAGCAGAACCATATAAAGGACCAGATGCACCACCGACTTTACTAATTAACGTCATAGCCGCTAATTTAAAGACCTCTGTTGGTGTGTCAGGATTTTTTTCTTCGATAGCTTTCATCATTTCACTTGTTCCACGAGCCATGTTAGCACCATGGTCGCCATCTCCGATTGGTGTATCTAGATCACTTAAATACGCTTTGTTTTCGCCAACTTTATCTGTAAACAGTTGTAACCAATTTATAATTTGTTTTGCTTCCATACATTTCTCTCCTTTTTTACCACGCAATTGTTGTAACAGGTGCTTTCAATGCTTCTGTCCATTCAGGTGTATCTATGTGAATCATAGTTAACGATAAACCTTCCATATCAATTGATGTCATAACGTCCCCAACTTTTTTAAAGTCAACAATTAATCCATCTTCTTCTAATAAAACTTTCACATCATTCATGAAAACAAATTGTTCCATTAATGGTGTTCCACCTAAACCATTCACTAACACACCATATTTATCGCCAGATTTCCAGTTAAACTCATCTTTTAGTTTCCCAACTAGTTCTTCAGCTAGTTTTCTTGATGATTGTAATTTTTCTTTGCGATACCCAGGTTCTCCATGAATTCCAACTCCAAATTCAATTTCGTCTTCTTCTAAAACAAATCCTGGTTTCCCTACAGCTGGAACTGTTGCACCAGTTAACGCTACACCTAATGTTTTAATTTCTTTAACTAGTTTGTCGCCAATTTCTTTGATTTCAGCTAAACTTTTACCTGATTCAGCGGCATGACCTAAAATTTTATGAACTAAAATGGTTCCAGCGACTCCACGTCGACCAGCTGTATAGGTACTATCTTCTACCGCAATGTCATCATCAACTAATACTGTTTCAACTTCAATGCCTTCCATCTCAGCTAAATCTTTTGCCATTTCAAAGTTCATCACGTCACCAGAGTAATTTTTAATGACTAACAATACTCCAGCACCATCATCAGCAGCTTTGATTCCTTCTAATACTTGATCAGGAGTTGGCGAAGTGAAAATCTCTCCACAAACAGCAGCACTTAACATTCCTGTCCCTACAAATCCAGCATGAGCAGGTTCATGACCACTTCCTCCACCACTAACAACTCCTACTTTACTACCTGAAATATTTTTCTTAACAATCACATTTGTTTCAGGAACACGTGTCACTAAATCACTATAAGCATAAGAGAGTCCTTCAAGCATTTCATTTAATATGTCATCTGTTTGATTTATAATTTTTTTCATCTTTGCTTCCTCCATTTTCTTATCTATGACTGTATTATATAAAGAAAAGGCTTTCTTTGTAATGGACACTTTCTATCATGTGTCCGCTTTCAAAAAGAAAAAGTTATTTGTCTTTTTCTTTTCACCTTGTTATTCTATAGTCAATGGAAATAAAAGGAGGTCTCTCATGGCGTCACCTGGTTCTTTAATTACTAAAAAAGTCATCGCCTATTCACTAAAAGATTTATTAAAGACGACTCCCTATCAAAAAATATCAATAAAAGATATTATGTCTCACGCTGAATATAGAAGACAAACATTTTACGATCATTTTACTGACAAAGATGATTTAATTGTCTGGATATACCAACAAGAACTAACAGAGATTGTGCAACATTTTGTGACTTACGACCATTGGACGGTTATTATAAAACGATTAGTCGATTATTTTGAAAAAAATCAAGTGTTCTATCAAAAAACGCTTCTTGAATCCTATGTTTTTGATGCACAACTATCAAATCAACTTGAGCACTTCATTTACTATTTACTCACACATCAAACTAACCAACAGGATTTATCATACAAGCCAAAAGAAACCGCAACTTTTTTTCTTTTGCCATCACTGGTACTATCAAAGACTGGTTGTTTCATGATTGCCAATTATCAAAAGAGGCTATAACAGAGCTTATTATTAATCAACTCACCGTTCTTTTGCCATCAAATAAAACAGACATCTCCGTACTATGAGTGTGTCCGAAAATGTCTGTTTTATTTATTTCATTTGTCAAATTAAGCTAGACAAAATATCGTTGTCTACATAACTCAAAAATACTTCCAATGGTGTTTTATAGTTTAATGATTTTCTAGGAATATTATTTCTTTTAGAAGCGATAGATTGGATAAAAGATTCCTCAACTTTGTTGAAATCCATTTGTTTAGGTAATCCATCTTTACGTAATAACCCATTAGAGTTTTCATTTAAGCCACGTTGTGATGGTGTTCCTGGATCGGCAAAATAAATATCAATATCATTTAGATTGCTGATTGATTTCCAATTAGAAAATTCTTTACCACAATCGAATGTGATTGATTTAAATAGATGGCATGGAAACTTTTTAAACCAATTATTTAAACTATTTTCGATATCTATTGCTCGTCTGCCTATTGGTTTTAACGTAATAATCACTTTCGATAGTCTTTCAACGAGTGTGATAACAGCACTTTTATGATCTTTTCCAACAATTGTGTCACCTTCAAGGTGACCAAATTCATTATTAAAGAGTTGATAGTCCTTATTACGTTGATGGATGGTTCTTTTAAAGGCTTGTTTACCTCTTTTTTCTTTATAACCATTCGCTTTCCTTTTACCTTTCATAGGTAATGCGGTCAAATCAAACAGTCCTTGCTTAAATAATCTATAAAGAGTACTGATAGAACATGAGATAGGAAACTCAGCACGACCAATAATGACATCTGGAGTCCATCCTTGAACAACCTTCTTTTGAATGTATTCTGTTTCATTATCAGATAAAGAAATAGGACGCCTGCCACAATTCTTTTTATTATTTTTGTATCTTTTATAGTAATCTAGTGCAGATAATCCCTCATCAAAAGCTTTGTAAACATTATAGATAGTCTGTTTTGCTCGTTTCAATTGTTTCGCAACGTATGTTCCTTTTTTATTTTGATGGTAATAAGCTTCTATCAAAACTAGCTCGTCTGTAGTAAGATGTGTATAGGTCATTTGTGATCACTCTCCTTGTTTTCTTTGGTTGGAAATACAATTTGAGTGTATCACAAATGATTTTTTAGTTGTCTAGCTTAATTTTACAATCGGCGTTATTATTAAATGTCGCTTCTAAACGATAAATAGGCTGCCCTTTGGCTGAAAATTTTTCTTCATATTCGGTCATGATGTTTCCTTCATAATCACTATGATGTAGATCTAGCCAAACTTGATTTAAAGTCATCCCATATTGCGACAGACTTGCTAGTGAATACTCAAACAACCCTTGATTATCTGTTTTAAAATGAAGCTGAGCGTTTGGTTTAGAGATAGTTTCATATGTTTTCAAAAATGTTTTAAACGTTAAGCGACGTTTTTCATGTTTTTTCTTTGGCCATGGATCTGAAAAGTTTAAATAGACTTGAGACACTTCACCATCTGCAAAAAAGTCAGTTAAATCAGCTCCATTAACTAGTAACAACTGTAAATTGGGTAGTTTTTCCTCTAATTGTTTTTCTAGTACTGATATCATGGCGTTCGTTTGAAGTTCGATACTAATATAATTGATATCAGGATGAGCTTTTGCCATCTCCACAATAAATTGGCCTTTTCCACTTCCCACTTCAATATGAATTGGTTGCTCTTTTTCAAAACGGTCTTGCCATTTTCCTCTCCACTGGCTACCATCAGTCAAAATATACTGTGGATTAGCTATAATTGTATCCATTGCTCCTGGTTTGTTTCTTAAACGCATCGTTTTTTCCTTTCTATAAAATAGCCCCTTGACATAAAGTCAAAGAGCTACTTAAATATCATATATTTTTTTTAATAGAGAAACATAGCTAGACATTTGTTTAAACTCTTCTCTATGGTAGCTTCTTTTAATTTGTTGCAACAAATTCATACCAGCATACCAATGGACTCGCTCTAGTAGCTCATCATCAACTCTGATGCCGTATACCTGTAGCCAATCTGGCCAACTCTCTTTAGAAACATATTGTCCAAGAATTGTTCCTAAATCATAGGCTGGATCCGATAAAACAGAATAATCCCAATCTACTAAATATAATTCCCCATTAGACGCAAGCATCCAGTTATTATGTATCGCATCCCCATGACACGCAACAAATTGAACCGATGTATAAGGCGGTAGATGATTTTCTAAATGACGAAATACTCGCATCAAATAGTCATCCTCTTTTAAGTCTTTAGGTAGATTAGTTATATAATCTTGTAAAAAATCAAAAACTGACTTTTCTGCACCGTCCATTCTCTTCAACATTGACTTCAGTGATTCTGATTGATGTAAATAGTGCAACATATGTGCAACATCTTCATTATCAGAAATCTCATCTACCTCTAATTGCCGTCCTTCTAACCATTCTTGTGCAGTCAGTATGTCGCCATTACTTGTCCTTTTTGTCCAAAGCAATTTTGGTGTTAATCCTTCACGAGATAATGCGGCCAAAAAAGGAGTTGAATTACGCTTAATAAAGACTCTCTCATTTTCCTTCATACCCTTATAAGCTTTTCCGGTATCTCCTTTGATTGGTTGGAGATTCCAGGCTTTATCAAAATTAAACATGTTCATTACTCTCCATCATTATCCTTTACTCACCTTTACCATCGTTTCGCTGACCTATTTCGAAAACTCAGTATAACATATTTTCTATTAAGTTTTTCACCTATTTTCCATTTTTTCCATTTTTTTTAGTTTCATTGGTAAGTAACTCCAAGATAATAAAACAAATACCATAACAAATACTAAAGCTAGTTTAATACCATCTAGCTTATTTGGCAAAGCAACTACTACTACTAGACTAAATATCAATGTCATGATACCAATGACACTTCTAATAATAAATAAAACTGCATTGTGCTTTAATTTATATGAGATAGGATATAATTGCGTCATTAACATATAATCAAAGGCGTGATACATTGGTATCAATTGAAATCCTAATAAATAAATAAACAAACTACCTAATATTGCCATCAACCAAAATGACTTAGTAAAAAACAACAAGACCATCCCGACAAGAATTAAACGAATCGTTAAACTACTATACTCAGAACCTCGAGCTACTACTCTGGCATATAGATAAAGATACGTATTCTCTGATGTTTTTTTCATTCGATTTAGCAAGCCATCTAAATATTTTCTACGACGTACATCAGATGACAACCCTGGTACATCTGTAAATAAGTTAAAGAACGAATAAAGACGTTTCATACGTTTTCTCTCAAATTGAATACTTTTTTCCCAGTTTAATTGGCTACTTTCAAGTGTTTTTTTACTCAACATCACTAATATCATACTGATAACAAATGCTATCATCACACCAATAAAATATGACACATACAAACTGCAAAATAAACTTCCAATTGCCCCTACTATCCAAATGATTCGGTGAGTTGTTACGTTTTGTCCAGAATCAAGATACATTGATTCTAATTGAATCCAAAGATCTGCATATTTTAAAGCTAATAAACTAGCTATAATAAATAGTGTCATAGAAAAATCAACTGACTTGGTAATAGCCACTAACGGAAATGTTACACCAACAATTAATGATATCGCAATAGCCGGAAAAATGGTTGAATAGTTCAGCCCTCTTTTTAAGTAGTTTGTCATCGCTCTTTCTTTTGGTATTAAAAAGACAGCATCTGCTTCTTGCATTAACGTGCTTAACCTTCCCACAAATAAACTAATAAACCAGACTAATCCAACGACAATTGGCATCCATGACACTGCTGGCGTCAAGGTCTTTAAATATTCAGAATAATAGTAGCCAAAACCACCTAAACCTACCATACAGATTAAAATAAAATGGTCATTCATAACATATTTTAAATATTTGAGCATTCTTTTTTGATGTTTAGCCAGTCGTAACTTATAAAAATCTAACATTAGTTCTCCTCCTCTTTTGTGAGGGATAGATAAATATCATCTAAAGAAGAACCTGGTAGATGAAACTCTTCACGTAACTCCTCCATCGTACCATTTGCTCTAACTTCACCATTATGTAAGACAACAAATCTGTCACAATATATTTCTGCAGTCGCTAAAATATGTGTTGACATCAAAATTGCTGCCCCTTGTTTTTTCATTTCATTCATTAATTCAAGTAAAGCATTAATTGCTAATGGATCCAATCCTAGAAATGGTTCGTCGATGATATACAAACTTGGTTTAGTTAAAAAGGCACACAAAACCATCACTTTTTGTTTCATCCCTTTTGAAAAGTGAGTTGGAAACCAATCTAATTTATTATCTAAACGGAATAGTTTTAATAGATACTCCGCTCTTTCTAATGCCTCATCTTTTGGAATGTCATAAGCCATAGCGGTTACTTCAATGTGTTCTCTCAATGTCAATTCATCATACAATATTGGACTTTCTGGAATAAATCCAATTTTCTTTCGATAAGAGTCTGGTGCACTAAAAATCGTCTCATCATCAATTGTAATTTTTCCTTTTTGTGCATTTAAAAGGCCAATAATATGTTTGATCGTAGTACTTTTACCCGCACCGTTAAGGCCGATTAAACCAACCATCTCTCCAGATTTCACTTCAAAATCAACCGATTTTAATACAGGAACATGACCGTAGCCTCCTGTTAAGTTTTCTATTTTTAAACTCATTATTTTTCCTCCAATATATACTAGAATAATTATATCATAATTCGTTCATTTACTTGCTTTTTTTTAATCTCATCTCTCCAAACTTTCAAATCAATTGTTATAGTGGTACACTGTAGCTAAAATCCAATCAAATTAGGAGGAATAAAGTATGACAGATTGTCTTTTTTGTAAAATAATAGAAAAAGAGATACCTAGCTATCCGGTTTATGAAGATGAGATGGTATATGCCTTTTTAGATATTACACAAACAACTAAGGGACACACATTGATCATTCCTAAAAAACATGTAACAGATATCTTTGAATACGATGAAAAACTAGCAGCAGAAGTATTTGCTAGAGTTCCTAAAATTGCTCGTGCGATTGAAAAAGCTTTTCCAGATGTTGTTGGATTAAACATCGTGAATAATAACAAAGAAGCTGCTTACCAAAGCGTGTTTCACTCACATATCCACCTCATTCCACGATACGGAAAAGAAGATGATTTTTCAATGACGTTTGCAGATAATGGCTCTAAATATACGACAAATGATATGGCAACAATCGCTCAATCAATTAACAAGGAGATTTTATAGTGGGAAAAAAAGAAATTAAAAAACAATTTTCTGGCAAAAAGTTTATCAAAGGTTTTTTAATAGGTGGTGCTCTATGTGGTGGTGCAGCTCTCTTACTTGCTCCTAGATCCGGAAAAGAAACCCAACGATTGATGACTAATAAAATAGAAGAAAACATTCATTTTCTTTTATCGTTAAGTAATCAGCTTGATACAACTAAAGTTCAAGCAAATCAATTAACTGCTCTATCTCAAGAATTATTACCTACTTTTGAAAAAGAAACTAAAAAAAGTATTAAGAAATTTGAATTTAAAGCAAAGCCACGCCTAGAAAAAATGAAAGAACAATTAGCTAAAATAGAGCAAGATATAAACGATTTCAAAGAAGCTCTTGAACAATAAAGTTTTAAATAATTTATAAATTCTACTTAACTTTTTTGAATAGGTATTTTGTTTAATTCTTTTTATGGTATAATAATAAACATGTTTATGATAATTCATAATTTTTACTGAAAACTAGATTGGAGACTCAACATGAAAAACAAGAAATTTAAATTAGCAGCTGTTGCGTTGCTTAGCATGATTACATTAGCAGGGTGTTCAGGCGGTAAGGATATCGTTACAATGAAAGGCGGTAAAATTACTGACACTCAATTTTTTGATGAGTTAAAGAAAAGCTCAACTTCATCTGAAACTCTAGTGAACATGATTATTCAAAAAATCACATTAGATGACTATGGCAATAAAGTAGACCAAAAAGAAATTGATAAACAATATGCATCTTACGAAGAACAAAATGGTGGTAAAAAACAATTTGAAGCATTGTTAAAACAAAACAATATGACAGCAAAACAATTCAAGGAAAATATTAAACAAAGTTTAGCCTTTACAGAAATGTTAAAATCTCATATCAAAGTAACGGATGCTGACCTTAAAGAAACTTGGAAAACATACCACCCACAAGTAGAAACTCAAATTATGTCTTTTGATTCTAAAGAAGATGCTGAAAAAGCATTGAAAAAAGTAAATGATGGGGAAGATTTTACAAAAGTTGCGAAAAGTGACTCTCACGATACTACTACTAAAGAAGATGGTGGAAAAGTAAAATTTGATTCGACAACAACAACTGAACCTGCTGGTGTCACTGTACCTAACGAGGTGAAAGAGGCTGCTTATAAATTAGAGAATGACAAAGTTTCTGATTTAATTACTGTTCAAAATCAACAAACAGGAGCAGATGTTTACTACATTGTAAAAATGGTTAAAAACAAACAAAAAGGTAATGATTATAAACCTTATGAAAAAGAATTAAAAGAAATCTTCGAGCAAACTAAAATTGCAGATGCTACATTCCAACAAGAAGTTATTGGTAAAGAATTAGATAAAGCAAATGTTAAAATAAAAGATTCTCAATATAAAGATATTTTAACTCCTTATTTACCACAAAAAGAAACAAAAACAAGTGAAAGTAAAACTTCTGATTCTAAAGAAAGCAAATCTTCAGAAACTAAATCGACAGATTCTAGTAAGGAAGAAACAACAGAATCAACTAAATAACAAAAAAGCGAAACTCATAAACCGAGTTTCGCTTTTTATTTGGGCTGTACACTAAATCGTGTTGATAGATTAAATTCTATCAATGCGATTTTTTATTTTAGGCATAGAAAAAGGGGCATTCTTATTGGTAAAATTAAGTCGACTATAACTAACATTACAAAGGAGAATACCCCTATGGATAATAATACAAGAAAACTACTCAATTTAACAGATGATTCTCTTATTTTTAATGAGGATTGGTTGTCTCGCGAAGCGAGAAACAACCGCTCAGTTAACATGATTACAGGAAGATTAGTGAATAAAGATAAGCAATGCAAGAAATGTGGATGTTATCAATCCGTTAAAAATGGAACGTATCAAACCATTAGTCAATTGCCTGAAGTTGAACGTCGCCCAACTTATCTAAAACTTCACAGAGAACGTTACCTTTGTAGAAACTGTGGATCAACTTTCAGTGCTTCTACTTCTCTAGTAGATGACTATTGTCAAATTTCTAAACAGCTTAAATACCAAATTGCCTTTGACTTAAAAGAGAATCAATCACGTAAAAAAATCGCAGAATACCACAGTGTCTCTGAAAATACTGTTAAACGTGTGTTAGTATCATTTACGAATAATCAGCAACCTAATTTTAACTTCTTGCCCACAGCTCTTTGTGTAGATGAGTTTAGCTCTACTTCTGATTGTCATGCTGGAATGAGCTTTATTTGTGCTGATGCGGCATCTAAAAAAATAATCGATATCTTACCTGATAAAAGATTGCATAAGTTGGTTTCTTACTTTATGAAGTATTCCAGAAAATCACGTCTAAAAGTAAGATTTTTGGTCATGGACATGAATGCAAGTTACGGTCAACTATTAAAAACAGTCTTTCCAAACGCCGAAATCGTCACAGATCGATTTCATATTATTCAACATATTAACCGATCTTTCAACACCTTAAGAATAAAAGAAATGAATCAACTAAAACGCCACAATCAAGAGGAAGGAAAGCAGTATCGAAGATTAAAGCGTTATTGGAAACTCCTTTTAAAGGACAGTTTTGAATTAAACTATAAACACTTTTATTATCGTCCTTTATTCAAGAGAAATATGTCATCTACCGAATTGGTAGATGAGTTACTTTCTTATAGTTCTCTATTAAAAAAAGCGTATCATTTTATGCAAGAATTGAAGTATGCTTATAGAACCAACGATTATGTTTTATTTTTAGAGTTATGTTCAAAGATACCTGTTGAATTACCAAAGTATTTTAAAGATAAATTCAAGATATTTGGTAAGTTCTCCCAAGGAGTCATGAATGCCTTTAAATACTCCTATTCAAATGGTTTCTTAGAAGGCATTAACAATAAAATTAAAGTGATTAAACGTGTTGCCTATGGCTATCGAAACTTTCTACTATTCAAACGACGTATCTTTTTGATTCAAAATCAAGTTTTTCAGGTTAAATAAAAAAGCGAGAGAATTTCTTCCCTCACTTCAATTAATTCTATTTTATTTTTGAGACTTTTTCATCAATATTATTGTCCATCAACACGATTTGACATAGAGCCTTTATTTGTTAATATAATAATTCAATTAAATCTGTTACTTCAATATTACCAAAATATTTTTTGACATCTATTTCTTCAACTGCTTTTGTTATCGACTCTTTATCATATTTAACACCGGTTAAAATAGTTTCGACATCTGTAATTTGACCTAGGCCGAAGAAATCACCAAAGATACGAATATCTTTAATCTCACCATCAGACACATTCATTTTAGCTTCAATAGAACCTATCGGGAATCTCTTACGACGAACGATATCAAATTCAGGCGAACGACCGTAATTCCAATCCCAATTACGGTATAATTTATCCGAAATCGCATTGATTTTTTTCCAATCTTCTTCTGTTAGTTTGTATTCATTCACATCATTAATCTCTGTTGTATCAAATATTTTTAATAGAATTTCTTTTCTAAAATCTTTTGTAGACATATATTGATACTCATCAGATAAAAATGGTTTGATATTTGTCACTCGAGATCGGATTGATTTAATGCCTTTTGACTCAATTTTATCTTTTCTCACCTTTAATGCATTAACTACTTCGTTTACATCACTATCAAACATCAACGTGCCATGAGCAAACATACGACCATTTGTGGCATACATCGCATTTCCAGAGAATTTTTTATCATCGATAACTAAATCGTTTCGTCCCTTTAACTCTGCTCCTTCTACACCTAGCTCGTGTAAAGCATCAATGATTGGTTGTGTTACTTTACCAAAATTTCTAAACGATTCGCCGTCATCTGGCATAATAAAGCTAAAGTTCAAGTTTCCTTCATCGTGATAAACAGCACCACCACCACTTAGGCGACGAACCACATGGATACCATTATCTTCAACATAATCAACATTGATTTCTTCAATTGTATTTTGATTACGTCCAATAATAATTGATGGTTCATTTATATAGAATAATAAAATGGGCTCATCTAGTGGCATCTCTTGCACTAAATACGTTTCAATCGCTAAGTTAATTCTTGGGTCTGTTATTTCTTCATTTGATACATAAATCATGGGTACAACTCCTTATAATGTAATAGTTAAATTAATTTTTGCTAACTGAACTGGAATATCTCCTGCATAATATTGTGTCTGTGACAAAACATCTTCTAAAGCTAGAGATTGATTTAAGTGACTAATCACAACTTGTGACACGTTTGATTCTTTAGCTAGTTCTCCCGTTTCTTTTGTTGTTAGATGTGCTTTATGATTTTCATTTCCTTCTAAGAAATATGTGTCTGTAATCAATAAATCAGCCTTCTGACAAAAATCAGACAACCCATCTAAATAGCCTGTATCTGCTGTAAAAACAAATACTTTTCCCGTCTTCTTCTCCACAACTCTAGTAGCAAAACATGGTACAGGATGAATCGTGCGTTTAAACGTTATTAGGAATGGACCAAGTTCAAGCTCTTGTGTTTCATGATAGGCAATGCCTTTTGAAATACCTGTCATGGTTAGATCATTAAATTTTTCCATGTTTTCAGTATGACCATATATCGGCAATTCTTCCACAGGTTTTGTTGGTTTTAATTGACGTAAATATTGTAAAACACCTAAATCTGCAATATGATCATGATGATAATGTGTTAAAAGCACCGCATCTAACGTTAACGGATCAAGTTTTTCTTCTAATCGAATTAACGTGGAACTTCCCGCATCCAATAATAGTGAAAAATCATCCGATTGAACAAGATATGATGTGGTGCCTTCTCCTTTATAGGGATAGCCTCCCCAAAAACCTAGTACCGTAATTTTCATTACACGACTTCCTTTCCATACAATAATATCCTACGACGAGTCAATAAAAGATACAAATAGTTTAATATATTTCCCAAAATAATCCCTAAAACCTATCTAAAAGCTGCTTTTTTGATACAATTTTGTTTTTATAAAAAAATAAACAGATACTCTTTTCAAAGCACCTGTTTAGTTTAGATTAGTACGACGTTAACTCTTTCACTTTATCAGCATCTAGTCGTTTTACTACTTCTGTCACTAACTTCACTGTATTCAAATAATCATCTTCATGAATAATAGATGTATGTGAATGTAAGTAACGAGTTGCCACTGTAATCGCAAGTGATGGTACCCCATTACGTGTTAAGTGTTGCATACCAGCATCTGTTCCTCCACCTGTGATAACAGTGTATTGGAATGGAATATCCAGTTCTTCTGCCACATCAATGACAAAATCACGTAATTTTCTGTGTGGAATCATTGACGCATCAAAAATTAAAATCTGTGGCCCTTCACCTAACACAGAATCTGCTTCTTTTGGTGTCATCCCTGGAGTATCTCCAGCTGTACCTGTATCAAGAGCAAATGCAATATCTGGATTGACTAAATGCGTGCTAGTTCTTGCTCCGCGTAATCCAACTTCTTCTTGCACGTTACTTCCTGCAAACAAAATATTTGGGTGACCTTCTTTAGCTAAATTTTCTAACACTTTTAATGACACAGCCGTTCCAATTCGATTGTCCCAAGCTTTGGCTAATAAGTATTTTGAATCATTTAAACGTTTGTATTCGATGAAAGGTGTTACCATATCACCAGGTTTAATGCCCCACTCAGTTGCTTCTTCTTTACTTGCGGCACCAATATCAATAAACATATCAGCTATCTCATATGGTTGCTTTCTTGCTTCAGCCGATAATACGTGTGGTGGTTTCGATCCAATCACGCCATGAATTTCTTTACCTGTTGATGTTGTGATGGTCACTTGTTGAGCCAACATAACTTGTCCCCACCAACCACCTAATGTTTGAAATTCGATAAATCCTTTATCAGTGATTTTAGTTACCATGAAACCAACTTCGTCCATGTGACCAGAAATTAAGACACGCGGTCCTTCTTTTTCGCCAATATGACGTGCGTTAATACCACCTAACCCATCAAATAATACTTTATCAGCATATGGTTCGGCATATTTTTTAAAGATTTCAGTTACCTGTGTTTCGTTTCCAGGTACACCTTTTGCATCTGTTAATTCTTTTAAAAATAGTTCTTCTTTTTTATCTAACAAACTAGTCACCTCTTTTAAATTTTTCACTGATTTTAGTATAACATTATTATGGGAAATATAAAAAGATAGGCTTTAGAAAATAAAAAGACTGATTGATTTTTCGACCTTAAGACCTATGTCTCACTTTATCAATTTATTTATAATATAAATCAAGAAGTTAATTAAGGGAGCGATATTATGACGATTATGTTGATTGAACCTAACCATGCATTAAAAAAAACACTTACACAGCTTTTAACGAAGAATGGCTATCATGTTATATCCGCAACTTCTGATGATTTTTTATTTGATACAATCAATGAAAAACAACCACAATTAATTATCATGAATGTTGATTTAAATCAAATGGATGGATTCTTTTGGTGTCAAGAAATCAGAAAACAATCAACTATCCCTATCATCTTTCTTTCTGATAACAATACTATTACTGAACAAAAACTAGCTATTGAAGCCGGAGCTGATGATTACCTTAGCATACCATTTGTGACTGATTTACTTTTAGTAAAAATCACATCACTTCTTAGAAGAACATACGACTACATTAAACATCAAACACCATTTATCCTTTCTCACAATGGGCTTACTCTAGATACTGAAAATAATACTTTAAGAACACAACATCACTGTATTGAATTAAGTAAAAATGAATGTCGTTTACTCGTTATTTTGTTTAAACAGCCTGGTAAAGTGATCAAACGCGAAATATTTCTTCGTGAATTATGGAAAGATGAACGTTATGTCGATGACAATACTTTAACAGTTAATATTAATCGCATACGAAAAAAAATGAAGTCTCTTGACGTGAACTTTGGGATTCAAACCAAAATTAAACAAGGATATTTTATTCCATAAAAAAAGAGGTGTTCTCCACCTCTTTTAAGCTAGTTTCACAACAGTAATTTTATCTACAAAAAAATGTTCATCAAACACAATATCTTCGCAATCTCTTGCTGCGACTGAACAAATAATAGCTTGTTTTATTATCTCCTCTGTTGAATTATCTTCATTAGATAGTCCTGCCGCTAATCCGCACACCATTCCTTCATGATTAACCTGTTTTATAGTCTCATCGTTACATAATACCTGAAATATTTCCTCATGATGAATGACATACCCATTACCGTTAATGTCATAAATAAATACCATTGGCACATCCTCAAATAAAGGATCTGTTAGTAATTCAGAGGGCATACTATTTATTAGAGTTTCTTCAGACAATGATAATAATTCAGGTAATCTATCTTTTTTTAAACACAAAGCATATGGTTTTTCATCTCCAGCTAGAGCCATTTTTATCGCAGGAGTTGTTCCGCTAAATACGATACGTTGGGGGCTTATTTTATTCTGAAATAAGGTTTGATAAAACATCTGGTTTTCTTGTAGTAAATCAGATGACATGACGACTGAGTCACTACCTTCAATGAATAGTCTATAGTCTGCTAATTCATTGCTATATAAAGGAACAGATTTTTCTGATTGATTGTAAAATTGTTGCTCAAACAAACTATCTGATGTGACAGTATCATCATCAATGAACTCTAACATTGGAATTGTCCCTAATGTTGGTTCTAATCGTTCGATAATTTTTTGTTTTGCTGTTACTTTTTGTCGAGTTGCTTCTGTGTTCTTTTGAGATAAATTAACGAATACTATCATGTATAACACCCCTAATTTTTAATAGGTTGATTATCACAAATAAATTTAACTTTTTAAGGATGAAATCGTAAAAAAAAGATGAATACATTACGCATTCATCCAATTTAACGAAAGTATGCTTCCTTATCTAAACATTTTTCCCAAATAACTACATTAGATTTTTCTAACGACTTTGCGACGTCTATAATTCTTTGATTACTGCTACCTCTAAATTGTAAGGTTAAATCTCTCTTATCTAATTCGAACCTTCCATCTATCAAAACGTCAATCAAACGAAGTAATTCCAGTTTATCATCTGTTTCTTGCAATAACTCTTCAAATGTATAACCAGACCAAGACCAAATATCTTTTGACGAACCGAATTCATCTCTAACACGTTGTACTAGCGATAGACACACTTCAGTATTTAAAAAAGGTTCTCCGCCTAATAAAGTCAATCCTTGAACATAATCATGAGATAAGTCCTCAATAATTTTATCTTCCAATTCTTTTGTATAAGGAGTGCCGTAGTTAAAATTTTGAATCGCACGATTAAAACAGCCTTTACAAGCAAATAAGCATCCACTTACATAAATACTACATCTAACACCCTCACCATCAACAAACATAAATGGTTTATAATCAGCAATGTACCCTTTACTATATTTAGCAGATTCCCACTCTTTTGGTTTTGGATTTCTCATTTCTATACTCCTTTAAAAAATAAAAAAGAGTGTGACACTCTTTTTTATTTCATATGTTTTACTCGTGATGAAATTTCTTTGTGACGACCATGAACCATTGGTCTTGCTTGTGGGTTACCTAAGTAGCCACATGTTCGTTTTACTACATCACATGTTTTTGGGTCATTATTGTGGCATTGTGGACATTCAAAACCACGTTCAGTTGGATTAAAATCTCCTTCAAAACCACATTCATAACAGTGATCAATTGGGGTATTAGTCCCTAAGTAGCCAACCTTATCATACGCATAATCCCAAACAGCTTCTAATGCCTTTCTATTTTGTTGTAAGACTGGATACTCACAATAGTGAATAAACCCTCCAGAACAATATTTAGGATAATCTTTTTCAAAATCTAATTTTTCAAAAGGCGTTGGATTTTTTCTTACATCATAATGAAAACTATTCGTATAGTATTCTTTATCTGTAATATTTTCAATTTCACCAAATTTTTCTTTGTCTAAACGACAGAAACGATCCGTTAAACTCTCACTTGGTGTCGAATACACACTAAAGTGATAACCATACTCATCACCCCATGAATCTGTATGTTGTTTTAAATATTTTAAAATCTCTAAAGTAAATTCTTTTGCCTCAGGATTGTCTTCCCATTCCCCACCAAAAAATGATGAAGCCACTTCATACAACCCTATATAACCAAGTGACACAGTTGCTCGTTTATTTTTAAATAATTCATCAACTGACTCATTTTTATTCAATCTATCACCAAACGCCCCGTACATATATAAAATCGGTGCATTAGCTGGTGTTGCTTCAATGCATCTCTTCACACGAAAAACTAACGCGTCTTTTGCTATTGCTAAACGTTCATCTAGTAAAGACCAAAACTTGTCTCTATCACCACTGGCTTCCAAAGCAATGCGTGGCAAATTAAGTGTCACCACACCTAAATTCATTCTTCCAGCATTCACTTCTTTTCCTGTTTCATCTTTCCAGCCTTGTAAAAATGAGCGACATCCCATTGGTACTTTAAAACTACCCGTCAATTCTACAATTTTGTCGTAATTCAATACATCAGGATACATTCTTTTTGTTGCACACTCTAATGCTAATTCTTTGATATCATAGTTTGGGTCTGTCGGTTTTAAATTCACACCATCTTTAATGGTAAATATTAATTTTGGAAAAATCGCTGTACGATGTTCCCCGCCAAGTCCTTTAATACGATTCAAGAAAATCGCACGTTGAATTTCTCTCTCAAACCAATCTGTTCCAAGACCAAAACCTAACGAGGTAAAAGGAGTTTGACCGTTAGAAGTAAATAGTGTATTAATTTCATATTCTAAACTTTGCATAGAATCGTAGATATCTTTGCTGGTTTTTTGTTTCGCATATTCATCATGCTTAGACTCGTCATCTATCCATTGTTTCGCATCTTCTAAATGTTTTTTATAGTTTTTTTTCGCAAAAGGTGCTAAAAACTCGTCAATTCGATCTGCCGAGCATCCACCGTACTGACTAGATGCCACATTCGCAATGATTTGAGAAATTTGTGCTGTAGCTGTTTGGATTGACTTAGGTGATTCCACTTCAGCATTTCCTATTTTAAAGCCATTATTTAACATGCTTTCAAAATCAATCAAACAGCAATTCGTCATTGGAGAGTATGGATGATAATCTAAATCATGGTAGTGGATTTCACCTTTTTGATGAGCATTTGCTACATGAGAAGGCAATAATTTTAGGCCAATTGATTTTCCAACAATCCCTGCTGTCAAATCACGTTGTGTGTTGAATACATCACTATCTTTATTCGCATTCTCATTGACTAGTCGTTGATCCTTATCAAGTAATTTACCGATTGTGACATTAATATCCGTTGATTCTGCTCTCTCAAAATCACGTTTAGTTCGATAATTAATGTATTCTTGTGCAAGGGCGTATTCTCTATTTTCCAGTAAAATATGTTCAACAATATTTTGTATCTCATAAATTTTGACGTCTTTAGAAAAACGCTCACTAATTTCTGATACAATTTTTTGCACAAGAGCTTCAATTTTTTTTGTCGATAATTCATCAACTGGACCATTTACTTTATTCTCAGCTTTTAATAAGGCTTCTGTTATTTTTTTAGCATCAAATTCGACAACACGGCCATCTCTTTTGATGACATTTATTCGGTTGATCTCATCTAGACCTTTGCTCACTTTTTCGTTTAATTCAATTATCTCTATCATTATCATCGTGCTCCTTTTAAGAATTCACTTATTATCATATCCCAGCACCTCCTTTTTTTCAACTATATATAGTGCTTTAATTTTATTTTTTAATCAAAAAACACTATATATAGATACAAACATTGATGTGTCAACTTTTATTCTTGTCAATAAATTATTTTGTTTTCTAATTCACTAATAAGCACAAAAAAACAAATGAGTTTCTTTATGCAAACTCATCTGTTCTAACGTTTTTCTATTATTTTTTGTTCGTTCTAGTTTTTTTATAAACAACAAATCCTATAACGAGAATAACAACTAACGCGATACCTAGTATAATCCATGTTTTTGATGAATCATTTGACACAACTAAGCCATTATTTAGATTACTTGCTTGTTCTCGGTTAATAGAAAAATCAGCTTCCCATGTTTCATCAATATGACTTTCTTTAGAAATAGCATGAATACTTATAGTATATTCTCCTGATTTTATGTCAGTATCTTTTAACGATAATTTGGGAGAAAATAGACTGTTAGGTGCTAGTTCTAAATGAGTATCGGATTGCTTAAAAATAGATTGTTTACTTTTTTTTGACTTAATATCATATTCAATAGATAAATCTCTAATAATTAACGGGCTTGTATTACTGAGTGTTACTACTAAATCGTAGGAATTTGTCTCTTCTTTCACTTCAATTTTTTTATAGCTCATTTTTGCTGGCATTGTCAATTCATTCACATCAATTTTTATCGGAATATTATAGGCAAATTGATTTTGTACACCACCATTTTTATTTGCGTCATCTTGCTTTTCAGTTATATTTATAGCACCTAAAAGCTGACCAGAAAACTTATTTATCGATAAATCTAATGCCATTTCTACTTTAAGAGAACTATTAGCTGAGACTGTTTTTTCACCACTACCTGACATCACTTCTGAAAGTTTAATTATCTGACTATCGTCGTAAGGATGATCTGTACTATAACTAATTTCACCTGAACTGGTCGTCATGCCATCAAGCACATTTACATCAAATACCTTATCCTCGCTACTCTCATTCACAATCATAAAGTCAAAAGATTGTTTTACATCTTCATTCACTTTAATATGGTAATAATCGGATGCATCTGATAATTGATTATCAGGAAAAATAGGTTGGACATAAAAAGTACCTGAGGCTGCAATAGACAGCTTTGTTCCTAATAAAATCGCTACAATGATTATCATATTGCTTATAATAAAACGTAATCTACCTCTATACAGTTTGGTCATTCTATGTCCCCCTTAGTTTCCGTTAGCTCTTGTTATTTTTTATTACTTTTTTACTTAGCAAAAAACTTATCAAACTAGCAAGGTATAATATACCTACTATCTTTGGTACTTGTGTGTCACGTGTTTTGGGTAATTCTACATTTGACTGAGTGTGAGTGTCAGTAGGCTCTTTTTTACTATTAGTACGACTAGTTTCAGTTGGTCTAATCACTCTAACTGTTGCTTTACTCGTTATTTCCTCGCTCAACACCACTTCATCATTTACTGTAAAACCTATAAAGAATAACATTCCAATCCATACTATGCTTAATAAGCTTTTTTTCTTCCAATCAGTAACCATTTTCCCTACTCTTATAAATACCATTTTAAACTTTAGGCGTTAACGTCCAAACCACATTGGCTCCGTACACGCCTGTTTGTAATAATTTAGCATCACCAATCGTAAGTTGTGGATTTAAGTTAACTGATTTTGATTCTGTATTTCCTTCGTGATAACCTACTTTAAAAATTTCTTGTTCATCAGAATTTTGTAGATTAACGGAGTTATTAACTGTTAATGATTGTTCATTAGTAGTTGGATTTAACATGATACCTAAACGATTTAATAAAAATCCTTTATTGCCAAACGGACCATCTGTAAGCTTTGTTCTAACACTCCACTCATCTTTTTGACCACTACCAGTTCTTGTATCAATTACTTCAATTTTTGATTTTCCTGATTGTTTCTCATTTAATGAAGTTGGGTTGTTTTGTGTATTTAAATCTTCAAATTCAATACTGGCATCAATATTTGCTGTGTCACTAAATCTAACTGTTCCAGCTGCAGTGGGACTATCCACTTTTACAATAGCATTAGAATTAACTTGATCTTCTCTATCCGATTTAATTGGTGGCATCACAATTACTTCATCTGATTCTGGTAATGTGAATTCTAATGGAAAGGCTCCTTTATATGGTTCATGTTCGACAGTAATACGAATAGCATTACCACTCGCATCTTTTCCTTCTCGTTCATATGTAAAACGCTCATTGTTTAATTCAGTCAATTCTAAAGTAGCGGCATATTTAATTGTATTACCAATAGCAACATGTGTCCTTTCCTTATTACCATTAATGACATCAAAGTAACCATAATCTCCTCGTGATTCTCCTGTTTCTTTATTAAAGAATTCATAGCGACCTGTTTTACTATCATAACGAGCCAAACCTAAATAACCTTGATTATACTCTGATACATCATTACCATTACTATCAAGTGCTTTAGTTCCTTGCCAAAATGTGGCGCTTAATATATTACGCCCTGGAATATCTTTTTTAATAGTCCCTGTTTCAAGAGATAAATTTGGAAAATTAATGGTAAACGTCAGTTCTTTATTGTAAGGCACATGTTCTACAAAAACTGGTCCAGTCTCACCATTTTTTTGCTTACCATCTCTTCTATAAGTAAACATATCACTATCTAATCTGACCATATCAACAACTGCATTATAACCTCTTTGAGAAATTAAAATTCGTTTTTTTCCATCTGGTGTCACAAAGAATACACCTTTATCTCCTCTTGACTCACTAGTAGACTTATCAAAAAATTCATAGCGATTCGTTTTACTATCATACTTAGCTAAACCAATAAAGCTACTATTTAAATCTGTTACATCATTACCATCTTTATCATAAACATTTGTTCCTTGCCAATTTGTATTCGACAGTGTCAGATTTGGATCAAAATCTGTTGCAAATACTTTACTTCCTCCAACCACTACAATTGTTGAAATTGCTATAGAAACTAATACATTTTTTACACTTCGTTTTTTCATTATCTCATCTCCTTTTAATTGATAAATTGAGTATAACAAGTAAAAATTAACTCCTTATATCTAGAAAATAAAACATTATAACAAATTATGAACGACTATGAACTAAATTTCTTTGCACAAAAAAAGACCCAGATTTCTCTGAGTCTTTTCATTACTATTTAGCATAATCTACTGCTCGTACTTCACGAACAACAGTTACTTTAATGTGTCCTGGATATTCAAGTTCGTCTTCAATTCGTTTACGAATGTCATGTACTAAAATAACTGCCTCATCATCTGTGACTTCATTTGGTTTAACAGCCACACGTATCTCACGACCGGCTTGAATAGCAAAACTTGTATCAACTCCTGGGAAGTCATTAGCGATACTTTCTAATCGTTCTAGACGTTTAATATAGTTTTCTAATGATTCACTTCTAGCTCCTGGTCTCGCTGCTGACAACGCGTCTGCTGCTGCAACAAGTACAGAAATGACAGAAGTTGCTTCCACATCGCCATGATGCGATGCTACTGCATTGATAACAACTGGATTTTCTTTGTATTTACTTACAAGTTCTGTTCCAATCTCAACATGTGAGCCATCTACTTCATGATCAAGTGCTTTACCAATATCATGTAATAATCCCGCACGTCTTGCTAGAGTGGCATCTTCACCAAGTTCTTCAGCTAAAACACCAGCTAATTTCGCTACTTCTATCGAGTGATTTAAAACATTTTGTCCATAACTTGTTCTAAATCTTAAACGACCAAGTATTTTAATTAAATCTGGGTGAAGTGAATGAACTCCCACTTCAAATGCTGCATTCTCACCATATTCTCTGATACGTTCATCCATTTCTTTGCGAGATTTTTCCACCATCTCTTCAATTCGAGCTGGATGAATACGACCATCTTGGATTAATTTTTCTAAAGTCATACGTGCAATTTCACGTCTAATAGGATCAAATCCTGATAATACTACCGCTTCTGGTGTATCATCAATAATTAAATCAATACCTGTTAATGTTTCAAGCGTTCGTATGTTTCGGCCTTCTCGACCAATAATACGACCTTTCATATCATCATTAGGTAATGTAACGACGGTTACTGTTAACTCTGAAATTTGATCAGCCGCACTTCGTTGAATAGCTAATGCCAACATATTACGTGCTTTTCGATCAACCTCATCTTTCACACGTTGTACGCTCTCTTTAATCAACATGGCTCTATCATGTGATAATTCCACTTTCATATCGTCCATGATAATCGTTTGTGCTTCATCTTTAGATAGACCTGCTATACGTTCTAGTTCTATCTCTTGTTTTTCAATTAAGGTTGATACCTCTTTTTCCCGCTCATCAATCAATTGCTTCCTTGAATCAAGTTTCTCCTCTTTGTCTTCAAGTGAGCGTTCGCGTTTTTCTAAAGAGTCATCTTTTCGATCAAGATTATTTTCTCTTTGTAATAGTCTATTTTCTTGATTTTTTAGTTCAGCTCTTTCTTCCTTCAGCTCACTTTCAATTTCTAATCGGTATTGTTGATTCAGTTCTTTTGCTTCCAACAAATGCTCTTTTTTTAGAGTCTCAGCCTCTTTCTTGGCCTGTCGAATAATTCCGGTGGCAGTATTATTCGCTCCTTCTATAGACTTCTTATGTCGAGTCATGGCAATAAAATAGCCGATTGCTAGACCTACAATTAAACCGATGATAGCAAGGAGTATCGTAGCAGCCATAAAAACACCTCCATACTATCTTTATTATTGTGTTATTCATAGATTTAAAACATATCATTATGACTAAATCATATATAAAATATGAGTGTATATATTTCTATACATTATATATTCTAATCTTTGTTAAAAGGAGTGTCAACTTAAAAAAAGATTCAGATATGAAAGAAAAAATCAACTCCTCTATATTATCATTGATAAATAATACTCATTACTATTCAATGATCTATATAGGAGTTGATTTTTTAATCTTCTAATTCTAATGATACTTCTTCTGTTTTATCACTTTCTTCAGTAGCTTCTTCTGGTGCTACTCCATCCATATTATATGCTAGACGAACTTTTTGGTAAATTTCTTCTCTCATTTCTGGATGATCTGTCAGATATTTCTTCGCATTTTCGCGTCCTTGACCGATACGTTCTTCTTCATAAGAATACCATGCACCACTTTTGTTAACAATGTCCTTATCAGCAGCCATGTCCAGTAGTTCTCCCTCTTGAGAGATTCCTTCACCGTACATGATATCAACTTCAGCAATTCTAAATGGTGGCGCTACTTTATTTTTAACTACTTTTATTTTCGTTCTATTACCAATAATATCTGTTCCTGATTTTAATTGTTCTGCTCGACGAACTTCCAAACGAACAGTTGCGTAAAATTTCAATGCACGTCCCCCAGGAGTTGTTTCTGGGTTACCAAACATCACACCAACTTTTTCACGAATTTGGTTAATAAATATCGCAATTGTTTTTGTTTTATTAATTGTTCCAGATAGTTTTCTTAACGCTTGTGACATCAAACGTGCTTGAAGCCCCACATGAGCGTCTCCCATTTCACCATCAATCTCAGCTCTTGGTACTAAAGCAGCTACTGAATCGACAACAACAATATCAATTGCCCCACTTGAAACAAGTGCTTCAGCAATGTTCAGCCCTTGTTCTCCAGTATCCGGCTGTGATAAAAGAAGCTCATCAATGTTAACACCTAATGCACTCGCATATTTTGGATCTAAAGCATGTTCAGCATCGATAAACGCTGCTGTTCCTCCTGCTTTTTGTACTGAGGCAATAGCATGCAATGCAACCGTTGTTTTACCTGAACTTTCTGGGCCATATACTTCAATGATTCTACCTCGTGGGTACCCACCAACTCCTAAAGCTGAGTCTAGGGCAAGAGAACCACTTGAAACAGTCGAAATCTGAGTATCAACTTTTTCACCTAGTTTCATCACTGAACCTTTCCCAAAATCTTTTTCTATTTTTTTTAAGGCAGCATCTAAAGCTGCTTTACGATTATCTGACATGTATGTACCTCCAATTATATTTATCTCTTCACTTTATAATATACTTTTTTTATTCAAAAAAGCAAGAAAAAAGCGAACAAATATTCGTGTGTTTTATTTTAACTATTTAATCGAATAAAATTATAGCCGTGTTTAATGGCACCATCTTTCATATAAGCTAGATGACGTTTAAACACTCTTTTTTTACATACCACGCCATTGTCACTAGCTAAGACAAACCAAATAGTCCCCTCTGGTAATTCATCATTTCCACGACTTAAATCTCCTAAGAGAACCATCACATAATCTGTGCCAAACTTTTCTAAACTATATGTCGCTATTTCTTTTCCAAGCGTCTCATGATCGTTTATATCAAATGTTTTATCAAACAATGTAGTTAACATGCCTTTGTTCTCAAGGGCCACTCCAAATTTAACAACATCCGTCCCATCTTGAACCTCAATCCCTTTTGTAAAGAACTGTCCGTCTGTTAACATATCAATTACCGCAAGAGTTTTGCCTTTTTGTTTTAATTGATTAACAGCGACATCTTGAATAGTCAACTCTTCTCCATAGCCATAGAAGAATTCTTTCTCAATAGCTAATATTTTTTCTTCCATTTCATCTAGTAGACGCTTGGCTGTTTGTAAATCTGAACTTTGTGCCGTAAGTCGTAACATTACTTCATTTGATTTAGCATATGGGGCAACAGTTGGATTTGTTTGTGCATCAATTAAATCAGATAAATCTGTCACAAGTTGTGATTCTCCAATATCAATAAAACGTAAATAGCGTGAAACAAGTTCTTTATGATGTGGTGCTAATTTTCTGAGCAAAGGTTTAGCAGCTTGTTCGAACATAGCTGTCAATTCACTGGGTGGACCAGGTAACAGTAAATAATGAACATCATTCACCGTAATAAAAATTCCGCATGCTAGCCCTGTCGGATTTTTTAGTGTGATCCCTTTTTTAAATGTTAGAGCCTGTTGTTTATTATTTTCAGGCATTTTTTTATCAGTTGACGTAAATAGATGATAAATTTTTTCTAGAGATTCCTCATCATACTCTAGTGGTTCATGAATGAATTCACTCACCGCTTCTTTTGTTAAATCATCAGTAGTTGGACCTAACCCACCACATAAGATAACTAATTCACTTCTTGTAGATGCTAATTCTATTGTGTCAGTTAATCTTTTTTTATTATCACCTACCGTCGTTTCAAAATACACTTCATAACCTAAATCTGCTAATTCTTTTGATAAATATGCCCCATTTGTGTTGACGATTTGGCCAAGTAAAAGTTCTGTTCCAACAACAATTAATTCTGTTTTCATCTATATTCCTCCACTCATAAATTAATATACGTTTTTTTCATTTTATCACATTATATTTAAATAAAAAAAAGACTTAATTCAAAATATAGAATAACCTTTATGGTAAACTAAAACCAATAATTAAATAGATATGGAGGAAAAACATGGGTCAATATAATAGCGTTTTCGATATCATTGGACCAGTCATGATTGGACCAAGCAGTTCTCATACTGCAGGAGCTGCCAGAATTGGTAAAGTCATCAGACGAATATTAGGTGAACAGCCTTTATCTGTTGATATTTACTTATATGAATCATTTGCCAAAACATATAGAGGTCACGGTACGGATATTGCCCTAGTCGGTGGGTTACTCGGTATGGAACCTGACGATGATCGTCTGTCTAAATCTTTAGAAATTGCACATGAAAAAGGGATGGAAGTGGCGTTTATCCCTAAAATTGAAAAAGCCGACCACCCAAACCAAGTTAAGATGGTGCTTCGAACAAAAGATCGAACCATGACATGTACAGGAATTTCTATTGGTGGCGGATCGATTCAAATTTCTGAATTAAATGGGTTTAAAATTAATCTAGATTTTTCTACCCCAACCTACATTACTTTCCATCAAGATAAACCTGGAGTTGTTGCGAATGTGACACGCTTATTATCTGAAAAGAATATTAATATTAGTACGATGACATTAACTCGTGAAGCAAAAGGCGAAAAAGCGATGATGATTATAGAAGTCGATAACCGAGTAGAAGGATTACTTGATTCATTACGACAAATAGAACATATTGATGCGGTTGATTTTTTCAACTAGAAAGGACACAGGAATGTTTGAAACAATTGAAGAATTAGTTATTTTAGCAAATGAACATGGTTCGATTGCTGAAGCCATGATCCAAACAGAAATAGAAGTTTCACAGCGACCACGTGAAGTGATTATCGCTCACATGGAAAAAAATCTTTCCGTCATGTTAGCCTCAATTGAAAAAGGGGTAAAAGGGGTCACTTCTGTAACCGGTTTAACCGGTGGAGATGCTCCTAGAATGAATCAATATATTAATAAAGGTGATTTTTTAAGTGGTGAGACTATTTTACGTGCGGTGCAAAATGCCATGGCGGTCAATGAAGTAAATGCTGAGATGGGATTAATTTGCGCCACACCTACTGCTGGGAGTGCTGGTGTAGCTGCAGGAGTATTATCCGCTCTAACAGATGAACGTGAATTAACAAAAGAGCAACAAATCAACTTTTTATTTGCAGCTGGCGCTATCGGTTTAGTCATTGCTAACAATGCCTCAATTAGTGGTGCTGCTGGAGGATGCCAAGCTGAAGTCGGATCAGCTAGTGCTATGGCAAGTGGTGCTCTTGTTGAAACTTGTGGTGGTACACCTGAACAAGCATCTCAAGCTGTCGCTATTACTATTATCAATATGCTTGGTTTAATCTGCGATCCAGTTGCAGGCTTGGTAGAAATTCCTTGTATTAAGAGAAATGCTCTTGGTGCATCACAAGCATTTATTTCTGCCGATATGGCTTTAGCAGGAGTAAAAAGTGTCATTCCTGTTGATGAAGTCATTGAAGCCATGCATCAAGTGGGGATGCAAATGCCTTCTGCTTTTAAAGAAACTGCTGAAGGTGGACTAGCTGCCACTAAAACAGGAAAAAAAATTATGCATCAACTTTATAATAATAAATGATTTTAATAAAACAAAAACAGCAATCTTAAGTATAAATACTTAGAATTGCTGTTTAATTTTATCTTAATGATAGTAATCAAATCGACCTTTTTTAAGAAGGGTCCCTGCTGTTCCCACAGCAAGAAGTGATTTGTTAATAATGCTTTTCTTAACAATTGAACCCATATAACCTTTGACTTCTTTACCACCTAATATTTGTCCGATACCAACGTTATTACCGATTGAAGCAACAGTACCTAAAGATTTGAAAGTAAAAGCTTCTGTTGGTTGGTTATTTAATAAGCGAGCTAAGTTATTTGCAGCGGCTTCACCTTGTTTAATCGCAATTTGAGCTGTTGTTGGGAATGGTCTTCCAGACTCTTCATCCATCACAGCACTCACGTCACTAATCATGAAGACATCAGGATATCCTTCAACACGTAAATCTTTTTCAACCATTACACGTCCACGACGTTCAGCAAATCCAGATTCACCGACAACATGACTACCTTTAACACCTGTTGTCCAAATAATGGTATGAGCATGAACTTCTTTCAATTCACCATTTTCTTCGTAAACAACAGCATGTTCTTTAATTTCTTTAATTGGTGTTCCGACTTTAAACGTTACACCACGTTTTTTCAATACATCAATACCAAATTGACCAAGTTTTTCAGAGAACATTGGTAGTAATGTTGGCATTGCTTCAATACAAGTGATTTTTACTTTATCCATTGGAAAATTCATTGTTTTAGCTAATTTAGGAATACGATTTGTAATTTCTCCTAAATACTCAATACTTGTAAATCCAGCTCCACAAACTACGATAGATAAATCTAATTCATCTTTAGATTTTTGGTAGTTAGCTAATGCTCTATCTAGATGAGCTTGTGCTGCTTCAGCTGTTTTAATATTCACTAATGGTAACGAATAGTCATCAACACCTGGAATACCAAATGTTTCTGATTCAAATCCTAATGCCATCACTAAATAGTCATAAGCTAATTCACCAGTGTTTTCTAATAAAACTTTTTTGTTATCTTTATCAACTTTGATAACAGTGTCTTTTAAGAACTGAACTTTCTTAGTATCAATAACATCAACAATGTTGAAAGTTATTTTACTAGCTGGTTCTGTTCCTGCTGCTACTTCGTGTAATTGTGTTGATTCATAGTGATAATCATTTTTGTTCACCAAAATGATATCAGCATCAACATTTTTCTTGCTCAATTCTTTAGCTGTTTTTAGGCCTGCGTAGCCTGCCCCCAAAATAACGACTCTTGGTCTGCTCATTTTTTATTCCCTCCAACTTTTATTCAATGGACACTATAGTTCTTTTTCACAAAAAAGTCAAAATATTTGACTGTGAATTAAAAAACAAATATTTTTCTAATTTTTTAACGTTCGAGAGTAATACCAAATACTGATTATTGTTACCAAACTGACAAATGCACCATAAATCAGTAAGTGATTCACAAACTCACTTCTTGATAACCCAAACGAATTTAATTCAATTAAAATAACACCAAGTCCTAAAACAAAAGCACTCATACTAAGTTGAGATGTTCTTGCTAATACTTCCAAACCTATCTGACTCTTTTTTGCTTTACTCACTTGACGATAATAAATAAACATACTAGTAAAAATGATAACTAATGTAACAATTTGTATGATTAAACTCATGGTTAAAACTCCTCTATTATCGAATTAAAAAAACACGTTTTAAATTGTAACACTTTTTTGCTACTTTGACTATTTTTTTATCGTTTGAAAATGTTGGTATACATTGGTTGCAACAGTTTTTGGAAGCCCAGAATCAACTAAATCTTCGACACTCGCTTCCTCAATTTTTTTCATAGATTTAAATGTCGTTAATAGTTTTTTCTTACGCTTAGGTCCAAGGCCTTCTATCCCATCAAGTTTTGATGCAAAACTTGTTTTACTACGGGTTGAACGATGAAATGTTATCGCAAATCTATGCACCTCATCTTGTATACGTTGAAGTAAAAAGAACTCTGAAGAATTTCGTTTTAATGGCACAACATCTAAGTCTGGTCCAAATAATAATTCACTGGTTTTATGTTGATCATTTTTAGCTAATCCTGCAATTGGTATATCTAAACCTAATTGGTTATCAAGAACATTTTGAGCAGCATGTACTTGCCCTTTTCCACCATCAATTAAGATTAAATCTGGCATTGGTAAATTATCTTTTATTACTCGAGAGTAACGTCTGTAAATGACTTCCTTCATTGAAGCATAATCATCCGGTCCTTCGACTGTTTTAATTTTAAATTTACGATAATCTTTTTTCGATGGTTTGCCATCCACATATACCACCATCGCAGAAACAGGATCGACCCCCATAATATTTGAATTATCAAACGCTTCTATTCTATTAGGTGTTGGTATCCTCATTGCTTGTCCTAATTTTTCTACAGCGCCGATTGTTCTATCTTCTTTTCTTTCTATTAAACTAAATTGTTCTTCTAAATAAATTTTGGCATTTTTATTGGCTAAATTCACTAAATCTTTTTTCTCACCGCGTTGAGGTTGTAAAATTTTAGTTGGAATCATCGCTTCGACAAGGCTTTTATCCAATTCTTTTGGTAATAGTATTTCTTTGGGAATAAAATGGTGATTCTCTTGATAAAATTGCCCAATAAAAGTCAACATATCTTCTTCTGGTTCATTATAAAATGGAAAATCAAATACATTTCGCTCAATTAGTTTTCCTTGTCTAACAAAAAAGACTTGAACAACCATCCATCCTTTATCGGCATAATAACCAAATACATCACGATCAACAAAATCTGCGTTGGTCATTTTTTGTTTGGTCATCACACTTTGAATCGACTGAATTTGATCACGGTATTCAGCCGCTTTTTCAAACTCCATATTCTCAGAAGCTTTTATCATTTTTTCTTCTATCTTTTTTTGAATTTCTGTATAGCCGCCATTTAGGAATTTTTTGATCTCTTCTACCATCTCTTTATACTTCGCTTCTACTACTGGGTTCACACAAGGACCTAAACATTGTCCCATATGATAGTACAAACACACTTCATTCGGTAAATTTTTACATTTTCTAAGTGGATAAATTTTATCAAGCAATCGTTTCGTTTCATTGGCTGCTTTTACATCTGGATACGGACCAAAATAAATCGCATTATCTTTTAATACTTTGCGTGTAATCAATAATCTTGGGGCTTTTTCATTTGTTATCTTGATGAAGGGATAGCTTTTATCATCTTTTAACATAATGTTATACTTCGGCATATTCTTTTGGATTAAATTTATTTCTAAAAGCAAGGCTTCTGTATTCGACTCTGTGATAATCGTCTCAAAATCTACAATTTCACTTACTAGTCGTTGTGTTTTCTCATCATGCGTCCCAGTAAAATAAGACCGCACTCGATTTTTTAAAATTTTCGCCTTACCAACATATATAATCGTATTATGTTTATCTTTCATCAAATAACAGCCTGGCTGATCTGGCAACAAAGCTAATTTATTTTTTATTCTTTCGTTCACTAGTTCAATCTCCTTGTACTCTCTCTTTATCAAGTATACAATTTGTTGAAAAAAAAATCATTCCACAGTGATTATAGCACCATAGAATGATTATAATTTTAAAGATATTTATTAAATACTTGTTCTAATTGTGGTTTTTGTTGGACACCAATCATTTGTTCAACAACTTGACCATCTTTTTTAAGTAATAATGTTGGAATGCTCATGATTCCGTGTGCTTGACTTGTTTGAGGATTTTCATCCACATTTACTTTAACAATTTTTACTTTGTCTTGGTATTCTGTTGCGATACCGTCTAAGATAGGTCCTTGCATACGACATGGTCCACACCAAGGTGCCCAGAAGTCTACCAATACTAATCCTTCATCTGTTTCTGCTGCAAAATTTGCATCTGTAATATTTTCTACCATATTCATTCATCTCCTAAATAATCTTTTACTTTATAAACTGATTATACCATCGGGGGTAGTAAAGAACTAACAATCTGCTCACTTTTTAGAAAGTCACAATTGTCGCACCGTCTCCACCTTGATTGCTAGGAGCAAAATTATATTTTTTTACTCGACGATTATTTTTCAAGTACTCTTGTACCCCTTGTTTTAAAGCACCCGTTCCACGTCCGTGGACAATCGTTACTTGAGGATAACCTGCAAGTAAGGCAGCATCAATGTATTGATCAACTTCTGCTAAGGCGTCTTCATAACGTTTACCACGTAAATCCAGTTGAGTTGAAACGGATTGACGACTACCGCCGCCATCACTTTTTACCGTTGATACACGCATGCGAGGTTCTTTCTCAGGCGCAATTCGTGTCATGCCATCTTCTGATACATTCATCTTCAGAATACCTAGTTGCACTTGCCATTCTTTATTGCCAACTTTCTCAATCAATGTTCCTCGTTGACCAAATGCTTCAACTAAAACATCATCACCAGCTTTAAATGATTTTTTCTCTTTCTCTTTTTTCAAGACTTTATTTTTCTTCAAATGTGTTTCATCATGTTTTAGATTTTCTAATCCTGATTTAACTTCAATCAATTCATGTTCTTTAACAGATTGATTATTCCCTGTTCTTAGTTGCATTTGACGAATGTCTTTAATCATTTTTTCTGATTCTTCTTGCGCTTTACTGATGACTTCATTCGCTTCTCTTTTAGCCTTATTCATCTCTTTTTCACGTTCGGTAAAGAATCGTTCATACGCTTCTTTTAAATCATGATAAAGATTTTCTGCTTCATCAGCATAGTGACGCATTTCCAGATATTCAGTTTCTGTCATTTTACGTTGGTTTTCTAAATCAGAAATCATATCATTTAAATCTTGGCTTTCTCCATCAATAATTTGTTTAGATTGCTCAATGATATCAGGAGATAATCCTAAACGTTTTGATATTTCAAACGCGTTACTTCGACCAGGAATCCCAATTAACAAATGATATGTTGGACTAAGTGTATCAACATCAAATTCCATACTAGCATTGATTGTATTCGGACGATTATAGCCATAAACCTTTAACTCAGGATAGTGAGTCGTTGCCATAACATAGGCGCCGATTTCTCCAACTTTATCTAGAATAGAAATAGCAAGTGCCGCTCCTTCTTGTGGATCTGTTCCTGCTCCTAACTCATCAAATAATACCAAACTATCTGAATCAAGATTATCTAAAATTGACACAATGTTTGTCATATGTGAAGAGAACGTTGATAAATTCTGCTCAATCGACTGCTCATCCCCTATATCTGCATAAATATTTGAAAAGATTCCAATACTACTTTCTTCACCTACAGGAATTGGTAAACCAGATTGTCCCATTAATTGTAGTAATCCTAATGTTTTAAGTGTAATTGTCTTACCACCTGTATTTGGTCCTGTAATAACAACAGCCTGATAATCTTTTCCAATCACGATATCATTTGGTACCACAACGTCTTCATCAATTAGTGGATGTCTTGCTTGTTTCAGATGAACATCTTTTTCGTCACTTAATCTTGGCACCACTGCTTTTAATTGTTTTCCAAACAATGCTTTACTGTTAATAAAATCAAGTTTTCCTAAGACATAAGCATTTTGTAAAATATCATGTCTGTACGGCTCAAGTTCATTTGATAATTCGGCTAAAATTCGCTCGATTTCTTTGCGCTCAGAAATTTGATGTTGTCTTAAACGATTATTTAGTTCAACTACTTGTCTTGGTTCAACAAAAACTGTTTGACCAGATGCACTTTGATCATGGACAACACCACCAAAATGACTACGATACTCACTTTTTACCGGGATAACATAGCGATCATTTCTCATTGTCACGATCGTATCACTCAGGTAATTCGAATTTTTTCCACGAAGAATCCCGTCAAGTTGTTCTCTCACCGCTTGTTCAGAGCGTCTAATACTTTGGCGAATTTGTTTTAATTCTGGTGACGCATCATCTGTTACAGTACCATCTTCATCAATTGCATGTCTGATTTCTTTTGATAGTTCTGGTAGAGCAATCATTTTTTCTGACCAGTCATACAAACGATGTAATTCAATATCCGCATCCTTTAAATCATCAAAGAAATGTTGAATTTCAAGAACAGTTGTCAAGACACGACCAACTTGTGCTAACTCTAAACCATTTAGCATAGCACCAATTTCAATACGTTTCATATGTGGTTTGATGTTTTCTAAGATTGGCATAGGAATGCCCCCGCGTAAACGCAAAACAGTCATACCATCTTCTGTTTCCATTAAATATTCTTCTATTTCATCATATGAGTGTGATGCTTTTAAGTCATTAACATGCTCCAGCCCAGATTTTGTTACAATATGTTGAGATAACATTTGTTTGACTTTATCAAACTCTAATATATCTTCTATTTTCTTTTTCACTCTATTTCACTTCCTAAATCCGACTTATGTAAATAAAGAGCCTACTTTATTAGGCTCTCTTTTATAAAATAATTTGTTTAATAAACCATTGATATAGATTGGCTGATAATACTGGTGTATGCTCAATCATCCCCTTAGCAATACCTGATTTATCAAATGCATTTTGAATAAATCCTAGAGGTATCATCGACAATACTGTCAAAACAAGTACTAATCCAATATAAGTTAAGCCAAGATTGATTAAACCACCTATTAATTGATTGCTTTTATTCGCTAGTGGAATAAACGTTAATCTGTAGCATAACATGCCAATAAATCTTGTGATTAAATACCCTATTAAAAGGATGAATATGAACGCAAAGCCAGCATAAAAAGCTTTGTCTAAATCAAAAATCAAACTATTATCAAACACACTTAACTTAGTGATTTGTGTTGGCGCAGGATAAGGGACGAGTAATTCAATCTTTTTCCCAACTGATTGATACGATTCTTTTGCCATGAAAAAACTTAATGAATATCCGACAAAATAAACCAGTTGCAAGGCAAATCCTCGGCGATATCCGGCATAAAATCCTGTTAATAATATAAGTATACTAATTATCGTTATAACCATTGCAAAACCTACTTATTCTTTATTTATTAATTGATGATTTCTTCTTATTATTGTTTCGTTTAATTTTTTCTTTTGCTTGCTCATTGACAATTTTTTGAATTTCAATTTGATTTAACATCTCTTCATCTGTTAATTCTCGGTTTTCTTGTATCGCTTTTTTTCGTGTTTCTTTTTCTCTTGCTTCAATTTTATCAAGACGTTCTTCTAACGCCATCATTTTCTCTAACTCATCTTCTAAATCACTAATATCTTTCTTCAAATCAAGAATAGTTTCTTGTTGTTTTATTTGAACAGATAGTGTATTAATCGCTAGTAAGATAGCTGCCTGTTCTGTTGATAACTTAGGAGCATTTTTCATAATTGTTTCAAGTTGTTCATTTGCCAATTGATTAACAATATCCATATGATAATGACTTTCTTTTCCTATGATTGTATATGTATTTCCTGCAATTGTCGCTTTATAACGTTTGTTCTCTTCAAGAGCCATCTTAAATCCTCCCATAAATCCTTCACTAAAAGAAGCAACTTAATTATATATGACTTTCTTTTAATTGACAATTAAGCAAGTTGTACCTTAAGAATCATTCATGATAAAAACATGTTATACTTAACATAAATTTTTTAAAAAGGAAGTTGAACATGCAACAAACTATAACATTATTAGCTTCTGACAAGCTAATCAGTGAACTAACAACAGCTTATGAACCATATTTCCAAAAAACACCCCCATATGCATTATTTCAAGCCAAAATTCCTGGAGTAGTTATCACAGCTTATCAATCAAAAAAAGTTGTCTTTCAAGGAGTCAACGCTGAAAAAGAAGCCGCTATGTGGGAGAAGCGTGGAGCTAATACGACACAAAAAAAACAATCTTCTAGTTCTTCAAACTCGTTGCCAAAAGATTTTGCTTTATGGAACGTTGTGGGGAGTGACGAGGTTGGAAATGGTAGTTATCTTGGACCAGTTGTTGTCTGTGCTGCTTACGTTGATGACACACACATGCCTTTATTAAAAGAATTAGGTGTGAAGGATTCTAAAATGTTAACTGACACAGATATTAAACGCATTGCAAAAGAGATTATTCATGTTATGCCCTATCGAAAACTTGTCCTCACACCCAAAAAATATAATGAAATACAACCTGAGTATAATGTCAATCGGATGAAAGTTGCCCTACATAACCAAGCAGTTTACTTATTATTACAAGATATTTCTCCGATTACCCCCAAAGGTATATTAATTGACCAGTTTACTCCTGAGTCAAACTATCGAAAATATTTAGCTAAAGAGAAAAATCAAGTAACTAAACCTTTATACTTCACGACAAAAGGAGAACAATATCATCTGGCGGTTGCTGCTGCATCCATTATTTGCCGCGCAGAATTTTTAACAAGTTTAGAAACAGCTAGTAAAGAATTAGGATTTACTATTCCTTCAGGTGCTGGACAAAAATCAGATATAGCTGCTGCTAAAATCCTAAAAAAAGGTGGCATGCCCCTTTTAGAACAATATGCAAAAGTTCATTTTGCCAACACTCAAAAAGCCTACCATTTAATAAATCGTTAAAAACAAAATTGTTTTGCTTATTTCAACCACTGTCTTCTATTGGTAGACTTTTATAAATCATTTAAACATATTTGACTTTTTTGTCAGTAAAAGAGCGACGTAAAAATTTACGTGGTTCTTTTTTTATTGTTTTTGGTTACACTTTAAGAAGTTTGTAAAAAAGGAGAAGAAACATGTCGATAAAAAATCATATTAAATTATTACTTGCCACAGCTCTATTGTCTGTTGGTATACATACTCAAGCAGTGGAAGTTCCTGTCACTACCACTAGTAATTCAGCCGTCATTCCTGAGACACCTCATCACGTCAAGCTAACAACTGATGAATATATTTCTATGAGTGCCACTGATTTAGCAAAATTAGTTAGAGAGAAAAAAGTGACAACCGAAGAATTAATTGATTTAGCTTTTCAAGTCAATGACATAGAAAACCCACGAACAAATGCTTTAATTACGACAAGAAAAGATCTTGCTTTAAAAGAAGCAAGCGAGATGGTCGATAACGGTCAACCATTTTTTGGTGTCCCTATCGTGATGAAAGGTTTAGGTCATAGCATCGTTGGAGGAAGTAACTCGAATGGGTTAGATTTTAACAAACATGTCACAACAAAATTTAACGGGCGAATTGCCAAATCATTACAAGATTTAGGATTTGTTATCATTGGTCAAAGCAACTACCCACAATTAGGATTGAAAAATGTGACCGACTCAACTTTGTATGGTCCAACTGGAAGTCCTTGGAACCCTAATTATCAAGCAGGTGGGTCTTCTGGTGGTTCTGGGGCCGCAATTGCGTCAGGTGTTGTGCCAGTTGCTTCTGGAAGTGATGCTGGTGGGTCTATCAGAATTCCAGCATCATGGAATGGTCTTGTCGGATTAAAACCTTCTAGAGGAATCATTTCGGGAAATGCCAAAACAGGTCAAGTTGTTAATTTCCCACTTGCTAAAAACATGGAAGACACGATAGCTTTATTTGAAAATTTATTAACATCTGACATTAATCCTACACCTACTAATCTTACTGGAATAAAAGTAGGTTACACCACTACTTCACCTGTTGGGACACCAGTCAGTGAGGATGCTAAACAAGCTGTTATGAATGCTGTGAACTTTTTAAATTCAAAAGGAATTGTCACTGAAGAAATCTCTATCCCAGTTGATGGTGTTAAATTGATGCACGGATATTATGAAATGGCTACTGCTTCAGGTAGTTTAGCCAACTTTTTAGCTAAGCAAACCTTAAAAAGAAGTTTACATATAGACGATGTTGATCCAGTTACTTGGGCTCTTTATCAAGCAAGTGAATTTGTCAATAAAGAAGATTTAGAAAAAGTCAGTGCTTATAATGATGAGGTCAAAGAAACAATGGAAGCTTTATATAAAGACTACCCATTAATCTTAACTCCTACTACAGCCTCAACTGCTCCAGGACTAACTGAATCTTTATTAACACCAGAATACGCTGAACAGATCAAACATATTGATGAATTGAAAACAAAAGATGAACGTATGAAAGTTGTCTATGATCAATGGCTAAATTCATTAGCATACACACCGTTCACTCAGTTAGCAAATTTAACTGGCCAACCTGCAATTAGCTTACCTACTTATGTCAGCAAAAATAATTTACCTTTAGGGATACAATTTAATGCTGCGACAAATCAAGATAGACTGTTACTAGAAATAGGAAAACTATTTGAAGAAAATAATCAATTTAAACAATTGCACACTAAAAAAGATGTAATCGCTCCTGAAACAAGCGATACAATGACTTCCACTACCGAGTCAACAACGGAAAATCAGCCTGGTTCTTCTTCAAGCAGTGAAATGGAAACAAGTCAAACAAATGATAGTATGAGTCAATCTGGAAATGAATCGACACAAGAAACAACTAGCGTAACAGATACTACGACTTCAGAAAGTAGTACTAACTCTACATCTCAAACGATAAGCGACGAATCAAAGAATTCCACCACTAGTACTTCTGAGATAACAAGTACAACAGTAAGTAGTAGTCAACAAGAATCAAGTTCTACGTCTCCATCTTCTGCTCTAGTGAGTGAAGAGGATAACATTGAAATTATGCCTACTCCTGAAATAAGTAGTAGTACAATATCAATCTCTAGTGACCACTCAAGTCAATCATCTAGTTCACAGACTAGTCAAACGAGTGAAATAAGTAGCCAGACAGGCACTACATCTCAGAAAACAGTTTCTAAAAAGAAAAAAGTAAACAGCGACAATCAAGAATTAAACTCTTTATCTCGTCTTCCTAAAACAGGAGAAGTTGTCCAAAAATATCTGCCACTCATCGGAATATTAATCATTGGTTTAGCAGCTATTTTTATGTATATGAAAAAGAAAAAATAGTAAAAATAAAACTGACAGTTGATTTATTCACTGTCAGTTTTTGTATACCATAACCAATTCAATTTCTTTTGTGTCCTCATCAATTTGAGTTTCACTAATTTTAAATCCTTCTTTAGTATAAAAATTGATTGCCTGTTTATTTTTCTCATAAACTGTTAAGGAGAATTCTTCAAAATCAGCTTTTGCTCGTTCTATTAGTTTATTTCCAATACCTTGCCTTTGATAGTCAGATGATACAAATAATCCCGCAATATAGCCTTCTAAAACACCTAAAAAGCCAATCATTTTTCCGTTTTCATCTGTTGCTATATAGATATCTGCTTTAGGTAACTCTTTTTCTACAAGCTCTACATTATCTTCCCAATACGAATTTGCTATAAAAGAATGAGCTTTTTTGTTAGTATCAAGCCAAATCGACATAATATCTTTTAATTGATTTTCCGTTAACACCTCTAATTTAGTAATCATCTTATCATTCCTTCCTAATATCTTTGCATGACAGAAAACAATGGATAAGTTAAAATCCCAATTAATATGCCTAATGCCATATCTTTTAAAACATTACCCAAAACAACCCCGATTAGAAGACTTAAAAACAATACAGTATAGCTTCCTTTATACTTTTTCATTTACTTTTCCTCTTCTCAAACTTCCAAAACTCTACAAAAAAAGCTAAATCCCCTTTTGCAAGGATTTAGCCATCATTTTTTTATTAATCTTCTTCTGATTCGAATGTATTGAAAACTTCTTCAATCATGTCCCATTCAGCTTCTGTTTCAATTTCCATCAGACGGCCTTCTGCTTCATTATCAGCTTGTTCGTAAGCATAGGCTAATAACTCAACTTCTTCGCCTTCAGGTGTACTTGCATCATATAATAATACGTACTCTTTACCAAATTGTTCTGTTCCATCAATTGTTAAATGAATACGGAACAATACCTCATTGCCTTCATCATCAATTAATGTAATTAAATCATCTGCATCATGTACATGATCGTGATCATGGTTATGTTCATGTTTGTCTGTCATTTTATATTCCTCTTTTCTGTTCAACTTTGCTTCTACTTCATTATACAAAAAAAAAGATAAAAAGGCTATTAAACCTTTTTATCTAAATAATTTTGAAGAATCATCACAGCAGCTAATTTATCAATCACTTTTTTACGCTTTGCTCGAGATGTATTTGCTTGTTCAACTAACATTCTCTCAGCTGCAACTGTTGACAATCGCTCGTCTTGATAAACGACTGGTAAATTAAACGTTTCTTTTAACAAATCACCATACGCCATTGCTGCTTCAGCTCTTGGGCCAATGGTGTTGTTCATGTTTTTAGGTAAGCCAACAACAAATTCTTCGACTTCATATTGTTTGACTAACTCCGCAACACGCTCAATCCCAAATTCGCCTTCATCTTCATTAATTTTTATAATTTCTAACCCTTGGGCTGTCCAACCTAATAGGTCACTTACTGCAACACCAACAGTTCTAGATCCTACATCTAATCCCATTTTTCTCATAATAGATTGATTCCATTATGCACTAAATAGTTTTTTACCAATTCTTCCATAATTTCGTCTCGTTCGTGGCGACGAATTAAATTACGAGCATCCTGATAACGTGGAATATAGGCTGGGTCTCCTGATAATAAGTAACCAACAATTTGATTGATTGGGTTATAACCTTTTTCTTTCAATGCCATATAGACAATCGCTAATGTTTCACTTACTTCACGTTTATTGTTATCCCCAAAATCAAATTGGACTGTTTCATCAATAAAACTCATTGCAATTCCCCCCTTTAATATGTCTCAAGTGTTATTTTAACTCATACTGATTCAAACAACAATTATTAACTCGAAATTTTACAAACAATTAACTATTGAGGTAAATTAAAACGTGCCCCTACTTCATAGCTATCATCTAATTCTAAAATTCCTTTTTCTTGTGGTGCATTTGGTAAACGTAATTCTTTTGCAGAACACACCATACCAAAACTTTCCACACCTCGTAATTCTCCTGGCCAAATAATTAAGCCATCTGGCATCATGGCACCAACTTTTGCTACAACTACTTTTAAGCCAGCTTTAATATTTGGTGCACCACATACAATTTGCAAATGCTCACCATTATCAACTTCAATATCATTGACTGTTAAGTGGTCAGAATCTTCATGTGGTGTACATGTATGAACATATCCTACAACAAATTTTGGTGAATTATCTGCTTCAAACTCATGAGCAAATCCAGCCTCTTTTAATGCCAAGTTAAGTTCAGTAATTTGTGATGGTGATAACTCGATTTGGCCATTTCCATTTAAATTTGTAATATGATGCGATGCTTCAAAAATATTCCATCCAAGAATTTGTTCTGTCTCTTTATCAACTATACAAGCAACATTTCCTTGTTTAATAACTGAAACCTCTTTATTTTTCCCTTGAGCTGTCACAATGATTAATGTGTCACCTACAGCTTCTAAATTATAACTAACAATCATTAATTTTTTCCTCACCATTCTTTTCGTTTTTATTCTGGTCGAACAACTAACACATCACACGGTGCTGTACGAATGATATGATCACTCACACTTCCCATAACCAATCGCTCCACTGCGTTAAGTCCTGATTGCCCAACCATAATTAAATCTGTGTTGTATTTCTCTGGTAATTCTGTCGCCATCATGACTTTAGGAGACCCAAATTCTAATGTTACTTTCACACGATCATACCCTAAATCTTTGGCTATTTTTTTATAGCTTTCAAGCAACTCTTTAGCTTGATTTGTTTCTTCTTGGACAATATCTGGAGAAAAAGTAGAGAATGCCATCGTTCCACCATATAATTTATTTTCGATAATGTGAGCAACGACAATTTCTGCATTATTTCGTTTTGCCACAGATACAGCTTTTTCAAACGCTTGTTGCGCTTGTTCACTGCCATCTGTTCCGACTAAAATTGAACGATATTCTTGTGATTCTAACATACTATCTCCTCCTTTTATAATTCACTGATAAACGTCATAATTTCTTCTTTCGTTTTACGGTTTTTACTAACAAAACGACCGCGTTCTTTGCCATCTTCAATTGCAACAAAACTTGGAATACCTAATATCCCCCACTTTTGGCAAATATCGATAAACACATCTCGATCTACTTGAACAAACGTGTATTCAGGAAAACTTGCTTCAATATCTGGCATGTCTGGTTTAATATAAACACAATCACCACACCAATCAGCTGTAAAAAATAGCATGGTTTTTCCTTCTTCAAGTGGTTTAGCTAATTCTTCATACGTTGTTGGGATTAACATACTTTCACTACTTTCCGTATATTATTGTATCAACTTCTGTTTTATCTAATGTTGTGATTAATTTCAAGACCATTTCTCTTGCAGCTTCATAATCTTTGATACTAAACATTGTTTGATGAGTATGGATATAACGACCTGGCACACCAATTACCGCACTTGGAACTCCGTCATTGGCTAAGTGTGCTGCACCTGCGTCTGTTCCACCTTTTGAGACAAAGTATTGATATGGAATATTATTATCTTCTGCTAATTCAAGGATGTATTCACGCATACGACCTAGCATAATCATTCCTGGGTCAAAAATTCTTAATAAGAATCCTTCATCTAATTGACCATTCGCATCTTTTTTACCGGACATATCCTCAGCTGGTGAACAATCCACTGCAAAGAATAAATCTGGTTTAAATTTGTGAGTCGATACTTTTGCTCCACGTAACCCAACTTCTTCTTGCACATTTGCTCCTGCAATTAAGGTATTTGGTAATTCTTGACCATATAATTCTTCTAAAACATCTAACACCAGTGTACAACCATAGCGATTATCCCACGCTTTTGAAATAATTCGTTTACCGTTTGCTGTTTTAATTGTTTCAGCTTGAGGAACAATCCCGTCTCCTGGACGTACACCAAACTCTTCTGCTTCTTCTTTTGATACAAATCCTGCATCAAATAAAATATCCGCAACATCTATTCCCTTTTGCTTGTTTGCTCCTCTTAATAAATGAGGTGGAACTGATGTCGAAATGATTGGATAATCACCTTTTTTTGTTTGTAAAGTAAAACGTTGTGCTGATACAGTGTAAGGATTCCATCCACCTAAAGGAACGACTCTAAACAACCCATTTTCTAAAATTTGACTCACCATAAACCCAACTTCATCCATGTGAGATGCTAACATGATGCGAGGTGCTTCGTTTGATTTGTTTTTACGAATGCCAAACACGCCACCTAAGCCATCATATTCCACTTTATCAACGAAAGGTGTCATCTCTTTAGCCATAACACGTCGCATGTTATCTTCAAGACCACTGACACTTTGCATTTCAGTTAGTGTTTTTATACGATTAAATAATTTATCATCCATGATTATCTACTAATTAAATAATTAGTAGTTCACCTCTCTTTCTTATTCACTTAATTATAACATAATGACCGCATACGCAAAAACCTATCACTTAATTCTTGCTTCTTTTTTCTTCCTATTTGATTCATTTATGCTACAATAAGAACATCAGTATTACCATAGGAGGTAACGACATGTTTCATAAAAAACAAAAAACAAAAGAAGTTTATCATCATGGCTTAACGACTGGTTTAGGTATTGGTTTAGCAGTGGGTGCCGTTGCTGGTGCTTTAGTCACAAAATGGTACAAAGATAACAAAGTACTTTCAGCAGATGATATTTTAGAACAAGTGAAATCTGACTTTTTACAAGATGGGCCAATTGAAGGATCTTGGATTCACTTTAAAAAAGAACCTTTAGATAAATTTGCGATTAAGACAGATGTTTATACTGGTGGTATTTCTCGTATTGAAGAAGGACAACTGGTTCAATATGAATTTACAGCAGATGCTCATACTGGTTCAATTATTGATATCCATAAAATTGAAAATTAATAGATAAAAGAGTGCTGACTATCTCATCAGCACTCTTTTTTTGCAATAAAAAACTCCCTCAGAATTTCTTTCTAAGAGAGTTTAATTTATAAGTCAGTTTTAATGAAATTGCATCCCACCATCAACAATAATTGTTTGACCTGTAATATAGTTTGAGTCTGGTCCTGCAAGGAATGATACAACATTAGCAACATCTTCTGGTTCAGACAAACGTTTCATTGCGATATCTTTTGCAAATGTCTGCATTCCCCATTCATCATCTTTTCCTGCATTTTTACCAACTTGATGAGCAATGTCATACATCATAGGAGTTTTAACAATCCCTGGTGCATAAGCATTTACTGTGATGCCTTCTTCAGCTAAATCACGGGCTGCAATTTGAGTCATGCCACGAACCGCAAATTTTGATGAACTATAAAGCATCAAGTTAGGATTTCCTACCACACCTGCTTGAGATGTTGCGTTAATCACTTTACCACCATGACCAAATTTACGGAACATTTCTGTTGCGATTTGAGTTCCCCATAAAACACCACCAACGTTAATATCATAAACTTTTTTAAAAAGTTCTGGCGTAATTGTTTCAATTGGTGTTGTTGGTGCGATACCTGCATTGTTTACCATAACATGTAAATCACCAAATGTTTCAACGATTGATTCAACTGCTGAAATTAATTGATCTCTATCTGAAACATCAGCTGTTGCAGCAAAAGAATTTTCACCTAATTCTTCAGCAGCTTTTTGAGCAATTTCTTTATTGTAGTCAATAATCCCAACTTTAAACCCATCTTCGTGTAATCGTTTTGCAATGGCAAAACCAATTCCTTGACCAGCACCTGTAACTACTGCAACTTTACTCATATTCTTTCCCCTTTTTTGGTTGTCATTACGGCAATCCTTATTTTTTTCTTGTTTAGTATACTGCTACTATTAATTTGTTGCAAATTACTTTTTATTGTTATTTAATTTATTGCTAAATACCCACATTTTATACTTTGTTAACCTTTTCCTAAATACACTATTGTTTTATTTATAACAAAAAAGAACCTAGAGTTGGGACTGAACCCCTAAAATGAGACAGTAATAAAAACACCTATGCGATTACTTTTTTCCGATAGTCAACTGGAGATAAGTAGTCGTATTTTTGTTGAATTCTTTCTTTATTATAATAGTTGATGAAATTTTGTACAGTTTCAATTACACTAATTGTAGAGCTTCCAAGCTCTGGGTGTAATGAGAACGTTTCAGACTTTAGGATGGAATGAAACGATTCTATTGGAGCATTATCTGCAGGAGTCCCTTTTCGGGACATACTTCTGGTAATGCTCTTTTCTTTTGTTGCGTGATAATAAGCATATGAAGTATACACAGAACCTTGATCCGAATGAAGTATACATTTATCTGGAAGTTTAGGTAATTTATTTAGTGTGTCTAAAACACAAGATATGTCCTGTTTTTCACTTATTGTATAAGAAAGTATTTCTCCATTAAACAAATCCATAATGCTAGAAAGATAGAGTCTTTTAGGACCATAATCAAGATAAGTGATGTCTGTTGTTAGTTTTTCTAGTGGCTTACTTGAACTAAAGTCTCTATCAATTATATTAGTAGTTTTAAAATAAATAGAACCTGGACGTTTTTCTTTCTTTATTTTCACCTGACAACTCCATCCATATTTTTGCATAATACGCTGAACAACTTTATGATTCACTTTTATCTTTTTACGAAGTAAAAAAGTGATTTTTCGATAACCATAAGTGAACTTGTTTTCTTTACACAGCTGCTCAATCATTTTAATTCGATTATCGGCAACATATTCTTTCTTAGACCAACGATAGTAAGTACTTCTAGCTATCCCAAAATAGTGACATAACCATGTTATAGATAGTTTTCCTTTATAAGAATCAACTAAATTTATGAATACTTCTTTTTCCACATCCTTTCCAACTCCTTGTATTTTTTTAAAACATCAATTTCCTGTTTCAAGTACTTGTTTTCTCTTTCTAGAACTTCTAAAGGCGAAAAGTGTTCATTACCTTTTCCATAAGTATATTGTTTTCCCACACCTTGAGAGAATCGATAAGATTCTCCATTTCTATACCATTTCCACCATGTTTTCACCTGAGTTTTATTCCGAATGTTGAGTTTATTCATAATTTCTGATGTTGTTTTACCTTCAAGTTTCATTTTTATAGCTTCTTCTTTTACTTCTACTGGATAAGCAATCCTTTTAACCATAAAAAATGGCTCTATAATTTCTACTGTTGGTAACACAAGTTACCGATAGTTTTTTGTACACAAAAACATGTGATATCCGTTAGAATGAAATTGCGAAAAAACAAACTAAGGAGGATACCACATGTCATATTCACAGACTATCAAAGATATCTTAAATATACTAGACCTAAATATTATTTTTAATGAAAATTGTTTATCTACTTTCATTTGTCAAATTAAGCTAGACAAAATATCGTTGTCTACATAACTCAAAAATACTTCCAATGGTGTTTTATAGTTTAATGATTTTCTAGGAATATTATTTCTTTTAGAAGCGATAGATTGGATAAAAGATTCCTCAACTTTGTTGAAATCCATTTGTTTAGGTAATCCATCTTTACGTAATAACCCATTAGAGTTTTCATTTAAGCCACGTTGTGATGGTGTTCCTGGATCGGCAAAATAAATATCAATATCATTTAGATTGCTGATTGATTTCCAATTAGAAAATTCTTTACCACAATCGAATGTGATTGATTTAAATAGATGGCATGGAAACTTTTTAAACCAATTATTTAAACTATTTTCGATATCTATTGCTCGTCTGCCTATTGGTTTTAACGTAATAATCACTTTCGATAGTCTTTCAACGAGTGTGATAACAGCACTTTTATGATCTTTTCCAACAATTGTGTCACCTTCAAGGTGACCAAATTCATTATTAAAGAGTTGATAGTCCTTATTACGTTGATGGATGGTTCTTTTAAAGGCTTGTTTACCTCTTTTTTCTTTATAACCATTCGCTTTCCTTTTACCTTTCATAGGTAATGCGGTCAAATCAAACAGTCCTTGCTTAAATAATCTATAAAGAGTACTGATAGAACATGAGATAGGAAACTCAGCACGACCAATAATGACATCTGGAGTCCATCCTTGAACAACCTTCTTTTGAATGTATTCTGTTTCATTATCAGATAAAGAAATAGGACGCCTGCCACAATTCTTTTTATTATTTTTGTATCTTTTATAGTAATCTAGTGCAGATAATCCCTCATCAAAAGCTTTGTAAACATTATAGATAGTCTGTTTTGCTCGTTTCAATTGTTTCGCAACGTATGTTCCTTTTTTATTTTGATGGTAATAAGCTTCTATCAAAACTAGCTCGTCTGTAGTAAGATGTGTATAGGTCATTTGTGATCACTCTCCTTGTTTTCTTTGGTTGGAAATACAATTTGAGTGTATCACAAATGATTTTTTAGTTGTCTAGCTTAATTTTACAATCGGCGTACTGAAAAAATAAAAGGCGTTTTCTCTCGGATATTCCATGGTTTTTTAGAAGAATCTCCTACATGCTGTCCGCATTGTCAAAGTAATCACTCTAATATTATTAAATGGGGATATACAACTAGCCTAATTAAAATGCCTAGTGTTTCTGAATATGTCACTTATATTAGATTAAAGAAACGTCGTTTCTTTTGTAAAAAATGTGATACGACTTTTGTTTTAGATACCCCTTTTGTTTCTAGAAACAACTGTATTTCTAATAATTTAAAACGTCTCATTGCGAAACAGTTAACCTCTAAACACGCCATGAGTGATATCGCAAAACAAACGAGCGTTTCAACTTCAACTGTCTCTCGCGTATTAAAAGAGTGGTATGAACCGATTAAGAAGTATAGTTATGAACTTCCGTCTGTACTATGTTTTGATGAATTTAAATCTGTTAAAAAAGTAGCTGGTTCAATGAGTTTTATTATGATGAACGGTGAAACAAATGAATTAATTGATATTCTACCTGATCGAAGATTACCAAAAATTGAGAATTATTTTAATGGCTTCTCTCTAGCTAATAGAAAACAAGTAAAATATGTCGTTTCAGATATCTATCAACCTTACATTACTTTAACTAAACGAGTGTTCCCTAACGCTAAAGTCGTTTTAGATAAATTCCATCTCGTTCAACATCTCGGCAGGGCATTTCAAAAGATACGGATTAAAATAATGACTCAATTAAAATGTAAAGATAACGGGGTTATCTTTAGACGAATTAAAAAGTATTGGAAATTACTTCAAAAAAGCTATGACAAATTAGATTATATCCAACAGCATTGGCGTCCATCCTTTAAAGCGTATCTTTCTGAAAAAGAATTACTTGAACGCTTACTTACCTATGATTCTAAATTGACAGAGGCTTACAACACCTATCAACAAATTTTAAGAGCGATTCAAACAAAGGATTATTCTTTATTTTTGGAATTAATTAATCAACCAACAGGATTTAAAGAGTTTATTCCTGTTTTCAAAACATTTAAAAAATATCGAGAAGAAATAAAAAACACCTTTGAAACATCTTATTCAAACGGTCCATTAGAATGTATGAATAACCACATTAAAGTCGTTAAGCGTAATTCCTATGGCATGAGAAGTTTTTATAATTTTAAGCTACGACTATCAATTTGTTTAAAAGAATCTGCCTTTACATCACAAAAAAAGATCTAGAAAACTAAATGCTTTCTAGATCTTAAATTCTAACGTATTAATCCTTACCAACAGTAGTTGACAAAGAGCCTTTATTTATAATAAAAAAAGAACCTAGAGTTATTCTAGATTCTTTTTTATATCATTTAATATTAATGAAGAATTCGTCCTTCTTTTAGGTTGTCTCCTACTTTTTTAAATAATCTTTCTGCACGTGGGTACAAAATGTATCCAGCCACAAAGAATCCAATAGTAATACTTACTAAAATAGTTATTGCTTTAAGAGCTGATGGCCAGTAAATCCCGCCCACAGACTCTCTTAGTAAATTCACGGCATATGTAAATGGAATATAAGGATTAATTGCTCTAAAGAATGGACCTGACATTTCAATTGGGAAGTTTCCTCCACCTGCTGAAATAGAAAGAACCAAGATAATAATGGCAATTCCTTTACCAAGATTATCAAATAAAGCAACTAGCACATACACCATCATCATAAAGGCCAAATCAATAATTAAAGCAAATATCACATTCCAAACTGGATTTTTTGTGTATGTTCCTAGAAGTAATTGATTTCCAATTGTTACAATCAATGCTTGGAAAAATCCAACTACAAGGAATGTTCCCATACGAGCTAAGAACTGTTGACGTTTTGAATATTTTCCAACTTGTTCTTCTTCTAAATGGAATTTAGTTGATGCAATACTTGAGAATAATACTGCCCCAACCCATAAACAAAGCGCTGTATAGAATGGTGTACTCGCTGAACCATAATTAGGAACAGGGTATACATCTTTTGTTTTTAGTTTAACAGGACTTGAAATAAATTTACTTTCGGCATTGGCATCACCTTTTAGATACTTCAATGCTTCATCTAAATCAATGTCTTTTTCACCTTTTCTAATGGCATTGGCTGCTTTTTGAACACCTTCTTTAATATTTGGCCAATCTTCTTTAATCATGACTTCAGCTGCATTTAAAGCTGTCTCTAATTTAGGCGCTTTTTCATTTACTTTCCCCATTGTCTCTTTTACGTCATCTTCAATACCTGGCAAGTCATTTTTAATAAATAATGTTGCCTTGTTCATTTTACTTTGCACAACGGGAAAATCGTTTCTAAAGAAATCCGCCCCTTGGTTAATGCCATTAATAATTAAATTCATATTGCCATTTAACATCACATTAGCTGTATGAATTTCATCTTGAATCGCTGGCATCTCTTTTTGATAATCTTTTAAGAATCCTATCGCTTCATTAATAATACCCGTTGTATTTTTTAATAAACTATCAAGAGTTTTCATTGTATCATCAGCGATAATTGTTCCTGTAATATTTTGAGCCGAATTAAGCATATGTTGTACATTAGTTAATGTTTGGTTTACTTGTGCTTCAATCTCTTGTGGGTTAATTGATACAACAATCTGATTTAATGTATTGCTGATTTCAGTTAATTTTGCTTGTAATTTAGCTGGTGCTGCTGCATAATCTTCCCAATTATCTAAAATAGATTGAACGTTTGCTTGAGCATGACTCACATGATTTTCTAAATCAGCTAATTGTGCCAATGCATTAGAAAAATCAGGTGCATTTGGTAAGGTTGATAATTGAGTCAATGTCTCTTTTAATGACTGAATAATTTGTAGTTGTGTGCTTAATTGTTTATCCAATTTTACAAGTTGATCATGAATTTGCGCTGTATGTGTTTCAGTGTCTAACGCACCAATATCAGCTGCTAATTTAGCTGATACTTTAGATAAGGTATCTAACACTTCCAATCCTTGTGTCAAGCCTTCTGTTACAGTTGGTAATACTTCAGCAATTTCAGTCAATTGTTTTTGTAAATCTGGAATCATACCATCAGCTGTGTTAATCAACTCCGTCACGTCTGGTAATACTTTTTGTGCTGTAGCAATCACTTCTAGCCCTTTTGTTGCTTCATTAATGGCATCATCCATCATCTTCACAATTTTATCCATATCATTGTCAGCTTTGTTTAACTGAGTTCCGGCATTTTTTATTTTTGGAATATTTCCTTGAACGTCATAAACAAGTTGCCCATACTGTGCAATTTCAGGTAATTTACCATTTAATGCCACCACTTTGTCTGTTGTTTTATTTAATTCAGGAATGTAGTCCACAAACTCATTTGCCATATCAAGTTTTTGTTTAAATTCTGGCATTTTAGCTTGTAATTGTAGCACTTCTTTTGTATAGCCATCAATTTCATCAAGATTTTCATCAACCGTTAAAATTTTAGATGTAATTTTTCTAATAGAAGGCAAGTTTGCATCCAGATTAAACCCAATTTCATTAAATACTTCTAGCAATGTTTTACTCGCTGTTTCAATAAACTCTGTTGAAATCGTATCTTGAATGGTTCCTGCCCCTTTATCAGAAATTTTTGGTGCAATGGCATTAATTTTTTGGTTCACTTGATATTCGATTTCAGGATAATCAATTTCACCTTTTGTAAAACTTAATAAATTCTCAGTGAAGTTCTTCGGTAAATAAATTCCTGCATAATACTTACCAGTTTTCACTTTATCATCAAGCTCTTGCTTTGATGACACAAATTGCCATCCAATTGTTTTATTATCTTTTAAATTTTCAACAATCTCATCACCAATATTTATTTCTTTGCCTTTCAAATCAACTGTTTGATCGTCTGAATAAATACCAATTTTGATACCACCAGTATTTGAATAAGGATCCCATAATGCTGCAATGTTAAACCATGCATACAACGATGGGATAATCATTAATGCAATCATCAAAACAAACGTCAGCTTGTTGTGAAAAATCCTTTTCCAATCCAGTACAAATAAATCCCATACATTTTTTATTCTATTTAACATTGAACTGACCCCTCATCTTCTATAAAATCATTCCAATTTCGATGTGGTATTTCGCCATATTCTCGAAATACATCAGATAATATATCTTTGACTGTTATTCTTCCTAATTCTTCATTCCATTTTTTATCTGCTTTTGCAAAACACTCAGCTATCTGTTCATCACCCGTTTGAGCAATTTCAGTAAAATCACTGAATGCTCTTTCTAAAACACCTATCTTGGGAAATGAATGAAATGGCTCTTCTATTGCTTCGACAATATTTAATAACGTAATTTCTGATAAATCTTTTTTTATATAAAATCCACCGTTATTGCCGGAAACACCTTCTATTATATTCGACACGACGAGTTTCCTTAGTAGCTTTCTAATATACGAAGAAGAAACAGATAGTTTCTGATAAATTGCTATTGATGACACAGGAACATCTTTTTCCTGAGTTGATAATAATGCCATAATTGCCAAAGCTTGTTCCGTTGCATTGGTTAGCTTCAAGCTATATCACTTCCTCTCATTTCTTACATTTGGCTATTATAGACTTTTTTTGTCCACAATGCAACGGAAAAGTTTTCGTTATTTATGTTTCGTAAAAAAGTTACATTTACAGTACTAAAAAAGAACAGTTTTATAGAAAACTGTTCTAATATCATTTTTAATATTCAATAAATTCTCCTGATTGAAGCACTTTTCCCTTATCTTTAGGTAACGAATTAACAAAGTGTTTTGGGTCTTGTTCTATAACTGGAAACGTATTGTAATGAATAGGGATATTAACATTGGCATTGATTATTCTAGCTGCCTTCACTGCATCTTTTATTCCCATCGTAAAATTGTCACCAATCGGTAAAAAAGCGACATCGATTTGAACATCATCCGCTAACAATGATAAATCACTATAAAAAGCCGTATCTCCAGCATGATAGATCGTTTTGCCATCAATCTCAAATAAAAATCCGGCTGGCTCACCCATATAAATCATCTCACCATTAAACTCATAGCCAGAACTATGTTGAGCAAATACCATTTTTACTCGGCCAAATGGAAAATTAAAACTTCCGCCAATATTCATATGGTGTATGTTTTCAATTCCTTGACTCGTCGCAAAATGACATACTTCAGGAATTGCCACAACTTGTGCTTTCGTTCTTTTAGCTAAATAAACCATATCGCCTATGTGATCTGCATGACCATGAGTTATAAAAATATAATCTACATCTATGTCATCTAATACTAAGTCTGTCAAATCATTTCCAGTGATAAATGGATCAATTATTAATCGTGTACCATCGTTTGTTTCTATACTAATTACCGAGTGACCATGATATCCTACTTTCATCTCTATGACCTCCTAATTGACTTAATATTTCAATTATACCTTAATAGGCCTTAATAACTCAAAAAACTGAATGATTTTTATCATCCAGTTTTTTTGGTCGACTTGTTGATTAGAAGAAAATTAATAAAAAACAACTAGGGGGATAGTGTTTTCTATTAAAGAAGTCAGGTTGTTCTATTTCTTTGACAAGTCATTTAACTATTAACATAACAATTATAAGCCGATTGTAATAACGCCACCTTTAGTGACAATTACTACACTCTTACTATACAACGCTAGTGTAAAGTCTCTATCGTAACTTTGTAAATTGTTTGTAAATAAAAAACAGTTGTTAAACTTTTTGAATGTAGGCTTCTTTAATTTCTAAAAGCATCTCATCAGACAAACCACATTCTTTTAAATAGTTATATACTGTTCCATAATTTTCTGTAATAACAGGTAATAACTTCTCCATATTTTTGCGATCAGAATACATTAAATCCTCATAACCTTTTGGTGATTGCAATGCCTCATTAGCAGAAAGATAGGTATAAGAAGTTTCATAGTTAGCAATGATATCTTTTTCATCCACATCTAGTAAACCTAATAATAGACATGCCATAACACCAGTTCTGTCTTTTCCTGCAGCACAATGGAATATCAAACCTGTATCTCTTGATTCATGAACTGCAACAAATAATTCATTTACAATCCCTTTTTGTTCATGAATCATGTGCTCATAAAAGTCATACAATGACATACTCGTTGTTGATTGAGAGATATCTTGAATGCTTTCATCCACCACAAATGGAATATGATAGTTTTTAACTACTGAACTTCTTTCCAATGGATAATCTGATCCCGTTCTTTCTTTTGGTGTTCTTAAGTCAATCACAGCACCTATACCATACTCTTCTAAAAAAGCAACGTCATTGTCTGTTAAACGACACACATCATCACTTCTAAAAAGTTTTTTCCAGGCAACCATGTTATTATCTTTCGTTGGAATTCCACCTAAATCTCTTGTATTAAATGTTGTTTCTAATGGTAATCGTTGATAGTACATACACTTTCTCCTTTAAATTGCTTTTTTTGCTCGTGTTACAAACATTTCTACAGCAAACATTGTACTGAAGATAACTAACACGATAAATGTGATTCTTCCATAATCATAGCTACTGATTGCTCGAGTTAATAACGTCCCAATCCCTCCAGCACCTACCATCCCGAGTGAAATAGATTCTGCTACGTTTCCTTCAACACGGATGGCTAACCAGTTTAAAAATGACTTGGAAACATTTGGTAAAATCCCTTCTTGAATTAGTTGGAACCAGTTTGCTCCAGTTGATTTCATGGTTTCAATCACTTGTGCTGGAACTTCTTCGATACTACTAATAAATGATTTTGTTAAATAACCAACTGTCGGGAACATCATACCGATAATTCCAGCAAGTGAACCAAATCCTAAACTGGCAACAATCATTAAAATCCAAACAAGTGATGGAATCGCACGAATCACCGACATGATTCCTTTAATTACTGCCGATAAAAATGGTAGTGGTGAGATATTATCTGCCCCTAAACAAGCTAAGATAAATGAAATTATCGCTCCTAAAACAAGTGATGCTACTGCCATTGACAATGACAATAATAGTTCTGAAAATACTGTCCCTAAATCAGAAGCATCTATTACAAGAAAGTGTTTGATTACTTCACCTGATTGTTCAAATCTTGACATGAATGTTGCCATGTCTAAATTTAAAAAACTGACACTCACAATAAATAGTAAAATTGCTCCTATAGTAATAAAAATAGTTCGAATTCTATCATTCTTTTGTATTAATGGAATATCTTTCACTATCGTAATCCTCCTATAAAATCCATTTTCTTAGTTTATTTACAACAAATTCTGTCAATAATACTAAGATAACTAATATTAAAATTAAAGCCATCGCTTCTTTGTATTTAAATAGTCGGATATTTGTTTGAATCATGATACCAATACCACCAGCACCTACCATTCCTAAAATAGCTGATGCACGAATATTAATTTCAAAAGAGAAAAATGTCCAGTTAATCCATGAAGGGAAAAACGCTGGAATAATTCCATGAACCAATAACTGAGCAGGAGATGCACCAGTCGCTTTTAATGCTTCTAATTTACTATCAGCAATATTGTTCATCTCTTCAGCATAAGACCTAGTTAAAAATCCAAATGTCGCAATAATTAACGCTAATAAACCGACCATATTCCCTATCCCAAAAATATACACAAGCAAAGATGCCCATACTAAAACTGGAATATTACGGATGAACGATACAATAAATCGTATGATGATTCTTACTGGTGCAAATGGGTTGATTGATTCAGCCATCAATAACCCAAAAACAAATGATAAAATAGCAGAAATATATGTACCGACAACTGCAAATAATAATGTTTCGATTATCAATGACACATAACTCGAAAAACCAGTGAAATTTGGTGGAAAAAAATTCTCACCAAAGAACGAAAACACACTAGGTAACGTGACAAATGGTGTTAATGGATTCACTTTTAAATAAATAAAAGAATACGCCACAACGGCAAATAACAACACACCTGTAATTCTTTTTTTTATGCTCTTTTGTTGACTTAAAGCAATTGTTGCTGGACTATCCATATACTTGACCCTCCTCCTGAGGCATTGACACTACAGGAATACTTTTAATGTTTCCAGCTTGAGATAAGTCATTATTGTAGATTGTTTCAATCATGTCATCAGTTAACTCAGACGGTTTACCATCAAACACAATCTCACCTTTTCTTACACCAATAATACGAGTCGCAAATTTTTTCGCAACGTCAACTTGATGCAAGTTTACAATCGTTGTTACGCCTTTTGATTCTGTAATATCTTTTAATTGTGTCATAACTACTTCAGATGATTTAGGATCAAGAGACGCAATTGGTTCATCAGCTAAAATCAGTGCAGGATTTTGCATTAAGGCACGACAAATCCCAACACGTTGCATCTGTCCGCCTGACAATTCATCGGCTCGTTTGTATGCTTGATCTTCTAATCCGACTTGTTTTAATAAATCCATTGCTGTACTTCTATTTTCTTGAGAATAACGACCAAAAGCACTAGTAAAAAATGATACTTGACCAAGTTTTCCGTGAAGCACATTTTTTAAAACATTTGTGCGTTCAATCAAATTATAGTGTTGAAAAATCATCCCGATATGCGAACGCAATCGTCTTAGTTCTTTTCCTTTTGCACTTGAAATTGATTGGTCTTTAAAAATGACGTCACCTGATGTTGGTGCAACAAGTTGATTAATAATACGAATTAATGTTGATTTACCTGCACCAGAAGGGCCAATGATTACGACAAATTCACCTTCATCAATTGACAATGAGACATTGTTTAATGCTTTTTGTCCTGCTTTATACTCTTTATTTACGTTTTTAATTTCTAATAAAGTCATTTTTTTACTCCCCTTCTATGCCTAATACTTTGATAATATCCTTCACACCTTCGTAATCATCATCTTTTGCCTCAACAAATCGAATTGATCCATCTTTATAGAATGCTTTAAAATATTCTTCATCATCATAATTTAAATAAAAGTCTTTGATTTTTTTCTTTAGTTCTTCAGGTAATTCTGAGCGAATAACATATGCTGCATTTGGAATTTCTTGTGTTTCATCAATTACTTTTAAGTCGTCTTTTTTCACTAACCCAGCATCATCCATACTTTGTAATACTTGGCCAGCAACTGCTGCTGCATCATAATCTCCTTTTGACACACCCATAACACTTGAATCATGTTTACCTGAATATGCAACTGTTTTAAAGAAATAATCTGGCTCTTCTAATTTTGCTTGATCTAATTTTAATTTTGTTACTAATTCATATTTTGGATAAAGATATCCTGATGAAGATGCAGGATCAACAAATGCGAAGTTCGTTCCTTTCAAATCTTCTAATGAATTAATTTTGTCGTTATCTTTTTTAGTAATAAACACTGTACGATATGTTTCACTTCCTGGAGCTGTTGTTGTTACTAAAGGATCAATATCAACTCTTTGTTTTGCTTGGAAATAACTCATAGGTGACACAAGAAGCACGTCTAATTTTTTATTTTTCATGGCTTCAATTCCAACTGCATAATCCGCACCTTCCATAATTTCAACTGGAAGACCAATTGCTTCACTTAAATCTTTTTGGAATTTCTCATTTTTACCACCAGCTGCTGGATTGTTTTCATCTGGCATAGTAACAATCGTCACCTTGTCTGGCATACCATCCTCTTTTTTACTATCAGCTGAACTTGACCCACATGCTGTTAATAATCCTACTGATACTAATGCTGCCAAACCATAAAGTAATTTCTTTTTCATCTTAATATTTAACCCCCATATTTTTCTTTTACTAACGGGATTATATCTTTTTCATGTAAATTTCAAAGTCTTTTTTATGTAAAGTTTTTGTATAAACAAAAGAGTCCGACTCAAAAGTCTTAAAAATAGAAAGATCCCATGAAACCAGCTTATTAAAACACTGACTTCATGGGATTTCTATCTTGTTAGTTTAGTGATTTTCATTTAAAAAGCTATTTTTGGGGCAGCCTCTATAGAATTAGTTCCCTTTTATTTTTTGTTCTTTGTGTTCTTCTTTTATTTTATTTAGTAACTCTTCATCTAATAATAAATCCAGTGCTGTTTCAGCTAATAACTCTGCTGCAATTCCTATAGAATCTAATCCCTTTTCACTTTTAGCTGCTTCTCTAAATTCTTCAGAGTGACCTGCAATGTATTCATTAGATATAGAGACAGTTGGTTGAATCGTTGGAATAACTTGGCTCACATTCCCAACATCTGAAGAACCAAGATTCTGCCTTTCACCACTGTATACTTCTTCTTCCGGAATACCAATTTTTTCAAAATGACTAACAAACACCTCATCAAATGCTGGTGTCACAATGATGTCATCTACCCCATTTTGAAACAAACCAAATTTATAATCAGTACCTGTTGCAAGTGCTGCGCCCTTAATCACATTCTCAATTTTTTTGTAAACATCATCTAAAGTTGCTCTGTTAGAAGCTCTTAAGTAAAATCGACCCGAAGCGTACTCTGGCACAACATTTGCTGCTACTCCACCATTCGTGATAATACCATGGATGTTCACGTCTTTTGGTAAATGAAGCCTCAAACCATTAATCCCATTAAATGCTTGAATTAAAGCATCAAGTGCATTCACCCCTTTATCAGGAGCAGCTGCAGCATGTGAGGCAACCCCAAAAAATTCAATATCAACTGGATCATTTGCTAATCCTAATGCTGTTTTTCCATATTTATGCGCTGGATGAACACAAAGAGCCGCATCAACATCATCAAAAAATCCTTCCCTTACAAAACTACCTTTAGCTGACCCATTTTCCCCACCTTCTTCACCAGGTGTTCCATATACTCTTATTTCTCCACCAACTTCATCTACCACTTGTTTTAACGCACTAGCAGCTAGCACGGAATAATTCCCGAAGAGATTGTGCCCACAAGCATGACCAATACCAGGTAAAGCATCGTACTCTGCTAAAAATGCTAATGTTGGACCATCTTTTTTAGATTTGTAACGTGCATCAAACCCTGTATGATGTCCTGCCACATCTTTTGTTACATCAAATCCTTCTTTTTTTAATTGATTAATTAATACATCTGATGAGTAAACTTCATAATTACTGACTTCCGGATGAGCATGTATGTCTAATGCTAGTTCTTTATATATAGGTAGTTGTTTTTTAACATAATTTTTTATCATTACTGATTGTTCTGCTCTTGTCATAGTCCTTTTCTCCTTTAAGTAGCTTTATTTTTTACCAAATGTATCCCAAGCTGGAATACTTGAGCCTTTAGATGTTTCTTCAATCACTTTTTTCGTATCTTCTGTTTGATAAGCATCTACTATTTTTTGGTATGTTTCATTATCTTCATCTTCTTTTCTTGCCACAATAATATTGACATATGGTTTTGATGTATCATCTACTGGTTCTAAGAATATCGCATCTTTCGTTGGATTGTATCCAGCATCTACTGCCACACCACTATTGATAATAGCTGCTGCAACATCTTGTAAAGAACGAGGTGTTTGAGAAGCATCTAATTCTTCAATGTTTAAATTCAATTTATTCTCTGTAATATCACTCACTGTTGGTGATTGTTTTTTGGCTGGATCAACTTTGATTAACCCTGCTGTTTGAAGAAGTAATAATGCACGTCCCCCATTTGTTACATCATTTGGAATAGAGATTGTATCTCCATCTTTTAGTTCTTTAACATCTTTAATTTTTTCTGAATAGATTCCCAAAGGTGCATTCACTGTATTCCCAATTGATACTAAATCTGTCCCATGTTCTTTATTAAAGTTATCTAAAAAGATTTGATGTTGGAATGAGTTTAAATCAATATCACCACTATCTAAAGCCACGTTTGGTTGACTATAATCAGTAAATTTTACATATTCTAGATTAATTCCTTCATCTTTTAATCTCTTTTGCACATCATCCCAAACATCTGTGTCTGATCCGACAACACCTAATTTTACTGTCACTTCTTTTCCATCTTTTGACTCAGATGTCGCCTCTTTATTACCTGAACCACACCCTGTAATAACTAATAATACTGCTGCAACTGCTACGATATATCCGACAAATTTTTTCATGTTTCATTCTCCTTTTGATTGTTAATGACTTATTTTCTTTATGATAAAGTTACTGATTCCCTGACAAATAAATACGATTAATAAAATAATAATCAACGCTGCCCAAGTGACATCACTTTGAAATCTATTATGACCTCTTGATATGGCTAGATTCCCTAACCCTCCAGCACCAACTGCTCCAGCCATCGCTGTTAACCCAATTACATTGATAATCGTGAGGGCTGAAACTCTGACAATACCTGGCAAACCTTCTTTTAAATACACTCTAAAGATAATTCCTAAAGGACTTGTCCCCATGGCTTCAGCCGCCTCAATAACTCCTGGGTCAACTTCGAGTAATGCGACTTCAATCTGTCTTGCAAAAAATGGGACAACTCCTGCAACAAGTGGCACAAGTGCTGCTGTTGCACCGATTGTTGTTCCTGCAATGACACGTGTCACAACATTTAATAAAGCCAGTAAGATGATAAATGGTATGGAACGAACCACATTCACAATTTTATCTAATAGGTGATACAAATATTTTTGTTCTAATAATCCACCTGGTCGAGTGACGACTAAAACAACACCAAATATCAAACCAAATATTCCCGCAATAATTGCTGTCCAAAAAGACATGTATAATGTTTCAATAGTCGCTTGCTTAAATTCATCTGGAATTTGACTAACATTTGGTAGATATTTTTCAATTAACCCTTGCATAATGATTCACTCCTTCCACTTCAACTGGCTCATCTACTTTAACGATTGTAATTTTAACGCCTTCAGCAATAAGATAAGCCACTGCTTCTTGTCTTTTATCTATGTCACCTGACAAACTGACCACTAAGCTTCCCAATGGGACATCTTGAATAATTTCAACATTTCCATAAAGAATATTGGCTGATACTTGGAAACGACTGTACAGTTGTGAAATTAACGCTTCATTCGTTTGACTTCCTATATAAGATAATTCAATTAGCCAAACGTCGTTGGATGAATCAATAAAGGATTGACTATTCAGTATCGTTTCTAGGGCTTGATCAATATGTGAAGCTGTTCGAATAAATGTCTGAGTCAATTCTTTTTCCGCTTGGCTAAATAATGTGACACTGTCTCCTTTTTCAACAATCTCGCCATTTTCCATTACTGCGACTTTATTACATATTTCTTTAACCACTTGCATTTCGTGGGTAATAAGTACAATGGTTAAATTTAACCGTTTATTCAATTCTTTTAATAGGGATAAAATCTGTAATGTTGTTTTTGGATCAAGAGCACTTGTTGCTTCATCACATAAAAGAATTTCTGGGTCATTTGCTAAAGCTCTTGCAATAGCAACACGTTGTTTTTGACCTCCTGACAATTGGCTTGGATACGCGTCATGTTGATCAGATAAACCAACTAATTCTAATAATTCTGTTACTTTTTCTTTTCTCTCTTGTTTTGATTTTCCTGAATACTTTAGCGAAAAATCAACATTATCAAAAATAGTACGACTTACCATTAGATTAAAATGTTGGAAAATCATCCCAATGGACTGTCTCTTCCTTCTTAAATCCTTTCCCTTTAAATTTGTAATGTTTTCTCCTTTTATAATGACCTCACCCGATGTCGGTTGTTGTAATAAATTAATCACTCTCACTAACGTGCTTTTTCCTGCACCAGAAAAACCGACAATGCCATATATATCCCCTTTATCTATAGTTAAATTTACATCTCTGACAGCATTAATTTGTCTGTCTGGTTGATGGAACGTTACTGATATATCTTTCAACTCAATCATTTTATTTCCTCCAAATTTATTTATAAAAAAAAAACATCCCCAAGAAAACAAACCCTGTCATTTGTTTTCTTGAGGACGCTTGTGCGTGTTACCACCTCTAATTTGACTAATTCTCACAAATTAATCCTTATCGAGTACTATCATACTCTAGCAAGTTAACGGTTGCGCTCGTTGCATTCTTACAATATTTTGCTCGAATCCAAATTACTCAATGGCCATTTTCAGTTACATCATTTTTCCTCTTCTCAGCTAATTGAGGTTCTCTGTAAAAAATAAAAAAGCAACTTACTTACCATGTCATCGTATGTCTATAAAAATAAAAAAGTCCTTTTACATAGTGAACTATGTAAAAGGACGAGTTATCGTGTTACCACCTTAGTTTAGAAGAATTTCTTCTTCCCTTAGCCCGACAAAAAATCTATCGGCGTTTCTTTTAACGGTGAAACAATCTCCGAGAATACCTACTTATCGATATCCTTTCCTCATAGGCCATTTTCTACTTATCTGAACTTAACTCTTTTCACCAACCAGAGTCTCTCTAAAAAGCATCAAAGTATACTTTCCTAATCAACAGAACGTTATTTATCTATGGCTATAAATTTACATGATTTAACTCATGATGTCAACACTAATTTTTAATCTTTTTCTAATTATATCATTTGAAAGTGATAATGTCCTAAGTAGGTCGAAAGACAAAATGTCCCAAAATGATAAAATAACTTTATGAAAAGGATAAATCTAACAATGAATGAAACCAAAAAGTATCAAGTTATTAAAGCTGTCGCTGAAAATAAAAAACAAAAAAAGAGAGCTAGTGTTGAACTTAATTTATCTATACGACAAATTAACCGTTTAGTGAAATCATACAGGGAAAATGGTAAATCAGCATTTGTCCATAAAAATCGAGGGAGAAAAAATAAGCACTCTGTGCCTGAAAAAGTAAAACAACAAATAATCACTAGTTATCAATCGTTTAGTATTAAACCAAATATTAAGCATTTTACTGAAATACTGAAAAACGACCATCATATCTGTTATACAGATACTACAATTAGAAGCATCCTGTACAAAGAAAAAATACTTTCACCAAAGGCTCAAAAAAAGACAAAAAGAAGACTCAAACAATTAATAAAGCAAGAAGGTCAACAAACCAAACAATCAGAGAACCTATTGGTTCCAAGAGCTGAAGACTACCTAGAACTCCCTGAAAAGACCCATCCTAGTCGACCTAGAAAAAAATACAAAGGAGAATTAATTCAATTAGATGCTAGTTCATATAATTGGTTTGGAAATCAAATAACTCATCTTCATTTAGCTATTGACGACGCATCAGGTAATATTGTTGGCGCTTATTTTGACCAACAGGAAACGCTCAATGGTTATTACCATGTTCTTCATCAAATTCTGACAAAACAAGGGATTCCTGCCACTTTTCTAACAGATAAACGAACCGTCTTTGAGTACAACAAAAAATCAACAAAAGCTGTAGAAGAAGATACGTTCACGCAGTTTGGGTTTGCTTGTCATCAATTAGGTATTCACATAAAAACATCCTCTATTCCTCAAGCAAAAGGTCGTGTAGAACGTTTAAATGGGACAGTGCAATCAAGATTGCCTGTTGATCTTGAGATAGCAAATATACATTCTATAGAGGAGGCTAATCAATTTCTATCTGTATGGATTCGAAATTTCAATCGACAATTTGGTCACAAAACTGCAGAAAGTGTTTATGAAACTTCTCCTACAACAGCTTAAATTAATTTATTACTAGCTACTGTCTCTCATCGTATAGTCGATAATGGCCATCATATTAAGTATCAAAATAAATTTTATCTTCCAACGGAAGGTGGTAGCGACAAATATTTTACAAGGAAAACGAAAGCATTAATTATAAAAGCTTTTAACGGGGAGATTTATGTTAATATAGCAGAAAAAATTTATCCTACTAGACGATTAAAAACCCACGAGACCTATTCAAAAGAATTTGATGGGGTTAAGACGCAAGTACATTCCACCACAGTCACATCCGTGGAAACTTGAGTCTTTCAAAAGGTATCTTCAAAGTATTGACCGTACTATCGAAGAACATGAGGCTGAAAAAACAGCCTGAAACAAAAAGTACCTTATTTTACCAATAATGGTCACATTAGTGCAAGTTTTACGCAGTAAAGATTGCGCTAATGTGAGCCCTCATTTTGGGACATTTTTATTTTCGATTGACACAAGCATTCCAAAATGAAACCTCTCATTTCAGAATGCTTGTTTTTTCGTATTCTCTCACTAATATCCTTCCTATTTTTTCTCATTTTTCTTAAATTTAGTGCCATTAACGAAAATCCCAGTTCCTGTGAAATCTTATCTGTTCCTCTTACAGAGAATCGATTGAATGCCAAATTAGCCTTCAGATTTCCAAAGGCTGGTTCAACATCTATTTTTCTTTGACGGTATATTTCTCCTGTGACATCCTCTTTCAAAAGCTCTCTTACGTGAGCCTTAAAATATTCCCAACTCCCATTTTTTTGAACTACTCGATTTTTACTACTCTTCGCACGAGTACATAATGCTCTAACTGGGCAATTTAAACAAGACTCACATTCATACATTTTAAATTGCCTTTTGAATCCAGATTTATCCGCTCGAGTAGAGTAATTTCTAAATTTGACTTCTCGATTATTCGGGCAAATATAAGTATCTGCCAATTCATTATAAATCCAGTTATCTGGAATAAATGGATTTTGTTTGTATTTTTTAGTGTGTTCTTTCTGATACATTGTATAAGTAATTAATGGAGTTCTTTCAAAATTATCTAAAATTGCTTGATAGTTTTCTTCACTACCATAACCTGCGTCAGCCACAATGTATTTAGGTAAGTCAAAATAAGATTTCTTGATAGTATCTAAGAAAGGAATCATTGTTTTAAAATCCGTTGGATTTAAAAATGTTTCATATGCTAAAACGTATTGATGATTGGTTGCAATTTGAACGTTATATCCAGGTTTTAACTGACCAATCATCATGTGGTCATCTTTCATTCTCATAAAAGTGGCATCATGATCTGTTTTAGAGTAGCTATTTCTATCGTTATAAATATCATGTTGTTCTTTATATTTTTGCTTTCTATAGATAAAGTCAGAAAAAGCTTTCAATGCTTTTTTAGGCTCTTTACGCTCAGAATGAAGTTCTTTTCTCTCTTGAACATCTGAAGTATTTTCAATTTTAGTGCTTAAATCACTTACTTTCATTTCCAACTCATCAATGATTTGTTTTAAATTTCCTGTGTTTAACTCATCATCTTCTGAACAAATAGATGGAATAATTTGCTCTTCTACAAGTTGTTGATAATAGGACTTTGACTTTTCTCTCAAAGATTCTTCATAACGTTGTGTACTCTTTTTCCAAATGAAGGTGAAGGTATATTTATTTACGTTGGCTTCTAACTTCGTTCCATCAATAAAAATAGCTTCTTCATCAATTAATTGTTGAGAAACAAGCTGATTTCTAAATTGAATAAAACATTCTTGAAGTATCGGTTGAACCAGTGGGTTCACTCTGAATCGATTAATTGTTCTGGTTAGGTGTCTGTGATTGCGTTAACCACATGGCACGAATGCTATCTTTAGACATAGCTTCTATCTTTCTGACTGAAAAAATAGATTGAGTGTAGCCACACAGAATAAGATTCAACATCATTTTTGGATGATAAGACGAAGTTCCCATTCGATGCTCAAAAACTGAGAACACATCCACAGGAATACTTTCTACTAATTCATCAATCGCAAAAGCGATATCATTTTCTTCTAAATAAATATCTAAATTCAGTGATAAAGTAACCTGTTTCATGTTATAATTCTTATACATAAATAGCACTCCTTTTTAGTTGGTTTCGTCACTTTAATTATATAGGATAGTGCTATTTTTTACGTCAAAAAAGGAAGAAAATCGAAAAAAGATTTTCTTCCTTTTAGTTTATTCTAGAGACTTTTTGGTCAGTCTCTTTTTATTTTTACCATTTTGATTCAATAAAATTATCTCGACCAGAAGCTTGTCGATAATTTTGATAATGAGTTCTATTTTTTTTGTAAAAATCTTGATGATACTCTTCAGCCGGATAGAATACTTGAGCTTCTTCTATTTGAGTCACTATTGGTTGGTCAAACTTGCCACTTTCTTCCAATTCTTTTTTTGATTGGGTCGCAACATCATACTGCTCTTCAGAATTATAAAAAATAACTGGGCGATAAGAGTCTCCTCTGTCGACAAATTGTCCCATTGCATCAGTTGGATCTGTTTGATGCCAATAAATTTCAACTAATTTCTTATAAGTTATAATACTAGGATCAAATGTAATTTCAACCGCTTCAGTATGACCTGTTGTCCCACTACAAACTTCCTCATAAGTTGGGTTGACTGTATGACCTCCAGTGTAACCAGATACTACTTTAATAATCCCAGGTAACTCATCAAATGGTTTTACCATACACCAAAAGCACCCTCCAGCAAATATTGCTTTTTCTTCCATCGAATCATCTCCTTCATCCATTTCCCTCATTTTAAACAAACTTCTTTTATTCGTCACTTAAAACGATTTCTAAGGAAATAAAATTTTATAATTTATATCTTTAATATTGAAATTATATTTCATACTCGTTATAATAAAGAAGTAATCACTCTACTATCGAAAGATTCATAAAGGATGAAAACTATGACAAAAATTAATTTAAATAACTTAACAACTGAACAACGAAATCAAAATACTTTCGGATTAGACTCAATGAGCGTTAAAGAAGCCCTTGTTTTAATGAATAAAGAAGATGAAAAAGTTGCACAAGCCGTCCGAAAAGAACTAGATAGCATTGAACCTGTCATTGAACAGACAATTAATGCTTTTAACAATGGTGGAAGACTTATCTATATGGGTGCTGGTACTAGTGGACGGCTTGGTGTGTTAGACGCTGCTGAATGCGTTCCAACATTTGGCGTTAATCCAGATATGGTTATCGGATTGATTGCGGGTGGAGAAAAAGCCATGACAATAGCTGTGGAAGGCGCTGAAGACTCTTTAGAACTTGGTAGAGAGGACTTGATGAAACTAAAACTAACTGACAACGATATTGTGCTAGGTATTGCAGCAAGTGGGCGGACACCTTATGTTATTGGTGGATTAAACTACGCACAATCTGTTGGAGCAACAACAGCAAGTTTATCTTGTAATAAACAAGCCAAAATCAGTCAGCACGCAGAGTTTCCAATTGAAATTAATGTTGGACCTGAATTTTTAACGGGATCAACAAGGTTGAAATCTGGTACAGCACAAAAATTAGTTCTAAACATGATTTCGACCATCAGCATGATTGGCATTGGAAAAGTCTTCAACAACCTAATGGTTGATGTTAAAGCAACTAACGAAAAACTCGTTGAACGAGCAAAAAGAATTATCATGCAAGCAACTGACTGTGACTATGAAATGGCTGAAAACTATTTTTATGACGCCGATGAAGATGTTAAATTGGCGATTGTGATGATACTAACTAACAGTGACAAACATACTGCTAAAACCAAATTAGTCAATGCTAATGGCTTTGTTAAAAAGACTTTATCATAATAAAAAGCCTTCTTTACGGGACTGAACCCCTAAAATGAGACAGTAATAAAAACACCTATGCGATTACTTTTTTCCGATAGTCAACTGGAGATAAGTAGTCGTATTTTTGTTGAATTCTTTCTTTATTATAATAGTTGATGAAATTTTGTACAGTTTCAATTACACTAATTGTAGAGCTTCCAAGCTCTGGGTGTAATGAGAACGTTTCAGACTTTAGGATGGAATGAAACGATTCTATTGGAGCATTATCTGCAGGAGTCCCTTTTCGGGACATACTTCTGGTAATGCTCTTTTCTTTTGTTGCGTGATAATAAGCATATGAAGTATACACAGAACCTTGATCCGAATGAAGTATACATTTATCTGGAAGTTTAGGTAATTTATTTAGTGTGTCTAAAACACAAGATATGTCCTGTTTTTCACTTATTGTATAAGAAAGTATTTCTCCATTAAACAAATCCATAATGCTAGAAAGATAGAGTCTTTTAGGACCATAATCAAGATAAGTGATGTCTGTTGTTAGTTTTTCTAGTGGCTTACTTGAACTAAAGTCTCTATCAATTATATTAGTAGTTTTAAAATAAATAGAACCTGGACGTTTTTCTTTCTTTATTTTCACCTGACAACTCCATCCATATTTTTGCATAATACGCTGAACAACTTTATGATTCACTTTTATCTTTTTACGAAGTAAAAAAGTGATTTTTCGATAACCATAAGTGAACTTGTTTTCTTTACACAGCTGCTCAATCATTTTAATTCGATTATCGGCAACATATTCTTTCTTAGACCAACGATAGTAAGTACTTCTAGCTATCCCAAAATAGTGACATAACCATGTTATAGATAGTTTTCCTTTATAAGAATCAACTAAATTTATGAATACTTCTTTTTCCACATCCTTTCCAACTCCTTGTATTTTTTTAAAACATCAATTTCCTGTTTCAAGTACTTGTTTTCTCTTTCTAGAACTTCTAAAGGCGAAAAGTGTTCATTACCTTTTCCATAAGTATATTGTTTTCCCACACCTTGAGAGAATCGATAAGATTCTCCATTTCTATACCATTTCCACCATGTTTTCACCTGAGTTTTATTCCGAATGTTGAGTTTATTCATAATTTCTGATGTTGTTTTACCTTCAAGTTTCATTTTTATAGCTTCTTCTTTTACTTCTACTGGATAAGCAATCCTTTTAACCATAAAAAATACACCTCCGTTAAATTCATTTTACATGAATTCAACAGGGGTGTTTTTATATTTGTCTCATCTTTTGGGGTCAGTTCCTTACCCAATGTAAGGAAGGCTCTTTATTTTATGCTTTTTTAGTTACTCTCAATGCATCTTTAAACACTTGCATCATACTCTTATCACTATAAATAAGAACAGTTGATTTATAAACTCTCGCTGACATTTTAAGAAGAAGTACTATACCTACTACTAAAATACCTAATGAAATTAATATTTCCGAGTTTGTCACACTGTCATTTGCGATTCTAACTGGCATAGCAAACGAAGAAAAGAATGGAACAAACGAGAATATTTTAATTAAAATATTTTGAGGGTCTGACATTCCTAACATCATCGTTGGTAAAGACGCAATCATGATTAGATAAGTAACGGGTGTCACAGCTTTTGCTGCATCCTCTGACTTGCTGACAAGTGATCCTGTAAAAGCAGATAAAATCGTATAAATCAATACACCCAATAATAAATACAATAAGTTATATCCAAGAATCCCTTTTATCAATTCATCCATAGAAACCGTTTCTAAAAATCCTTTAACTGTATCCATATCTTTAGCTAAGAAATACGCCACAATTCCTGAGAATAAATAAATAATAACCTGAGTTAAAATCACTAAGAAAATCCCCATAATTTTCCCATAAAAATGCTTAGCCGCAGTCGTACTTGATAAAATAATTTCCATAATACGCGTGCCTTTTTCAGAAGCAACTTCTTGTGCTGTAATAGATGCATACAGTAACACAATCATATACATCGCAAGAACAACAAAAAATCCTACAAACGTCAAAGCCATACGATTATCTTTATTTTCCTCGATTTTTCCATCTGATATTTTCACTTGCGTTTCACTCAATGAAGCTTGAGATAATAATTTCGTTACTTGATCAGATGTGAGTCCCAATGAGCTTGAATTAAGACCTAACTGCATTTGATTTAGATAACCTAACAATAACTGTTGATTCGTAGTCCCTAATGTTTCAACACCTGTGTATTTTCCATTCAATTGGTTATTCTTAACTGAAATAACCAGATAACCATCTATTTCTTCTTTTTCTAACGCTTTTTTAGCTATTGATTCTGTCGTAATCTTTTTATTAATATCAAAATCATTTTTAGCCAATTCAATATAACTATCTGTCATAGCTTTGTCTTCTGATACAATGGCAATTTCATTCACTTCAGAAAATTTTGAACTAAGATAACCTGTACCAAATGAAAAAGCAATCAATAGAAAAGGTGCCAATACCATCATGATAAAACTAGCAGATTTTACATGTTTTTTATATGTTTCTAACGCAACAACCCAAAACTTATTCATCTTCTTCACCAACTTTCATTTTAAATATCTCCTCTAAAGTAGGTGGTTGTTGATTAAATACAGGTATATAATCGCTAACTTTCATCGCTTCATCAAAAACCAAACGACCAACTTCTGACGATTCTAATCGAATATTATAGTATCCTTCTCGTGAATTTTCTACATTAAGTACACCTGGAATACTCTCTACTTCTTCTTTTGTTAACACACTTTCTAATTTTAAACGAGTGCGTCCAAATGATTCGCGAATCGATTGAACTGTACCGTCAAGCACCATCTCACCATTTCGTAACATCACTAGATGATCACATATTTTTTCAACATTTTCCATGTTATGACTGGAAAAAATGACACATGACCCTTTCTCTTTTAATTCAATAATTCCTTCTTTTAGTAATTCAGCATTTACTGGATCTAAACCGCTAAACGGCTCATCAAGAATAATTAACTTTGGCTCATGGATTAAGGTTGCGATAAGCTGAACTTTCTGTTGATTTCCTTTAGACAATGATTTTACTTTATCTGTTTTTTTCCCTTTAACTTGAAATTTATCCATCCATTTGTCAATCAAAGGCACAATTTCTTTTTTCTTTTTACCACGCAAACGACCAAAATAAATTAATTGATCTTCAATAGTAACTTTAGGATATAATCCTCTTTCTTCTGGTAAGTAACCTATCACATTATAATCCTTTTCAGTCAACGGCTTTCCATTCCACAATACATCGCCATCATCTGCATCTAAAAAATGTAATATCAAACGAAATGTGGTAGATTTACCTGCCCCATTTTGCCCGATTAATCCTAATATTTTACCATCTGGTATTCTAAATGACACATCATCAACTGCTGCCATATCACCAAAATACTTTGTTAACCCATCTACTTCTAACATCTTTTCCCTCCTATTAGTTAAAAAATAACATACTACTTATAAAACCAAAAATTGCTCCTATAACCATTGAAATCACCATATCTCGTCCAAATTTTTGGCTCTTGTCTATTGCTTTAGGATTGTTATAAAGCTCTGGTCGTTTTCGATACATCACCTTAAAATACAACAATAACACTGCCATCATAATTGGAAAAATCATTCCGACAAATAAAACACCACTTATCATAGCTTTTAACCATAGACTCATACTAAAATTATTAAAATAAAATAAAAATAAATAGATAATTAAACTTGGAAAAAACAGCCATAACGATTGTAATAACATCCATACCGTCTCATTTTTTAATCGTTCTTTATACGTTTGCCTATCAGTGTAATTAAAAATATGATTACCTGTCGACTTAAAAACAAAATATCTATTTCGATAATTTTCAACTAGTGACCATCCTGAGTCTTGATAAAATTCAACATAATCAATCACATCTGTTTTCTTTCCACTATAAAAATCAACCACCCATGTAGAATCTTCAGGTTTAGCTTTTTTAAAGACATAAAAACCAAAGGGACTAATTTTTTTGAGCTGCCACCCTTCTCTAGCTTCTTTAGCAAATTGAATACTTTCTTTTTCAGAATAAAATGCCAATCCTTTAGATAGTTTAATTTTCGTGTTTTTAAATACCATACACATCCACCCTATCTCCATTTAATAAAGAGCGTCCTGCCTCATAAAACATTCTCCTTCTCTCAACTTCTTTAACCAAGTCAGCCTTACCTTGGTCAGTAATCACATAAATTTTCTTTCTATCTTTATCTTCTTTTAACCTAATGTCACCTTTCTTTTCTAATTTTTTAAGTATTGTATACATACTTGCTGGTCCAATGGATACACTATCATGTGTCATATCGCTGATTCCTTTCATAATAGCATAGCCATGTCTAGGTTCTAGTAAACTTAGTAAGATTAAATATGTCGAGTCCGTCATTGGTTCCATTTTATTTTCACTCTCCTTTAATCTTTTTTTATATTATATATCGTTAACTGATATATTATAGATTGATATACTTTTTGTCAATAAAAAAATGACTCATAGCTAAATTTGCCATAAGTCATTTTAATTTTTTATTTTAATTAGTTAACTCTTACACCGAAATCTGGTGAGTAATAAGACATACTTGTTACTTTTACAGTTTCTCCAGGTTGTGGTGCATGAATATATTGTCCACCACCAACATAGATACCTACGTGATACGTTGCACCTCTAGAACCCCAGAATACCAAATCTCCTGGTTGTAGCTCACTTAATGAAATCTGTGTTCCAGCACTTTCTTGAGGAACAGTCCATCCACCAATTTCTTTTCCTGCTGCCTGACGGAATACATAAGAAGTAAATCCTGAACAGTCAAATGACTCTGGTCCTTTCGCTCCCCAAACATATGGTTTACCAATATGTTTGTACGCTTCAGAAATCACTGCATTTCCATTCGCTGATGGAGCTGCCGGTGTTGGTGCTGGAGTAGGAGTTGTTGCTACTGGAGTACTTGGAGCAGGTGTTGGTGTACTTTGCTCTGGTTCACTTGGTGTAGTTTCTTCTACTTCCACTATAGGTTTTGTTTCATTTTGGTTAATATCATTTGGTGTCACAATAGTTTCTTGCTTATCTATTTTACCAGCAGCTTGTTCTTGTTTCTTTTGATTTTCTTGTGCTTTTTGCTCAGCTTTTGCTGCTTCTATAGCTTTTTGTTGTTCTTCACGTTTTTGTTCAGCTGCTTTCTGTTCAGCTAAGTATTGTTCTTTTTTACTCTCTTCTGTCGCTTTTTCAGCAGAAATCTGACTTATAGTAGCTTGTTGAGCTAATTCTTGATCTTCTAACTCACCTTTTTTAGCCTCTAAAGTAACGGCTGTTTCTTGCACTTCTTTTGCTTTTTCCTCAACAGATATTTTTTTGCCTCGACTGCCTTTTTATCGTCTTGCTGTTGTTTCATCATATCATTGTTAGCACCAACTAATCTACTGGCTGCCATCACTTTGGTTAAAGCATCTGACACAGAATCAGCATTCAATACTAAATCTACAACATTCGAACTATTTGAATCAACTTGTACTGATCTTGCTTGTTCCTTAATTGAAGCATCTCGTTTTGCAATGCGTGCTTCTAAATCTTTTACTTCACCATTTAAATTTGAAATTTCTTTTGTTAACTCTACCTGTTTTGTTTGTAAAGCAGATGCCTCGTTTTTTATTGACGAAATATTTTCTTTAATACTTGCTAATTGGTTTGATGCTTCTTGTTCTTTAGTAGCTAATTCATTTATTTTTTTATCTTGTTCTTCTACTTTCGAATCTTTGCTAGCTGCTGTCGCAACTGCTGGAGCACCCACAGTACTTAATAACATACTACTTAATAAAACCGTTGATAATACTTTCTTCTTCAAAATTGGCCATCCTCCATTTTTCTACGTCTACATTTATTTTCTTTGCTTAATTTTTTATTTAAATTTTTAATTTTACGTTAACTTTAATAATAAATAAATTCTAACATAGATACATGTCACTTGTATGATAGGAATGTTACAAAAATATTTCAATCAATCATTACGTTTTATTAATCCCATATATCTTTGATAACGGAATAACTAATAGACATATATATAGAACATTGATTAATAAATACGGTGCCAGATTCCGTGTGAAAAAGTCTAAAAAATTAGCTGTTGTTAGCTTAAATATACTAAGTAACACTGCTCTTCCTATTGAAATAAGAGTCACAAATACAATAAAACTTAAAATCAACGTCAACGTATTTGGTTCAACATATTCAAACAGCCGATACATAAAAAACACAATTACGGGGAATAATATTAAGTTAATTCCTAATACATTATAAAAATAGGAATCGTACAGTAATCCAATAATCGTTGCACAAATCATTAGATAAGTTTGACTCACTTTAAAGGTTGAAAACATTAATATAAGAAGCACCAAATGGCTTGTAAACGTCATGGGAATAGACAGCATCCCCATCATCGCACTACTAACGTGACCATCTACTAACATAGCAATAAACAATAATATAGGTAAATAGTATGGATAATATGATTTTTGTTCCATTATTCCACCTCTTGCTTCCCTGCTAATCTCTTAATAACTGTCACACTAGACACATCATACATATCAGCAACTGGAGTTACTAATACTTCTGCATTTAGGCCTGTTTTATTTTTCTTCACTTCTTTTACTTCACCAACAACCAATCCTTCAGGAGAATTGTTTCCTAAACCAGAAGTCGACACTAAATCACCTTTTTTGATATTATCAACACTTGTTAATTGAGAAACAATCAATGTGTGAGTTTTACTATTGTAACCTTCCATTAAACCATACGCTGTTTTTTCATCTTTAGTTTGAATCATCACAGGAAAATGATTAGTATTTTGATTTTGGGTTGTCAGTAATTCTACTTTCGAACTTCCTGATTCAGCAATAATGACACGACCAATTAACCCTTTATCTCCCATAACTGCCATGTTAGCTTCAATACCATCCTTAGTTCCTTTATTGATAATAAGGACATCTTGCCAACTATCTGGCGAACGATTGATCACACTTGCATTAATCACGTCATAATCAGTTAAGGTATCATTGAGTTTCAACTGTTCTTTTAATTTTCTTGTTTCAGCTTTTTGACTTGCCAACTCTGCTTCTAGTGAAACACTTTTATCAATTTGTTTTTTCAATTCTTGATTTTCTGTATAAGTATTAAATAAATTATTAATACTTTTTACACCACTTTCTAATAATCTAAATGGTGCCTTAACAACATTATCTACTTTTGCAATCACATTATTAGTTTGCGACTGTCCGGGTAAACTTTTTTTATTATTATCTCGTTGCATCGCACTAAATGTTACTAATAATATAATCACTATCACTATCGTCACAGCTATAATAATATTTCGACTTGAATTATTTTTTTTCACTATTCCACCTCATAGCTCCTTATTATCTAAAAAACATACATCCTTGATTCTACCATTTTTCTTTAGTATTAACCATACAACTACCCTTTTGTTTTTAAAATTTTAATAAAGTAATGTAAGCATTATGACCTACTTTAGACTATAATGACATTAGGAAGGGGTTATCATAACAATGTCTAGCAATTATTGGTATCTATCCGAACATTTAATCAACTTTTTTTACCTGTATTATTCCTATTAGTCGCCATCACACTCTTCATATTATTCGGCACATTTTCCACAAACATACCGAATAAAAAAATATTTAAAATCATCGCACTCATAGTAAGTATAACTATCATATTAACTGTTGGTATTTCTATCTTCACGAAAGATTATCGAAGTTTGACGAAATATGAAACTAATGCTAATCGAAAAATAAAAATAGCAATTCTTCATTACGAGAGGCGGTTAAACAGCTCATCAAATAATGCCACCTTATATGATATAAACAAAACTCTTAATCTACCATTTTATGAAAAAGAAACGACCACAGAAACTGATTCTCTTACTTATCTTGGAAAAAATGACGTCTTTTATTTTTTTACCGATGATAAAAACATCTTTCAATTAGATTTATCCAGCGACCGACTAGTATTTCAGCCTATTGACCATGTATCTATCACAAAAGAATATGCTAAATTATCTGATAAGAGATTTAAGGATATCGACTTTAAAGAAAAAATTGGTCCTGATATTTCATCTATTATCGTGCCAGAATCCAAGCGAGATTTACTCTATAAACCAAATGTCATAACTAATGATAAATTAAAAAAGGCCGTCCCATATTAGGACGACCTTTTTTAATTTATCATTAGTTACCTTCATAAGAATCAATAATGATTTGTTTTAATTCACTAATTAATGGTTCTTTAGGGTTAGCAGTTGTACATTGATCTTCGTAAGCAAGTTCAGCCATGCGATCAACTGTTTCATCCAATGTTTTTTTGCTTAATCCTTGTGCTGATAAGTTCATGTCGATTCCAACACGTTTTCCTAAGTCATCAACAGCTTTAGCTAAAGCATCTACTAATTCTTCTGTTGTGTTGCCTTTAAGTCCTAAGAAACGGGCGATGTCTGCGTAATCTGTGTCAGCTCTAAAGTAATCATATTTAGGGAACAATGCATGTTTTGAAGGATCTTTTGCATTGTAGCGAATAATGTGTGGTAAAAGAATCGCATTAGTACGTCCATGAGGAATACCGTATTCTCCACCAATTTTATGAGCGATTGAGTGACAAATACCTAAGAATGCATTGGCAAATGCCATACCAGCCATTGTAGAAGCATTATGCATTTTTTCACGATTTTCTAAGTTAGGATTTTTAACTGAGTCTTCTAAGTTTTCAAAGACTAATTTAATAGCTTGTAAGCTTAAACCTCTCGTGTAATCACTTGCCATAACAGATACATATGACTCGATTGCATGAGTTAATACGTCCATACCAGTATCAGCTGTAACTGAAGCAGGAACACTCATAACAAATTGTGGGTCAATAATTGCCACGTCTGGAGTTAATGCATAGTCTGCTAATGGGTATTTAACATGTGTTTCACTATCTGTAATAACCGCAAATGGTGTTACTTCCGCACCAGTACCTGATGTTGTTGGAATAGCAACCATTTTTGCTTTTCTTGCTTCAGGAATTTTGTAAGCACGTTTACGAATATCTAAAAATTTTTGTTTAGCGCCAAAGAATTCTGTTTCTGGATGTTCGTAGAATAACCACATACCTTTAGCCGCATCAATTGCAGATCCACCACCAATAGCAATAACTGTATCAGGTTGGAATTTCATCATTTGTTCTGTACCAGCATAAACTGTATCTGTTGAAGGGTTAGGTTCAACATCTGAGAACATTTCGAATTTCACTTTATTTTGACGTTTCATTAATTCGTCAATAACTTTTTGAGCATAACCAAATTCAACCATACCTGGGTCACAAACGATGAATACACGTTCAACGTCTTTCATTTTTTGTAAGTATTGAATTGAGTTTAATTCAAAGTAGATTTTTTCAGGTAATTTAAACCATTGCATGTTATTTCTCCGTTTCGTTAAAGTTTTAGTGTTAATCAAATTAACTGCTGAAACGTTTTTAGATACTGAGTTTTTACCATAAGAGCCACAACCTAAAGTTAATGACGGAATCATTTCGTTGTAGATATCACCAATACCACCTTGAGCCGCTGGAGAGTTAATTAAAATACGACAAGCATTCATTCTTAAACCAAATGCTAATTGTAAGTCTTCATCTTCAGAATGTAGAACAGCTGTATGTCCTTCACCATTAAGTTTTAACATTTTTTCACATAATTCTAAACCATGCTCAGTATTGTTAGCTTTAAACATTGCTAATACTGGAGATAATTTTTCACGTGATAATGGATAATCTGGACCAGCATCTTCTAATTCAGCTACTAAAATTTTAGTTCCTTCTGGTACTTTAATTCCAGCATCTTTAGCGATAGATACTGCTGAATGTCCAACAATTTTAGGATTAACAGCTGTTTTTGTTTCATTCATCACGGCTTTTTCTAATTTTTCTAGTTCATTTGGTTTTACAAAGTATACTTGATGAGCTTCAAATTCTTTTTTCACTGCATCGTAGATTTCTTTATCAACAATGACACCTTGCTCTGACGCACAAATCATACCATTATCGAATGATTTAGATGTAATTAAGTCGTTTACCGCACGTTTGATCTTAGCTGATTTTTCAACATAAGCAGGCGTGTTACCAGGACCTACTCCAAGAGCTGGTTTACCAGTTGAGTAAGCTGCTTTAACCATTCCAGAACCACCAGTTGCAAGAACAATTGCTACACCTTCATGGTTCATTAATGTATTTGTTGCTTCAATAGATGGTGTATCAATCCATTGAATACAGTTTTCAGGAGCGCCAGCTTTAACTGCTGCATCTCTTACAACTTTTGCCGCTGCTGCAGATGATTTTTGTGCGCTTGGATGGAAAGCAAAAATAATTGGGTTACGTGTTTTAATCGCAATCATTGCTTTGAAAATGGTTGTTGATGTTGGGTTTGTTGTTGGTGTTACCCCACACACAACTCCGACTGGGTCAGCAATTTCGATGATTTGTTTTTGTTCATCTTCATTGATAACTCCAACAGTTTTATCATTTTTAATGTTGTTCCAAATACTTTCAGAAGCAAACATGTTTTTGATTGCTTTATCTTCATAAATACCACGGCCAGTTTCTTCTACTGCTAATTTGGCTAAAGGCATATGTTCATTCAAGGCAGCCATAGCCATTTGGTGAACGATATGATCCACTTTTTCTTGATCAAAAGTTTTCATTTCTTTTAATGCTTCTTGAGCATTAGCGACTAAATGGTCAATTGTTTCTGTTACTGATTGTTCTTTTACTTCAGCTTTTTTATTTTTATCTTTCAAAGTAATACCCTCCTGAATTAAATTCGTTATGTATTTCACAAATATAATATACAACACTTTTTTCGCCTTGTAAATACTTTTATGTGATTTTTTTCACTTTATTTAAATGAATACGTTTTCTCTTAATAAAACCTTAAAATAAACATTTTAATCTGATTTCTTTCTTTAATCGAGTAATATTTTTCTTAATAATTACGATATTGTGACTTATATCACTTTTTTATTTTTGCTTAAGCTCTATTTAAGTTTAATATCTTACACTGTGTTCATATCATTTTTAAAGGAGCAGATTACGATGAAATCAAAAAAAGAATTTAAACGAAAAGAACACAAATATCTGATACCAGAAGATTTATATGAAACATTTATGTCAGACTTACAACATTATATGTCTGTTGATAAATATGGTTTACATACTATTATGTCTCTCTACTATGACACAGATGACTTTCAATTAATTAAACATTCAATGGAAAAACCTGACTACAAAGAAAAGTTACGTGTCAGATGTTATCAAACACCCAATGACTCATTCCCTGTTTTTCTTGAATTAAAAAAGAAAATTCGAGGTACAGTTTATAAAAGTCGAATTGAGTTACCATATAAAGACTATTTGAATTTGGAATCACCTGATGAGTTATCAAAAGAGATTACGACTTCCCAAACTTACAAAGAAATCAATTGGGTTCGCAAACGATATAAAAATTTAAAACCTAGAGTGTTAATTTCCTATGATCGCCTTTCTCTCTTTGAACCAAATGATCCAAATTTCCGTGTGACATTTGACCATAATATTCGATTCAGAACACATGATTTATCACTAAAAAATGGAAGTTACGGTAAAATCATCGCACCTGAAATTGGTGTTCTAATGGAAGTTAAAGTGCTAGGTGCTTATCCTCTATGGTTTGTTGATTTATTAAATAAATATGGTTTACGAAAAGCTAGTTTTTCAAAATACTCACAAACGTATACTCGATATATTCATAAACCAGTAGCTGAGGTGATGACACATGTTAGCTAGTATTTTTCCAGACGGTAGTTCAACCATTGAAATCACACAATTAATTTTATGTACACTCACCTCAATAGGTTTAGGTATGGTTGTTTCTTATATTCACACACTTAATAATATCTACACAAAAAACTTCATCGTCACCTTAGCTATCTTACCTGTATTGGTACAATCTGTGATTATGTTAGTCAATGGTAATTTAGGTACTGGGATGGCAGTTGTTGGGGCATTTAGTTTGGTTAGATTTAGATCAGTTGCTGGTGGTTCTAGAGAAATAACAAGTATCTTTTGGTCGATGGGAATTGGTTTAGCAACAGGTATGGGATTTATCATGTATGCTATTATTTTTTCACTATTTGTGACAATCATCTTGATAGCTCTTTATCTCACACCTTTTGGTAGTAAACAAAAATTAACTGAAAGAGAATTAAAAATTACGATTTCAGAAGACTTAGACTATCCTGACTTATTCCAAGATATTTTTGATTCGTATGTAACAAGCCAACAACTTGATTCTGTCAGAACGACTACAATGGGAAGTTTATATGAACTAAGATACCATTTGATTTTAAAAGAAGGCACGAACGAAAAAGAATTACTTGATGCTATTCGTGTGAGAAATGGAAATTTACCAGTTGTTCTTGGTCGATGTAAGACACACAATGACACCCTATAACATGAGAGGATCACTTATATGAAAAAATCATTTTTATTTATCTTACTATTAAGTCCTAGTTTTCTATTAACTGCTTGCCAAAGTAACACAACTAGTTCAAGTACAAAGGTATCAACCACTCAAACAAGCACTGTTTCTTCTAGCTCTTCTGAAAGTTCAACTGATTTATTAGGAAAGTATTCTGATACTGATTTGAACGCTGACTATGATGAATCAAGTGCAACAACTATCTCTTTAGCAGATTCTGTCACTATTAAAGGAGAAGGTGCAACAGCTGATGGACAAACCGTTACAATTACAAAAGGTGGAACGTATATTATTAATGGCGAATTAACTGACGGTCAACTAATTGTTAATACTGATAAAACAGAAAAAGTTCAATTGGTTTTAAATAATGCTTCCATTCATCATGAAGATGGGCCAGCAATACTAGTAGAACAAGCAGATAAAACTGTCATTACTCTAGCCGAAGGGTCAAAAAATAATGTAACTGATGGTGATAATTACACCTTAGAGAATAATGAAACAGAACCAGATGCAACTATTTTTAGCAAAGATGATTTAACTTTAAATGGTAAAGGTAGTCTTGAAGTTGAGGCAAACTACAATAATGGTATCAGAAGTAAAGACGATCTAACCTTTGTTTCTGGCAATTATACCGTTAAGGCAAAAAATAATGCGTTAAAAGGAAAAGATTCTGTTTCTATAAAAGATGGTATCTATAACTTAACAACAAGTGAAGGAGATGGGATTCAAGCAAATAATTCAACTGAAGAGGATAAAGGATTTGTTACTATTGATGGCGGTGATTTTACAATAAATAGTGGTCGTGATGGGATTCAAGCGGAAACAGCACTCTCTATCCAACAAGCTACATTTAACATCAAAACAAGTGATGAGTACAATACACAACAGTTTGATACAAATGAAAGTTACAAAGGGCTTAAAGCAAAATCTGTTACATTACTTAGTGGCACCTATACCCTAAATACTTTAGACGACGCCATTCACAGTAATGACACTTTAACTATCAAGGGTGGTGACTATAAGATTGATACTGGAGATGATGCGATTCATGCTGATAATACCCTGACTATAAATGACGGAAACATCACCATTAATCATAGTTATGAAGGAATTGAATCAAGTGTTATCAAGTTAAACGGTGGAACAATAAATGTGACAGCATCAGATGATGGCATCAACGCTGGCGGTAGTAGTGAAGATGACGGAACAGGACAATTTGGTGCAGATTCATTCGGTCAAGGAGGAAATCCTCCAGGTCAAGCAGATGATAGCAAATCTTTAGAAATAACAGGTGGTTCCATCACCATTGATGCTTCAGGTGACGGTTTAGATAGTAATGGTTCTATTACAATGTCAGGCGGTGATGTTGTCGTATACGGACCAACAACTGGCGGAAATAGCGCACTTGATTATGATGGAACATTTAATCTTACTGGTGGAACCCTAGTCGCTACTGGTACATCTGATATGGCGATGAATGTTAGCGATGATAGTTCACAAGCAAGTGTCGGTATTTATTTCAACTCTAGTCAATCAGCTGACACTTTATACAGTTTAACTAACAGTGATGGTACGCCTGTAGTAACATTTAAATCAAAGAAAGAGTTTCAACATGTTGTTATCTCTAGTCCTGATTTAAAAAATGATGGCACATACTCTTTACTATCAGGTAGTTCAACATCAGAAGACTCATCTAGTGGCTTGTATGCTTCAGGAACAAAAATCAATGGAGAAAAAATTAGTCCCATTACATTTGATGGATCAAATATCCTAAATATTGATCAAGATGGAAATGCTGTTCAAGGTGGAATGGGTATGGGTGGTGGTTCACCAGGTGGTCCTAGATAATAACTAAAAACGAATTAACTAGCTAGTTTATCCCAAACTCGTTAGTTAATGTTTGTTTTTTTTGTGTATTTAAGGTACAAAAGAAGTGTAAATAAAGGAGTGAGATGATGATTAATATTTTAGTAATAGAAGATGAAAAAGAGATTTCTCAACATATCCGAGATATTTTAGTAGAGTTAGGCAATGTCACTCAAGTCTATGATGGAGAGGAAGCCCTTTATGAGGTAGAATCAGGCGAGTATGACTTTGTTATTCTTGATTTGATGTTACCAAATATGGATGGGTTATCTATATTAAAAAAACTTAGAAACGATAAAAATAATATTCCTATTTTAATACTAACAGCCAAAGACAGTCTTGATAATAAACTGGAAGGATTTGAAGTCGGTGCCGATGATTATTTGACCAAGCCATTTCACCGTGAAGAATTACTAATGAGAAGTAAAGCCATCTTAAAACGGACCTTCGAATTATATGAAGACAATACCCTTAGTTATGGCGATTTGACCTGTCTTCTATTGCAACGAGAAGTCAAATACCAAGACAATGTTCTACCAATTCAAGGAAAAGAATATGATTTGCTTGTGTACTTACTACAAAACAAAGGCATAATACTAACGAAAGAACAAATATTCAACCGAATTTGGGGATATGATTCTGACACTGCTTTATCTGTCGTTGAAGTCTATATGAGTCATTTAAGAAAGCATTTAAAAGAAACCAATTTGAATAAACAACTAACTACTATTCGTAACGTTGGTTATATTCTACAAAAAGAGGACGCTGTATGAAATCAACTGCCTCAAAAAAACAACGGTTAAAATTTTTCTTAATCAACTGTACTGCTTTTGCCATTCTTTTTTCTTTATTGTCTTTTATAACCATTCAAGTGATTCAAAATTCTGCCTATACTGAAACTGACTCTACTTTGGAAAGAATGGCCAGTGACCCAAGTTTATTGGATAGAGAAATACGAATGTTGAATAAAGATGAAAACGACGGGCACATTGGAATGCCAAAATTTAACTTTGACGGACCAAATAATCAATTTAATACAGTGGTTGTTCTATGGGATAAAAATGGTAATATATTAAATGATTCAACAGTGGAAGATAAACTAGAAAACTTAGAAGAACCGACATTGGATAAAAAAAATACTGATATTATTTCAACTTTATCTTTAAAAAATAAAAATAATGATTCTAAATTTTCATTCCGCAGCATTACCATCTCACCAGGCGAAAACAACTTGAATATTGCCTATATTCAAGTATTAGTCAATGTTAATCAAATCGACGAAGCGGTTAAACAATCTCGTGTGATTATTCTAATCTGTATGTTTATTTTTTGGCTACTATCATTAGCGATTAGTTATGGTTTATCAGAATTGGCAATGCGCCCTATTTTAAACTCTTGGAAAAAACAACAAGAGTTTGTTGAGAATGCCTCTCATGAGTTGCGGACACCACTTACCATTATTCGATTAAATTTAGAAAAACTATTTACTCATCCAAACAATACAATTATCGATGAGTCCGAACACATTGCCCAAGCCTTAAACGAATCACAACGTTTAACAAAACTCACAGATGATTTGCTACTTTTAGCGAAGGGGGATTCTAACACACTAGTACTGGATAAGGAAACCATTGATACAAATGATTTTATCCATAGAGTGCTTGATCCCTTCCAATTACTAGCAGATGAACAAGAAAAAAACTTATCATTTAAAGAGCATGATTCTTTCGAAGCCTATATTGATGTTGCTAAGTTGCATCAGGTCCTCCTAATTCTTTTAGATAATGCCTTTAAATACACAAAAACTGGTGACGAGATTACTGTTATATCTAGTCTTACAACTAAAAAACAATGGGAAGTCTCGATAAAAAATACGGGACCACATATCCAAGATGATAAACTAAATCATATTTTCACCCGATTCTTTAGAGAAGATGATTCACGAAACAAGGAAACTGGTGGAAATGGCTTAGGTTTATCAATTGCTAAACAGATAATTGAAGAGCATGGAGGCGCAATTCAAGCAAAAAACATCTCGCCTGTTGGTGTTGAGTTTATGTTCAAATTGCCTCTTACTAATCAAAAAAACCAAAACACTAAATCATGTTTTGGTTTTTTGTTTATGTTGTGATTAAACTATCATTGAATTTTGTTTTAACAAATATTAACAGGATATTAACAGCTACCCCTAACGCTTGGATTGTCAACATTAATGATACATCATAATGAAACATACCAAGAACCGATGCGATGACTGTTGGAATGAATAATGCATTTATGACAATATTTGTTGCTTCTCCATAGGTTTTAACATTAGATAAATGGTTTTTTCTAGTTAAATAAATAAAAAGACTTGTCCCAAAGACTAATAATAAACTACTAACTAGAACCAACATGCCAATAATGACTGTATAACCTATTGTACGATAGAAAATAGTTTGTTCATTCCATTTCTCTTCTACGAATGTTATTAAGTCGTCAATGGATTGAAATCCTGCAATAGATAGATTTTTATCAAAGCCTATATTTATCGACTTATCAGAATCATTAAGTATTAATTTATCTGGATAAAATACCACCATATTTTTTCTATTCTTCAGTTCACTTTTAGTCGGATTTATCATAACGTTGTTACTATGTTTCGATGTCTGTTGGTTAACAAGATTACCATCTTCAATATGAATAGTTTGCAACATCTCTTTATTAGATTCATCACTTTTTAATTGTTCGACTAGTTTCGGATATAGCGCATCTATTTTTATTGACGGAACATTTTTAGACTGAATCGAAATAGGAATTAGCATAAGCGACAATAAAAACAACGTGATAAGTATCTTTTGATACCAACGTAAACTGGTTCTTCCTAAAAACATTTTTTTAGGATTGATTGCCTGACTAAAATAATTCATCGGAAATTTATTTTCTATCATGAATTAGATCATCCTTTCGTTCCACCTGATAACAGCCCTGATACAAAGTTTTTCTGTAAGAAGAAGAATAAAACAGAAATTGGTAAAGCGATTAGTATAGCTCCTGCTGAAAACAAGGCAATTTTTTGATCTCTAGAATTATTAATAAATGTTTGTAATCCTACTGCAACCGTGATACTTTCAGGACTTCTAAGTAAGAACTTGGCTAACATGAAATCTCCAAAAGGACCCATAAATGCCCAAAGAGCCTGCACAGCTATCATTGGTTTAACCAATGGTAAAATAATTTGCCAAAAAATTCTAAAATGACCTGCTCCATCAAGTTTAGCTGACTCGTCTAAATCAATTGGTACAGTATCAAAATAACCTTTCATTAGCCAAGTATTCATAGGAATCCCTCCACCAATATAAATCAAGGTTAAGAACCATGGTTGATCCAAGGCATTTAATAAAAGCGCCATAACATAAAAGGCTGTTAATGCTGCCATAGTAGGAACCATTTGAATAACTAAAAAGAATTTCAAGCTTTTCTTTCTACCAACAAAACGATATCTACTATATGTATACCCTGCCAAAGTAATAATCAACACTTGAAAAATCATAGTTGAAATGGCAATAATCAATGTATTTTTATACCATGTGCCATACATCGTTTCGGAAAATAATCTAGAAAAATTCGACAATGTCCATCCGCTCGAAAAATCTAAAGTAAACGCACCAACATTCCCAGTTTTAAATGCTGTACTCGCTGTAATTAAAAGAGGATATATTACGATAATGGATAGGATAACTAAAAATAAATATGTGAAAAAATGGCTCATAAATCTTGCGCGTTTTACTGAATGATTTTTTTTCATAATTACATCCCCTCCATATCAAAGGCTTTTGTTTTCTTAAATACCATTAAAGATACACCAATCACAATAAATGAAATAATCAAGGTAATAGCTGCTGCAACTGAATATTGTGGCGCATTTCCGGTTGTTAATTTATAAATCCAAGAAATTAAAATATCAGTTGAACCTGCTCCACCACCAACACTTCCAGGACCACCATTATTGAACAAGTAAATCATTGAGAAGTTATTGAAATTACCAGTGTATTGTGTAACAAAAATTGGAGCCGCAACATATAAAATCATTGGTAAGGTTATGGTTCTGAAACGTTGCAAGGCATTTGCACCATCAATTTTAGCCGCTTCATATAACTCTTCAGGAATAGATTGTAATATTCCTGTTGTCATGACATATATATAAGGAAATCCTAACCAACCTTGAATCATAATGATAGCTGTCTTAGTCCAAAAAGGGTCTGTTTTCCACGCTATGGGTGAAATATCAATCAGAGGTAAGTGATTTAATAAGGGTAAAATTTGTGTGTTAACCGCTCCTATACTATCGTTAAAAATATTTGAAAAACTCATAATCGTGATAAATGCCGGAACTGCCCATGGTAATAAGAAAATAACCCCAAACAGCCTTTTGCCTTTGATAAATGACTGATTACTTATTACTGCTGTTGCAACGCCTAACACAATTTGTAACGTTGACGCACAAATTGTCCAAATTAACGTCCAACCTAATACGGAAATAAATGTATCTCGATAAGAACTTAAAAAGAAGATACTAAAGAAATTTTTAAATCCTACCCAATCAATCAACCCTGCAGGTGGAATATGCTTAAAATCATAATTAGTAAATGCCATAAACAAGGTCACTAAAACAGGGAAAATAATTGAAACAGTCATAACAATATAAGCTGGAAAAGTTAAAATATATGCAAAGCCTTCATCAAAGACATTTAACATAATTGATTTTGCTGTTGTATGAACTTTTTCTCCTCTTTGCCAACGCATAGCAATAGTTTTAGCATCCTTTATATTTAAAACATAAAATACAATAAATAGAAACGTTATAATTAATTGTAAGGTTCCTTCTATTAACATAAATAATGAATGATCTACTATAGGCTCTGTTCCTAATGTAATAAATCCTTGTAATGCACTAAATCCAAAAAATATGAATTCAAACACAAATACTAAAAAAATACCTAAAAAGATAATTCCTTTAAATGCTTGTTTGTTTTTGAACTGCCCGAGTCCTGGAATTAAAGACAGTAACATTGCTTTTTTTACTGTGGATTGATTTTCTACATCCTTCATGGCGTCTCCCCTACCTTCTTTAGTATAAATAAAACAGCAAAAGAATGTCTTTCGCTGTTTATAATAGTCATTGTTTATTCACTATATTTTTGTGAAATATTATCATTAATAATCTTAACAGCTGCTTGTGCTGCTTCTTTAGGAGACATTTCCCCTGAGGCTGCATCAAACATTAAGTTTTCTCCACCTGCCCAAACCTCAGCCATTTCAGGAATATTAGGCATTGGACTTGCTGATTCATATTGATCAATAACAGCAGTGGTAATAGAATCATTTTTAGATTTTGCATATTCTCTTGCTTCGTTGTTCGCTGGAACTTCTTTTGTCATATCATAGAAAACTTTTTGATTGTCTACATTTGTTAAATAATCAACAAATTTTTGACTGAGTTCTTTATTTTTTGAATAATTACTTACTACCCAAGCTTTTCCTCCACCAAATGGTTCGTATTCTTTTCCATTAGGTAAAGTGGCGATTTTAGCTGCCCCATAATCAACATTTGATTCTGAATAACCTTGAGCAGCCCACGGACCATTAATTACAACGGCTGTTTTACCATTGATAAATTGATTGTCAATAAAATCCCCAGCACTTTTTATGTCCATCATCCCTTTAGGCCATACATCTTGATACCATTTTGTTGCATACTCAATCCCTTCAATCGATCCTTTACTTGCTAACCCAACATCTTGAGGATTAGTACCATCATCTCCGAATACATACCCGCCATAACCAGCTAATAAACCATACGCACTATAAAAATCTGTCCATTTTGCTAAGAAAGCAACATTTTTTTCTTTTTCACCTTCAAATGCATATTTTTCATCTTTTGACATTTCTTCTAATTGTTCAAACGTTGTTGGAGCTTCGTTAATAAGTGCTTTATTATAGTACATAATTAACGTTTCAATAACAGCTGGAGAACCAAAATATTTACCATCTACAGTTACTTGTTGTTTATCTTTATCATTGTAATGACTGTCTTCTGATAACTTAACTTCTGCAATATGACCTTGCTGTCCCAAAGGTCCTAATCTATCATATGCTGACATCATCACATCTGGTGCTTTTCCAGCTGGCCCATCTAAAGAAAGTGCATCTAATTGATCAAACATGTCTTTTTCAACTAATTTAATCTTGATATTGTTTTCTTTTTCAAAATCACCTTTTACTTCCTCTAAGTATTTAATGTAACCCTTATCGACTGAAACGGTTAATGTATTATTTCCACTTTCTTCTTTACTTGTTTTATTTCCACCACATGCTGTTAGTGCAACAACTGCACTAAGTGTTAATAAACCAATACCTATTTTTTTCATCTTGTTCATCTAAATTATCCCCCTATATATCAACTAACTACACTCTAAGATTATGTTGTTACACATTTCATTGCAAACGCTTTTTTGTTGTTATCGATAACATTTTTTATACAAAACAAACCCTTTTGGTTTAATGATGACTTTTTCTGAATCTAATACAATATTCTGACTAAATACCACATTTTCTTTATTATCTAAATCAATGTTTTCTGTCAAACTGTTATTAAAAATTGCAATCAGTTCTTGATTATCTAATACTCGTTTGAAACCAACAATATTTTTATCATTATCCAATAGATTAAAATCTAAGGAACCATAACTTATAATATGTTGCTCGTTATGTCTAAGTTGTATCAACTCTTTTATAAACTCATAAAACTCTTTATCCTGTTTGTCCTCTTCCCAAACCATACATCGACGGCAATCAGGGTCATTTTCTCCTTCCATCGCATACTCTGTTCCATAATAAATACATGGTGAGCCTTGTTGCAAAAACGTAAAAGCTAATGTCATTTTTGCTAAATCTTTATCGCCATTACATAATGTCAACAGTCTTGTCGTATCATGTGAATCTAAACAATTAAACATTACTTGATTAGTTTGATTTCGATATAACATCAATTGTTCGTACAATCCACTTGCTAACTTAGTTGAACTAATATCTTTTTTAACAAAATAATTTATAATTGTTTCCGTATAGGCATAATTCATTACAGCATGGAATTCATCACCATTTAACCAACTTTGAGAAGAATGCCAAATCTCTCCTAGTATATAGAAATCTTCTTTTAAAGAAGTTGTTTCATGATAGAAAGCTTTCCAAAAATGATGATCTACCTCATTAGCAACATCTAATCGCCATGCATCAATGTCAAATTTTTCTATCCAATACTTAGCTATTTTTAACAGATACTCTCTTACTTCTGGATTAGCTGTATTTAATTTTGGCATGCGAGGTGTAAAAGCAAAAGTGTCATAAGCAATTGTTGTTGCTCCCTCAAAATTACCATTTTTTCCGAATTCTACCGGATAACGATTAATATGGAACCAATCTTTATATTTAGACTTTTCTCCATTTTCTACAACATCCAACCATTCTTTTGAATAATATCCTGTGTGATTAAACACAGCATCCAACATAATTTTTATTCCTTTTTCGTGTGCTTTTTCAACTAATTCTTTAAAAAGTTCTTTTGTACCAAATTGAGGGTCAATCTCAAAATAGTCGATTGTATCATATTTGTGATTTGAGCTTGCTTTAAAAATTGGACAGAAATAAATACCATTAATTCCTAGGTCAGCTAAATGGTCCAAGCGATTAATCACACCTTGTAAGTCTCCTCCAAAAAAATCATCACGATCAGGATTTTTTGAGCCCCATTTCAAAACATTATCTGGATCATTTGTTGTATCACCATTATCAAATCGTTCAGGGAATATTTGATACCAAACAGTTTTCTTAACCCATTCTGGCGTCTTAACTCTATCTATATCATGAAAATACGGTAACCTAAAATAATTCTCCGCTTTCATACGTGCCTGCTCAGTCATTTCAAATAACCCTCTATCACCGTAAAATACACGCTCTTTATTATCAGTTAGCTCAAACGCATACTGTAACCGCTTAAAATCGGCTATTTTTTCAATAAACCAATAATCATAGTCTTCTGTTTGCGCAATTATTTGCATGTTTTCTGAATGGTTATACCATTTAGTTTCATGAATTAAATATGGGTCTCCACTAATAAGTTTTACATTAGATATATCGTTTCTTTTGGTTCTTAACCGAATATGCATAGTATCTTTATCATATAAATAAGCATACTCACTTTCAGGTCTGTGATATAAAGCTGCTTTTTCCATCTTATAATCTCTCCTATATGTTTTAAGTTTTATATACAACAAATTCATACGGTGCTATCTGTTTTTCATTCTCCAAACTACCTAATAAAATCTTTGATGTACTTGGAATAACGATATCGATATCGTTTATTTGTTTATCTGATAAATTAGCTATAACTATTGCTTCTTCACTTTTGTAAAATCTTTTATAAGCTATAATCTCAGGAGGTGTATCCAAAAAATTTACGTGTCCTTCTTGGAATAGCGGGGTCTTTTTTAATTCAAGTAACTGTCTGTAAAAATTTAATATACTATGTTCATCTTTTTCTTGCTCCGACACGTTAAAACCGTCTTCCTGATTAATACTGTTCCACGGAGAAACTGATGAAAAACCAGCATATTCTGTTGAATCCCATTGCATACAACCTCGACTAACTTCTTTATGTTTTTTGGCTAAACTTCTTAATACTTCCTCTGGATTATATCCTTGTGTTATCAGGGACTGATACTCTTCAACTATTTTTTTATCTTCAAAGAAATCAATTGTTTGAATGTCTAAATTTTTCATCCCTATTTCTTCCCCATAATAAATAATAGGTATCCCTTTTAATAAATACATTACTGTTGCAAACGACTTAGCACTTTCATGCCTATAAAAACTAGTATTACCAAATCGTGACAACACACGGGGCATATCGTGATTATTCCAATAAAGAGTAGGCTTTTGCTCATTCGATAATTCATTTTGCCATTTATAAATTGATTTTTTAAAGGAAATAACATCTAAGGAAGTAGTTAAATGACTCTCTTTCTCGAAATGACTTTTTTCTCTAAAATGATCAAATGAGATAATGGTGCTGCATAAGTTTTCCGAAATATAATCTTTACCTATAGTTGGCGTTGCTGATGCTGCTTCACCTAAAATAAAAACATCTGGTTTTATTTTTTTATTTCTCTAATAAAATGAGATAAATAGTGTTTAACCTTTGGCAAATTTGCATAGTATTCTTCGGCTATCACTGGTTCGCAACTATTAGTTTCTTTTTGTTGATTAAAATCAGCTTTAGCTATATGAATAAACGCATCTAACCTAAAACCATCTATGCCTTTACTTATCCAATACTTAGCTATATCTAACATTGCTTTTTGAACTTCTAGGTTTTCCCAGTTTAAATCGGGCATTTCTTTATCAAAAAGATGAAAATAATATTGATGACTCAATTTATCCTTTTCCCATACTGATCCGCCAAAAAAAGAGGCCCAATTATTTGGCTCTTCACCATTGATAACTGCATCTTCCCATATATAATAATCCCGGTAAATATTATCTTTTCCTTTTAAAGCTTCTTGAAACCATGGGTGCTTTGATGATGTATGATTTAATACCAAATCAAAAATTATTTTTATTTCTCGTTTATGCGCTTCTTCTATTAACGTTTCGACATCATCGACATTTCCAAAAATATCATCAATCGCATAAAAGTTAGAAATATCGTAACCGTTATCAATTTGTGGTGAAACAAATATTGGATTTATCCAAATTGTATTAATCCCAATACTTTTAATATAATCTAATGTTGAAGTAATCCCTTTAATATCACCTATACCATCTCCATTAGTATCTTTAAAGCTCTTGGGATACACCTGATAAATAATTGCTTCCTGCCACCAATTTTTTTGCATGCTCTCCCTCCTTATCTAACATCAGTCTAGAAAATGTTACACTAACATACAAGCACAAAAATAGTGTTAGCGTTAACATTATTGGTATAGTAACACTAGGCTAAGGATATTTAAAATATATGATGAAAATTATACGAATACAGGTATAATTATAATTAAGAGAACCTTGTAAAGGAGTGTACGACGTTTATGGTAACTTTATCTGATGTTGCTCGAAAAGCAAATGTTTCAAAAATGACAGTTTCAAGAGTCATAAATCACCCAGAAAAAGTAACAGACGAATTAAAAGAACTTGTCTTTCAAGCAATGAAAGACTTAAATTATAAACCAAATGCTGCAGCTAAAGCACTTGTAAATAACAAAACTCAAATTATAAAATTTTTTATTTTAGAAGAAATTGATACAACTGAACCCTACTATATGAACCTCTTGATGGGCATATCAAAAACACTCGATCAATATCAATACTCTCTCCAGTTGATTACACAAAACAGTTTTGACTTAGGACAAAGTGATGGCTACATTATCACTGGTATGAGAGAAAAGCATGCAGAGTGGATTGAACGACTTGAAAAACCGTTTGTCTTATTTGGAGAAAACCGATACGGGTATGATTATGTTGATACTGATAATGCCTTAGGTACCTCTTACGCCACTCAACATGCGATAGATTCTGGATATACCAATATTGTTTATATCGGAATTGATGTAAAAGAATCATTTGAATATTCTCGTGAGGCAGGATACATCAATACTATGCAAAAATACAAAATGGTACCTAAAATATATCGTTTCGATAATCGCTCACGATATACATTTGACTTTATTACAAAAAATATTCACCGGTTTCCTAAAAAAACTGCCTTTATTTGTAGCTCGGATAGATTAGCTATTGGAATTGAAAGAGGAATACAAAATAAAGGAGAAAAATTACCTGATGACTATGGTATCATCGGTTTTGATGGCGTATTCTTAGATCAAATTGCTCATCCACAACTAACTACTATTAAGCAGCCTGTCATTGAGATGGGAATGGCGTGTGCGACAATGATTCTTAATAAAATCAAACAAGATGGAGCACCTCAAGGAAATGAACTTTTCAATCCAACTCTTGTTGTTAGAGGTACGACAATAAATAGAGAGTAACAAACAGGATGATATCTTCCTGTTTGTTACTCCCTTATTTTGCCACTTCAAATATTCTTTCAATCAATGCCAATACATCTCTTACTTCTTCGTTTTTTACAATAGGGACTGCTCCATTTTCTACGACATCATGGAAATTTTGATAAAATCCATCATAATCTGCCTCAACTTCAACGATTGGTAAGGTTGTAGTCGCATCTTCTGAAGGCGGGGACATTGTTTTAGTTAATCCTTGTCCTGCTTTAATTGGTACTAAGTTATGATGATCAATCACGCCTGTTTGTTTCACTACTTTTCCAGATAGGTCCCAATCATCAATGACAGCTGTTCCTTCCAAACCTTTGACATACCAACGTGGTAATTTAACAAAATTGGTTGTACCAACTTCAACTAACGCTTTGACACCATTTTCAAATGTGATGTACGCAATAAAGCCATCATCCACTTCATCACCTAATACATAGCTTAAATCAGCGGACACCTCTTTTACTGGACTATCTACCATAAAAAGAAGTTGATCCAGTAAGTGAACGCCCCAATCAAGCAACATTCCCCCACCATGTTTCTCTAAATGGCGCCAGTCTCCTGGAATGCCATTCGCTCCATGAACACGTGACTCAATTTGAAATAACTCACCAATCGGTTTCTTTCGATACATATCTTGAATGATTAAAAAGTCATTATCCCATCGTCTATTTTGATGCACCATCAACACTTGTCCTGTTTCTTTTGATACTTTGATGACATCATCTAATTCTTTTGTTGACATCATCGCCGGTTTTTCACAAATCACGTGTTTTCCATTGTTCATTGCACAAATAGCCAACTCTTTATGGACATCATTAGGTGTCGCAATCAATACTGCGTCAATCACATTATCTGATAATAACGCTTCTAACGATTCATACGTTTTTAGTCCCGCATTTTTTGCTGCATCCAAACGATCTTTTTTTATATCATATACACCGACCACTTGTACCCCGTCTTCTTTTTTTATTAATTCACGGTGGTGATAGCTTCCCATACCACCGTAACCAATAATTCCTATATTAAGCATTTGATGACCTCCTATGCCCACCACATATCTGTTGGTTTGTCATTAATCATGATTGATTTTAAATTAGTTACTGCACGAGAAAACCCTTCATCGATTGACATCAATGGATCTTCATGCTCGATACTTAATACGTAATCATATCCATATAATCGCAATGCACTAATAATATCTGACCAATCTTGTAAGCTATGTCCACAGCCAACTGATCTAAATGTCCACGCTCTTGACTGAACATTTGTATAAGGTTGCATATCCGTCACACCATACATATTCATGTTATCTTGATCTAAATAGGTATCTTTAGCATGGAAATGATGAATCGCATTTTCTTTTCCTAAAATTTTAATCGCACCAACTGGTTCAATTCCTTGCCACCATAAATGAGAAGGATCCAAGTTACACCCGATATTATCTCCCGCAGCATCACGTAATTTCAACATAGTATATGGTGTATGAGCTAAAAAACCTCCATGAAGTTCAATCCCAATTTTCACTCCAGCTACTTGGCATTCGTGATTGATATCTTTCCAGTAAGGGATTAATTTATTCTCCCACTGATAATGATAGATATCTGTGTAATCTGTTGGCCATGGTAAAACAGGCCAGTTCACAGATGTATCAGTTTCATTTCCTCCACCAACACCAGAGAATCCATTTACCACTGGCACATTCATTAGAGATGCCAACTTAATTGTTTTTCTTAATAGTTCGTCCGCTTCTTTTGCTTCTGCAGGTTTTGGTGAAATAGGATTATGATGTGCACTAAAGGCACTAATTTCTAATCCTTTATCATTTAATTTTGCTTGGTATTCTCTTCGTTTATCACTGCTGGCGAGTAACGCGTCCACATCACAGTGAGCACTTCCTGGAGAGCCACCTGTTCCAATCTCAACCATTTGTAACCCTTGTTCCGCTACTTTTTCAATCATGTCATCAAATGATAGGTTATTAAATAATGGGGTAAAAACACCTAATTTCATCTTTGTTTCCTCCTAATATTATAAGTCTTCTAATGGTTTATGATGTCCATATGTTGGATAGGTACTATCAATCGGTCGACACCACTTCACTGCATTTTTAATTACTAACTGAACTTGTTTATTATAGTAAGATGGATAGGTTTCGTGACCTGGTTGGAAATAAAAAATCTTACCATTTCCTCGTCTAAAGGTACAACCACCTCTAAATACCTCGCCACCTTTGTACCAATTCACAAAAATCAATTCATCGGGTGCTGGGATATCGAAGTGTTCGCCATACATTTCTTCTTTTTCTAACTCAATGTATTCGCCAACCCCTTCTACAATTGGATGACTTGGATTTACATTCCATATGCGACAAGTTTCATCCGCTTCACGCCACTTCAAATCACATGATGTCCCCATCAATGACATAAATAGTTTAGACATGTGACCAGAATGCAACACAATAAGTCCCATTCCTTGTAGGACACGTTGATGCACACGTTGGACAATCTCATCACTCACTTCATTATGAGCAATATGTCCCCACCAAATCAATACATCTGTATTGTTCAGTACATCTTCTGTTAAACCATGTTCTACTTCATCTAGGGTAGCTGTTTTAACCTCAAACTCTTCTGTTAAAAAAGACGCTAACTGCTCGTGAATACCATGAGGATAAACTTCTTGTACCTTTTTATCGATTTTTTCATGTCTGTATTCATTCCACACTGTTACGTGAATCATCTTTTCACCTACTTATTAAAATATACTGGCTCGCCAGTTTTTGATGACTGATAAATCGCTTCTAAAATTTCTGTGACAACTAAGGCTTGCTCGGGTAGAACAACTGGATCAGTATCATTTAAAATTGCTTGAACGAAGGACTGTGCTTCTAACAATGCCGGGTCATTTCCTTCACCATCATAAAAATCAACGCCACCTGTTTCTAGTTCAATATGTTTTTCATACAGTAAACCATGATCTTCACCATTAATTGTTAGGCCATCAAACATATCCGCGCCACCTTTTGTCCCTGACAAACTAGTTTTCGCTTCTCCAACTTGACGGCTATTTAATGCCCAACTTGACTCTAAAGAAATCGTTGCGCCATTTTCCATTGTAATGAAACCAAAAGCCGAATCTTCTACAGTGAATTTTTCTGGATCCCAAGGTCCCCACGCATTTGCTGCGTTTTTTGTTGGTGACAATTTATGATAGGTATTTCCTACCACATATTTTGGTTTGTAGTTATCCATCATCCATAATGTTAAATCCAAAGCGTGTGTTCCTATATCAATCAGCGGACCACCGCCTTGTGCTTCTTCATCAAGAAAGACTCCCCAAGTTGGCACAGCACGACGGCGAATCGCATGTGCTTTTCCGTAATAGATGTCTCCTAATTCCCCTTCTTCACATACCTGATGCAAGTAATTCGCAGCAGTTGTAAAACGATTTTGGTACCCTATCGTTAATTTTTTTCCTGTTTCTTTCGCAGCTTCTAACATCGCTCTTGCGTCCTGACTTGTTTTAGCCATTGGTTTTTCACACATCACGTGTTTATCCGCTTTCATTGAAGCGATTGAAATTTCTGCATGTGAGTTATTCGGTGTACACACATGAACAACGTCAATTGTTTTATCTGCTAATAACTTTTTATAATCTTGATAAATAGCTGATTTGGTTGTACCAAACTCTTCTTTTGCTTTTTCAGCTCGTTCAACAATGACATCACAAAATGCCACCATTTCGACTTCTTCTACTTTACTTAGCGCTGGCATATGTTTTCCATTAGCAATACCACCGCATCCAATAATCCCTACTTTTAATGTCATAAAAAAACCTCCATCGTTTTCTTGTTGATACATTCATCATACAAAAAAATGATAAGGTTTTCTTCCTGTTATTTTGGTCAATTATTCCCATATATTGTCTTATGGTATTTTAAAGGGGATAGTCCAACATGTTCTTTGAATACATGATGAAAGGTTTTAACACTATTAAATCCTGAGCGTTCTGCCACTTCAATCATTGGAATATTTTCATGAGAAAGAATATATTTAGCTTGATTTAATCGGTACTCTGTCAGAAATTGACTAAAATTTTGCCCTGTATTTTTCTTAAAAAAACGTGAAAAATAATATGGGCTAAATCCCACATATTTGGCAACATCCTCTAGTGTAATCACCTCTTGAAAATGATTTTCTATGTAAATAAACACATCATTCAGTCTTTCTAACGTCTGTTTTTGATGAGCTGATTCAACAAAATTTCCTTCTTTGAGTGTACGATTTTTTTGAGGAATCTCACGATAATAGAATACCAATAGTTGGTGTAACAGACTTAATATAGCATAATCATAGCCCAACTTTTTTTGCTGTACTTCTTTAAATAATTTTTCTACAAGACTTCTCATCTCTTGCTCGACATCTTTCCCCCAAAACCGACTAAGATTTTCTGCTTTTTCAAATAACATGACAATGTCTTTATAATCTGATTGATTTACTAAATAATTTTGAAAAACTGTTAAATCAAATTGATAGACAATCCGTGTACTGCCAGGAGATGCTAAAAAATAATGAGACTCACCACTACCAAAAATAAAAATTTCCCCTTCTTGCACTTGAAATAATTGATTATCATAACCAATATTGACTAGCCCTTTTGTCACATATATCATCTCAATTTCTTTGTGCCAATGTGGTGGTACAACAATCTCTCCTTGGTTTTCAAATGCCCTAAAAGGTAGGCTATTATCCCATTCTGGTATTTCTAAATATAAACTCATTATCTTCCCTCCTTAATTATCTCAAGTTGTCTTTCTTGTATTATATAAAAAAATCCACCAATATTCTAAAAAGAATTTGGTGAATTTTTTTATTAATAGTCTATGACACTTTCTCGTTCAATTAATTGGTGTGGAATAATCACTCTTTTTTTCAACTCATCCGGATAATTGACTTGGTTTAGACACTCCAGTACAGCTGACTTTGCTAGTTCACGTGTATTAATATCAACTGACGTAATATAAGGGTGAATCAATGTTGAAAAAATAGAATTATTGAAACTAATAACAGACACATCATCAGGAACTGTTAGACCAATCAATTGGATAAACTGAATCACTTTTAAAGCGAACATATCATCAAGCGCAATGCATGCCGAGATTTTCCTTTCACTTAACAAGGTATCTAACTGAATAAATTCATTGTTTTTTTCTAAATCACATACCGGATAGCAAGGTAAGTGATTATCTTTCAAACACATTTCATACCCATAAAAACGTTCCTTAAAGAAGTTTTCAGTTGAATTATTTGTTACAAATAAAATATCCTTGTGTCCCTTATCAATGAGGTACTGTGTGACACTCCTACCTAGTAGCTGATTGTCATTATCAACACAGCTAGTGTCATTATAATAACGATATGGGTGTCCAATAATGGTAAATGGAATATTTTTCTCAATTAAAAAGTCTAAAATGAGGTCATTTTCTTTTACATACATCAAGATAAAAGAGTCCACTCGTCTTTGTAAATAAAGTAGTGTCACTGCTTCCAGTAATTCTGTTTCAGTATTACCTGATGCTATAGCAAGACTCACTTGATGTTTACTTGCTTCTTCATTCATTGCCGTAATCGCTTCTAAATAGAATGGTTCACTTGCTCGCTCTTTAGATTCAATAATTGGCAAGACTACCCCAATAGCATTAGATAGTTTACTAACTAAGTTTCTTGCTGAAATATTTGGAACATAGCCTAACTTATCCATTGCTTTTCTTACGCGCTCTTTGGTTTCTGCTGAAATACTTGGATGATCTTTCAAAACACGCGATACAGTTGATGGTGCAACACCAACTTCTTTTGCAACATCCTTTATTGTAACTCCCATAGTTTTATCTCCCACTCTTTATCACAAATCAATTAACACCATAATACCATAATGATCACTCACACACGGATAAATATCACCATCAAAAACAACTTGATGTAACCTTACTCGATGTTTTTCAGATATGAACGCATAGTCTATTCTCAACTGTTCTTTCGTCCCTTCCCATCCATCTATTTCTTCAGGAATAGTGTAATGACCTATTACTTTATCTGCTAATTTATACGTATCAATAAAGGTTTCATTCACTAAATCATAGGTTTCATTTTTTATAGTATCTGGTCCATTAAAATCACCAAATAATAGTTTAACACCAGAAAACTTATCTAAATATTGTTTACTTAACTTCCATTCAATCTGAAATCCTTTTTGACTATTTGCATCCCACCATGAATAGTGATTACTAGTAACAAGTATTGGTTTACTTGATACTATAAGCTCTGCACATAACATCATTCGCCTTTGAACAGATTTCTTATCATCAACATTAGAAACTAGAACAGCATATGGTTTTATTGGTACTTTAGATAATATAGCAACTCCTTCTTCATAGATATCATATCCTATATGACTATATGTCCAACTCCAATGATACTCTTCCCCTAACTCAGCTAATCGTTTAACTAAGCATAATGCATAATTGTCCTGTTTAATGATTGTCTTTTCATTGATTGATGGCACAAAATGAAGTGGATTTTCCTCTGGTAACGCATCAATTCGTTGATTGACTTCTTGTAAAGACACTCCATCTAACCCACTAGATATAATATAGTGCGCCAATATATCCATCTTTTCTTCAGTATCTTCTTCCATCCAACTATGTACATTTAGTGTTAACCACTTCATCTTTTTTCCTCACTTTATAATGATACTTGACCAATTTTTTCTGATGATTTATGTTCACCAACAGTTGATAACTCGAGCGTTTTAATTTCTTGTGTATTTGTAAAAACGACTACAATCGTGGTACCCTTTCCTTCCTTCTCAACTGTTTTCCAATCGACTGTTGCTAACAATTGACCCGCTTTTACAGTATCACCTTCTTTAACTGATACGTCAAATACTTGTTTAGTCATCTCTACAGTATCTAGTCCCATATGTACTAACACTTCTAATCCTTCAGGTGTTAATAATCCTATGGCATGTTTTGTTGGAAAAATAGACTGAACCACGCCAGATACTGGTGACACCACTTGACTATTCGATGGTTTTACCGCAAAACCATCGCCCATCATTTTTTGCGAAAACACATCATCTGAAACAGTTTCTATCGGAATGACTTCTCCGTCTGCTACAGAAACAAATGGAATGGTCATATTTTTTTGAACAGTTGCTTGTTCGTTTGGCTCATCAATAACAGTATCAATAGTAAGAGAGTCAATGTCAACCCCACTATCTAACGCATCTTGTACATCAGATTTAATAACATCTGCTTTAGGTCCATAAATGGCTTGTACTCCATTATCTTTTAAGACTAATCCAAGCGCCCCTGCTTTTTTCCATTCTTGTTCGTTTCCTACTAAATTAGCATCTTTCACACTCACTCTTAGACGTGTCATACAGGCATCCACTTCAGAAATATTTGATTTTCCACCAAGTAGTTGGATGATTGATACGATTTGTGGGGAGATTCCTTCAAAACTTCCTGTTGAAGATGTATTATCTGACGTATCCACATCATAGTTTCCATTTCTACCTGGTGTTGCTAAATTAAATTTCTTGATCATAAATCCAGCAATAAAATAAGAAACAATGGAAAATACGATAATACAAATCACAAAGTTAATCAAATCTTGTGTTAATCCTGCTTTTATTGCAAGTGGTGTTCTCGTTAACAATTCAATATTACCAAAAGAATGCACTCTTAGTGAAATAATATCTGCCATTGCAAAGGCAGCCCCTTGTATCACAGCGTAAACTAAGTATAAGGGAACTGCTGCAAACATAAACATAAATTCTAATGGTTCAGTTACTCCTGTTAAAAACACTGCCAATGCAGCAGATACATACATTGATTTATATTGTTTTCTTTTATCACTATCCACATTTTTATACATTGCCAAAGTGAATCCCATCAAAATACCTGATGCTCCAATCATCTGCCCTACTTTAAATCTAGCTGGTGTCCAGTTTGATAATACATAATTATATTGTTCGATATTTCCTGCATTTTTTAAATTAAATAAATCAGTTGCCCAAGCAAGCCATAGAGGATCTTGTCCGTAGACAAGCGTTCCAGCTTGTGCCCCAGATAAAATCTCATAGGTTCCACCTAGTTGAGTATAGTTGATTGGTATGGTCAACATATGATGCAATCCAAATGGTAGTAATAATCTCTCAAGTGTTCCATATAAAAATGGTGCCAAAATTGGTGCAGATTCTTGTGATTGAGCAATCCACAAACCAAAATTATTAATTCCTGATTGAATAACTGGCCATACAATAGCTAAACCAATAGAAACTAGCGTTGACCAAAGTATGACAACAAACGGAACAAAGCGCTTACCATTGAAGAAAGACAAAGCATCTGGCAATTTTCTATAATTATAATATTTGTTATATGCCATCGCCCCAACAAAACCAGCTATAATCCCAACAAACACTCCCATATTTAAAGCAGGTGCTTCTAATACGCTCGTGAAAAATCCTTTAACCATAATTTTAGTTCCAAATAATGTGTGAGTAAATGCTTCATCGTTTGTTAGCATTTCTGAAGTCACACCAAAAATTGAGCCCGTAATACGATTAATCAAAATAAATGAAATACCTGCAGCAAAAGCTCCTCCTGCACGTTCTTTAGCCCAACTACCACCAATTGCTAGTGCAAATAATAAATGAAGATTTCCAATAATTCCCCATCCTATATTTTCAATTACTCCACCAGTTGTTACTAAAAATGCCATATCTGGTGACATCATCGGAATCGTTTTTCCGATACTAATCATTAATCCTGCTGCTGGCATAACAGCAACAACCACCATTAATGCCTTACCAAACTTTTGCCAAAACTCAAAACTTAGCAATTTTTTCATTGTTTCTATACCTCTTTCTGTCATTATTAATTATTGTTTTAAACGAAATCGTTTGCGTAATTAATATTATACGTATCAGTTTTCGAAAAGTAAACATCTTTTTATTTATCTTTAAAACAATGTTACAGTAACATAATTTTATTTTTTATTGATTTCGCAATCGTTTGCGTATATCATATAATTAATCATTAAAATTCATGGAGGGTATTATAGATGACACACTTAAAAAGATTATTTGACATTGATCCATTCAAATTAACAACTCACTCACTAAACAAAGAAGATATCCGTTTACAAGAATCTTTAACAAGTATTGGAAACGGCTATATGGGACTAAGAGGAAACTTTGAAGAAGGGTATTCCGGAAATAACCATAAAGGGACTTATTTGGCTGGTGTTTGGTATCCCGATAAAACACGTGTTGGATGGTGGAAAAACGGTTATCCTGATTATTTTGGCAAAGTAATTAACGCTGTTGATTTTATTGCTGTCGATATTTATTTAAATGATAAAAAAATAGATTTGAATCATTATGAACCAACAAATTTTTATCAAGAACTAGATATGCAGCATGGTATTTTATCACGTTCATTTATTTTATCAGTTGATAACTGTAAATTTAAATGTTCATTTAAACGATTATTAAGTCTAACAATTAAAGAATTAGCATTGATAAATGTTACTGTTGAAATGTTAGAAGGTACGGGGGAGGTGACTTTTGTTTCCAAATTAGATAACCATGTTCATAACGAAGACAGTAATTATGATGATATGTTCTGGGAACACCGTCAAAGTAGCGAAAACACCGTTACAGCTAAAACAATTAGTAATCCATTTGGTGTAGATCAATTTTGTGTGACAACTATGATGCAAAATGACGTTTCTAACTCCACGATTACATCTAATAAATCTTTCAAAGAATTTGAAGCAACAGAAACCTTTTCTACTACACTATCTTCAGGTGATAAATTAGCACTCGATAAAAAAGTAGTTATTATAACAAGTCGTGATATTCCTGAAGAAAATCAATTATCTAAAGCAATAGAACTAATGGAACAAGTCAATTATTACTCAACAGAAGAACTTGTTGAACAACATAAAAAAGCGTGGTTAAAACGTTGGGAACTAGCTGATGTTGTGATTTCAGGAGATGATGAAGCACAGCAAGGTATTCGTTTTAATCTATTCCAATTATTCTCAACATATTATGGAGAAGATGAACGATTAAATATCGGCCCTAAAGGGTTTACTGGCGAAAAGTATGGCGGTGCTACTTATTGGGATACTGAAGCATATGCTGTTCCACTATACTTATCTCTTGCTGATTCTAGTGTCACAAAGAATTTATTAAAATATCGTCACAACCAATTACCACAAGCACAACATAACGCTAGACAGCAAGGATTAAAAGGTGCTCTTTACCCAATGGTAACCTTCACCGGTGTCGAGTGTCATAATGAGTGGGAAATTACTTTTGAAGAAATCCATCGTAACGGAGCCATTGCCTACGCTATTTATAACTATACTAACTACACAGGCGATAATTCCTACATAAAAAAAGAAGGTTTAGAAGTATTAACTGAAATTTCACGTTTTTGGGCAGATAGAGTTCATTTTTCAAAACGTAACAACGCTTATATGATACATGGTGTTACAGGACCTAATGAATATGAAAACAATGTCAATAATAACTGGTATACAAATTATATTGCCAGATGGGTATTAAGCTACACACTAGAAAACTATGATAAATACAAAAATGAAACACCTGTCTCTATTTCGGAAACTGAAATAGAAAAATGGGAAGATATTATAAATCATATGTATTTACCAAAAGATGAGAAACTTGATGTCTTTGTACAGCATGATACCTTTTTGGATAAAGATTTAATGCCTGTCTCTGACTTAAATAAAAAAGAGGTTCCTTTAAACCAAAATTGGTCTTGGGATAAAATACTTCGCTCTTGCTTTATTAAGCAAGCTGACGTTTTACAGGGAATCTATTTCTTCAACGACCAATTTACTCTAAATGAAAAACGTAAAAATTTCGAATTTTACGAACCAATGACTGTTCACGAATCATCACTTTCACCATGTATCCACTCCATATTAGCGGCTGAATTAGGTATGGAAGAAAAAGCAATTGAAATGTACCAAAGAACAGCTAGATTAGACTTAGATAATTATAACAATGATACAGAAGATGGATTACACATTACCTCTATGACAGGAAGTTGGTTAACAATCGTTCAAGGATTCGCACAAATGAAAGTATTCAATGAGTCTTTAAGTTTTTCACCGTTCTTGCCAACTAACTGGAATGGATATGCTTTCCATATTAACTACCGTAATCGACTACTTCATATTAATATCTCAACTGATATTAAAATCAATTTATTGAGTGGCGAACCTCTGGATTTATCAGTTTATGAAAAAAATTATACATTAAAAAATACATTAACTATCGATTTAAAAAACAAAGGAGTTAATTAAATGTTTAAGGGAGTTCTATTTGATTTAGACGGTGTCATAACTGACACGGCTGATTATCATTACAAAGCATGGAAAAGTTTAGCTGAAGAGTTAGATATTGAGATTGATAGAGAATTCAACGAACAACTCAAAGGCGTTAGTAGAGAAGATTCTTTAGATTTAATTTTAAAGCACGGAAAGAAAAGAAACACTGTCGATGATGATGAATTTAGAAAACTAGCTGAAAAGAAAAATGATGTTTATATCAAAATGATTCAATCTTTTTCTGAAGAAGATATCTTCCCAGGAATTCTTTCTTTACTAAAAGAATTAAAGCAACATCATATAAAAATCGCCCTTGCTTCTGCAAGTAAGAACGGGCCTTTGTTGTTAGAAAAAATGAATTTAACACACTATTTCGATGCTATAGTCGATCCAAGTAGTGTAGCTTTAGGAAAGCCTGCTCCTGATATTTTTATTGCTGCAGCAGATGCAATTGATTGTCCTATTTCAAGTTGTATTGGGATTGAGGATTCACAAGCAGGAATTACGGCAATTAAAAAAAGTAGCGCTTTACCTATTGGCGTTGGACGCAGTAATGATTTAGGAACAGATATATCACTAGTTAGTAATACAAATGATTTAACCTATGATTTCCTCACCTCAACTTGGGAAAATAATAAAAAGAAGCTGTCACAAAAGTAATTTATTCAGTAAAAATCACTAAACTAATAAAACAGAAATCCCATGAAATCAATATTTTAATAAACTGATTTCATGGGATTTTTTCTATTTTAAGACTTCTAGTTCAGCTTCTTTTTTACTTCCCTAACAATATATAAACTCTATTCATATTTACTGATAAACTCTTCTGGTAAATCACATGATAATTCTGATACCCAATATTGTTGAGCATCTGTTAATATTTTCTTTACTTTAAGTTTATCTCTACTCTGAACAAAACAATCTAAGATAGTACTTAAAAGCTCTAAGTCACTTAAACAATCATCTCTAAATACTAATAAAAACTGCATTAATACAATATTTGAAATACGTTGAGAAGAAATAGCCTCTTTAACACTTAAAATGATTTTACTATGCATATCATTTCTTAAATACTCACTCCATGCATAGCCATCTTTTTCAAAGTATTGACCATCATAAACATTTAATATTTTTATTAATGACTCTTCCGTTAAGCCCACTTTTAGGATATCTCTAACTTGATCATAATCATTTTCAACTGGAGCATTAATAAAATACGTTCCTGATTTATAGACTATAATATCTGAGTAGCCATGTTTATCAAATTCTTTTCTTATTTGATAAATAGTTGTGTGTAAATTACTGCCACCTTTTTCAGTCGTCATATTTGGAAATAACACATTCACTAAATCATCCTTTGTTACCAACTCATCTCTATAATGAAAAAGATAAAAAAACAGTTCATACGCTTTTTTCGTACGAAGTAAAATACGTTCGCCTTTATCATCTAGTAAACGTCCTCTACCAAAACTATTTACATATATACTTTTTTGTTCCACCATTACTTACCCCTTCTTTTAATATAATACTCGATAGTTTATCATATGGTATACTCATATAATCAACATATACCACATTAATAAACTTTTAATGAAAAATTAATCTACTATTTCGTAAAATAACTAATAAATGAATTTTTTTGTACAAAACAACAATTATATTATACTAAAGTAGCAATAAATCAATGATGAACTAATAGTAAACATTCTAACTTTAAACAGCAAAAAAAGATAGCTCAATTAAAAGAAACTATCTCTTCTCACTTATTGGTATACAACTTTAAATTCTTCGCAAACAACATCCATATTCTCAATATCTACTTGTTTATGATAATGATTTTGGAACAAGTCTTTCCAAAACTTATAATGTGCGTCTCGCCAGTACGCTAGAGATAAATCTCCTTCTCCTTCTTTATGAGCATGTTCTGATGAAACTTGATTAAACGGTGTCACATAGACTTTAGTTGTCATGAGAATAGCCACTGGATTACCATTACCATCTAATAAAATATCATAGTATTCATTAGCTTTAGGTAGTGCTTCATTGCACCATTCATATTCTATTTTGGCACTAGCAGTCGCTGTCTTCTTACCTTGTAAAACTAAATGAGCTAACTCGTCAGGCGATCCACCAAACGCCCATGACTCACCAAAAACAGGTGTCTTTATCTCCGTGTCTTTTAAAAATCTTTTCCAAAAAACAACCTCTTTTTCATTCATCTAGAACTCCTATAATCATTATTGATTGCGTGTGATATCATGAACTTTTTTAATGGTCGACATTTTATGTTCCCAACACTCTGTTGATAAATCAACTGGATATTTTTGAGGGTTTAAATTACGTTTATATTCTTCCCACAATGAGTCTTGATTATTTTTAGATAATTTTTTGATTTCTTCTAATGTCGGCAACTCATACACTCGTTTACCGTCTATGTAGATATCTTGTAAGACTGGACGTGCTGTAAAGTTTTTCACTGTTTTATTAATATAAGTATGAACTGGGTGGAACATGTATAACTCTTCTTGATTTCGTGGATCTTCTGTCCAAAGTGTGATGTAATCTCCTTCAGATTTCCCATCTTCACCAGTAATTCGCCAAACTTGTTTTTTACCAGGAGTTGACACTTTTTCTGCATTACTTGATAACTTGATTGTATCCACCATTTTTCCATCATCATTCTCAATAGAAACTATTTTATAAACCGCACCAAGTGCTGGTTGATCATAAGCTGTAATGAGTTTTGTTCCGATTCCCCAAACATCAATTTTTGCCCGTTGCATTTTTAAGTTTAGAATGGTTGATTCATCTAAATCGTTTGATGCATAGATTTTAACATCAGGATAACCTGCTTCATCAAGTTGTTTTCTTACTTTTTTAGAAATATAAGCCATGTCCCCACTATCAATTCTCACACCAACGAAATTAATTTTATCACCCATTTCATTAGCAACTCGAATTGCGCTTGGTACACCTGAACGTAACGTATCATATGTATCTACTAAAAAAACACAGTCTTTATGCGTTTGAGCATATGCTTTAAATCCGTCATAATCATTTAAGTAAGATTGTATCAAACTATGTGCATGAGTTCCTGCAATAGGAATACCAAACATTTTACCAGCTCGAACATTACTTGTTGAATCAAAACCACCAATATACGCTGCTCTTGTCCCCCATATTGATGCATCTAATTCTTGCGCTCTTCTTGTCCCAAATTCCATAATCAAATCATCATCACATACTGCACGAATTCTTGCAGCTTTTGTTGCAATCAACGTTTGATAATTAATAATATTTAATACAGCTGTTTCAACTAACTGACATTGAGCTAGTGGACCTTCAACTTGGAAAATAGGTTCATTATTGAAAACTAATTCTCCTTCTAAAGCTGATCTCACTGTACATTTAAATTTAAATTCTTTCAGATAAGTCAAAAATTCTTCGGGATAGTCTGTCACCTTACGTAGATAATCAATATCTGAATCAGAAAAAGCTAGATTATCGAAATAATCTACAATTCGTTCTAAGCCCGCAAAAATGGCATAACCATTCCTAAATGGCATATCACGGAAATAACATTCGAAAACAGCGTGTCTATCGTCTCTACCTAATTCCCAATATGTTTTCATCATATTTAATTGATATAAATCTGTGTGTAATGCTAAACTATCGTCATGTAATCGATTAATCATTTTACTCTCCAATTCTTTTTCCTTTTCTACTATCCCTTTTATTTTACGTCTTCTATACAAAATTCTCAACTCTTATCCTTATTTGATTTTAGGCAAACAAAAAAGAGGAAGATTTCTCTTCCTCTCTTTCATTAAAATAACTGATTATTTTAATGTAATTGCAGCGCCAACTTCTTCTAATTTTGCTTTAATTTCTTCAGCTTCTTCTTTAGATGCGCCTTCTTTAAGTGGAGATGGAGCTCCATCAACTAATGCTTTAGCTTCTTTTAATCCTAATCCAGTTACTTCACGAACTGCTTTGATTACTTTAACTTTTGAATCTCCAGCAGAAGTTAATTCTACAGTGAATTCAGTTTGTTCAGCAGCAGATCCACCTTCAGCAGCGCCACCAGCTACAGCTACAGGAGCAGCAGCAGATACACCAAATTCTTCTTCGATAGCTTTAACTAAATCATTTAATTCTAAAATAGTTGATTCTTTTAAATCAGCAATAATTTGTTCAACGTTTAATGCCATTATTTTTTCCTCCATTTTAAATCTCTCGATTGTTTTATTTTTTATTTTTTTGATATTAAGCTGCCATTACGCAACTTCTTCTTCTTTTGCTTCTGCTACTGCGTTGACTGCATAAGCCACGTTTCTGACAGGAGCTTGAAGTACAGATAGTAACATAGAAAGTAAGCCTTCGCGACTTGGTAATTTTGCCAAAGCAATAATTTCTTCTTTAGAAGAAACGTTTCCTTCGATAATACCACCTTTAATTTCTAATGCTTCTGCTTCTTTTGCAAAATCATTCATGATTTTAGCAGGTGCTACAACGTCTTCGTTACTGAATGCTACTGCAGTAGGTCCGAAAAATACATCTTCCATACCTTCTAAGCCAGCTTTTTCAGCTGCACGACGTAAGATACCATTTTTGATAACTTTCATCTCAACGTTTGCTTCACGTAATTGTTTACGTAATTCAGTAACTTCTTCTACAGTTAAACCACGGTAATCCACTACAACAACAGATGCAGCTTCTTTTAGTTTAGCAGAAATCACTTCAACTTCTTGTGCTTTTTTTGCAATTGATGCTTCACTCATTTATTTTCACCTCCGTTAATTAATAGATGGTGGAATTTTTTATATAAAAAAACTCCATGCCACCGTTGACATAGAGGGACTATTGATTGTATTAATCATTGTCCTCGGTAGGAAATTAAGGTTCTAGAACCACCTACTGTCTTCGGCATAATATTTTAACCTAGATAACTATAACATCTACAGTTATCTAGGTCAACTGTTTTTATTAATTAGAATGAAAATTTATCAACTTTGACACCAGGTCCAAAAGTTGTTGTAATTGTTAAGTTTTGGATGTAAGCACCTTTTGTAGCAGCTGGTTTAGCTTTTAAGATAACATCATTTAACGCTTCAAAGTTTTCAATTAATTTAGCATCGTCGAATGATACTTTACCAATCGGAACATGAATGTTTCCTTGTTTGTCTACACGGTAAGTTACTTTACCTGCTTTAACTTCTTCAACAGCTTTCGTTACGTCCATAGTAACAGTTCCTGTTTTAGGGTTAGGCATTAATCCTTTAGGTCCTAATACACGTCCTAATTGACCAACTTGCGCCATCATGTCTGGAGTTGCTACGACAACGTCGAAACCAAACCATCCACCTTTAATTTTTTCTACCATGTCAGCTTCACCAACAAAGTCAGCTCCAGCAGCTTCTGCTTCTTTAGCTTTTTCACCTTTAGCGAAAACTAATACAGATTGAGTTTTACCAGTTCCATTAGGTAATACCATAGCTCCACGGATTTGTTGATCAGCTTTTTTAGGGTCTACATTTAGACGGTAAGCAACTTCTACAGTTGCGTCGAATTTAGCAATGTTTGTTTCTTTAGCTAAAGCTACTGCTTCTGCTACAGAGTATTCTTTTGTTACATCTACTTTTTTCAATGCTTCTTGCATTTTTTTACTTTTCTTAGCCATTTTGTTTCCTCCTTGATTGTGGTTATAACGGTTGTACCTCCCACGTATTTATATTTTTCAATATAAATTCGACTGAGAAGCTACTTCAAGAGTCGCTGTAGAAGATTACTCTACAGTGATACCCATGCTTCGTGCAGTACCTTCTACCATGCGCATAGCTGCTTCAATATCAGCTGCGTTTAGGTCTTGCATTTTAGTTTCAGCGATTTCTTTTACTTGATCTTTAGTAACAGTTGCTACTTTTTTAGAGTTAGGCTCTCCTGAACCTTTTTCAATGTTAGCTGCTTTTTTAAGTAAAACTGCAGCTGGTGGTGTTTTTGTAATAAATGTAAATGAACGGTCTTCATATACAGAAATTACAACTGGAATAATTAAACCAGCTTGATCTGCTGTACGAGCGTTGAATTCTTTTGTGAACCCCATAATGTTAATACCCGCTTGACCTAATGCTGGACCTACCGGTGGAGCTGGTGTTGCTTTCCCTGCAGGAATTTGTAATTTAACTAATTTTTCAACTTTCTTTGCCACGAGACATACCTCCTTAAGTCCGTGATGTGGTTTAATGGAGATGTAAATTTCTCCTCCCACACTGTAAATAAAAAAGAAATACGTGTATTACACGCACCTTCATATTATACTATCATTTTTAAAATAATCAATACTCTTTTTTATATTTTTACTTTTTTATCATTCGAAAGTGATAATGTCCTAAGTAGGTCGAAAGACAAAATGTCCCAAAATGATAAAATAACTTTATGAAAAGGATAAATCTAACAATGAATGAAACCAAAAAGTATCAAGTTATTAAAGCTGTCGCTGAAAATAAAAAACAAAAAAAGAGAGCTAGTGTTGAACTTAATTTATCTATACGACAAATTAACCGTTTAGTGAAATCATACAGGGAAAATGGTAAATCAGCATTTGTCCATAAAAATCGAGGGAGAAAAAATAAGCACTCTGTGCCTGAAAAAGTAAAACAACAAATAATCACTAGTTATCAATCGTTTAGTATTAAACCAAATATTAAGCATTTTACTGAAATACTGAAAAACGACCATCATATCTGTTATACAGATACTACAATTAGAAGCATCCTGTACAAAGAAAAAATACTTTCACCAAAGGCTCAAAAAAAGACAAAAAGAAGACTCAAACAATTAATAAAGCAAGAAGGTCAACAAACCAAACAATCAGAGAACCTATTGGTTCCAAGAGCTGAAGACTACCTAGAACTCCCTGAAAAGACCCATCCTAGTCGACCTAGAAAAAAATACAAAGGAGAATTAATTCAATTAGATGCTAGTTCATATAATTGGTTTGGAAATCAAATAACTCATCTTCATTTAGCTATTGACGACGCATCAGGTAATATTGTTGGCGCTTATTTTGACCAACAGGAAACGCTCAATGGTTATTACCATGTTCTTCATCAAATTCTGACAAAACAAGGGATTCCTGCCACTTTTCTAACAGATAAACGAACCGTCTTTGAGTACAACAGAAAATCAACAAAAGCTGTAGAAGAAGATACGTTCACGCAGTTTGGGTTTGCTTGTCATCAATTAGGTATTGACATAAAAACATCCTCTATTCCTCAAGCAAAAGGTCGTGTAGAACGTTTAAATGGGACAGTGCAATCAAGATTGCCTGTTGATCTTGAGATAGCAAATATACATTCTATAGAGGAGGCTAATCAATTTCTATCTGTATGGATTCGAAAGTTTAATCGACAATTTGGTCACAAAACTGCAGAAAGTGTTTATGAAACTTCTCCTACAACAGCTGAAATTAATTTATTACTAGCTACTGTCTCTCATCGTATAGTCGATAATGGCCATCATATTAAGTATCAAAATAAATTTTATCTTCCAACGGAAGGTGGTAGCGACAAATATTTTACAAGGAAAACGAAAGCATTAATTATAAAAGCTTTTAACGGGGAGATTTATGTTAATATAGCAGAAAAAATTTATCCTACTAGACGATTAAAAAACCACGAGACCTATTCAAAAGAGTTTGATGGGGTTTCTTCAGATATAAAAAAAGAAAGACGCAAGTACATTCCACCACAGTCACATCCGTGGAAACTTGAGTCTTTCAAAAGGTATCTTCAAAGTATTGACCGTACTATCGAAGAATATGAGGCTGAAAAAACAGCCTGAAACAAAAAGTACCTTATTTTACCAATAATGGTCACATTAGTGCAAGTTTTACGCAGTAAAGATTGCGCTAATGTGAGCCCTCATTTTGGGACATTTTTATTTTCGATTGACATACTCTTTTTTATATTTTTACTTTTTTGCAAGTTGCTACTATATTATACGCATGATATAGTAACAGTACTTAATTTATACCAAAAAGGAGGAACCGTACAAAATGATTCGTTTTGCAGAAAAAAAAGATGCTAGTCAAGCAATTGATTTAGTTATGATTGTCTTAAAAGATATGGAGCTAGACATCTTTGATAAATTATCTGAAGATGAAGTGAAAAATTTACTCGTTACAGGTTTTATAGAAAAACCAACTCATCGTTATGGATACGAAAATGCACTAGTAAAAGAAATTGATGGTGAAGTCGCTGGTGTGGCTTTTGGCTACCCACATCATTTAGAAAAAAATATTGATGAAGGATTCTTTGAAATTCTTGAACAAAACAACTTACCAATAGAAAAATATCGTTTATTTACTGAAGAAGAAGCCTTTGATAATGAATGGTATTTAGATACATTAGTAACCTCTCCTAATCATCGTGGTAAAGGTGTCGCAAAAGAGTTACTTAACTCTCTTTCTGAATTAGCAATACAATCAAATCTTTCTATTATAGGTTTGAATTGTGATTTAGTTAATGACAATGCCAAAAGAATTTATTTGAACAATGGCTTTGAAAAATCTGGTGAAATTGATATTGCCGGTCATAGATACGAGCATTTACAGAAACATATTTAGCTAAAATTATAAAACCTTGATTATTCAAAAAAATAATCGAGGTTTTATTTGCTTTTTCTTGTATAAGGATATATAATTTAAATATGAACAAATATTCATATGACTATTTACTTATATAAAAAGGAGATGAACCACATGTCACAATCACAACATGCCATTGAACATGATCATAAAAAATGCAGCCACGCACATAATCACGATCACGACCATGGTAATCTACCAGTCGTTCTATTCTTTATAGGTTTAGCAACATTTTTGATTAGTTTATTTTTACCAGTTGGAACTTCGAAAACCATTCTTTCCGTTTCAACTATTGTTCTTTCTGGATACCACATTATGATTGAAGGGTTTGAAGATACCATTAAAGAAACCAAACGGCTTAAAAAATTTATGCCAAATGTCCATGTTTTAATGTCTCTTGCAGCAATCGGTGCAGCACTTATCGGAGATTATACTGAGGGGGCTCTTCTAATTCTTATCTTTGCTGCCGCTCACTTTTTAGAACATTATGTGGAAAATAAAAGTAAAAAAGAAATTACTTCTTTAATGAAAATGAATCCAACTGATGCTAAATTAATACTTTCAGACGGTTCTACTAAGACAGTAGATGTTGCTCAACTAAAAATTGGCGATCATTTGAAAGTATTGAATGGGGAACAAATTCCAACTGACGGAACCATTCTAACTGGATACACATCAATTGATGAATCATCAATCAACGGTGAAAGTATTCCTTCTGAAAAAACAGTTGGTGACAATGTTTTTGGTAGTACAATCAATGGTGATGGAACCATTACAATGGTTGTAACAAAAGATAGTACAGACACTGTATTTGCTAAAATTTTACAGTTAGTCAATGAATCTCAATCAAACTTATCTAAAACTGCCACAAAGATTAAACGTTTAGAACCCAAATATGTAACGAGTGTTATGGTTCTTGTATTCTTATATATTGTATTAATGCCACTTGTTTTCAATATGGCTTGGTATGATAGTTTTTACAAAGGCATGGTCTTCTTAACAGTTGCGTCTCCTTGTGCCCTTGCTGCAAGTGATATTCCAGCGACGCTATCTGCCATTTCAAACTTAGCTAAACGCGGGGTTCTATTCAAAGGCGGCTCTTACCTTTCAAACCTTTCAGAAATTAAAGCTATCGCATTTGATAAAACTGGTACATTAACCGAAGGAAAACCAAAAGTGACTGATGTTCACTTTATTGATCACATCACAAACGAAGAAACATTCTATACTGATTTAATTATAGCCATGGAAAAACAAGCCAATCATCCATTAGCTAATGCGATTGTCGAATCAATTGAAATCGTCAATGACATTCCATTAACGATTGAAAATCAAATTGGGAAAGGACTCGTATCAACTTATAAAGGACATACATACAAAATCGGGAAATCTTCTCAATTTACTAACGTGTCTTCTGACATTGAATCATTTGAAAGAAAATATGCTGAAGAAGGAAAAACAGTCGTACTATTTTCTGAAGATGAGGTGGTCATTGGCTTAATCGCCATGATGGACTTACCAAATCCAAAAGCACAACAACTTGTTGCATATTTCAAAGAACATAATATTCACACGACAATGATCACCGGTGATGCTGAACGTACTGGTCGTGCTGTAGCAAATACACTTAAAATTGACGAAGTTGCAGGAAATGTTCTACCTGAAAACAAATCACAAATTGTTAGCTCACTTCAAGACAAATATGGTTTAACAGCCATGGTTGGTGATGGGGTCAATGATGCACCAGCTCTTGTAAAAGCTGATATTGGTGTGGCTATGGGTGATGGGACGGACGTTGCCATTGATGTAGCAGATGTTGTTTTAATGCAAAACGACTTAGACAAACTAGGTTACGCTTACCGCTTATCCAAAAAATTAGATAAAGTGGTTAAACAAAACATTATTTTCTCTATGGGTGTTGTCGCATTACTTGTTGTATTAAATATTTTTGGTCAAATGAACTTACCTATTGGTATTTTAGCTCATGAAGGTTCTACATTAGTTGTCTTATTCAATGGATTAAGACTTTTAACATCACTTAAAAATTAAAACATATCATCATATTCAGGAGATAGATTAAATTCTATCTCCTGTTTTTTTGTATAAATAACACGAATACTATGAATAAAAAGATATTTTATGCAATTATTCTTATTATATTGCATAATTATTTATTTAGTAATATAATACTCTCAACCAAAAGGAGTGATTTTATGAAAGAGAACATTGTTCAAAAAACTAAGCATTTTATTTCTATTGTTATTATTATCTTTTCTTTACTTATCCCTATTATTAGTTTAGCTGAAACACCTGATCCGTATCTCAAAAAAGTTCAAGACAAAAAGGATTTAGTCGTTGGGTTGTCGGCTTTTTATGCACCGTATGAATTTCATGCTACGGTTGATGGAAAAGATACCATTGTTGGAACAGACATTCTAATTGCTGAAAAAATCGCAAAAGATATGGGAGTTAAACTAAAAATTGAAGAATACAGTTTTGATGCTTTACTAGGAGCCTTAAAAACTGGGAAAATTGATTTAATCATCTCAGGAATGACCCCTACTCCAGAGCGTTTAAAAGAAGTTGATTTTTCGGATTCTTATATGACCGTTCAACAAAAAATCGTGATTCGTAAAAGCGATAAAGAAAAATTTACGTCTCTAGATTCTTTAAAAGGTGTCAAGGTTGGGGCACAAGTTCAAACTAAACAAGAAGAACTGGCAAATGAAGAACTACAAGCTGACACGGTATCTTTGCAAAACGTACCTGACATTATCCTACAACTTCAACAAAAGAAAATTGATGCGGCTGTAATCGAAGAACCTGTTGCTGAAGCTTACTTAACACAGGATGACTCTTTAATGTTTGCTGACATTAAACTAGATAATGCTAACAAAGGAACAGCCGTTGCACTACAAAAAAATGCTCCTGATTTTCTTAATCTCGTGAATACGTCTATCAAAGAAATTAATGATAAAGATTTAATGAAAGACTATAAGCAAGAAGTCATTCCTTATATGTTCCAAGATGAGTCTTTTATGAAAAAATATGCTCCCTACTACATTAAAGGGACAGGATATACAATTTTCTTAGCATTTGTTGGCGTGTTATGTGGTAGTGTATTGGGAACACTACTTGCATTAATGAAACGCTCTAAAAATAAATTATTTAAATGGATTTCAGTCATCTACATCGAATACGTGCGTGGGACTCCCCTACTAGTTCAAATCTTTTTAGTGTTCTTTGGTTTAAATGTGTTAGGAATTAATTTAAGCGCACTCGCTTCAAGTTGTGTGGCACTATCTCTAAATAGTGGCGCTTACGTGGCTGAAATTATTCGTGCCGGGTTAAACGCCGTTGACAAAGGGCAAGCTGAAGCGGCTCGTTCTCTAGGTATGAGTCAGAAAAAAGCGATGCGATACATTATCATGCCACAAGCGATTAAAAATATTTTACCTGCTTTAGGTAACGAGTTTGTGACAGTTATTAAAGAATCCTCTGTCGTATCAGTGATTGGGGTATCTGAATTGATGTTCCAAGCAGGTGTGGTACGTGGTGCAAGTTTCAAACCATTCTTGCCGATTTTAATTGCATCATTGATTTATTTTGTATTAACCTTCACCTTATCTCGTGCATTAGGTGTAGCTGAAAGGAGAATTGGTGCCAATGATTAAAATACATGATTTAAAAAAATTCTTTGGTGATAATGATGTCCTAAAAGGAATTAATTTAGATATAAAAGCCGGTGAAGTAGTTGTGGTGATTGGTCCTTCTGGTAGCGGAAAAAGTACGTTTCTACGTTGTTTAAACTTACTCGAAACACCGACAAGTGGTGTGATTGAATTTGAGGGAACCAACCTACTTGATCCAAAAATAGACATCAATCAACTACGTCAAAAAATATGAATAAAACAGTCGTTTAATCCCATAAAAGAGATTAAACGACTGTTTTATTTGTTAATATAATCTTCTAGATCATAAATTGCTTGTTTCAATTTTTCTTTTGTCACCTCAATCGGTAACAGGTGAACTTCATCCATTGAATAAATAATCTCAACAATATCATCTATTACCTTTATATCGGTTGGCATCAATGACATAGTTGTTAAAGACAAAGGTAGTCCCAGTTCACTATAAAATGGCAATAAGTCGTCTATCTGTGTCCAATTTTTTTCTAAAGCTAATTGATATAAAATACCATAGGCTACTTTCTCTCCATGTAAATACGTATGACTTTTCGGAATACATTGACTAACAGCATCATGTATCGCGTGTGCTGCAGCAGATCTAGCATATTTATCACCGAATCCGCCAACCATCCCTGCAATAGCAAAAACAATCTCTGACAAACGCAGAAACTCATCTGTTACTCGCTTATTTTTCATATCCTCAATCGCTTTACTACTATTTGCCATGATTTCGTCTTTACATAAAGTCGAGATGTGTTTTGCAATATTTAGAAATGGTTCTTGATTTAAAGAATCTTGTTCTAAAATAGTAATCGTTTCATACCATTTTGCAATAGTGTCAGCTAATCCTGCTATAAAAAATTCAACTGGTGCATCAATAACTAGTTCAGGGTCTGTGATAAAGAAAGCTGCTTGCCTATAATAGTATTCAAGAATACCTTCTGATTCACCACTATCTTTATACATAACTGATAGAGCAGTCCATGGTGCACAATTGCTGGCTAAAGTAGGGATAACGCCAAAATTAACATTAGCTTTATAGGCAGATACCCCAACCAAATCGACCAATTTTCCTCCACCAACACCGATAATAAAATCAATGTCGTGTAACTCTATCTGTTCAATGACTTTTTCTATCCCATTATAACTACATTCCCCACCATATTGATGATAAAAATAAGTGAACTCATCATTTTTTAAAAATGATAATTTCGGCTTAGCTTTTTTAAACGATACATCTCCATGAACAATCAAAATATTTTTAGCCTTAAAATCACGTAACACATCGGATACATAATCAATCGCTCCAATATGATAACGATAAAACTGCGGCCCTGGTTTAACTGCTAAATCTGTTAACATAATACTACCTCCACTCATTTTTATACGTTATATTTTCGAACTATTTGTTATGGTTCATTTTACGCTATTTTTTTTATATTTGGAATAGAAGAAATTTTTATAAATAAAAAACACATAGATCATGGTAAGCTAATCCCTTTATATAAAGTCATAACTTACTAGATTCAATGTGTTTAAAATATAGCCTATAAAAATGTTAATTGTTATTCGCTACGTTTTTTTCTATTTAACCAAGATACTGATACAGTCGATAAAACTAGCAGTCCTATTAACTCATTAAAATTCATTCTCACTTCGCCTGTTTGAGGTAAAGTATTCTGTGAGGTATTAGGTTTGTTACTTGGTTTGTTATTCGGCTTTCCAAATTTTTTATAGTGATTATTAAATTCTGCGCCACCGTCATATAACGATTCTGCTTCTAATTTACCACCTTTATCGGTTACCTTCACCGTGACCTTTAACGCCTTACTATCATAGGTAACTCCAGGGGCATTCCCTTTCACTTCGTGAATACTATAAATGTAAGTTCCCACTTTGTCGTAACTGATTTCGTCAAAGTTTACTTGACCAGCTTGGTTTGTTTGCGTTTGTAATACTTTGCCTGCTTCATCGCGTAATTCAAACTTAAACTCGCCATCTACTAAGTCTCGGCCTGATAAACTCTTCTTAGCTGATAAAACCACTGACCCATTTGATGGGGCATAACTATTCTTAAATTCTGCGCCACCGTCATATAACGCTTCTACTTCTAATTTACCACCTTTATCGGTTACCTTCACCGTGACCTTTAACGCCTTACTATCATAGGTAACTCCAGGGGCATTCCCTTTCACTTCGTGAATGCTGTAAGTATACGTTCCCGCTTTGTCGTAACTGATTTCGTCAAAGTTTACTTGACCAGCTTGGTTTGTTTGCGTTTGTAATACTTTGCCTGCTTCATCGCGTAATTCAAACTTAAACTCGCCATCCACTAAGCCTCGGCCTAATAAACTCTTCTTAACTGATAGGACCACTGAACCGTTTGACGGGGCATAACTATTCTTAAATTCTGCGCCACCGTCATATAACGCTTCTGCTTCTAATTTACCACCTTTATCGGTTACCTTCACCGTGACCTTTAACGCCTTATTATCATAGGTAACTCCAGGGGCATTCCCTTTCACTTCGTGAATGCTGTAAGTATACGTTCCCACTTTGTCGTAACTGATTTCGTCAAAGTTTACTTGACCAGCTTGGTTTGTTTGCGTTTGTAATACTTTGCCTGCTTCATCGCGTAATTCAAACTTAAACTCGCCATCCACTAAGTCTCGGCCTAATAAACTCTTCTTAACTGATAGGACCACTGAACCGTTTGACGGGGCATAACTATTCTTAAATTCTGCGCCACCGTCATATAACGCTTCTGCTTCTAATTTACCACCTTTATCGGTTACCTTCACCGTGACCTTTAACGCCTTATTATCATAGGTAACTCCAGGGGCATTCCCTTTCACTTCGTGAATGCTGTAAGTATACGTTCCCGCTTTGTCGTAACTGATTTCGTCAAAGTTTACTTGACCAGCTTGGTTTGTTTGCGTTTGTAATACTTTGCCTGCTTCATCGCGTAATTCAAACTTAAACTCGCCATCTACTAAGTCACGGCCTGATAAACTCTTCTTAGCTGATAAAACCACTGACCCATTTGATGGGGCATAACTATTCTTAAATTCTGCGCCACCGTCATACAACGCTTCTGCTTCTAATTTACCACCTTTATCGGTTACCTTCACCGTGACCTTTAACGCCTTACTATCATAGGTAACTCCAGGGGCATTCCCTTTCACTTCGTGAATACTATAAATGTAAGTTCCCACTTTGTCGTAACTGATTTCGTCAAAGTTTACTTGACCAGCTTGGTTTGTTTGCGTTTGTAATACTTTGCCTGCTTCATCGCGTAATTCAAACTTAAACTCGCCATCTACTAAGTCACGGCCTGATAAACTCTTCTTAGCTGATAAAACCACTGACCCATTTGATGGGGCATAACTATTCTTAAATTCTGCGCCACCGTCATACAACGCTTCTGCTTCTAATTTACCACCTTTATCGGTTACCTTCACCGTGACCTTTAACGCCTTACTATCATAGGTAACTCCAGGGGCATTCCCTTTCACTTCGTGAATACTATAAATGTAAGTTCCCACTTTGTCGTAACTGATTTCGTCAAAGTTTACTTGACCAGCTTGGTTTGTTTGCGTTTGTAATACTTTGCCTGCTTCATCGCGTAATTCAAACTTAAACTCGCCATCTACTAAGTCTCGGCCTGATAAACTCTTCTTAGCTGATAAGACAATAGAGCCAGGTTGAGAGTCATATTTATTAATTACTTTAAATCCTTGTTCGATACTTCCTTCAACTTTTCCTCTAGTGTACCCCTTTGCTTCCCAAGGAGTTCCATCTTCATTAACTTCTTCGACTGTATAATTAACTTTTTTACCGTTTTCATATTCTGGAAGATCTTTCCAAACTACTTTACTAGACTCTAATTGTTTTGGTTGTCCAATTTTCTCTCCTTCATTCATTAATTGGAAATAAACATTAGGTCTATTTTTTTCATCTCCACCTACCCAAATCTTTTCAACGGAAACATCAGTTGACTTAACTTCATTTTCAAATACTTTATTTATTACAGTGTTATTTTCATCTACTATGAATTCTGATGACAAAGCATTATCTTTGTCAAATTTAACATATGATGGTGCTTCTACTTCTGTAACCTTGTATTTTGTAGGAGATAATCCTTTTATATTTATTTTTCCATCATTATCTGTTTTAGCTTCGATGCTCTTCTTATCATCACTCAATACAAATTGATCATTATTACTTAAACTTGACGATATGTTAATTTCACGACCATCAATTCGTTCGATTTTAAATGTTACATTAGGAATAGGTTTAGTACTTCCTTTTTCGTATTTAACAATACTCAAAGATCCACGTATTGTTCCTTCTCCACTAGCGCCACTGTGATACACTATTGCTTGAGCATGTAAATCATCCTCAGATATTGGCCATTCAGACTCGTTTACCCCATGTATTTTTACAGAGGAACTATTTTCAACAAATTTTACATCTAAGTCATCTAATACTTCCTGAGTTAAACTAGCTTTCAGATTAATAACTACTTTAGTTCCTTCAAGAATGTTACCATTTGCATTTATTTCGATTTCTTTGTCATTCTTAAAATTAACATTTATACCCTGTGTTGCAGCTTGTTCTAATGTCAACCATGTACTATGTCCATCAGCATACTCAACATTAACAGCATACATTTCAGCCTTATTTTTTTCTATATCCCAATTCATCGTGTCATTTAAAGTATCATTAATGACATAAAATGCACTACCACCACTAGATTTTTTAGCTGCATTCAATGTAAAAACCCATGTTGCATGCTTAGGATCTGCTGCATACGAAATACCTTGCTTACTATATACATTATCAGTTTCCACTCCTGTTTCACTATGAGTGTATACAACGTCCACATCTTTTTCATAATGCTTCCCTTGTCCAAAAGTAATTGTTCCAATATTGGACTCACTCGTATTAGTATTGTGACCTTGTCCCATTACTGTAAATCTTCCCTTTACATTTTCTAATTGAGAAGCTTCTTCTGTGAAGGTAATATCGATCGATTGATTACTAAATACGACATCTGCAATGTGTACTCCTTCTTGATAAATCTTTTCAGTACGGCTAGGTAGAGTTACCTGGACACCATTTGTAGAGATGGGGATATGTAAGTGTTGTCCTGGTGTTACTGTATAACCATCTCCACCAAACTGACCATCTACTGTAAAATCTCTTCCATAATCAATACTACCTGGACTAACTGATAATGATGTTATATCCATTGGCAATCCACTAGCTACTACATTAATACTGAAGATACTCACTATATTGGAAAGCAACAATAACAACACCAGTATTAAATTACTAATTTTTTTAATCGTAATCATATTTTCTTTTTTTTTCATAATTCCCTCCAATTAATATATCCTGATACCTAGTCATCAAAAAAGCGATGATTATTACATAACCAAAATCATCACCTCTTTTAAAATTATTAACATAAGTTTCCCCTCCGCTATTTGTTATAGCAAATAGCCTCACAATAAAAATGCTTAAATTGTTAAAATTAAATACCTTTTTTACTAGATAAAAATCCAAATTTAATTTTTAACACTAATCTTGATTGTAAAAACTCATCATAGTCCTTATAAATCAAGACATAAAAAAAGAGTAGATTTCTCTACTCCAAAAAGTCTAAATTTTAGGGTTCAATACAGCTAACCTCTTTTTTATTTTTAATAACTATATATTTCAAATTCTTTATGAGGAAATTGAATGTCTAATTCATCTCTCCAGTATTCTTCAGTCCTAATTAATAGTTTTTTTATTTGAAACAAGTCTTTTTTTTCATTAAAATTTAAAATAATTCTATGTAACATCTCACAGCTTCCTAAACAATCCTCGCGAAACGTTGCCAGTATTCTATTGATGACTAATGTTGAAAAATCATATCTATCAAGACCGATTGAAATCCAATAAATTATATTAGAATGTATCTCTTGTTGTTTTTGTAAAGCCCATGGATAATAATTCGATTCAAAGTACTGCCCTTGATATATTTCCAACAGGTCAATCATTGATTGATCTGACTGTTCAGTTTTAAGGATACCTTCCAACATGTCTACATCACTTTTAACATAGGCATTTAAAACATATCCTCCACCCTCATATTTTATAACATCTTTCATACCGTATTCTCTGAGATCTTTTCTCAATTGATATAAAACTGTATGAAAACTTGTTTTTGCCTCTTCTATATCTAGATGAGGAAACAAATCAAACATTAATTGGTCACGACTTACAGGATGACCCATATGATGAAACAAATAAAAAAATACATCATAAACTCTCTGGTTCTTTAATTTAATCAAACTATTATTTCTATCTGTTATTTTAGAAAAACCCAATGTATACACATTTAACACATTAGTTTTTAAACCTTTACCTTTTTTCATAATCCCCTACCCCAAACATATTTATTTTATATATAATTTATACAATATTATATATAACTAAAAACACATTTTATAAACACTAAATATGTGTTTTTTAATTATAATATAGTGAACTAATAATTAAAGTTAAATATATATATCAAAAATTACATTTATGGATTTTTATACACACTATTTTAACATATCAACCTCCCTTCGTTTAAAAATAAAAAAAATAGCACTTAAAAAGTACTATTTCCTTATTATTCGTTATCTTTTTTTTCGTCTTCAGTTACTGGTTCTTCAACCACTTCAACTTCCGTTACTTCAACTTCAGGTTCAGTATTTTCAACTGGTTCGTTAGATGTTGGAGCTGTAGGAGCTTTTACGGTTCTGATTGCACCACGTTCAAATTCTAAATAAATTCCTTCACAATCAAGGGTAACTGTTCCTTTTTCTTTATCTACTTCATGAACGATTCCGTATAATCCACCAATCGTTACAACTTCACTACCTGGTTGCATACTATCTAATAATTGTTGACGTTGAGCTTGTTGTTTCTTTTGAGAACGACTCATAAAAAACATCATCCCACCCATCACTAATATCAATGGTATCAATGTTTGCATAACTTAGTTCACCTCTTTCTTATTTCACTCACCTATAACTGTAACAAATTTTTAAATGTTTAACTACAAAAATTCAGTAAATTTTAGAAATTTTTGGCATTTTCTTTATTAAATCCATACTCTTCAAAAAATGCTTGTCTGAATTCTAATAAGTTATCATCCATAATGGCTTGTCTTACTTGTTTCATTGTATTTAATAAGAAATATAGATTATGGTACGACGTCAAACGAATACCAAACGTTTCATCACACTTAATTAAATGGCGAATGTAAGCTCGTGTGTAATGTCGACAAGTGTAGCAATCACATTTCTCATCAATTGGACGATAGTCTTCTGCGTATTTTGCATTTTTAACGACCAAACGTCCTTGACTTGTCATACATGTTCCGTTTCTTGCAATACGTGTTGGTAACACACAATCAAACATATCAACTCCACGAATTACACCATCGATTAATGAGTCTGGCGTTCCAACACCCATTAAGTAACGAGGTTTATTTTCTGGAATCAGTGGTGTCGTGTATTCAAGCACTTTGTTCATCTCTTCTTTAGGTTCTCCTACTGACAATCCTCCGATAGAATAACCAGGGAAGTCTAAGCCAACTAATTCACGCGCACTTTGTTCACGTAAATCTTTGTACCCAGCTCCTTGAATAATCCCAAACAATCCTTGTCGATCTGGATTTTGGTGAGCTTTTAATCCACGCTCAGCCCAACGTGATGTTCTCTCAATAGATTTTTTCACGTAGTCATGACTTTCTTGGAATGGTGGACACTCATCAAAACTCATCATGATATCTGGTCCTAATTTATTTTGAATTTGAATAGCTTTTTCTGGTGATAAAAACATCTTAGAGCCATTTAGGTGGTTTCTAAAATGAACACCAGATTCTTCAATTTGTCGCATATCTGATAATGACCAGACCTGGAATCCTCCAGAATCGGTTAAAATTCCTTGGTCCCAGTTCATAAATTTATGCAGTCCACCTGCACCTGCCACAATGTCCTCACCAGGGCGTAACCATAGATGATAGGTATTACTTAAAATAATTCCGGCACCCATCTCTTTTAATTCTTCTGGTGCCATTGTTTTTACAGTCGCAAGTGTTCCAACTGGCATAAACATTGGTGTTGGAAATGTTCCATGAGGTGTGATAATTTCACCCAATCTTGCACCAGTATGCTTTTCTTTTTTAATCAATCGATATTTAATTGCTGGTTCTGTCATGTCTCTTCTCTCTTTCTTTATTTGACAAACATCGCATCCCCAAAACTAAAGAAGCGATATCTTTCTTTTACGGCATGTTCATAGGCATGTAGGACGTTTTCTTTTCCGGCAAAAGCACTGACTAACATAATCAATGTTGACATTGGCAAATGGAAGTTAGTTAAAAACGCATCGACTATTTTAAACTCATAGCCTGGTTTAATAAAAATATCTGTCCATCCATTGTCTTCTTGTAATTTGCCGTCAAACTTTGTCCCAATGGTTTCAAGTGTTCTGATAGATGTTGTCCCTACTGCCACAACTTTCCCACCATTTTCTTTAACCGCATTAAGTGTGTCTGCGGCGTCTTTGGTTAAACGATAAAATTCACTATGCATTTTATGATTTTCCACGTCATCAACACTGACTGGTCTAAATGTTCCAAGTCCAACGTGAAGGGTTAAATATACTAATTTAACACCTTTGTCTTCAATTTTTTTCAAGACATCTGGTGTGAAATGTAACCCAGCTGTTGGAGCGGCGGCTGACCCATTTTCTTTCGCATAAACAGTTTGATAACGGTCATTATCACTTAGTCTCTCTTTGATATATGGTGGCAATGGCATTTCTCCAAGTGATTCTAAAATCTCTAAAAAGACACCATCATAAGAAAAAGTAATCATGCGACCACCATGCTCTAATTCTTCATCAACGACTGCTTTTAAAGCACCATCCCCAAACGAAATCACCGTTCCTTTTTTGGCACGTTTGGCAGGTTTAATCAAGGTTTCCCATGTGTCACCTGTTGTATTCGTTAACAATAAAACTTCCAAATGTCCACCTGTATCAGGCTTTTCTCCGTGAAGTCTTGCAGGAAGAACTCTTGTATCATTCATAACAAGAGCATCTCCTTCGTTTAATTCATCTATAATCGCAGGAAATTGAGTGTCTTCAATCGCTCCTGTTTTAGAATCTAATATTAATAACTTTGATGATGCACGATTTTCAAGTGGCGTTTGTGCAATCAGTTCTTCTGGTAAATCAAAATCAAAGTCAGAGGTTTTTAATGTCATATCCTCACCTATTTCCTTTCTGTTCCTTCTCCTGTTGTATTTTAACACTTTTAGTCTCAAATAAAAACAGTCTGATAGCTTAACTCTCTTGATTGTAAGGATAACCTAAGTGTTGATACGCATATTCTGTTACAATTCGTCCTCGTTGTGTGCGTTTGATGAACCCTTTCTGGATAAGGTAAGGTTCATACATGTCTTCTACTGTTTCACGTTCTTCACTGATATTTACAGCAATGGTCGTTAACCCAACTGGTCCACCATTGTATAACTCAATCATCACACGAAGTAATTTCTGATCGACATAATCTAGTCCTTTATCATCTACTTGAAGCATTTTTAACGCGTCATCAGCAATTTGTTTTGTGACAATTCCTTCACCTGTGACTTGTGCAAAATCTCTCACTCGTTTTAATAAGCGGTTGGCGATACGTGGCGTGCCTCGTGAACGTCTTGCAATCTCATAAGCACCACTTTCCTCAATTATCACATCAAAAATATCTGACGAACGAATGACAATTTCTTTCAAATCAGCTTCATCATAGTACTCCATATGACAAATAATCCCGAAACGATCTCTAAGAGGTGCTGATAACATACCAGCTCGTGTCGTTGCCCCTACCAAAGTAAATGGAGGTAACTCAAAATGAACTGGATGAGAGGTAGGACCTTGTCCAATCATAATATCGACATAAAAATCTTCCATAGCTGAGTACAACAGTTCTTCCGCCACACGTGGTAAACGATGAATTTCATCAATAAATAGCACATCTCCTGGTTCTAACTCATTTAGTATTGCTACTAAATCTCCAGGTTTTTCAATAGCTGGACCACTCGTTGTTTTGATACTGACGTCCATTTCATTTGCTATCACCATGGCCATCGTTGTTTTACCTAGTCCAGGTGGTCCATAGAGTAAGACATGGTCAAGTGCTTCATTTCGTTGTTTGGCTGCCTTGATATAAATTGTCAATTCATCTTTCACTTTTTGTTGGCCAATGTATTGAGATAACCGTGTTGGCCTAAGTGACTTTTCAACCATTTCTTCCGCGTCTAATGTTTCAGAAGAGACAAGTCTTTCTTCTTGTTCTGACATCTTCTTTACCATCCCCTACTTTTTCATTAATAATTTCAGTCCAATACGTAAGTACTCGTCTGTTGTTTTATCTTGATAACTTTCAAGCTCTTTTTTGATTTTCTTAATCTCTCTTTCAGAATAACCAAGTGCTTTGAGTGCTTCGATTGCTTCATCTAATTGTTGCGTTGGCTCTACAGTAAATAAATCTTGCTGTGTGGAAATAGTCGTTGTTTCAGATACATCTATTTCGACATCATCTAATTTACCTTGTAAATCTAAAATCATTTGTTGTGCTGTTTTCTTTCCAACACCTGGGAATTTAGTTAGATACGTCGCGTCTTGCGCTTCGATTGCTTGAACTAAACCTGAATGGTCATCTAACGCCATAATCGCCAAGCCACTTTTTGGTCCAATTCCTGAGACACTGATTAATTTTAAAAATAGTTGCTTTTCTTCAAGTGTGGCAAACCCGTAAAGTAAATGTGCATCATCTCGAATGACTTGATGCAAGTAAACCGTCACCTCTTGATTTAAATAAGATGAGTAGCGAAATGGATTCGCCACCGCAATTTGATAACCTAATCCATTTGTTTCAACGACTATATAATAAGGACTAGTAAATGTTACTGTCCCTTTGATGTATTCATACACTTGTTTTCTTCCTTTCACGTACGCATGTTCCCTAAAATTGTACCATATCCCGAACAATTATCCTATGCTTTCCTTATTAAAAAAAGCCCCCATAAACATGGGAAGCTTTCATTATTTGAAAAGAGTAGAATACTCAGCGTAACCTTCTTTTTCTAGGTCTTCAACTGGTACAAAACGTAATGCAGCACCATTAATACAATATCTTAGTCCACCTTTGTCTTGTGGTCCATCAGGAAACACATGGCCTAGGTGAGAATCAGCTTGAGAACTTCTTACTTCAGTTCGTACTCTTGCAAGTGTTGTATCTTCAAGTTCTTGTAATGTTGCTATAGGCTTTGTAAATGATGGCCACCCACATCCAGCATCATATTTATCAGTTGAAGAAAACAATGGTTCTCCACTAACGATATCTACGTAAATGCCATCTTTATCAAATTGGTCGTATTCGCTTGAAAAAGGACGTTCTGTGCCATTTTCTTGAGTGACTTGATACTGTAAAGGGGTTAATGTTTGTTTTAACTCTTCTTTATTTGCCAACTTTCTTCACCTTCCTAATTCTTTAAATAATTGATTTAAATAACCAACTGGTAAGCCAACGATAGAAAAATAATCCCCTTTTATCTCTTTGACAAATACACTTGCTTTTCCTTGGATACCATAAGCCCCTGCTTTATCCATTGGTTCACCTGTTTTAATGTAACCAGTGATGTCTTCTTCATCCAAATCATAAAACAACACATCCACAACTTCGATATGTTCATATATTTTTTCAGGTGTAATCACACAAACGGCTGTCATCACTTTATGTGTGGTGCCACTTAGTTTTTCTAGCATGTTGTAGGCATCTTTTTCATCCATTGGTTTTCCCATAATATCATTATCTAACACAACCGTTGTGTCACACCCAATTACTGTTTCATTAGGATAAAGTTTAACGATTTCTTTAGCTTTTTCTCTAGCCATACGACTAACGTAGTCTTTTGGTGATTCATCTACATTGACTGTTTCATCTATATCAGCTGGACTTATCGTAAAATGACTTGTCATAAATGACAATAATTCTTTTCTTCGAGGTGATGCTGACGCTAATATCATGTACGTCTTCCTTTCTAATGTGGCTCTTGAATTCGTTTAAAGAGTTTCTCCATGTCTTGATTTGTAAAATGAATTAAGACCGGACGACCATGTGGGCAATTAAATGGGTTGTCACATGTTTTTAATTCTTCTAACAATGCTCGTGCTTGACGTTCATCTAAATGATGATTGGCTTTAATTGATTGCTTGCAACTCATCATAATTGCCGTATCTTCACGGAATGTTTTCACGTCAATTTTTCCTTCATTAAGAAAAATATCAATCATCTCACGAATCGTTGCTTCTTCTTTGCCAATCGGGTACCAAGTTGGGTGTGACCGGATGATAAAACTTTGTTGTCCAAAATCTTCTAACTCGATCCCCACTTTTTCAAATACTGATAAATTCTCTTTGATTTTTAGGTAATCATCCACTGAGTACTCTAAAATAATCGGCACAAGGAGTTGTTGTTTGTCTTCTCCTACATCACCTATTTTTTCTCTAAAGTATTCATACTTGATACGTTCTTGGGCAGCATGTTGATCGATAATATAAAGTCCCTCATCACTTTGAGCAAACAAATAGGTGCCATGCATTTGACCAAAATACTCTAAATGTGGAAAAGCATGTGTTGGCATGTCTTTTGTATCAGTTTCTGGCAGATCAACCACTTCTTCAACCACTTCATGAGAAACAGTATTTGATTCTATGTCACTTTCTTGCGTGTAATCTGCATCATCTAATTTTTCTGACACACCATTCGTGTAATCTTTTGCTTCTTTAAATAACTCTTTTTCTTCATTGTTTTTTAAATAAAACTCACCCGTTAAGGAATCATAGGCTAGGTTAGTGTCTTTAATTTGTTGTTTACGCTCTAGTGGTTTAGCTGAATGCTCAAAAGGTAGCTGTTGTTGCTCAACTTTTACCGTATCAACTTGTTTCATAAATGGCTTAGTGTCATTGACTCTTGGTATTAGCACTTCTTCACCTAATGCTTTAGCAATACTTGTTTCAATGAGTACTACAAGTTCTTTTTCTTTACTCAAGCGAACTTCTTGTTTAGTTGGATGGACATTCACATCAACAAGTAACGGATCCATTTCAATCGATAACACGGCAATCGGAAAGCGGCCAACCATCAGTTTTGAGCCATATCCTGACACAATCGCTTTATTTAAAATAAAATTTTTGATGTAGCGACCATTTATAATAAGAGAAATATAGTTACGACTTGCTCGCGTGACTTCTGGTAAAGACACATAGCCCGTTAATTTAAAATCCAAATCCTCACCAGAAACTTTTATCATTTTTTTTGCCGTATTAACGCCATACACGCCAGCAATCGCTTGTTTTAAATCTCCACTACCCATTGTTCGCAACATACTGTGCCCATCATTCGTCAGAGTAAACGCGATATCAGGGTGACTCATCGCCAAACGATTGACGACATCTCCAATATTGGCTAATTCGGTTTGGAGAGTCTTCACATATTTCAGTCTCGCTGGTGTATTAAAAAAGATATTTTCAACGGTGATACTTGTCCCTTTACGCAAGGAATGAGCTTTGTGCTCTTTCACTACACCACCTGATAAGAAAAGGTAACTTCCTTCCTCACCAGTTGACGTTTCAAGTGTAACTTCAGATACTGAGGCTATACTTAGTAATGCTTCACCACGAAAACCAAGTGAGCGAATACGGAACAAATCTTCACGGTTATGAATCTTACTAGTCGCGTGTCGCTTAAAGGCATTTAGGACATCATCAGAAGAAATTCCTTCCCCATTGTCAATCACTTGAATTTTTTTTAATCCCGATTCTTCAATAAAAATATCAATTTTCGTGCTACCGGCATCAATCGAGTTTTCCAGCAACTCTTTGACGACTGAAGCAGGACGTTCAACTACTTCACCAGCAGCAATTTGGTTTGCTAAAATCTGTGATAATTCTTCAATTTTCGCCATGCTTCTAGCCTCCTTTTACTTCACTTTTTTCTGTAACTCAGATAATATATTTAATGCTTCAAGTGGTGTTACACTTAATAGGTTTAAGTTTTTAATCTCATTCACTACTTCACTTGATTCTGATGTTTCTTCCCCAAATAACGATAGTTGACCAACATCGTCTACCGGTTTATTTTCTTTTTCTATAACGATTTCAGTTACGTCTGTTGTGTGAACAGCTTGTGACTCAAAATTTTCTAATAAATCAGATGCTCGGTGGAGTAAATTTGCTGGTAATCCAGCTAGTTTCGCCACATGAATCCCGTAACTTTTATCAGCTGGACCTTCCATCATTTTATGTAAAAAGACGACTTCACCATTTTCTTCTACGGCCCCAACATGACGATTGCTAACACCTTTTAACTCATCTTCAAGCGTTGTAATTTCATGATAATGCGTAGAAAATAATGTTTTAGCACCAACATATTCATGAATGTACTCAATGATTGCTTGGGCTAATGCCATTCCGTCATAAGTAGCTGTCCCACGACCTAACTCATCAAATAAAATCAAACTGTTTGGTGTAGCGTATCTCAACGCCTGATTAGCTTCCATCATTTCGACCATGAACGTACTTTGACCAGATATCAAATCATCTGACGCACCAATTCGAGTAAAAATTTGATCAAAAATAGGAATGACCGCAGATTCTGCCGGCACAAAACAACCGATTTGCGCCATAATAACCGTTAAAGCCAATTGTCTCATGTATGTACTCTTACCTGACATGTTCGGTCCAGTGATTAGTAAAATCATTGTATCTTTATCCATCTCAATACTATTAGGCACATATTCTTGACTGCCTAGTACTTTTTCAACCACTGGGTGACGACCATTTTCTATCTGGATAACTGATTGATTGGTGGTCATTTCTGGGCGAACATATTGATAGGTTTCACTAATATCAGCAAACCCTTGTAAAATATCAAGTGTTGCCACAGATTTTGCCAAGGACTGCAGTCGATCTATTGACTCTTTGACTGTTTCTCTTACTTCTAAAAACAATCGGTATTCTAATTCTTGTGATTTTTCTTGTGACTCTAAAATTAATGTTTCCATCTCTTTCAACTCAGGTGTAATATATCTCTCTGCATTGGCTAATGTTTGCTTTCTTTCATAACGATCAGCTGGCACATCTTGAATATTACTTTTCGTCACTTCAATAAAGTAACCAAACACTCGGTTAAATTTAATTTTTAATGTTTTAATGCCTGTTGCTTGTCGTTCTTTCGCTTCCATTTCTGCTAACCATTGTTTACCATTTTTCATCGCATCACGGTACGTATCTAATTCATCATTGTATCCATCTTTAATAACATTTCCTTCTGTGATAGATAATGGCGCCTCTTCATTAATCGACTCACGTATAACCCCGACTAAGTCATCCATTGGTGTCAATTTTTCTAACAATGTTCCAAACTGCCCACTATCTAATCCTTGGATAATGGATTGAATCATCGGAATTTGTTCTAAGGATTGTTTTAATTGCAACAAATCTCGTCCATTGACTGTTCCAAAAGCTACTCGTCCTGCCAAGCGTTCTAAATCATATACATGACGTAAATAATCTTTTAAATCCATACGCTCAAAATAAGCTTGCGTTAAACTTTCAACCATCTCTTGTCGCTCTTTAATCTCAGATAATTTTAATAATGGGCGATCAATCCATTGTTTTAATAATCGTCCCCCCATCGCTGTTTGTGTTTCATCAAGTAACCATAGCAATGTACCTTTTTTATCTTTTGAACGAATGGATTGTGTTAATTCCAAATTATACTTCGAATAATAATCCATCTTTAAAAAATGGCTTGGTTCATAAACTTGTGCTTGTTGTAAGTGACTAAGTTGTCTTTTTTGAGTATCTGAAAGATAAGACAATAACGTCTGAATAGATTGTTTAGCTAGTTCATCTGATACTTTTTCCATTAGGTAGCTAAACTCTGCTTCAACATCACCAATCTTTTGTTTAGATTGAACAATAGATTGTGCCTCAAACCATGATAATAACTCGTCTGGCAACTCACTACCAATCACGATTTCTTTTGTGCGCAATGCACTACATTCGTTTTGTACCGTTTCGTCATCAAATAACGTGGCCACACTGATTTCTCCCGTACTTAAATCTGTATAGGAAAAGCCATAGTTTTTCGTGTCATCATCATAAACTATCGCTGTTAAAAAATTATTTTGTTTTGCATCTGATTCTTGTTTCCCTAACGCTGTTCCTGGTGTGACAAGTTGGACAACTTCACGTTTAACCATGCCCTTAGTTGTTTTTGGATCTTCTACTTGCTCACAAATAGCTACTTTATATCCTTTTTCCACTAAAATATCAATATAATTTGCAGCCGAATGATGTGGCACCCCACACATTGGAATAGGATCTTCAGCATTCTTATTTCGACTGGTTAAAGTCAACTCTAATAGCTGTGACACCTTTTCTGCATCCTCATAAAACATTTCATAAAAATCACCCAAACGATAGAATAAAAAAGCATCTGGATATTGAGCTTTTATCTCAAAATATTGTTGCATCATAGGTGTATGTTTTGTTTTTTGCGGCATACCATCACTTCCCTACTCTTCTTCATTTAACTTTTGTTCTAATGTATCATTCACTTGAGTTTGTAAAATCAAAGCCAAGTGATGTAATAAATCATTCGCTTCAACTAAACACTCTCTATATTCAACTACTAATGGATGTGTATCAAACGCTTCTTGCAGTTCATCTGCTTGGCGTATAGCTTCTTTTTCTGCATTAGGTTTATCATAGTGAGCAAATTTAACTGCTTCTTTTTGTAACACTTTGATATCTTCAACCAATTGTTTTAGTCCCTCATGCTCATCAATTCGTTGTTCGATTTTTTTATAGGCTTTTATGGTGTCATGATTTTTTAAACCATCAAGCAACTCTGCCATAGACGCTTGAATATTATCATCGTACTCTGGTCTTTTTTCTGTCATAAAAGCTCCTTTCAATGCTTACTCTCTAAATGGATTATCCGCACTTACTGTACTTGCCTCTATTTTGGTGGCTTTTCCGGTTTTATCATCAATATCGATCACGCAATAAGATAAGATAGTACGTCCACTTGTCACAACTTCAAAGCGATGTGGTAATGCTGTACGGAACTTTTCAATAACCGCACTTCTTTCCATTCCTAAAATACCATCATAGGGTCCTGTCATTCCAACATCAGATAAATAAGCCGTTCCTTCTGGCAAAATACGTGCATCATTTGTTTGAACGTGTGTATGTGTCCCAACAATCGCTGAAATACGTCCATCTAAAAACCAACCCATTGCTTGTTTTTCGCTTGTCACTTCACCATGAAAATCAATAAATATGTGTGAGGTTCGTTGTGACGCTTCTTCTACTAATTTATCTATCACATCAAATGGATCATCTATTGGTGTCATAAACGTTCTTGCTTGCAAGTTTATTACCGCCAGTTCAATTGTATTGACTTTTACATACACAATGCCTTGCCCTGGTGTTGTGTCTTTTGGAAAATTAACTGGTCGTACCATTTTTTTTGCGTCCTGTATAAACTCAAAAATATCGCGATTATCCCAAGCATGGTTACCTAAAGTCACCACATCTGCCCCATCTTGTAAGATTTCTTTGTATATTTTTTCTGTAATTCCACGACCTGCTGCGGCATTTTCACCATTCACAATCGTGACTTGGGGACGATATTTTTTCTTTAATTTTGGAAGATAGGTGCCTAAGGTTTCTCTTCCTAATGACCCGACAACATCTCCAACAAATAATAAACGCATTTATTTTCCTCTTTTCTAATTAGCTACCTATATATTTTAACAAGTTTCAAACCTAAATAAAAGAAATCAAAGTTTTTTCTATCTTTCATTCTGTTCTTTTTATGTTAGAATGGAAAAAATAGTGTTTCTTGAAAGGATGAAACATCGTGCCAAACACACTACTTATCTTTGGAGGAAGCGGTTTTATTGGACAAAAAATTTGTCAAAAAGCGATAGAACAAGGCTATCACGTTTATAGCATTTCAACGCACGGCAAACCTAGTATAAATGAAAATTGGGTGCATCATGCGAACATGACTTGGATTGCAAGTGATGTAGTAAAACATGACACTTGGCAAAACGACATCCCAGATTCTATTCACTATTGTATTAATTTAATTGGAATTTTAAAGCAAACAACGAAACAAACCTATGTTAATAGCATTATCAGACCAAATGATATTATTAGTAATTGGGCAACAACAAAAAAGATACCTTATCTGTTTCTCTCAGCAAAATTTGGGCCATCAGGCTATATCAAAGCAAAAAAAGAAGCTGAATCTTTGATTATCTCTCAAGACAATCAAAATACTATTGTTTATTCTGGTTTAGTAACAGATAAGAACCATCTCTTAAAACAAACACAAGGCGTTGTATTGAAACTCGGTGCTAAGATACCCGTGCTTTCTCATTGGTGTAAACAAGTTTACCCAATAGACGTCCATCATTTGGCATGCGCCATTTTAAATGTCGTCAAGTCATCTGATAAAACAAGTAAGTATGTTGATTTAACACAATAAAGGAGCGCGTTAACGTGAATATTTTAATTACGGCAGGAGGAACATCTGAAGCAATCGATTCGGTAAGAAATTTAACCAATCATGCAACAGGTTCGTTAGGAAAAGTAATAGCAGAAACATTTGCTGAACAGGTTGATACTATTTTTTATGTTCATGGACCAAAAGCAGTCCTACCAAATAATCCAGCTATCAAATTTTTTCCTATTGCTTCTGTTAGAGATTTGGAAAAAACGATGCAAGAAATTTTAACTACGACACCTATCCATACTGTCGTTCATAGTATGGCTGTCAGTGACTATGAGTTAGACTATACGACATCGGAAATTGACTTAGCAAAAAACTTAGCCGATATGATATCAACTAAGTCACCTTCAACTAAAGATGAACTAGAAAAATTAATAAAAACAGCTCTTACTTCTAACGCATTAGCATCAAATACTGGTGAGAAAAAAATCCGTTCAACTTCTGAACAACTCATTATTGCATTAAAAAAAGCACCTAAAGTAATTCACTCCATAAAAAAATGGCAGCCAACAACTCAATTAGTTGGGTTTAAGTTATTAGTAGGTGTGAGTGATGCTGATTTAGTAGCTGCTGCAACAGACAGTATCAAAAAAAATAAGGCTGACTACATTGTAGCTAATGACTTAGAAAATATTTCAACGGATAAACACGAAGCCTTAATTATTAATCATCAAGGGATCAAAGAGAGATGCCATACGAAACAAGACATTGCAAACACACTACTGACATTGATTAAACAGGAGGGATAAGTATATGCCAAAAGTATTATTAGGTGTTTCTGCTAGTATTTCTGCTTATAAAGCAGGGGATATCATCAGTCAACTAAAAAAACAAAATATTGATGTTGAAGTGATTATGACGGACAATAGTACAAAAATCATTCCAGCTTTGACACTTCAAGTTTTATCAAAAGAAACAGTCCATACAGACGTTATGTATGAACATAAACCAAGTGATATCAATCATATAGACGTGGTCAAACGAGCAGATTTATTTTTAGTTGCACCAGCTACAGCGAATATTATTGGAAAAATGGCAAATGGCATTGCCGATGATATGCTATCGACAACTGCCTTAGCTGTCCATGATATACCAAAAATAATCGCACCAGCTATGAATACATATATGTATACAAACCCTGCGATGAAGCGTAATCTCACACAACTAGAAGAAGATGGGTATCAAATCATCGAACCAAAAGAAAGTTTACTAGCCTGTGGAGATTATGGTAAAGGTGCTTTAGCTGATGTCGATGTAATCGTTAATACCGTAAAAGAACAATTAATCAAAAAATAAAAAAGGAGTTTCATCGTGAAAACAAAACGTTTAACACTCACTGCTATATTTTTAGCAATTATCATCGTCTTTTCATTTACACCACTTGGTTTTATCAACTTAGGTTTTATAAAAGCGACGTTGGTACACATCCCTGTTATTATTGGTGGAATTGTTTTAGGACCAAGAATAGGTGCTTTCCTAGGATTGTCATTTGGTTTACTTAGTATGACCATCAATACCATGACACCTTCAGCTTTATCATTTGCCTTTTCACCATTTATTCCTGTTCTTGGAACAAATAATGGCAGTTTATGGGCAATCGTCATAGCTCTTATTCCTAGAATTTTAACTGGGGTTGTTCCTTACTTTATTTACAAGTGGTTGAAATCTACTAATAAAGTGCCTGATAAACTATCATTGTTTTTATCAGGTGTTGCTGCATCAATGGTCAATACACTTTTAGTCATGAACTTAATTTATTTAGTATTCCAAGACGCGTATTCTCAACTAAAAGGTGTCGCGATTGGATCTGGACTATATAAAGCCGTTTTAAGTGTTATTTTTATCAACGGTGTTCCTGAAGCTTTAGTCGCAGGAATCGCAGTAAGTGCCATAACCGGTGTGTTAATAAAAATATATCAAAAAGGTGGACAACCTTCATAAAATTATCGTTGTTTTTTCGAACGATTGTGATAAACTATTTATAGACTTAACTATAAGGCATAACCCGTATCATAATTACGCTTGCTTATGTTCTTATATCAGTCTTCCCTACTTTAATAAAAGTAGGGATTTTTTATTTTATTGAAATTTGATTTATTTAAATGAAAACGTTATTATGAATTTACGTATAACTTTTGGTTTAAAATGATATATAAAGATTAAATTATGAGTGTTTTAATATTAAGGAGGAAGTCAACATGGTATTTTTATGGATAATTATTGCATTGTTAGCAGGAATTGCTCAACCTGTTCAAGGCGGTGTCAACGCGAGTTTAAGACAAGAAGTAAAATCACCTTATATCAGTGGGGCTATTAGTAACTTTATCGGAGCAACTCTGATGTTGATTGTAGGGAGTTTCTTACACAAAGGACCAATCACTATTCCAAAATTCCAACTCAGTCAATGGTGGATGTGGACTGGTGGTATTCTTAGTTTAGTGATTGTTCTAGCAACTATCATTATTCCAAGCAAAATCAGTTACACAACATTTTTTGGTTCATTTATCGCTGGACAATTAATCATGGCTGCTCTTATTGATTACTTTGGTTTCTTTGGTAATGACCCAATTCCAATGTCACCACAACGATTAATCGGTATTGCTCTTTTAATAATTGGCGTGGTATTAGTAAAAAAATAAAGGACGTGATTACCATTGATCTCTTTAAAACCAGTTAATGAGATGAATTTTAATGATACAATCTCACTCTCATTACATGACTATCAACAAAACTATGTTGTTTCTGTTGTATACTCTATCGCTCAATGCTATATATATCGAGATAATAATGATGTTTTTCCTTTTTTGATTGAATTTAATAATAAACCTATTGGATTCATACTACTAGATGAAGATTTAAATAAAAAAGAACTTTTAATTTGGAGACTTATCATTGATAAACACGAGCAGGGAAAAGGATATGCTAAAAAGATTATTAAATATGTGATTAGTCTATTAAAAGAAATAAACACATATGATTATGTGACAATTAATAGTGTTGAAGAAAATGAAATTATGCTGTCAGTTATTAACTCATTGGATTTCGATTATCTTGGCATTGACTCCTATACAAAAGAAAAAATGTTTCACTATCCTTTGTAATTTTCTAACTTTTCGATGGTTTGTCGGACTAACTGACGAGGTGGTAAATATCGTCCAGATTCTTCACGTTGAGTGGCTTTCAAGTCGAGTTGCCCCATATTAGACAGTTCACTCAAAGTAATTAGAGAAATATTTTTTTCTTTAGCTAGCTGCCACATATAGTTCAATTCTTTATTGCGTTTAACCGAATAATACTTAGTAATACCTAACAACAGTAAATATGTTATCATAAACCATATTTTTCCAGAGATTAACAATGACACACAATAGATTCCTATAAGAATATACAATAAATAATATATTTTTTTCATTGCCATAACACCTCCTATTTCTTATATAAGTATAACAAAAAAACTCTTACTTTTTCGTAAGAGTTTTTTGTTATTTCATTTGCTCCGCTAAATACTTAGCCAGAAAACGTCTTCCTTCAACATTTTGGTGTGTGGAATCAAATTCATCAAAATATTGTTCTTTATTATCAAAATTTATGACATCATAATTATTAATAAAGGTTACATCATTCTCTTTTGCTATTTTTTTACTTTCTTCTACAAAATCTGTTAATTTATAACCGTTCACTTCTCTTGTATTACTATCTTCTAAAAAAGTTCCATCTGGATTTTTCCAATATCTATATGCTGGTGATATCACGGTAATTTTTATATCAGGATATTCTTTTTTCAATTTTTTTATTGAATTATCTAATGCATAACTGTAGCTATGTACATCCGTTCCAAAAAGACTTGCTTCTTTCGTGAAATCGTTTGTTCCAAAACCAATAGTAATTTCATCAACATCAAAAAAATCAATTTTCTTAATCTTATCTAGTTGATCAGCAAATTTATCTGGAAAAACTCCAGCTGAAATACTTGCATCTTGGGTATTCCATTTGCTGATATCGCTATCATCTTTCACAACTTCATTTACTAAACTCACCAAAGATAGGGAGTCCCAATACATATAATCTTGTCTTGTACTAGCCATTGTATTTCCAAAGGCTGCATTTATATATTTATTTGGTGTTATTTTTGTTAATTCTGCTGAAATTGACGTATCTTCTGATGTTTCTCCAGTGTTTCCGAATATGCTATCTCCAAAATTAACAATCACCTTTGGTCGATTACTATCTTTTTCTTTTGTGACCTGTTTTACATCTACTTTTTCTTTTTGTATGTCTATTACATTATCTTTTACTGCAATTCCAGCATTAGATTTATATAAATAAATAAGTGCTACACCACATAGAACTATTAATGATAATATAGCTAACATTATTTTCTTTTTCATTAGAATACCCTTTCTATGATTACATCTAAATATCAATTAACCTAGTACGTCATAATCATTTCATCTTCATCATTATCTGGATTTTTAGCCTTTATCTCAATCACTAATTGATGAGGCAAGCAAATACTTGTTTGTCCTACTCGACTAATCCAACTTGTCATAACCGCAATTTGATCTGGACTATTATCTTCTTTTACTCGTATGCGAGTTCCATCGACTTCAACAATATTATATTTATCCCCACCTGGGTAGTAGGTTTTCTCAAAATGTTTTGTGTTTTCATTTAAATCAAAACGGTCAACTTCTTTACCTTTTATTGTAACAATTGCAATATTTCCACTAGTATCCTCTTTATGTTTTGCTTGATTTATACCAAATACCACATAAGGAACAAATGATAAAACTATCAAGCAGATAATTACTACACCATCCATATACCGCCATTGTTTTTTTAGTTCATGCCATATCTTCATCTCTTTATTTCCTTTCAAGCACTACTCTTAGTAAGATAACGTTAATTTCAAAAATCGTCAACTTATTTATTTAAATCTCTTTTTACATACTTGTGAAAAAAACTTCAATATTGCTATTTTATAGACTTTTCTCTATAATTATCTGATACAAACTCTAGGAGGAATTACAGTGTCAAAGTATCAAGTATTATTATATTATTTATATGTCCCTATTGAAGATCCTGAAGAATTTGCCAAAGAGCATTTAGAATTATGTAAATCTTTTAACTTGAAAGGCCGTGTCTTAGTTGCCAAAGAAGGTATCAATGGAACTCTCTCAGGTTTAACTGAAGATACACAACGTTATATGGATTACATGCATGCTGACGAACGATTTAAAGATATTTTCTTTAAAATTGATCCCGCTGACGAGCAAGCGTTCAAAAAAATGTTCGTCCGTCCTCGTCCTGAATTAGTGTCTTTAAAATTAGAAGATGATATTAACCCATTAGAATTAACTGGAAACTATTTATCACCTCAAGAATTTAAAGAAGCTATTTTAGATGAAGATACGATTGTAATCGATGCAAGAAATGATTACGAATATGATTTAGGTCACTTTAGAGGAGCTGTTCGTCCAGATATTCGTACATTTAGAGAACTACCTCAATGGATTCGTGATAACAAAGAAAAATTCATGGATAAACGTGTTGTAACATACTGTACTGGTGGAATTCGTTGTGAAAAATTCTCTGGTTGGTTAGTTCGTGAAGGTTTCAATGATGTTGGTCAATTACATGGCGGTATCGCTACTTATGGTCGTGATCCTGAAGTTCAAGGTGAATTATGGGATGGAAAAATGTATGTGTTTGACGAACGTATTAGTGTTCCTATCAATCATGTTGACCCAGTTATCGTTGGAGTGGATTGGTTTGATGGTACACCTTGTGAACGCTACGTTAACTGTGGTAATCCAGAATGTAACAGACAAATCTTGTGCTCTGAAGAAAACGAAGCAAAATATGTACGTGGTTGTTCTCATGACTGTCGTATTCATGAAAGAAATCGTTACATCACTGAAAATGACATTACACCAGAAGAATGGATTAAAAGAATTCATGACTTAGGTGAAGAATTTGATGTTGAAAGAATGGAAACTGTACAATAATAGTTACTTTAAACCTCTAACAAAGATAGTTGTTAGAGGTTTATTTGATATCTAGTGTATATAATAGTACGATAATTAAAACAATGATAAAGGAGATAAAGATATGTCTACTACAGCAAAATATATCTACCAAATTTCAACTAATCCTATCATAGAAAGCCGTGCTCTATCCTCTTTTTACGAAAAAGAAGAAATAACATCATTTGGTTTTCTCAATGATTTTTGCGTCATGACTGGTATGTGTTCTTCATTAGAGCAAACAATTGATACCATAAAAAAGAGTTCTCTAGTTTTTATCACTGGATACATGGACCATACTTCTTTCTTTGAACTCGGACTAGCTGTTTCATTAGATAAACAAATCTACTATGTGACAGAACATCTAAACAACACATTAAACTTACCTTTTCCATATTCCATAGAACCTCATATGATGATTTCATCAGTATAGTTGATCATTTATGATAATTTCATTTGTCAAATTAAGCTAGACAAAATATCGTTGTCTACATAACTCAAAAATACTTCCAATGGTGTTTTATAGTTTAATGATTTTCTAGGAATATTATTTCTTTTAGAAGCGATAGATTGGATAAAAGATTCCTCAACTTTGTTGAAATCCATTTGTTTAGGTAATCCATCTTTACGTAATAACCCATTAGAGTTTTCATTTAAGCCACGTTGTGATGGTGTTCCTGGATCGGCAAAATAAATATCAATATCATTTAGATTGCTGATTGATTTCCAATTAGAAAATTCTTTACCACAATCGAATGTGATTGATTTAAATAGATGGCATGGAAACTTTTTAAACCAATTATTTAAACTATTTTCGATATCTATTGCTCGTCTGCCTATTGGTTTTAACGTAATAATCACTTTCGATAGTCTTTCAACGAGTGTGATAACAGCACTTTTATGATCTTTTCCAACAATTGTGTCACCTTCAAGGTGACCAAATTCATTATTAAAGAGTTGATAGTCCTTATTACGTTGATGGATGGTTCTTTTAAAGGCTTGTTTACCTCTTTTTTCTTTATAACCATTCGCTTTCCTTTTACCTTTCATAGGTAATGCGGTCAAATCAAACAGTCCTTGCTTAAATAATCTATAAAGAGTACTGATAGAACATGAGATAGGAAACTCAGCACGACCAATAATGACATCTGGAGTCCATCCTTGAACAACCTTCTTTTGAATGTATTCTGTTTCATTATCAGATAAAGAAATAGGACGCCTGCCACAATTCTTTTTATTATTTTTGTATCTTTTATAGTAATCTAGTGCAGATAATCCCTCATCAAAAGCTTTGTAAACATTATAGATAGTCTGTTTTGCTCGTTTCAATTGTTTCGCAACGTATGTTCCTTTTTTATTTTGATGGTAATAAGCTTCTATCAAAACTAGCTCGTCTGTAGTAAGATGTGTATAGGTCATTTGTGATCACTCTCCTTGTTTTCTTTGGTTGGAAATACAATTTGAGTGTATCACAAATGATTTTTTAGTTGTCTAGCTTAATTTTACAATCGGCGTAATAAAAAAAGCCACTAGTTCTCACTAGTGGCAAAAAGGAGTTGTTTATTTACTTTGGAGGAGTAAATAAAATGAAAAAGTTTGTTAGGGTTGTTTTGTTGGTATGCTTATATAATAACCTCTATTTATGAAAAAAATGATGTCTTTTTTTATTCTTTTTGTGATGTTTTACTTAAGAAAAAGTAAAGGTCTTCTATCATTTTATCTACTGATGACTTTTCGTAATCACACTCAAAGATCTTACTACACTAGATAGTTGTTCGTCATATTGCTTATCCAAATGAAAATTCTTTATACCTATTTTTCTATCTAATGTTTCTTCCCAATAAACATCAAAATGGTTGGCTCTTAATAATTCAACGATACGTTGTCCTACTTCCATAGCAATCTCCTCATCTCCTGTCATACTATGAAAAGCTAAATATAGCGTTCCAGGTTTTCCAAAGCATCTTTCTATATCTTGTTGATGAAAAAAACAATAGCCTTTTCTAGGTATATCATATTCTTTCATCACATTAAAAACTGAGCCCACGTCTTCGTGACCTTCACTTGTATCAAATCCTGCATAATCAATCGCAATGAGAACTTCTGAGTTTAATTGATCAAATACTTGATGTAGTCGTTTAAAATTATCCGTTTTAGGTACAGCTTGTTTTAAACTTTGAATGATATTAGAAATTTCTTGTGATATTTCACTTTATCAATTCCTTTTATTCTTGTTTCTTACCAACTCTATTTTCATAATTATGCCATAATAAAAAATATGGAGACTTGATATGACAGAATATAAAAAAGCCACTAGATCTCTCTAGTGGCAAAAAGGAGTTGTTTATTTACTTTGGAGGAGTAAATAAAATGAAAAAGTTTTGTTAGGGTTGTTTTGTTGGTATGACTATATAATAACCTCTATTTATGAAAAAATGATGTCTTTTTTTATTATTTTTGTGATGTTTTACTTAAGAAAAAGTAAAGATAGGTTGGAGTTATCTTCTATTCACTCATCTCATCTCAATTTTTGAAAAAAGTGCCATAACACAAAAAAGCCACTAGTTCTCACTAGTGGCAAAAAGGAGTTGTTTATTTACTTTGGAGGAGTAAATAAAATGAAAAAGTTTGTTAGGGTTATTTTGTTGGTATGACTATATAATAACCTCTATTTATGAAAAAACGATGTCCTTTTTTATTATTTTTGTGATGTTTTACTTAAGAAAAAGTAAAGATACTTTTTTCCTGTTTCTATTAATCCTTTTCAACCTGAAAAGACAAGAGTATACTTAACCTACAAAAATGAACTAACTAATTTGAGAGGATGTTGGGGTATGTCATTTGTTTTTTTCTGGTTGTCTGTCGTGTTACTTATTAGTATAGGTCTCTTACATGTGTATTGGGCGTTTGGTGGGAATCTTTTTGGAGAGTATGTTCTTCCAGAATATAAGTATAATCTCAAACCACATTTTTTTAATCAAACACCTGGATCATTTATGTGTTCTCTAGTTGCTACAGCCTTTTTCATATTAGCTTTTTTAGAGATTATTTATCATTATCAGATTGGCAATCAAAAATTTGTCTCTATTTTACTAACACTAGCTTGTTTTGTTTTTACTGCTCGAATCATTGGTGAATTTAACTGTTTGGGCTTATTCAAACGTGAAAAAGATACGACCTTTGCAAAAATGGATAATATGATTTATATCCCAATATGTGTGTATCTACTTATTTCATTGATTGTTCAATTAACTATTTTAAAATAAAAAAGCCACTAGATTTCTCTAGTAGCAAAAAGGAGTTGTTTATTTACTTTGGAGGAGTAAATAAAATGAAAAAGTTTGTTAGGGTTGTTTCGTTGGTATGTTTATATAATAGTCTCAACCCATGACAAAATCATGCTTTTTTTTATTAATTTATCTAAACTTTTGCTTAAGAAAATATAAAGATAATTTTCAAATATCTTTCCTAGCTTTCTTTGTATAACTTAAATCCTGGTATCGTCAACATAATACATAAGCTCACTAAGTAAATTGCTGATAGGCAAACTACAACAGCTGTTAACGAGTAATTATCCATTAAAAATCCTATCACGACTGATGAAAACCCACCAATAGCTCTTCCTAAATTCATGATGACGTTATTAGCTGTCGCCCGAATTTCTGTTGGATAAAGTGAACTGATGATTGCACCGTAACCGCCGTACATACCGTTAATGAAGTATCCTACTAACATTGTTGAAAAGAGTAAACTCCACTGACCTTTAGCTAAAACAATCAAGTAAACTGATAGAGATGAAAAAATTAAAAATACAGCAAATGATAATTTCGGACCAAGTTTATCCATCACCGTTCCAAATGTTAACATCCCTAAACTCATTCCAAATATGGTACTAATCATCCACAATGACGATCCAGAAACAGAAAGTCCTAGTTGCTTCTGCATAATTGATGGTAACCAATTCATCAACCCGAAATATCCCGCAATTTGAACGGTTACCATCAGAGTTAATCCAACTGTTTGCCAAGTCGTTTGGCCATCTTTAAATAATAAAGATAATTTTGGCTTTTCACCACTTTCCTGACGTTCTTTAAAACTGTCAGGTTCTTCTAAACCTCGTCTAATAAATAAAACGAAAAATATTGGTAGTACTCCAATGACATACAGCATTTTCCAACCTAACACTGGAATAATCAATGAAGCCAAAACTGCCGCAACAATTGCTCCTACTTGTCCACCAATCGCAACAACCGACGTTGCTCTTGCTAAGTTTTTCTTTGAAAATGTTTCTGAGACAAGTGACATACAAGCTCCATACTCACCACCGGCTCCAATTCCAGCTATAAAACGAAATAAATAAACTAGGTAAATATTCGATGCAAAAAACATTAATAATGACGCAATAGAAAAGGTAATAACTGTATATGCAAATACTTTGACTCGTCCTATCTTATCGGCTAAAAGACCAAAAAAAATACCACCTGCCAACATGCCCAAATTAGTAATAGTGGAAATAAATCCCGCTTGAGCACTTGTAACCTGTAGTGATGAAATAATAGATGATAATGAGAATGCTAAAAACATGATATCCATGTTCTCTAAACCGATACCTGCTGCTGTTGATACTAAAACTTTTCGTTGATACTTAGACACGAACAATCTCTCCTTCTTTTAACCATTTTTACTATTAAATCATAATTATTCACAAAAAGAAAGAAAAAAAGTCATTTATTTATCATTTTTTTCAATCTACAATAAAAAGATATCAAACGACTATTAATAGCCGTCTGATATCTTTTTTATTTGTCATAAATAATAGTAACAGGTCCATCATTTTTTATATCAACTAACATATCCGCTCCAAAGACACCCTCTTTTACTTCTATGCCTTCTTGACGTAGCTGCTCGTTGAAATAATCGTATAACTTACTAGCCATATCAGGACGTCCAGCTTTAGCAAAACTTGGACGATTTCCCTTTTTTGTATCAGCTAATAAAGTAAACTGAGAAATAGATAAAATACTCCCACCTATTTGATGAATATCTAGGTTCATCTTACCTTCTTCATCTTCAAATACGCGTAGCTTACTAATTTTTTTTGCCAGATAATCTGCTTCTTCTTTCGTATCTTCTTCTGCCATACCAACTAAAAGCACATATCCTTTTTCAATACTTGCTACTTTTTTGTTATCTATTGAGACACTTGCTTCTGATACACGTTGCAATACTACTCGCATACTATTCTCACCTACCCTTTTGTTCGCTTCACGCTATGAACGTCTGGTATATTTTTTATCTTATCAACAATTTGTTCCAAGTGAGCTAGATTTCGAATACTAATAGTCAAGTGAATCACGCCCATTTTATTTTTAGCTGTTTTTGCTTCAACACTCATTAATTTTTTTGTATTGGCATTAACAACGAGTAACACATCATTTAATAAACCAGAACGATTGTAGCCGTAAATCTCTAAATCCGCATTGTATTCTTGTTCACTATTTGCCGCTGTATCTTCCCATTCTACTTCTATTTGACGCTCTTTTACTTCAGGTGAGCTGTTCATATTCGGACAATCCTTACGATGGATCGACACACCACGACCTTTCGTAATGTAGCCAACAATTTCATCACCAGGTACAGGATTACAACAGCGACTGATTCGCACTAATAGATTATCTGCTCCTTGAATGACAATTCCACCTTCATGGCGAATTTTCATTCGATTGGCTTCTTTTTTCTGAGCTGATTGCTTAATTAATTCTTCATTTTCTTCTTGTTGTTTCTTGATACCACGTTCTTTTCGCTCTTTTTCAGTCAGACGATTAAACACAACTTGCGCAGTGATTTCACCAAAACCAACAGCTGCATACAAATCATCTAATTGCTGGAATGCAAATTTTTCTAATGCATCATCCACTTTTTCTTTTGTTAAAAAATCTTTGGCGACAAAATCATTGTCTTCAAACATTTTTTCAAGTTGATGTTTTCCTTTATCAATGTTTTCTTCTCTATCACGAATTTTGAAGAAGCGTTTGATTTTATTTCTGGCTTTACTTGTCACCACCATATTCACCCAGTCTTGACTAGGTCCAAATGAATTTTGAGAAGTTAAAACCTCAATGATATCCCCATTTTTTAATTTATAATCAAGGGGGACCATCTTGCCATTTACTTTTGCTCCAGTGGTTTTATTTCCCACTTCAGTATGGATATTATAAGCAAAATCAAGCGGCCCTGAGCCTTTTGGTAATTCCGTTACGTCTCCTTTTGGTGTGAACACGTACACTTTATCACTAAAGATTTCACCTTTTACATTATCCATAAATTCAGAGGCGTCATAGTTTTCATCTTGTAATTCAATAATTTCACGTAATAAACTAATCTGATTGGCATTTTTATCCGTCTGTTGGTCTGTTTTTCCTTCTTTATATGCCCAGTGAGCTGCCACCCCAAACTCAGCAATTTGATGCATTTCATGGGTTCTAATTTGAATTTCAATCGGACTACCATTTGGTCCAATGATTGTGGTATGTAACGACTGATACATATTTGTTTTAGGAACAGCGATATAATCTTTAAACCGACCTGGAAGTGGCTTCCACTTAGTATGAATCGCCCCAAGAACTGCGTAACAATCTTTGATTGAATCAACAATCACACGAATGGCTAATAAATCATAGATTTCAGAGAATTCTTTTTTCTTGTCATGCATTTTACAATAAATCGAATAAATGTGTTTTGGTCGACCATAAATCTCGCCATAAATACCTAACTCTTCTGTCGCTTCTCTGATTTCTTCGACTGCTTGAGCCACATATTGTTCACGTTCACCACGTTTTGATTTCATCAGATGAACGATACGATAATACTGACGAGGATTCAAATAATGAAGTGATCTATCTTCAAGCTCCCATTTAATCAAACTAATCCCCAAACGATGAGCGAGTGGTGCATAGATTTCCAATGTTTCTTTTGCAATGCGTCGTTGTTTATCTTCTCTTAAATGATTTAGCGTCCGCATATTATGAACTCTGTCTGCTAGTTTTACCATAATAACACGTAAATCTTGTGACATGGCTAAAAGCATTTTACGATGATTTTCAGCGAGTTGTTCTTCATGTGATTTGTATTTAATTTTCCCAAGTTTTGTCACACCATCTACTAGCATGGCAACGTCTGGACCAAATTCTTTTTCCAAGTCTTCTAAGGTAACATCTGTGTCTTCCACCACATCATGTAGAAAACCTGTGGCAACAGTATGAGGATCCATGTTTAATTCAGCCAAAATCCCTGCTACTTGGATGGGATGAATAATGTATGGCTCCCCTGATTTTCTAAATTGTTCTTTATGCGCTTCTTTTGCGTAATCACTTGCTTTTTCAACAAATGCAACATGCTGAGGGTTCATATAAGTCGATACCATTTTTATTACTTCTTCAGCGGTCAAATCTTTTTCTTTTGGCATGTTTTCCCCTCCTTATGAAAAAAAAGTACCACAATAGTACTTTTTAACTTAATTCTATTACTCTTATTATAACGTACTTAATTCATTATTTTCAATTTATCGTGATTTTTTTATTTGTTTATTTTCCACATAATTCCCATTGATAACTCGTAGCTGATAACGCGTAAAGTGGTGCTGTTTCAGCTCGTAAAATACGTGGCCCTAACGCACAACTTTTCACGTCATACTCTTCTAATACCTTAATCTCATCTGGTGTTAAACCACCTTCTGGACCAAAAATAATGAGTAAAGACTCACCAGGTTTACAAGCTGATAACGTGGTAACAAACTGGCTTTTCTCACCTTGCTTACTAGACTCTTCATAAGCCACTAAACAATACGTGAAGTCCTTTGCTTTTTCTAATAATTCTTTAAAAGAACTATATAGTTGGATATTGGGTACAACTTGCCTGTGAGATTGTTCAGATGCCTCTTTTACGATTTTTTCCAATCGTTGCGTTTTCTTAACTCGTTTTTTCTCATCCCATTTGACGACAGACGTTTTTGAAGGAAAACCAATCAATTCATGCATGCCAAGCTCTGTGCCTTTTTGTGCGACTAATTCTAGTTTATCGCCTTTAGTATACCCACAAGCGATCGTCACATTGACTGGCATCTCTTTTTGCATCTCTTCTTTTGAGACTTCACTAAATATAATCGCAGACTCTTCTATGGACACAATGCTTGCTTTAATGGCCACTTGGTTTTGAAAGACTAAAAAGCATTCATCATCTACTGTCATACGCATCACATTTCTCGCATGATGAAAATCGCTGTCTCTTAATTCAAACGTTGCTTGTTCGTCATAATCATATGGCAAAAAATAACGTTGCATGTTTAATCCTCCAATTGTTTTTTAACAATGATAGCATACCAATCTTTTTGTTTGAATAATTGATCCACAACAAATGATTCTTTTTCTAATTCTTCTAAAATCATTGGGACTTTGTCTTCGATAATTCCTGAAATAATCAGTGTTCCGTCATCTTTCAGGCAACGATGTGCGTCTTTTAACATCAGTACAATAATGTCAGCCAGAATATTCGCCACAATGACGTCTGCTTTTTTATCTACACCATTTAATAAGTCATTAGCTGAAACATGTACGTCTTTTGCGATAGGATTTAATGCCATATTTTCTTTTGCGGAATTAACCGCAACCTCGTCTAAATCATAAGCAAACACGTCTTCTGCTCCTAAAAATTTACTCGCAATACTTAATACGCCAGAACCTGTTCCCACATCTAGCACTGTCTCTCCACCACGTAATGTCACCTCAAGTGCTTGTAACGTCAAACGTGTGGTTGGATGTGTGCCTGTTCCAAATGCCATGCCTGGATCAAGATAAATGATATGCTCATCAGGATTGTTTGGTGTATATTCTTGCCATTCAGGTACAATCGTTAAATAACGGCTAATATTGACCGGGTGATAATATTTTTTCCAAGCAGTTGCCCAGTCACTTTCTTCTACTTCAGAAGCAGTGATGCTATGTTCACCAATGTCTAAACCGAATGTCGAAAGTTCTTCTACTTTTAGTTGAATACTAGGAATAATTTCTGGTAAAAATAATGTTTCTGGGAAATAAGCAATCACTTCTGCCCCCTCTTTTCGATGAGAAAACGTATCTTTATCTAAAATCTCTCCAAAAGGGTCACTCTCAAAATTCACTAGGTCCATTGAGTCCTCAATAGCTACCCCGTTAGCTCCTGCTTCCATTAAAATACTTGATACTGCTTCTACTGCCTCACTGGAAGTAATAACAGATAATTGATTCCACTTCATTGTCTAATCTCCCTTTTAATACTTTGGATAAGCTACCATAGCTGTCTCGTTATTATTTTTTTTCATCTCTTCAAACGCCGCATCGTCCCATACTAACTCAAACGTTTCGATGGTTTCATCATTTAAGAAATCTAGTAAATCACCTTGTCCATTAACTAATACTTCTGCTAAATAGTTTGCTAACGCTGTGATATCTCCTTTTATCATTCCTTTTTTACGATTAAATGGAATCACAGTTAAATATTCTAATTCATCAGGAACTTCTTTATCATCAGCATATAATATTAAACTATCTTCAAATTCTATCACTTCTTCTTCAGATTGCGTTCCTTCTTCATCTTCAATGACATCATTTAATTTATTTTCAGCAAATAGCAAAACAGATACTTCTATACGATGTTGTTTGACATCCCAATCAATCGCAAAATCAAAGTCTCCTAAAGATTTTTCAAGTTGTTTTTCTAATTCTGTTAACATATTGTCTTTCATTTTTTCACACACTTACACTTTCTTTGTATTGTCTCTCCTATCATACAAAAGTTGCTAGCATTTGTCATTACTAATCCTATGTTATAATGAGTTTATTAAAGGGGGAAGACAGATGAATAAACCTCTCGCTTATCGTATGAGACCAAAAACGATTGATGATGTAGTTGGCCAAACCCATTTAGTTGGTGAAGGAAAAATCATTCGCCGCATGGTTGATGCTAAACAATTATCCTCTATGATTTTATATGGTCCACCTGGAACTGGAAAAACAAGTATTGCTAGTGCGATTGCAGGGTCAACTCACTATGCTTTTCGTATGTTGAATGCTGCAACAGATAGTAAAAAAGATTTACAAATTGTTGTGGAAGAAGCAAAAATGAGTGGCACCCTTATCTTATTACTAGATGAAGTCCATCGCCTTGATAAACCAAAACAAGATTTTTTATTGCCTCATTTAGAAAACGGTCGGGTTATTTTGATTGGTGCGACAACTGAAAATCCTTATATTTCAATTAACCCAGCGATTCGAAGTCGAACGCAGATTTTTGAAGTCAAACCGCTCAATGAAGAAGATATCAAACAAGCGATTGAAAGAGCGTTAACTGACAGTCAAGATGGTTTAGGTGAGTTGGATGTGACGGTCACTGATAAAGCCCTGACTCATTTAACACGAGCAACAAATGGTGATTTAAGAAGTGCACTAAATGGTTTAGAACTTGCTGTCAAATCAACTAAACCTGATGATCATGGAAAGATTATCATTACTTTAGATATCATAGAAGAATGTGTGCAACGAAAATCACTTACCCATGACAAAGACGGCGATGCGCATTATGATGTGATTTCTGCGTTTCAAAAAAGTATTCGTGGAAGTGATGTCGATGCTGCCTTGCATTATATGGCAAGACTCGTTGAAGCTGGGGATATGATGTCGATTTGCAGACGACTGATGGTGATTGCGTATGAAGACATTGGTCTAGCTAATCCTGGAGCTTGTGCAAGAACTGTTTCGGCTGTTCAAGCAGCTGAAAAATTAGGCTTTCCTGAAGCACGTATTCCTTTAGCCAATGCTGTCATTGATTTGTGTTTATCACCAAAATCAAATTCAAGTATCGTCGCGATTGACAATGCCTTAAGTGACATTAGACAAGGAAATACAGGAGACGTTCCTAATCATTTGAAAGATTCACATTACAAAGGTGCTGAAAAATTAAATCGTGGAGTCGATTACAAATACCCACACAGTTTTGATAACCATTGGGTCAAACAACAGTACTTGCCAAATAAAATTAAAAATACCTCTTATTACGAACCCGTAAAAACTGGAAAATACGAAATAGCTTTAGGAAAACAGTGGGAATGGCTAACATCACAAAAGAAAGGCCAGTCCTAACAATTGAAGAATCTTAACTCCTGTGCTATTATATAACTAAGATATCTGTGATGTACGCAGTATCCCCATTAGTGTTGACCGAACAAATCGTTTTACTTTGGGAATCAACGAGTATTTATTAAAAACAGGCCTTTTCATTTGGTAGTTTGAGGTATTTACAGCGATTCCCACCTGCATTTTTTAGCGGGTTCAACCATCAGGGATACAAAACGGCATCGACGGATATTTTTTTGTGCGTTTAAAAAGAAAAGGTTGTGATACGTTGTATAAAATTATTCTATTAGTTTTTGCTTTTATTTTATGTGTTATTAGTTATTTTTTATCAAAAAAGCAAGAGGCTTTGTTAGTCGTTTTTACTAAAAAAAATCAACCCACATTAAAAGCTTTTTCAGTATCACTTCTTGTATTAGCGATTATTGGTATAGTTATTGGGTTATTTTTTGCAACAAAGTTAACTAGCTTAGTTTTCATCATTATTGTACTTTGCGTATCGGCTGGATTTAGTATAATATTATCTCAAAATATTCACTAAGGGGAGTATGGATTATCATGCAAAAAGAATACAAAAAAATATTGGTCGCAATGGATGGATCAAAAGAATCAGAACGTGCACTAAAAAAAGCAGTGCATGTAGCCAAACGAAACGATGCCACCCTTTATATCGCTCATATTGTTGATATGCGCGCATTTGAAACTGTTTCATCTTATGACGAGACACTTGCAACAAATGCTAAAAAAGAGGCTGATGAAGCCTTGAAACAATATATTGAGTACGCTCATGAGCACAAGTTTGACAAAGTAGAAACAGTGATTTGTATTGGTGTACCTAAAATCGTTCTATCTGAAGATTTACCAAAAGAATTAGGAATTGATTTAATTATGTTAGGTGCAACTGGATTAAATACAATGGAGCGAATTTTATTAGGTTCTGTCTCTAGCTATGTTTCTGTTCATGCCAAAAGTGATGTTTTAGTCGTTCGCACCGACGTGGATAACAAACAATAAAATAAACCTTAAAAATCAAAAAAAGACGAGAAACCAATCATTTGGCTCTCGTCTTTTTATCTATCTAATTATTTTTTTAATGCTTCAACGTCTCTAGCAATCATTAATTCTTCATCAGTTGGAACTAATAATACTTTTACTTTTGAATCATCAGTTGAAATAATGCGTTCTTCTCCACGAACGCTGTTTTTCTCAGCGTCCATTTCACAACCGAAGAAGCTTAATCCATCAATAATGTTTTTACGGATATCTACTGCGTTTTCACCAATTCCTGCTGTAAAGACAATCGCATCTACACCATTCATTGTTGCAACGTAGCTACCGATGTATTTACGTACACGGTCTTCAAAGATTTCTAAAGCAACTTTTGCTGCTTCTGTATCAGAGTTTTCTAAGTCACGCATGTCACTTGAAATACCTGATAAACCTAATAAACCAGATTTTTTGTTTAAGATATCAATCATATCTTTAATGTTAGTTAATTCTAATTTACCCATTAAGTATTGTAATAATGATGCATCAATATCACCAGAACGAGTTCCCATTGTAACACCTGCTAGTGGTGTGAATCCCATTGATGTATCGATTGATTTTCCACCTTCAACCGCTGTAATAGAAGCGCCATTACCTAAATGACATGTAATGATTTTTAACTCTTCGATTGGTTTACCTAACATATCAGCTGCACGTTCTGCAACGTAACGATGACTTGTTCCATGTGCACCATATTTTCTAGCACCATATTTTTCATAGTACTCAGTTGGAATACTGTATAAGTAATTTACTTTTGGCATTGTTGTATGGAATGATGTATCAAATACTCCAACGTTTAATGTGTTTGGTAATAATTTTTGGAATACACGGATAACTTTTGCTTCTGCTGGGTTATGTAATGGTGCAAATTCTGCTAATTCATCAACTAAAGCAAGTGCTTTATCATCAATAATAGCTGATTCTTTGAAATGTTCCCCACCAGCTACAATACGGTGTCCAGCTCCTGTGATTTCATCAAATGAGTCAATAATGTTTAATGCTGTTAATTGTTCTAATAACATGTTAATAGCAATTTCATGATCTTCGATGTCTTTGATTACTTCATATTTTTCATCTTCGCCATATTTAATAGTAAAGATTGAATCATTTAAACCAATTCTTTCTACGATTCCTTTAGCGACTACTGTTTCTTCTGGCATTGTATATAATTGCCATTTTAAACTTGAACTTCCAGCGTTAATTGCGATTGTTTTTGACATTTTATTTTCTCCTCTATTTTATATTCGATTCGCACCATTGACGAAACTGATTGACAAAATTTAATACACTTTGATTTTCTTTCAAAGATGGTAATTCTGCAAGTAATACTTCTTTTGCTTGCGAGGATTCTCCACCTTTATTTTGAACCAAGACTATTGATTTTCCTAAACTTTTTTGACTAAAAAGAGTTTTTGGTAATTGTAATATGCCTTGTAAGTAAACTTCTTCCACTAACCATTTTTTTAGGACATCCGCCTGCTCTGTTTCCAAAAAATTATTTGGTAATAAAAATAAACCAAATCCTCCTTCTTTAACATATCGCATGCTTTGTTCCATGATTAAATGATGAGCATAACTATGTTCAGTAGGAAAAGATGTCATGAAGTCTTTTGCTACCTCGTCTTTAGGATAATAACCTATCGGTAAATCAGCTATTGCCACATCAAGTGGTTCGATAAGAAGTGGCTCTAAAGAATCTTGGTGAAATAATTCAACCTCTAATCCTAACCAATTCTTGTTTACTGCAGCTACTTGTAATAGCAAGTCATCAGCATCAACGCCAACGCCTCGAATATCTTTGTAACCAGCTAAATCCAAATTACTCAAAATTGTATAGAGTAAGTTACCCATACCAACTGACAAGTCCCCAACAACCATATTGCTTTTTTCATGTTTGGTTAGTTGTTCAATCATATAAACAAATAAAAAACCAATACTATCTGGTGTTAGTTGATGATTTGCTTGAAGTGGTTCCACTTTTAAGCCACTAAGTAATGTTAACTGGGTGATTTTTCGTTTTTCTTCAACTGACAAGTCCATATTTAATAATTCTTGATAATATGTTTCAAGTTGTGTCACCTCTGACTGACTTGGTACATTATCAATCACACGAACACTGCCACCATCCAATAAATTTTCACCGTTTTCAACATAGGCATCAAAAAAAGACGTGTCCAATGTCTTCTGTAGCAATTTCACAGATTCATTCAAATCTTGAAAGCCTATCTCAACATTCGTTTGAGACAAATGTGTCACCTCTTCCTTGTCTTATTCACAAATCTCTTACTTTCCTATTCTATCGAAAGAATTTGGATATTTCAAGGCATTCAAACTGAAAATGATAGGGTTTTTTTCGTCTGATGATAGCCTTTACTAATTATTTACAAAAACATGTCGTTTAAAACCACTATGAAGTTCTATTTTTAATTTCACTAAACTACCAAATCTGCTTTTCTCCAGTGTCACTTGCCCCACAGAATAATTGACAATTTTGGTTTCATTATTTTCCATTATTAAAATATCTGCTTGAGATTTTTCTTCAAGTATATCTGCTAAATAAGAGTCTGTTGCTTGTTTCATCAACAACTGTTTTTGCTTGTAATCATCAATCAAATATAAGGTACTAATCGTAAAAAGTGCCAATAAACACAAAAAAGGGATAGCTATCCCTCCTTCATTATTTTTGTAAAAAGTAAACATAACTATCCCCTTTTTCTGTTTCTAAATTCATCTCAATAACATGGTCGTGCTCAATACAGTTCGCTGTTTTAAGTCCTACAATAATTGGATGAAAGCCAGGTTGCTTCCTCAATGTGTCTTTGTATAAGTCAAAAATAATTTTATCCTCTTTATCTGGACCTTTTTTTTTGTAAATCAATTGACTAGGTTGTACCTCAACAAGTGTCAGTTCTTTTATTTCATACTCTAATTGTTGTTTTCCAATCTGTATTTCCAGATAAGATGCGTCTTTTTGTACTTGCCATATGCCATTGACCTGCTTGATAAATGGTGTCACAAATAATAATAATCCCATCGTTAAACTAAGTGCCACAAGACACTCGAACAGTGTAAAACCACTTTGTGATGTCAGCCATCTCTGCTGATATCTAACACGCGACCATTTTTCTTTAAAACAATCTGTTGATCACTCCCATCAATTATCACTATTTTTTCTTTTTCTGCTTTTTGGCGTAAGGCTTCCTTATCTTTTTGTGTGGTAGCATACTCCCACTCTTTGGCAAAAATCGCTAACTCTAAATCATTCTGGCTTTTCTCCTGTTCATATCTGATAAAAACGATGGTTTCACACATAAAAAGGATTCCCACTGTTAAGGCAAGCATAGCTAAAAGACTTTCTAATAATAAATACCCATCATTTTTTCTCAACATATTTAAACACCTTACTACTACCTAACTGAACCACATATCGAATGCTCGTTTGAGTTGAGTCATCATAAAACTCAAAGGTTTCTAAAACACTTGGACTAGCTGATCCACTCTGTAGCGTTACTTCACTGTCTTTTTGAATATATAAAGGCCTCTTTATTTCAATCTTCTCTTCTATTTTTTCTCCCTTAAAGGTGTAACTAAAGAAGAGACACTGTGAGGAACTTATTGCTTTAACTTTGCTCTGTTCCTGTTCAACAACGGCACTATGCTGACTTCTCTCATACAATCGTTCAAACAAAATAAGTTGAGAAGCAGCAGTTTGTTTTTCCCGCCACTTCTCTATTTTTAAAATTGGCATGATAGCTAAAATACTAATGACAAGTAACACACATAAACATTCCCAGAGTGTAAAACCTTCATCATTCAACCACAATGCCTATTTTCTCGGCTTTGTCTTTTTGTTCTTTTGAAATATATCCTCCCTGAACTAATTCATCTAAATCTTTTGGTCGCTCAGAATGATCTAAATAGTACATTTCAGTTTGTGTTTGGATGACCTTACCTAGCGCTTCATCTCCTTGTTTGTTAATACCGGCTTGTTGTTTCGTCAAATTTGGTACAAACAAAATAATCAGAACAGCAATAACTAATAACACAATCAGCATTTCAAGTAACGTAAAACCATCATGTTTTTTTCTTAACTTCTTTAACGTATTCAATAGAAATCCCCCATTCCACTGTATATTGGCAATAACAAAGAGCCATAAACTGATACAATCAGCACAGCAATTAATAAAAATGTGATTGGCTGTAGCCACTGAATTTTCTTCTCACATTCGGCAATAAATACTTCCCACTCTCGTTGTCCAAATACCACTAGCTCTTGACCTAACTTTCCGTGAACTTCTCCTTGCCTAATAATCCAGGTTAGTTCTGGTTTTAAGAACGACCACTGACTGATTGGCTCATCAATAAAAATACCCGCTTCTAGTTTTGTTTTAAGTTTTTTTGACATTTCTTGCATCAAGTCAGAATAGCCTTTTTGTTGCATAACTAAAACGACTTCTTTAAATTCCATTCCTTGGGATAATAAATTTCCCCATTCTGTTGCAAATAGTGATGTGTAATAACTTGTTAATAGTTTTCCGACAAGCGGTATTTTACAATACAGGCGTAATTTTTTGATTTGTGATTCTCGGTTTAATCGCTTATTTATCAAATAACAACTAGCAAAAATAAGAATCAATCCAATACCACCATACCTCAGCCCATTATCCAATAAAGTAAACATACTAGGTTGTGAATCGTCTTGGGATAAATCAGATAATTGAGGTAAAATAAACCACTTCATTCCAACTATCATCGCAAATAAAAATAACAACAATAACACTGGATAACTTAGTACTTTTACCATGTCTTTTCGTTGTTTTTCTCGTTCTTTCATTTGGGTGGACATTCGCTTTAACGTTCCTACTAAGTCTCCATGTACTTCAGAAAACTTGATTGGCGCTAATTGTTCTTTAGAAAATCCCACACCCATCAAACAATTAGCAAACGTCTCTCCTTTCAACAACTTCTTTTCAATGTATTTAAATTGTTTATCTTGTTTGATAGAGATTGTCCGCATAAATTTGATGCTTTGTTCTAAACTAAAGCCATTTTCTAAAAGGTTCCCTAATAGGTATACAAATTCATATTGCTCTTGACGTGATAAAGCCTTAATTTTGGTAGGTTTGGTAAGTTTTTTGTGTAATTCTTTTTTCATAGTAGGCTTTCTGCAAGCTTTTTTCCCAGCTGTTTTCGTTTTCTTTGTCTGATATATCATATAGCACACCATATTTTCCTTTTGTCGTCAGTGGAATCATCTCTTGATAGATAATTCCTTGTACACTTTGATTGATTTCCTCTTTAGGAATCCCTAATTCGATTAATCTTGCTTCAACTCCTTTCCTATTTTTTGCATGAATGGTCGAAAAAACTAAATGTCCAGTTAAAGCCGCTCGCATAGCCATCTGGGCTGTTTCTCTGTCTCTTATTTCACCAATCATCAAACAATCTGGACGATGTCTTAAACACACTTTGATTAATTCTTGATATGTCAGACCAATCTTTTCATTCACTTGAAATTGCATAAGATGACTGTCTTCAATTTCAACAGGATCTTCAATCGTAATAATGTGTTTCTTTTGTTTATGAATCAGGTGCTGCATCAACGTATGCATGGTCGTTGACTTTCCAGAACCAGTTGGACCAGAAAATAAAAACAAGCCATTACGCGTGACTTGTTGGTTAATACTATCTAACTGTTTTGGGTTGATGAAATGAAGCGTCTTTGAAGACATCGGGTATAAAAAACGAATCACCAATGTCTCCCTATTTAAAAAATCTCCTACCACAGATAAACGTATTCTGACGTTTCCTTGTTTGCGTTTTATTGTCGTTCCACCCATCTGTACTTTTCGTTTTTCTGCAATATCCATTCCAGCTAGATATTTAAAATATAAAATCAATTGCTCTGCCGTCTTATGAGAGAGCTGACTGTAACGATGAATGTCATGGTGGTGCCTAAATGATAATTCATAATGTGATGACTTTGGTAAGACATACAAATCACTCATTTGATTGGAAAAACCATAATCTAATAATGTCATAGCAAGTTTTTTCATTGTCATTTCCTTTCTCATAACTTATATTTGCGATTTTTTTGAAATTGACCTAAAAAACACAAAAAAAACCAACTAGACGTTATCTAGTTGGTCATTTATTTATTTACATGTCAGCTGATGTGAAGACTTCTGACACGTCATCATCATCTTCTAACGTATCAACAATTTTTTCTAATTTTTCTTTGTCACTATCACTCAATTCAACCAATGTTTGTGGCACCATTGTTAATTCTGCTTGCGCTAATGTGTAATCTTTTTCTAACGCATCTCGCACCGCTGTAAATTCACTTGGATCAGTATAGATTTCAAATACTTCATCAGACACCTCGATGTCGTCTCCACCTGCTTCAAGCACACTTAATGTCATCGTATCTTCATCCACATCTAGTCCCTCACGCTCGATCACAATATATCCTTTACGATCAAACATATAAGCTACCGAACCAGATTCTCCTAAAGAACCACCATTTTTATTAAACGCCACACGCACATTAGTAGATGTACGATTACGATTATCTGTTAAAGTATGAACCAAAATGGCGACACCTGCTGGACCATATCCTTCATATACTACTTCATCATAGTTTTCACCTTCGCCAGCACTTGTTGCTTTTTTGATTGCACGCTGGATATTATCATTAGGCATATTGGCTGTTCTTGCTTTATCTAATACTAATCTTAGTGAAGGGTTAGAAGACGGATCGGGACCACCACTTTTTGCTGCCATATAAATCTCGCGTGATAATTTTTGAAACACTTTACCACGTTTAGCATCTTGTGCTCCTTTTCTATTCTTAATGTTATTCCACTTTGAATGTCCTGCCATTTCAATTCCCCTCTTTCTAAAATAATATAAAACACATAACTTTAGTTTAACATAAGTTGTTCTAAAATGAGACCTTTATCTAACCTTCTTTGACCTATTACGAATAAATTCAAAATAAATCACTAGCATCACACATGCTGTTAACGCCCCAACACTATCAAGCATCACATCTTGAAAAAGTGGTGTTCTATCACCTGTTAGCATTTGATGAAATTCATCCATCGCTGCATAACCTGTCGCACTAAACCACGCAAAAAACAAACTCCAGATTGATTGCTTTAATTTAGAATGTAACACTAAAAACAAACTTCCTCCTAGAATAAAAAATGTAAAAAAATGAGCGGCTTTTCGGATAAAAAATTCAACAAATTTAAAATAACCCATTGCTCGTATACTGACTTCACTGCCACCATAATTAAACATTATTCCTTGAAGTTTTGACGCAAATGGCTCACTTTGCAACCACTTTTGAAGTAACGGAACAGAACTTTGCTCTGTATAGGTTTTTGATGAACTATAAAATAAAATAACCATAATCACAATCGCGATTGCAGTATAAACTTTAGGTTGACTTAATTTACTTTTCATAATGAACTTCTCCAATCTTAAATTTTTTTGCTTTTTTATCATTGTTTTTTAATAGTATAGGGTATAATATAACCATAATGAAAGGAGTCAGATAAAATGACATATTCAATAACATGGGATTTAGATTCAATTTTTAACGGAGGCATTGACTCAAAAGAGTTAGAACAACGCCTATTATTACTAGATGACGAGATTACAGAATACCAATCACTTGTCACAGACTGGAATCCAGAAACAGATGCGCCTGAATTTAAAGCATTCGAGGCAATCATGACTGTTCAAGAAAAACTATCCAAAGGATTTGGTCAAACAATTAGTTTTGTCAACGCCATTCAATCTGCAGATGTAAACAATAAAAAAGCTGGTAGTGTATTAGCTGGTTTATTTACTAAATTGACAGGTTTTAAAAACGCGAATGTCTTATTTAATAAGAAACTAACTAACCTGTCAACTGATACTTGGAACACACTTCTTAATTCTGACTTTGCCAAAAAACAAGGCGTGGCTTTTAATTTAACAGAAGCTCGCGAACAAAGCAAACGCTTGTTAAGTGAAAATGAAGAATCAGTTATTAACCAATTATCAACAGATGGATTCAATGCTTGGAGCTCTCACTACGACACAATCGTAGCAAACATCCAATTTCCATTTGAAGAAGATGGTAAAACAACGTATCTTTCAGCAGGTCAAGCTTTTAACCGTATGATGGGGGACGCTGATAAAGATGTTAGACAACGTTTGTTTGATACATGGGAAAAAACTTGGGCAAATTATGCACCACTTTTTGCTGATACCTTAAATCATTTAGACGGATTCCGATTAACAAATAACAAACTACACGGTATCACTGATCATTTGGAAATTCCATTAGAGTATAACCGTATGAAAAAAGAAACATTGGACGCTATGTGGGGAACCATTGCTGAAAACAAACAACCATTCGTTGATTTCTTAACTCGTAAAGCACAATTATTCGGTAAAGAGAAAATGGATTGGCAAGATCAAGATGCACCTGTTATTTTAGGTGAGTTTGAAGAAAAACGTTACACATTCAATGAAGCAGCTAATTTCATTGTTGAAAACTTCAATAAATTTAGTCCTAAGATGGCTGATTTTGCTAAAATGGCCTTTGAAAAAAGCTGGATTGAAGCAGAAGATAGACCAGGTAAACGTCCAGGTGGTTATTGTACTGGATTGCCAGAAAATGAAGAATCTCGTATCTTCATGACATATGGTGAATCAATCAACGAAGTCTCTACATTAGCCCATGAATTAGGACATGCTTTCCATTCACACGTGATGTGGGATTTACCATCAGTTAGCCAAGATTACGCAATGAACGTAGCAGAAACTGCTAGTACTTTTGCCGAACTAATTGTCGCTGACGCCACACTTAAACAAGCTAAATCAACAGAAGAAAAAATCAATTTACTTGATATTAAAATGCAAAATGCCACAGCGATGTTTATGAACATTCACGCGCGTTTCATTTTTGAAAATAATTTCTATACTGAACGCAAAGAAAAAGTCTTAACAGATACAGAAATCACTGATTTAATGGTAGCTGCTCAAAAAGAAAGCTACTGTGATTCATTGAATTCTTATCATCCACATTTCTGGGCAAGTAAACTGCACTTCTATATTGATGATGTGCCATTCTACAACTTCCCATACACATTTGGTTACCTGTTCAGCTTAGGTATTTATGCCTTCGCTCAAAAACAAGGAACATCATTTGAAGATGACTATATCGCTTTATTACGTGATACAGCGTCAATGACAACCGAAGAATTAGCTCAAAAACATTTAGGTGTTGACTTAACATCAAGTGAATTCTGGCAAGCTGGAATTGATATGATGATTCAAGACGTTAATACTTTCTTAGAATTAACCGAAGACTACGTTAAATAATTTAAAAACCTCTATGATTGAGCAATATCAATCATAGAGGTTTTATTTTTATTTATTTACTATTGATAATATACGTTGTAATTCACTGATTGCATCCGTATCTTCTGAATAACTAAACTCTTTTACGTTAATTTGACTTCTTGGAATAGTTCCTTCATCACTTGCTTCATTAAAACCAGTTGATAATGACACATCACTTTTTAACTCATAAATCATACCATTATCACATAGAATATACTTAACAATTGGTTTAGTGGTATCAGCTACTTCACTAAATCCAGCTGCAAATGAACTTTGTTGATGCTCATTTGTGGCTCCAAGAGTGCCATTTATCGAATAATAAAATGTTACACCACCTACGACATGAAGCGGGAAAAAATCATAGCCTGGATTTTCTAGATCTTGTGCCATCGCTAGTCCATCTGGTGTTATAGCAAACCAATCTCCTCGACCTGCTGCTCCGTGATCAAAAAACTCAGATGTAACAGCCATACCACCCACCTTTGCTCTATCGCTTGCCCAATTTAAAAATTGCTGATTTATGTTTTGTAATACGCCTGTTTGATAAAACATCTCTTTTGATAAAGTAGACTCGCCAAACCCTTTTTCTGTATTCTCTTTGGATGTAGTAGACCTTTGTTCGGATGTCTCTTTCGTTGAACTTTGATTTGTTGCTGATTGACTAGCTTCTATACTAGAACTAGTTTGACTAATTTTCGTCTCATCATTATTTGAATTTTGACTACAACCAACTAATACTAAAGATAATGACCATAATGCTACCCATTTTTTCATCATACTCACCTCTATTTTTATTTTGTTAGATTAAGTTTAACATGATTTTGCATATTTGATGTTTTTTTAATTGAGGCCTATTGTAAATTAAAACAATTAAGAATTAATTAATAATTAACTTAAGATTTCGTTTATTAATACACAGTATATTAAACGTATAAATAAAAACAAAGGAGACACGTAACATGGAAAATATTCTAGAATTAAAAAATATTTCAAAATCATTTAAACAATATAATGTACTACATGATATAGACTTAACTATCAAAAAAGGAGATATCTACGGCCTAATAGGAAAAAATGGTGCAGGTAAAACCACACTACTAAAAATTATTACTAGCCTATCAAAACAAAGCTCTGGAACGATTCAATTATTTGGATCACATACACATAAAGATTTTATTCACTCTTTAAAACGCACAGGGAGTGTTATTGAAACACCTGTTGCATATGATAACCTCAGTGCTAAAGAAAATCTAATTTATTATAGTAAATTACGAGGAGTTGTTGATGAAAAAGATATAGAGGATACTTTAAAATTAGTTGACTTATCTGATGTTGGTAAGAAAAAATTTAAACACTTTTCTCTTGGTATGAAACAAAAATTAGGCATAGCCATTGCGCTATTAAGTAAGCCAGACTTTTTAATTTTAGACGAGCCTATTAACGGCCTTGACCCAATAGCTATCGTTGAATTTAGAGAATTACTAAAAAAATTAAATACCGAATTAAACATCACTATCCTTATATCAAGTCATATTCTTACCGAGCTTTATCATGTGGCTAACAGATTTGGTATATTAAATAATGGTACTTTGGTAGAAGAGATTACTAAAGAGGAATTTGAGAAAATGTCTCAAACAATGATAACACTACAAGTAACAGATACAGCAAAGGTGACACCAATATTACACGAGCACTCAATACATAATTTTAAAATCATTTCATCTTCAGAGATCAATATTTATGAACCTGAAGTCGGTGTATCAGAGTTAATTCAAATTTTAATGAATGAAAAAATAGCGATTAATGGAATTTATAAAACAGGAATTGATTTAGAAAATCACTTTAAATCTTTAGTGGATGGTACAGTTTCAACAAATAAGGAGGACAAATAGATGATTGCAACATTTAGAGCAGATTTCTATCGATTATTTAAGACAAAAGGATTTTGGTTGTCACAGTTATTCATTATAGGTTTTATATTTATTTCAATTGCCAGTCAAAGCGTTGGACAAGTAGGTGTGAACCTTGGAGATGCTGCGCAAGAAACAACCTCTCAATCTCAATATGCTATGGAATGGACCGGCATTATATCTGTACAAGCAGTGACATCCATGATGACGATGTTTTTATATGCCATGCTACCAATGTTAGTGATTATTGTTGGTCATGACTTTTCAAAGAAAACATACAAGAATATTTTAACAGTAGGTGTATCTAGAACAAAATACTTTTTATCTCAATACATATCATTTGCTATTATGATTTTATTACAAGTTTTCTATATTTATATGGCTTCATTTTTAACGGGTACTCTTTTTTATGGTGTAGGAAGTGGTTTTAATCAAAAACAACTACTTAATTGGATCATGACAGCTAGTGTTCAATTCATCATGATAATGACTATTTTAACTATCAGTTGTTTTGTCACATATTTAACAAAAAATAATGTGTTATCGATTCTAACAGCCATTATACTACCAATTATCTTAACTCTTTTAAGTTTTATGTTCCAAAATGCCGAATGGGTCAGTCTCTTCGACTTCCAAAATATTTTAGGAGATACTGAATTTATCTTAAGTAGGTCTAATGAACTTTATCAGAGTATTTTGGTAGCTCTTAGTACGATTTTGGTTTTTCTTATGTTAACTATTTATCAATTCAATAAAAGTGAACTATAACTAAAAACATCTCTTTTCAACTAGGAAAGAGATGTTTTTTTATGAGATGGTAAACTTATTAACAATTCAAAGTACTCTTTATTTCCACTAACTTCAGTTGTTCCTCCAAGAAGAGTTGATAGTTCTTTAATGATATATAAACCCAAACCTGAATTCTTATTAACTCTTGATAAATCTTCAGTATAAAATCGTTCAAACAACTTCTCATAATTTGAAATAACTTGATCAGTATGATTAAAAAATACTAGATTAACAACCTGTCCATTCTTTGATAAATTAACTGTTCCCTTATCTATTCCATGATTTAATATATTGCCAAGTGCATTGTCTATAATACGACTAAGTATGTCTTTATCACTAATCATATGTACATTTTTTTCGATTATAATATCTAATTCGATTTGTTTCTTTTTAAAAGCTTCATAATAAGTAACTATCTTTGATTCTATTAAAGAAGACACGTTAACAGACTCTAATTCAACTTCAACTCTATCTTCCATCAAACGATTATATGTCAGTAAATCATCTAACTTTTTTTCAACATCAGTTAAATTTGTAGAAATCTTTTTTACCAAATTCTTCTGTTTGGTATCTACTTGTTTCACTAAAATTTGGGTATAACCACTAGCTACAGTTAAAGGAGTTCTTATATCATGGGAAATATTGTTGATAGCCATATCAAATTGAGTTTGAATTTCTACAAGCTGTTGGTGATTCTGTTTATTTTGTTCAATCATTTTATTTATTTGTGTAATTAATCGTAAAAATACTGAGTTTTTAGTTGGTAATTCAATAATCAAATTGGTTTGGATAGAATTAATATATTTTAAACGTTTTGTAAGTCTTGATAATATGACATGAATGTAAACTAAATATCCCAATATCACTATAGTTATTAAGATAAAAACATAAATCATTTCCTTCTCCTTAATCCGCTAATTTTATACCGATTCCCCAAACTGTGTCAATGTATGTATTATCAGCATCCAATTTTGCTATTTTCTTTCGTAAATTACTAATATGCACGTTTATCGTATTCTCATCACCAAAGTATAATTCATCCCAAACTGTATTATAAATATCCTCTTTTGTATAAACCTTATTTGGAAATAAAAACAACAACTTTAATATTTCAGCTTCTTTTCTTGATAAATCAATCTGTTTATCGTTACTCTTCAATTTAAAAGAGTCTACATCTAACTCAATATTTTTATAGAAAATATTTTTACTATTATCCATAATTGTCTGAGTACTCTTTCTTAACTGGACATTAACTCTAGCTAGTAATTCATCCACATCAAATGGCTTCGTTAAATAATCATCTGCTCCATTGAGTAATGTCTCACTAATTAATTTTTTGTCATTCAAAGCTGTTAGAACAATAACTGGAACTTGATTATTTATTCTAATTTTTTTTAATACATCTTCACCATTCATACCTGGCAACATCATATCTAATATAACTAAATCTATTTGTTTTATTTCTAATAATAATAGACCTTCTGTTCCAGAGAAAGCTACTTCTACTTCATAGTTACTTGTCAACAACTCTTGTAATAGTTGATTAATTTCACTATCATCTTCAATTATTAATATACATTTCATGAACATCTCCCTAAGATAAGTTAATCTTTTTTAATTTTTCTTTTAAAAGAATTTTATACTTTCATTTGTCAAATTAAGCTAGACAAAATATCGTTGTCTACATAACTCAAAAATACTTCCAATGGTGTTTTATAGTTTAATGATTTTCTAGGAATATTATTTCTTTTAGAAGCGATAGATTGGATAAAAGATTCCTCAACTTTGTTGAAATCCATTTGTTTAGGTAATCCATCTTTACGTAATAACCCATTAGAGTTTTCATTTAAGCCACGTTGTGATGGTGTTCCTGGATCGGCAAAATAAATATCAATATCATTTAGATTGCTGATTGATTTCCAATTAGAAAATTCTTTACCACAATCGAATGTGATTGATTTAAATAGATGGCATGGAAACTTTTTAAACCAATTATTTAAACTATTTTCGATATCTATTGCTCGTCTGCCTATTGGTTTTAACGTAATAATCACTTTCGATAGTCTTTCAACGAGTGTGATAACAGCACTTTTATGATCTTTTCCAACAATTGTGTCACCTTCAAGGTGACCAAATTCATTATTAAAGAGTTGATAGTCCTTATTACGTTGATGGATGGTTCTTTTAAAGGCTTGTTTATCTCTTTTTTCTTTATAACCATTCGCTTTCCTTTTACCTTTCATAGGTAATGCGGTCAAATCAAACAGTCCTTGCTTAAATAATCTATAAAGAGTACTGATAGAACATGAGATAGGAAACTCAGCACGACCAATAATGACATCTGGAGTCCATCCTTGAACAACCTTCTTTTGAATGTATTCTGTTTCATTATCAGATAAAGAAATAGGACGCCTGCCACAATTCTTTTTATTATTTTTGTATCTTTTATAGTAATCTAGTGCAGATAATCCCTCATCAAAAGCTTTGTAAACATTATAGATAGTCTGTTTTGCTCGTTTCAATTGTTTCGCAACGTATGTTCCTTTTTTATTTTGATGGTAATAAGCTTCTATCAAAACTAGCTCGTCTGTAGTAAGATGTGTATAGGTCATTTGTGATCACTCTCCTTGTTTTCTTTGGTTGGAAATACAATTTGAGTGTATCACAAATGATTTTTTAGTTGTCTAGCTTAATTTTACAATCGGCGTACTAAAAACTAGCACAAGTCTAATCTGACTCATGCTAGTAATACATTTTATTCTTGATTTTTTAACGCTTCTGCAGCAGCCATTTGTGCTTCAATATCACTGATACTATACACATTTTCACTTGCTACACCCACTTCTTTTGGTTCCATGTTACGGTATTTCGCCATACCAGTACCAGCTGGAATGATTTTACCAATGATAACATTTTCTTTCAATCCAAGTAAGTGGTCTTTTTTACCTCTAATCGCAGCATCTGTCAACACACGAGTTGTTTCCTGGAATGATGCAGCAGATAAGAAGCTGTTTGTTTCAAGTGAAGCTTTAGTAATACCTAACAAGACTGGACGACCAGTTGCAGGTGTTCCTCCAGAAACAAGTGTGTTGTAGTTACGGTCTTTAAATTCACTAATATCAACTAGTGTACCTGGTAAGATATCTGAATCACCTGGATCCATAACTCTTACTTTACGTAACATTTGACGAACCATAACCTCAACGTGTTTATCTCCAATTTCTACCCCTTGCATACGGTAAACTTTTTGTACTTCTTTAAGCAGATAATTTTCAACAGCTAATACATCTTTAACAGTTAACAATTGTTTTGGATCAATTGATCCTTCTGTTAATGGAGTACCACGGTCAATAATATCACCTTCAGCAACTTTCATACGAGAAGTATAAGGCACAGAATATGTTCTTGTATCTGTTGTTCCTTTTACAACTACTTCTTTTGTACGATCTGCTTGATCTTCTGTAATTTCGATGACTTCACCAGCTACTTCAGAAATAACAGCTTGTCCTTTAGGATTACGTGCTTCAAAAATCTCTTGGATACGAGGTAAACCTTGAGTAATATCGTCTCCGGCAACCCCACCCGTATGGAATGTACGCATGGTTAACTGAGTACCAGGCTCACCGATTGATTGGGCAGCAATTGTACCAACTGCTTCTCCAACTTCAACTTCAGAACCAGTCGCCAAGTTACGTCCGTAACAATGTTTACATACACCATGTTTTGTATTACATGTGAAGACTGAACGAATCGTAATTTGTTCAATCCCTGCATCAACAATTTGTCTTGCAATGTCTTCTGTAATGATTTCATTAGCACCAACAATCACTTCTTTAGTTTCAGGATGAATCACTGATTTACGTGTGTAACGACCTAACATACGCTCTTCAAGAGTTTCAATGATTTCATTTCCTTCTTTCATCACTGAAATATCTAAACCACGGTCAGTTCCACAGTCAGTTTCACGAATGATAACATCTTGGGCCACGTCAACTAAACGACGAGTTAAGTAACCTGAATCGGCTGTCTTAAGGGCTGTATCGGTCATACCTTTACGAGCACCGTGAGTCGAGATAAACATTTCTAAGACAGTTAACCCTTCACGGAAGTTAGATACGATAGGTAACTCCATAATACGACCATTAGGAGCGGCCATAAGTCCACGCATACCAGCTAACTGAGTAAAGTTGGAGATGTTACCACGAGCTCCAGAATCACTCATCATGAAGATTGGGTTACGTGCGTCTAAACTTTCCATCAGTTTTTCTTGGATAGCATCTTTTGTTGCATTCCAAATACCAATAACTCGTTCATAACGCTCGTCATCTGTTATTAAACCACGACGGAATTGTTTTGTTACTTTTTCTACTTGATCATGTGCTTCTTCAATCATTGCTTGTTTTTCATGTAAAACAACGATATCGGCAATCCCTACAGTCATACCTGCATAAGTAGAATGTTTGTAACCTAAGTCTTTCATTCTATCTAACATTTTAGATGTTTCAGTAATTTTGAAACGTTTGAAGACTTCAGCGATAATATTACCAAGATTTTTCTTCTTGAATGGTCCAATTTCTGGTTGTTCTTTGATAAATGCAGGAATATCTGCTCCGGCTTCAACAAAGTATTTATCAGGTGTTTGAACTGTCAAGTTATAATCAGTTGGTTCATTTAAGTAAGGGAATTCTGGTGGCATAATCTCATTAAAGATTGCTTTACCAACAGTTGTTGTTAAAATGCGTTCACGTTGCCACTCTGTAAATGGTTTCTCAGGCATTGAGCTTGTTTGTAAACCAATACGAGTATGTAAGTGGACACAACCGTTTCTCCATGCTAAAACAACTTCGTCTAAGTCACGGAAAATCATTCCTTCACCAATTTGTCCTGGTTCTTCCATTGTTAAGTAGTAGTTACCAAGGACCATATCTTGAGATGGTGTAACAACTGGTTTACCATCTTTTGGATTAAGGATATTTTGAGCAGCAAGCATTAACATGCGTGCTTCAGCTTGAGCTTCTTCGTTTAATGGAACGTGAACCGCCATTTGGTCCCCATCGAAATCGGCATTATACGCCTCACATACTAATGGGTGAAGACGAATCGCGCGTCCTTCAACTAAAACTGGCTCAAACGCTTGGATACCAAGTCTATGTAGAGTAGGTGCTCGGTTAAGTAATACAGGATGTTCTTTAATCACATCTTCTAATACATCCCAAACAGCGTCTTCTTGACGTTCGATTTGGCGTTTTGCATTTTTAATGTTGCTTGCAATTTCACGCTTAACTAATTCATGCATCACAAATGGTTTAAATAATTCAATTGCCATCTCTTTTGGCAACCCACATTGATACATTTTTAAGAAAGGTCCAACAACGATAACTGAACGGCCTGAGTAGTCAACACGTTTACCTAATAAGTTTTGACGGAAACGACCTTGTTTCCCTTTCAACATATGAGATAACGATTTAAGTGGACGGTTACCGGGTCCAGTTACTGGACGGCCACGACGACCATTATCAATTAACGCATCTACCGCTTCTTGAAGCATACGTTTTTCATTTTGAACGATAATTCCTGGTGCATTTAAGTCTAATAAACGTTTCAAACGGTTATTACGATTAATAACACGACGGTATAAGTCGTTCAAATCACTTGTTGCAAAACGTCCACCTTCTAATTGAACCATCGGACGTAAATCTGGTGGGATAATTGGTACAACGTCCATTACCATCCAGTCAGGATCATTTCCTGATGTACGGAATGCTTCTAAGATATCTAAACGACGAATAGCACGCGTTCTTTTTTGTCCAGACGCTTTTTTCAATTCTTCTTTTAATTCAGCGACTTCTTTTTCTAAATCAACTTGTTCTAATAAACGTTTGATTGCTTCAGCACCCATACCAGCTTTAAATGCTTGGCCATATTGCTGACGTTTTTCACGGTATTCACGTTCAGTTAGAAGTTGTTTTAATTCTAAGTTAGTATCACCTGGATCTGTTACCACATAAGAAGCAAAATAAATGATTTCTTCTAATGCTCTAGGACTCATATCTAATACAAGACCCATACGACTAGGAATTCCTTTAAAATACCAAATATGTGTTACTGGAGCTGCAAGTTCGATATGACCCATACGTTCACGACGAACTTTAGAACGTGTTACCTCAACCCCACAGCGGTCACAAACGATTCCCTTATAACGGATACGTTTATATTTACCACAAGCACATTCCCAGTCCTTAGTAGGACCGAAAATACGCTCACAGAAAAGACCATCACGTTCTGGTTTTAAAGTACGGTAGTTTATTGTCTCTGGTTTTTTCACTTCACCATATGACCAGCTTCTAATTTTTTCAGAAGAAGCTAGTCCAATTTGCATACTTTCAAATTTATTTACATCGATCAAAAGATGTCCCTCCGTTTCTTTGTCTGTCAGAATAATTCAGCTGGATTATTCTTGGTTTTCTTGTGCATCTTTCAACGATTTTTCTGCTAATGCTTTTTCTTCTTGCTCTTTAGCATATTTTGCTAAGGCATCAACAGTAATCAAATCATCGTCCTCATCATCCATATCACGTAATTCAATCTCTTGATCGTCTGCATCTAATACTCGCATGTCTAATCCTAAAGCTTGTAACTCTTTAACAAGTACGCGGAATGATTCAGGAACACCTGGTTTTTGAATTGGTTCACCTTTAACGATAGATTCGTAAGTTTTCACACGACCAACAACGTCATCTGATTTATAAGTCAAGATTTCTTGTAAAGTGTAAGCAGCTCCGTATGCTTCAAGAGCCCAAACTTCCATCTCTCCAAAACGTTGTCCACCAAATTGTGCTTTACCACCAAGTGGTTGTTGTGTAACTAGTGAGTAAGGTCCAATAGAACGAGCATGTAACTTATCATCAACCATGTGAGCAAGTTTCAGCATGTACATTACACCTACAGAAATACGGTTATCAAATGGTTCACCTGTACGTCCGTCATAAAGAACAGTCTTAGCGTCACGAGCAAGTCCTGCTTCTTCAACAGTACTCCATACATCTTCTTCATTTGCCCCATCAAATACTGGTGTTGCAACATGGATGTTTAATGAGCGAGCTGCCATACCTAAATGCAACTCTAATACTTGTCCAATGTTCATACGAGAAGGTACCCCTAATGGGTTTAACATGATATCAACTGGTGTACCATCTGGTAAGAATGGCATATCTTCTTCTGGCATAATACGAGATACTACCCCTTTATTACCATGACGACCGGCCATTTTATCTCCTTCATGAATTTTACGTTTTTGAACGATGTACACACGAACTAACATGTTAACACCTGGAGATAACTCATCTCCGCCTTCACGAGTAAAGATTTTAACATCATGAACAATACCGCCTCCACCATGTGGAACACGTAGAGATGTGTCACGAACTTCACGCGCTTTTTCTCCGAAGATTGCATGTAATAGGCGTTCTTCTGCTGATAATTCTGTTACCCCTTTAGGAGTGACTTTACCAACAAGTAAATCACCATCTTTTACTTCAGCACCGATACGGATAATACCCATCTCGTCTAAGTTTTTAAGTGCATCTTCCCCAACGTTTGGTAACTCACGAGTAATTTCTTCAGGTCCTAATTTTGTGTCACGTGCTTCTGATTCGTATTCTTCAATATGAATAGATGTGTACACATCATCTTTAACTAATCGGCGACTCATAATAATCGCATCTTCATAGTTGTAACCTTCCCAAGTCATGAATGCTACTAAAACGTTTTGTCCTAATGCCATTTCCCCTTCTTCCATAGAAGAACCGTCAGCTAATGTATCGCCTTTTTCAACGATTTCACCTTTTCTAACGATAGGGCGTTGGTTATAACTTGTACCAGCATTTGAACGATGGAATTTAATCACATTATATTTATCTAAAGCACCGTCATTACGACGAACACGTACTTCACGTGCATCAACGTATTCAACGACACCATCATGTTTACATAAAAGTGCTGCCCCTGAGTCATGTGCAGCTTTGTATTCCATACCAGTCCCTACAAGTGGAGACCGTGGTTGAATCAAAGGTACTGCCTGACGTTGCATGTTCGCTCCCATAAGCGCACGGTTAGAGTCATCGTTTTCCAAGAAAGGAATACATGCTGTCGCTACCGCAACTACTTGTTTAGGTGAAACGTCCATGTAGTCAACTTTATCAACTGACACTTCTAAGTTTTCACTTTGAATACGAGCCATAACTACGTCTTCTGCAAACGTACCATCTTCATTTAGTGGAGAGTTCGCTTGCGCTACCATGTAATGGTCTTCCTCGTCAGCTGTTAAGTAATCAATATGTTCTGTAACACGTCTTGTTTCACGATCAACACGACGATATGGTGTTTCGATGAAACCATATTTATTTACTTTCGCATAACTTGACAAACTATTGATTAACCCGATGTTTGGTCCCTCAGGTGTTTCAATCGGACACATACGACCATAATGCGAGTAATGTACGTCACGTACTTCATATCCAGCACGATCACGTGTTAAACCGCCAGGTCCTAAGGCTGATAGACGACGTTTATGCGTCAACTCACCTAATGGATTAGTTTGATCCATGAATTGTGATAACTGAGAAGAACCAAAGAATTCTTTCATAGATGCCACAACCGGACGAATATTAATCAATTGTTGCGGAGTTAATGTCTCAGTGTCTTGGATAGACATTCTTTCACGAACCACACGTTCCATACGAGATAACCCAATACGGAATTGATTTTGTAATAATTCACCAACCGAACGAATACGACGGTTTCCTAAATGGTCAATATCATCTACTTTTCCAATATCTTCCATTAAGTTTAAGAAGTAACTGATTGTTGCCACAATATCAGCAGAACGAATTGTGCGTACATCTGCATCAAGTTGACCGTTACCAATCACATTTACAACACGTTCAGGATCTTTTGGTGACACAACTTTAATGATTTGAACAGTCATTGGTTCAGTAACCACACCATCTTCACTTGGATAGTATGTTTCGTTGTTTAAACCATTATCTAAATGTTTTTCTAATTCATCCATCACTGTATGCGTGATAACTGTTCCTTTTTCTACAAGGATTTCTCCTGTTTCAGGATCAACTAATGTTTCAGCTAACGTTTGGTTTAACAAACGTGTTTTAAGGCTTAATTTTTTATTTACTTTGTAACGACCAACTGCTGCTAAGTCGTAACGTTTTGGGTCAAAGAAACGAGAGTTCAATAAGTTTCTTGAACTTTCAGCAGTCTTTGGCTCGCCTGGACGAAGTCTTTCATAAACATCTTTTAACGCTTCTTCCGTACGAGAATCGCTAGAATTTTTATGAATATCTTTTTCAATTGTTAATTGTAAACTTTCGCTTTCACCAAAGATTTCTGTAATAGTCGTATCTGAACCAAATCCTAATGCTCTAACTAATACTGTTAAAGGAATTTTTCTTGTTCTATCAATACGAGCATAAGAAAGGTTTTTCGCGTCTGTTTCAAGCTCTAACCATGCGCCACGGTTAGGAATAACAGTTGTTCCAAATCCCTCATGTCCATTTTTTTCTTTCTTCTCATTGAAATAAACTCCGGGTGATCTTACTAACTGTGATACCACTACACGCTCAGCACCATTGATAATAAATGTTCCCATCTCTGTCATTAGTGGGAAATCTCCAAAGAACACTTCTTGTGACTTAATTTCTCCTGTCACTTGATTATCCAATCGTAATGTTACGTGGATAGGAGCTGAGTAGTTAGCATCATGTGCGCGAGCTTCCTCAACTGTATACTTTGGTTCTTTCATTTCATAATCGACAAATTCTAATGATAATTTATCGCTAAAATCTGTAATTGGCATAATGTCCTCAAACATTTCGCGCAAACCTTCATCTAAAAACCACTTATAAGAATCAGTTTGAATTTCAATTAAGTTTGGCAATTCTAGTACTTCACTAATCCTAGAATAGCTACGTCTTTCTCGGTGTTTTCCGTATTTCACTACGTGTCCAACCAAATTAGTCACCCCTCTGAGTTTTTTCAAAAATACCTTATGTTACAAATGTTAAAAACATATAACATTTTCGTTACTTATCTGTTTTAAAGTAAAAAAAAACCAAAAATAGACGTTGAACATATCTTGATATGGTCGTTCTATTTTTGTTTCCTATAAAGAAAGGCATATGGACAATATTTCATCGCCTTCAACATTCAAAACATAAAGGTTTCTGCAACTAATCATTTTAGCGTAAAAAAACTTATTTGTCAATATTTTTCAATAAAAAAAAGCTAGAATTTCTTCTAGCCTCTCCCCCATAAAACAATCCATCATAACAAACTAACCCGCAAAGTATTTTTCCCCTACAAAAAATACTCACATGAGTTAATTAATCAGGACTGGCGTTCCCTGTTTATCTAATCTTATTCCCCTAGATAAGTCATTAGATAAACAACTAAATGTTATTTTGTTTTCATTATATTGGAACCTGTTGTTCATATGCCCTTACTCATACTAAAACAGTGTGTTAAACACGTGTTCTGACTTATATACATAATCATAATATAAGTCTCATAATAAACCATCTCTAAACGGAACCGCTATTTCATTATAATGATTTTTACTGATCTTTTTATCCCACTTTTTTCCTATCTATACGCAATATGTTCGTTAAATCTTTTTTGAATAGCTGTTCATATATCAAATCGTTCGGATTTAACGTTATATTTTATAACTTTTAAAAATGGAGTATCCTTTTGAACTTGTTACCACCTCAACTTGTCCAAAGACTTCTTCCATTTTTTTCTTCGCGCTCGGTGCCCCTTGTTTTTTTTGAATAACAATCGTTAACGTCCCATTTGATTGTAAATGTTCTTTCGCGCCTTCTATGATTCCATGCACAATTTTTTTTCCTGCACGTATTGGTGGATTACTTACAACAGCTGCAAAATCTTTTTTTGTCACTGAATCATAAACACTTGATTCATACACTTCAATATTTCTTATACCATTTAATCCAGCGTTTTCTCTTGCTAATTCCATCGCACGCTCGTTTACATCAACCATATGGACATGACGTTTAGTTGAATCGGCTAAAGATAAACCAATAGGACCATAACCACATCCAACATCTAATATGTCTCCCTCTGGCAAATCATCTTCTGAAAAAGCTTCTATTAAAACGCGTGACCCAAAATCAACTGTATCTCTTGAGAAAACATTACTATCGGTAATAAACTGATATGTTTTTCCTAATAATGGATACGTCCATGTTTTTCTGTCATGAGCTGTTTCAGGTTTGTTTGTATAATAATGTGCTGTCATTTTTCACACTCTTTCTTTAATTGTATCTACTATTAATTTTGCTAATAAATTATACCCATCTTCTGAAAAATGTAGACCATCAGATTGTAAATAACGTGTTGGGGCTTCAGAGGCAATCATTTCTCCCAATAAATCAATGTAGCTTATGTTAAATAATTTAGCAACTCGTTGGGCCGCATTATTGTATTGCATCAAATCAACTAGTGGGCGTTCATTGCGATACATCATTTGATGAGCATAAGGTGGGCCAATCAGCACGACCTTTTTTGCCCCAATCTGTTCCACTAAGTAAGTTAAATTCTCTTCATATTGTAATAATGAAATACCTGAAAGTTTTTCAGCATCATTTGCCCCAAAGAAAATCGTCACAATATCTGGCTCATAAGACACGACATGATCTTGATAACGACTAATCGCACCCTTAGAGGTATCACCAGGGATTCCCGCATTTATAATCGTAACTTTTTTATTTAACAACTGTTCGATTTTTGTATTTAAAATAATGTCAATTTCACCATTTTTATAACCTGCAGTAATACTATCACCAAATAATATTATTTTTTTCATCTTTCAAACCTCATTTCATTATCTCAGCGTTTATCTATGATATAATCAGTTAGACTTTATAATATCATACCACGAAAAAAGGAGTTTTTAACGTGTTTGTATCACTACCAAATGAAAAAAAATGCAAGGAATCTTACGCTATTCAAACTCATCGCGTATTTCCTAATGATCTTAACTCATTCGGTGCCTTATTTGGAGGAAAACTAATGTCTTTAATTGATGACACAGCTTCTATTGCTGTTTCTCGCCACTGCCGTATTCCAACAATGACAGCATCAACTGATAGTTTAGATTTTTTACATCCTATCTATGAAAATGATGCTGTAACGGTTGAAGCATATGTTTCAGGTACTGGTAAAAAATCAATGGAAGTTTTTGTCAAAGTAACTGGTGAAGACTTAAACACAGGACAACATTATTTAGCTGCAACCTGTTTTATGACATTTGTTGTTGTAAAAGTGGATGAGACATTTACAAGCGTTCCTGCGATTATACCTGAATCTATTGAAGAAAAAATGATTCATAAAGGATACAATAAGCGACGAGAAAATAGACTAAGAGAACTATCATTTAATAAAGAATTAGGTCAATATATCTCTCAACAATTACCTAATCTGATTGAAGATGATAAGTAGAGGAATCGACTCATGGATGAAAAAACAAATTTCTATCATTTAACTCGTGATGAGTGGCAAGGTTTTTATCGTAATGGTACTGCACCATTAACGGATGAAGAACTGCAACAAATTAAAAGTTACAACGATACTATTTCCTTACAAGACGTACAGGACATTTATATTCCACTGACTCATTTAATCAATATATATATGAAGGAATATGAATCACTACACCTAAGTAAGGGGTTATTCATGCAGAAGTTTTTACCTCCTTCTCCATTTATCATTGGGGTTGCTGGTAGTGTGGCCGTTGGAAAAAGCACGACAGCTCGTTTACTACAAATGATGCTCTCTCGTATTTTTAAACGACGTCATGTCCAACTCATCACAACGGATGGTTTTTTATATTCTACTGATGAATTAACCAAACGAGGTATTTTAAATAAAAAAGGATTCCCTGAAAGTTATGATATGGAAAAATTATTATCTTTTTTAAATGCTGTTAAAAACGGTGGAGATAATTTAAAAATCCCTACCTATTCTCATGAAGTTTATGACATTATTCCCGGGGAATTTGAAACAATTTCGCAACCTGATATCTTGATAGTTGAAGGGATTAACGTCCTACAACTTCCAGCTAACCAACACATTTATATCAGTGATTTCTTCGACTTTTCAGTCTATGTCGATGCTGATCCACAACTGATTGAAAGTTGGTATTTAAAACGCTTCGAAGATTTATTGGTTCTTGCAAAAAATGATAAAACTAATTATTATTATGAATATGCTAATGGTCCGCGTGAAGAAGCATTAGCGATGGCTCGTCGTGTGTGGAAAGATGTCAATCTAAAAAACCTCAATGAGTTCATTTTGCCAACTCGTAGCCGTGCAGATGTTATCTTGCACAAAGCACAAAATCACGAGATTGATGAAATTTATTTACGTAAGTTTTAATAATATTAATATATAGAAAGAAAAGGTGAAGTAAGTGACGAAAGTATCTGAACTTAAAGATATGGAAAAGATTATAGTGTTAGATTTTGGTAGCCAGTACAACCAGTTAATCACACGACGTATTCGTGAATTGGGTGTATTCTCAGAATTATTGAGCCACAAAATTACTGCTGAAGAAATCAAAGAAATTGCTCCTAAAGGAATTATTTTCTCTGGTGGACCAAACAGTGTGTATGATGATGGAAGTTTTAATATTGACCCAGAAATATTTGAATTAGGCATTCCTATTTTAGGTATTTGTTACGGTATGCAACTAATGACACACAAATTAGGTGGCGTTGTTTCTGAAGCTGATAGCCGCGAATATGGTAAAGCTGTATTATCTCTAACAAACGAATCAACTTTATTTGATTCTCTACCGGAAGAACAACAAGTTTGGATGAGCCATGGTGACTTAGTTACTGAAGTGCCGGAAGGATTCACCGTTACAGCAACAAGTGAAAACTGTCCAATCTCTGCTATGGAAAATCATGCGAAAAAAATGTATGCTGTTCAATTCCATCCAGAAGTTCGTCATTCAATCAATGGTAATGATATGCTACGTCAGTTTGCTTTTGACATCTGTGGATGTAAAGGTGATTGGTCAATGGATAGCTTTATCGATATCGAAATCGCTAAAATCCGCGAACAAGTTGGAGACAAAAAAGTCTTACTTGCTTTATCAGGTGGGGTTGACTCAAGTGTTGTTGGGGTATTATTACAACGCGCCATTGGGGATCAATTAACTTGTATCTTTGTTGACCATGGTTTATTACGTAAAGGTGAAGCAGACCAAGTAATGGAAAGTTTAGGTGGAAAATTCGGCTTAAACATCATTAAAGTGGATGCAAAAGATCGCTTCTTAGATAAATTAAAAGGTGTTTCTGATCCTGAACAAAAACGTAAAATCATTGGTAATGAATTTATCTACTTATTTGATGATGAAGCAGCAAAACTTGATGGGATTGAATTCTTAGCTCAAGGAACACTTTATACAGATGTTATCGAAAGTGGAACTGATACAGCTGAAGTGATCAAATCACATCATAACGTTGGTGGACTTCCTGAAGATATGGCGTTCAAATTAATTGAACCATTAAACACATTATTTAAAGACGAAGTTCGTGCGTTAGGGACTGAACTTGGCATGCCAGACTCAATCGTATGGCGTCAACCATTCCCAGGTCCTGGATTAGGAATCCGCGTTTTAGGTGAAATTACTGAAGAAAAATTAGAAATCGTGCGCGAAAGTGACGCTATCTTACGCGAAGAAATCGCAAATGCTGGTTTAGATCGTGACATTTGGCAATACTTTACTGTTTTACCAGGCATCCGTTCTGTTGGGGTTATGGGAGACGGTCGTACGTATGACTACACTATCGGTATCCGTGCCATTACATCAATTGATGGTATGACTGCTGACTTTGCTCGTATTGATTGGGACTTATTACAAAAAATCTCAGTTCGTATCGTAAATGAAGTCGATCACGTTAACCGTATCGTGTATGATATTACAAGTAAACCACCTGCAACTGTTGAGTGGGAATAGAATTGTTATTTTATATATTAACAAGCATTAAAATATAGATTATATATCAATATTTATGAAAATTAAAACGTCATTTTCATAATATGACATTAAACTTTGGCTCTATGTCAAATCGTGTTGATGGACAATAATATTGATAAAAAAGTCTCAAAAATGAAATAAAATTAATTGGAGTGAGGGAAGAAATTCCGGCTCTTTGTCAAATTGGACTGATGAGTTAAATTTGTAAGATGATGATTGTGAGAGTAATCTCACATTTATCATCTTTTTTAGTTATTTTATTTTTATAAGGCCGTTTATCAAGAAAATTCTTATTCTCATATTGTGAAATGTTTTGAATCCGTATGACACTTTTTTAAGTGTTTTTATAGGAGTATTCTTGGCTTCAATGTTTTCATTGGAAAAATCATAAAGAAGGGCATTACGAATACCTGTTTCATAGGCAAATAAGTTCTCTAATTTGTCTTTAAATAGCTTATCTAAGTTATTAGGTAAGTTTTTTTACAGGTCAAAAAATGATTGACCGTCTTTATTCCTAAAATGATACGTTAGTAGTTGGAAAGTATCATAAGCCTCTTTTAGATTTGAAGAGCATGATAGTAGCCAATCAATCATCATTGATTCCGTTAAAAGAGGATACTTAGGAGAAGAAAAACTTCTCCAAGTTTTGAATTCAGAAATAGAAATATTAAGTTGATTTTTTAAAAGAAATTTCCAATTTGATTTCAGTTTATTAGCCTCTGATTTTTTCTTTTGGCGAATCAATACTTTCATTTCCCGTGCCCTAAATTCATTAAAAGCAGTATTTAAATGCTTTATAACATGGAATCGATCGATGATGATATTAGCAGTTGGAAAGACTCTTTTAGTCAATTGAAAATAGGAAGCGTTCATATCAGTGACTAGAAATTTTACTTTCTGTCGTTCCTATAAGGGCGTACGATTAAAATAAACAGTGAGTTTGTTTAATGTCCGACTAGGTAGTATATCTACTAATTCTCCTGTTTTTCCATCGGCATATATAAAGCTCATTTTATCTTCACTAGTAGCATGCAATCTAAATTCATCTACCATTAAAACTTCAGGAACCTGCAGGAGTTTAAGTTGGTGAGGGAATTGAGTTTCAACAGATTTAAGAACCCTTAAAACAGTCGTTAAGGAGACTTAGCATAATTTAGCGATTAACGTCATAGATATTTTTTCAGTTAAAAGTTCTAAGATTTGCAAAGTAATAAACTTACTAATATGACAATTTTTTTCAACGATTGAGCATTCAGCAGTCCAATTGTGGTTACAATTTTTACAATGGAAACGTTGTTTCTTTAGCTTTAAAATGGTAGGTAGGTTTTGATAAGGTAATAGACGAATAGTGACTTCTTTTTTCCCATTTCTCACAACATTTGTTTTTCCATCACTATCAACAACGGCTGAGCGGCAATTTTTACAAGCCGAAGGTATAGGGGAATAAGTCCCTTTAATAATTAAAGTGTTTCTTCCATTAATGTTAGCTTCTTCTGTACTAGTTAAATTCAAATGATTATCTGTTATTCTTAGCATTTTTTTGATATGATTGTTCATGACATGTCGTCCTTTCTACCTAATGTTTTTGTTTGGTACTTAAATTTTACTAGATAGACGACATGTTTTTAAATAAAATAAACTAAAAAGGGCTGATGAATCGAATTTTGATTCATCAGTCTTTTAAATTATAGAGCCGAAATTTCTCTCGCTTTTTTATTTAACCTGAAAAACTTGATTTTGAATCAAAAAGATACGTCGTTTGAATAGTAGAAAGTTTCGATAGCCATAGGCCACACGTTTAATCACTTTAATTTTATTGTTAATGCCTTCTAAGAAACCATTTGAATAGGAGTATTTAAAGGCATTCATGACTCCTTGGGAGAACTTACCAAATATCTTGAATTTATCTTTAAAATACTTTGGTAATTCAACAGGTATCTTTGAATATAACTCTAAAAATAAGACATAATCATTGGTTCTATAAGCATACTTCAATTCTTGGATAAAATGATACGCTTTGTTTAATAGAGAACTATAAGAAACTCACTCATCTACCAATTCGGTAGATGACATATTTCTCTTGAATAAAGGACGATAATAAAAGTGTTTATAGTTTAATTCAGAACTGTCCTTTAAAAGGAGTTTCCAATAACCCTTTAATCTTCGATACTGCTTTCCTTCCTCTTGATTGTGGCGTTTTAATTGATTCATTTCTTTTATTCTTAAGGTGTTGAAAGAGCGGTTAATATGTTGAATGATATGAAATCGATCTGTGACAATTTCGGCGTTTGGAAAGACTGTTTTTAATAGTTGACCGTAACTTGCATTCATGTCCATGACCAAAAATCTTACTTTTAAACGTGATTTTCTGAAATACTTCATAAAGTAAGAAACCAACTTATGTAATCTTTTATCAGGTAAGATATCGATTATTTTTTAGATGTCGCATCAGCACAAATAAAGCTCATTCCAGCATGACAATCAGAAGTAGAGCTAAACTCATCTACACAAAGAGCCGTGGGCAAGAAGTTAAAATTCGGTTGCTGATTATTGGTAAATGATACTAACACACGTTTAACAGTATTTTCAGAGACACTGTGGCATTCTGCGATTTCTTTACGTGATCGATTACCTTTTAAGTCAAAAGCAATTTGGTATTTAAGCTGTTTAGAAATTTGACAATAGTCATCTACTAGAGAAGTAGAAGCACTGAAAGTTGATCCACAGTTTCTACAAAGGTAACGCTCTCTGTGAAGTTTCAGATAAGTTGGGCGACGTTCAACTTCAGGCAATTGACTAATGGTTTGATACGTTCCATTTTTAACGGATTGATAACATCCACATTTCTGGCATTGCTTATCTTTATTCACTAATCTTCCTGTAATCATGTTAACTGAGCGGTTGTTTCTCGCTTCGCGAGACAACCAATCATCATTAAAAATAAGAGAATCATCTGTTAAATTGAGTAGTTTTCTTGTATTATTATCCATAGGGGTATTCTCCTTTGTAATGTTAGTTATAGTCGACTTAATTTTACCAATAAGAATGCCCCTTTTTCTATGCCTAAAGTAAATATCCACCCGTGAAAACGGGTGGCTTTTTAATAGCCCTAGAAGGGCTCATTACCTACATACTCTCTAAAGAGAGCCTTTTAAAAGACCGCCAACCGCAATTCGAGAAACTTTCTATTTTTTAAATGGATCCATGTATTCACGTTTACTTATACTATCTCTTACTCTATCATCAGACTCTTGTTCTCGAATATATTTTTGGATTGTCTTCTGATTCAATCCCACAGTACTCACATAATATCCTTTAGACCAAAAACTTTTATTTCCATATTTATATTTCAAATTTCCGTGTTGCTCATGAATTAAGACAGCACTTCTTCCTTTAAGAAATCCCATAAAACCTGACACCGATTGTTTTGGAGGTATTTTTACTAGCATATGAATATGATCTGGCATTGCGTGTGCCTCTATTATTTCTACATCTTTCATCTCGCATAACTTTCTCAATATTTTTCCTATATCTTTCCTTAACTCCCCATAAATTACTTTCCTTCTATATTTGGGGGTAAATACTAAATGATACTTACAATTCCACCTTGTGTGTGCTAAACTTTTATCGTCATTAGACATAAAGAAACTCCTTTCGATACTCTTATTGCGGTTGATAGCCACTTTTTAGTATATCGAAAGGAGTTTCTTAACGCTAAAGCTATTTCTTCCACGCGCAATACGCGTGGTTTTTCTGTTTCGCACGATTTCGTGCTCAACTGACTAAAGTCATTAATAAAAAATCGCATTGATAGAATTTAATCTATCAACACGATTTAGTGTACAGCCTCAAAATTCGATTCACCAGCCCTTTTTAGTTTCTAAATTTATAGTTCATAAAATTAAAAAGAACTTGGTATGATTGTGCGAATAAGAGGAACTTTATTTCCTGGTATACTGAATACTAAGATAAGAAGATTATTGTTTTATTTATTAATGTTTATTGATTCGTTTGACGATTGTGACGGCTAATAAATATTTACTATTTTATATTAGTGGAATATTTTTAACTTCAATCGATATAAATACAATCATGTAAATAGAAACCTCATAAAAAAGATAGCGCTTCCATTTTAAAATAACAACTAAACATTGTCACTTTATTAAAAAAAATTTTTAAATTACAATTTAGAAATAAACAAACTCTTTTAATTAGCTTTTTTATTTTTTTCCATCTGAATAATAACACGTTGACGACCTTCTAAAAAAGAATCGGTATACACATCTAATGTTGTCTTTGAAGAAGAGTGTCCTAAGAGTCTGCTAACAGAAGCAACATCTGGACTGGATTCAATACATCTGGTCGCAAAGGTATGTCTTAAACTATGAAAATGAGTCTGAGTAATTTGGGCCTTTTTCTTTAGACAAGAAAAGTAATATGTAATCAAGCGTGGTTCAGACGGACCCATATGGTTTGAACAAACATATGAACTAGTAGATTTTTTTTCCATCTTTTTAAATATTTGTAAAGTGTAAAACTCATTGGAATAGCTCTAATAGCTTGATCAGTTTTAGGGGAGTCAACTATTATAACGGTCTTTGCACCTCCATTTTTTCGTTGAATTCGTTGAACTGTTTGTCTCACATAAATCATTTTCTTATCTAAATCAATGTCTTTCCAACGTAAAGCGGAAACTTCTCCAATTCGAAGGCCAGCATCTAGTGCTAACAACACTGGTAGACCTTGATATAACGGGCTAGCTTTAGCTACTATTTCTAATTGTTCTTGTTCCTTCCTCGACAAAGATTGTGGTGACTTTTTAGGAATTCTTGGTAGTATAATACCGCGACATGGAATTTGTAACAGCAAGCCTTGTTCACAAGCATCGATTAGTGATTTTTTCAAAATATAGTACAATACACGAATAGTTGATGGTTGTAATCCTTCCTCTAGCCATTGGTTAATTGACTTTTGAATATTTTCTGATGTTAGCTGATTTAATGGGATATCCCCTAATAAAGGAAACACATATCGTGTTAGTTTATAACTATATGAACTATAAGTAGATAACTTAAGTTGAAGCCTTTTTTTCCTTAACCACTTCATTGACCACTCCTCATAAACCATTGCACAATCTCCTTTAGAGTGAATAATATCTTCGTAGTATGAACAGTAAGAATACAGTTTTGATTTTACTTCTTTATAACTTTTACCGTATACATAACCATATTTCAACTGCCCATTTGATTTTCGTCCCTTTTTATAGCGACCTTCCCAGCGACCATCTTTTCGTTTATAAATATTTTCTCCTTTTCTTGACATCTGTTTTCTCCTTTATAATTGACGGCTTAAATGACGATTAATAAATATGACTAAAACTGCTTTATTATTTTACTTAAAAAGTAATATATGTCTTCAAATAAATAAAAAAATGAAAAAATTATTAAAATACTTGTTTTTTAAATATACATTATGTATAATTTAAATAGTTAAACAAATTAGTTTCTTAGTATTCAGTATACCAAGAAATTAGTATTGGGTTGTAAGATATTATTTTTAGAGTTTAATTATTTAGTGTAGACGTTTTTAATGTAACTGCATTAGTAAATTATGATTTTATAAGTTACTAGATATCGATAACTATAGTAAGTAATATGTCAAGGATTTATTTGTAATTATAAAAAAATGTTAAAGGATGGGACTGTTATCTAAAATGACAAAATTTGGTTATGTTCGTAAGGATTATCCTGATGAAACTCTATCACAAGTTAAGAATATCATGGAATATGGATGTGATGAGTTATTTATAGAAAATAGTGATTTAACATTAGATAAAGAATTATTTATACTAATGAATCGTCTTTCTCAAGGAGATACATTAGTGGTATCAAGTCTTTTAGTATTTGGAAAATCAAGTAGTGAGTTTCACGACATTATTAGTTCCATCATACAAAAAAAAGCTGAACTGATTAGTATTAAAGAAAAAATTAATACGAAGCAGACTTATTCTTTTCAAACAGTTTTAAAATTATTAGATATGGTCAATAAAGAAGTTACTAGCAAAAAGATTAAACAACAATTAATGAGACTTAGAGAAAATGGAAAACAATTAGGACGCCCTACAGTCGATCAAGGGACAATTGATATGATTAAATTCCTCAGAAAAAACAAACAATTGAATTTACGTCAGATTGCTGAAAAATGTGATGTGTCAATTGGGACAGTTCATAAATATGTTTCTTAAATAAATATAAGTAAAAAATCATTTAATATTTTATACCAAAGCAATATGTATATAAGTACAGTTTTTATGGGGGGATAAGGATGAAAAAAAATATTTTATATTTAATTTTAATATTTATAGGAATGCTTATTACAGCAAATATATCATATGCTGAAGAGCTAAATACGCCATATGTAGAAAAATATAAATTAACAGGTAAAACAACAAATGACAATTATCAGAAGACGTATTCCGAACTCAACAAACAACAAAATGACGATTGGAATGCTAAGTATAATTTTAAACCCGAAACGAATGTTAAAACAGTTTCAACATGGAATGAGTTTAAGAATGCCTTTCAAGATAATAATGTTTCTAAAATTATTTTAAATAATGATATTAAAGCGAATAGCGCAGAACGATTAGACAGACAGGAATCTATGGAGCTTGATGGTCAAGGTCATGAATTACATCTGAATCGAGGCACAATTAATGTTGACTCACTTCCAAATATAGAGAGTTTTACAAAAAAGTTTTCATCTGTTCCAGTTTTTCATATGCATGATATAAAACCTGTTCAGGATGATGCAAACGATCCTACCCAAGCAGCTACAAGATGGGCTTATTTAAATGGCGGAAGAGGTTTAGAAGGCGATGGAGTTCGTAATACCCAACGGGGGATATGGCAATATCGTATAGGTAATCTTATTACACCTACTAATGGTGATGGACAAAGAAATCAGAAAATAAACGGACGTTTAATAAACGCTAATGGTGGACATATTAGTATTTGGGGTTATAACAAAGTTATTTCAGCTGCTGAAAATTTCTATACTGGAGGAATAACATATGACCCTTTCACGTATTATATTGGCGAAATAGCTCATTATAATTATTCAACAATATGGTTTCTAAATTCACGTGAGAATTACAATGGCTCTCCGGGTGAAGAAAACTTAACTATGACTGAAAATTTCGATATCGGTGACAATTCTTTTGTTTATCTACATAACACTGGAAATGGAGAATCTTTCCCTGGAGTGTATGAACATTTCAACAATATTAATGTAGGTGAGTATGCTACATTTAATGTGAATGTACCAGGAACTGCTGTTGCGTTTAATCATAACAACTCAACTTTTTTAGGAAAAAAAGGGTCTAAGGTGAATCTTCTATCTAGAGCGGGAAGCGCAACTATATTGATGAGCAATACACAGTCGACTCGTCCAACTCCTTCTACTAGTCAAATGAAAAAAGTAAACTTTACTATGTTGGAAGATTCGGAACTATATGTCTATGGTAACAATAGGTATGGAGTAGTTGCTTATGATAGGAGTGTGCCAGACGCCGTTGTATCTTTGGAGAGTTTGGAAGCATTTGATATTACAAATACAAATAAAAATCGGTTTGTAGGCGCAAATGGTACGGCAGCATCAAATCAAAATGAAGGACATATTTTTAAGGTTTCAAATTCTGATATATCTTTATGGAAAAACAACACAGATTTGAATCATTCCCCAGATTATGATGTATCAGAGGTAGGCTTATTTCAAGTTGATACAAAAGGAAACTTTACAACAACTAGTGATGAATTAAAAACAGTTTATAAAATAGATGATTTCAGCAGAATATCTGGAATGAACACAGTGCCTCAGGTTGAGTGGAATCCAGTTACTGATGCCGATTATACACAGAAAGCTAAGGTGTTTTTAGGTGATATACCAATCGGAGGTAGTGACCCGTTTGATGAATACGGAGATGCAAAAACAAAACCTGTCTACGCTGATGAAATAAGAAAAGCGCAAGTGAAATTTACTGATACTTTGGGTAATGAGCATATAGGAGTATCAGAATCAGATAATTATGTTTATTTTAGAAAAAATGATCATAAAGTAGCTGGATTTCAAAAAGCAGGTGAGATAATGAGTGCAACGCCTTCTCGAGTTAACGGAAATAATGGAGGGACATATCGTGAAGGTGTTTTAAGGAAAACAAGAGTTATAGATGTTACACCACCAAATCCTGCTGAGCTAAAGAGTAACAATATAGTAACTAATTCAGATAGGCAGATTAAAGGCCAAAATGGTGAACCGGGCGCTTCTGTTTATATGTCAATAAATGGTAAAGAAAAACAGAAAATTGCTACTGTTGAAGCTGATGGATCATGGAGTTATCAACTAGATAGCTACCTAGAACTTAATGATAAATTAGTGTTTTATGTGGAGGATAAATCTGGAAAGGCTCCTGATTCAATAGTAGAGGGGAAAGTCACAGTGCCGTTAGACCCGAAAGTGCCAGCTACAAATAATGAAAATGGGAATATTAACCCAGATAAAGAAACGTCATACCGAGATGCTGTGTTTAAACCAGCACTGATAGTAACAGTTAAAGATATTATTCCAAGAACACCAAATATCACAAAGGATGTTGAATCTGATACACCAGAGAATGTATCTAAAGATAAACAAGTAACGCAAGTTGGAAGTACCTTAACTTATACGATAACAGCCCAAAATATAGAACCAGAAAATAGTGACAAAGTATTATTGAATACTGTTATAGAGGATGAAATTCCAATGGGACTAACTTTTGATTTATCTAAAGTAACGGTTACTAAAAATGATATTGAACAACCGACAGATACGTTAACATATACTGAATATTCTGAGGAAGAAAAGCAGACCAAAAATAAGCAAGGAAAATTGACATATTCCGCTCAGGACTTACAACCTCAAGATACTATTAAATTAACGATAAAAGCTATCGTTAATCGTGATGGTGTTGGAAAAGTTATTAATAATACAGCTAGTATTATAGGCAAATCACCAAGATTAGAGAATATTAATGATGATACGTCGAATAATATTGAAATAAAGAACAATGCTAACGTTGATAATCCTGGAGGGACTGTGTTTGGAGTATTGAGTTTAATTTCTGCTCCAGAAAAATTTGATTTTGGTAAAGTAAAATTAACTGATTTTAATAAAGTGCAAGCTGTTGATATGAAATCGACCGAAAATCCGGTAATACCACTTGTTGTTGAAGACACAAGAGGTATCAAAAGTAATTGGCGAGTGACAGCAACTTTAATAGAAGAAATGAATTACACCAAACCAGGTGAAAGTACACCAAGCGACACGCTAACTGATTCTTTAAGCTTTACCTATAAAAATGTAAATAATATATTAAGGCTTAATGTTCCAGTAACTGTTTTTGATAGTAAAGATGACACAGTTAAGGATGAATATAAAATATCAGAGAATTTTTGGCAACAAAATAATCAAGATAATACTAAACAAGATGGATTAAAAATGAAAGCTAATAAAGTCCCAACTGCAAATGAATATAAAGGAAAATTAGAGTGGACAATAGAAGATGTCAAAACTAATTAAGGAGGGACTATTATGGTGATTAAAAAAAAGTAAAGTATATCATTTCGATTGTTATAATGTGTGGTTTATTACTACCAATAATAGTTGAGGGTGCTACAAAAACAAATGAAGGTAAAGTAACAGCAGATATTGAATTTTTTAATTCGACGGTAGACTCATCAACTCAAACATCTTCAAAAAAAGAACAAACGAGTGAATCTTCTAAAAAGAAAAGTGGAGGGCTATTACCAAAAACTGGAGAAAAAGTTATTAAATATTCAGTTGTATTTGGAGGAGCAATCGTAACCGTAATAATAGGTCTAATCTTTTTCAAAAAGAAGAAAGTTGGTGAGAGGGTTGAATAAAAAAATTATATCAGGCTTACTCTTCTTAACTTTAATACAAAGTACTACTAAACTTACTTATGCAGCAGATGCAAAAAATACAACTGGAAATGGTATTGTACAATATGAAGTAAATGATGAAAAAACTGTTCCTGTTGATCCAGAACATCCAGAGGAAGCTATAAATGTACCCGAAAGTGAGTATACTTCAACTTCAGGATTGTTGAGGTTTGATTTTATCCCTAATTTACACTTTGGAGCACAAGCAATTAGTTCAAAGGATAGTGTCTATGAAGTAAATGCACAGCTATTCTCTGATACTAGGAGTGCTCGCCCTAATCATGTTCAAATTACGGACAATAGAGGGGAGATATCAGGTTGGGAGTTATCTGTTAAGCAGGATACTCAATTTTATAGTGATGATGATAAAAAGGAAGAATTAAAGGGGGTGATTTTATCTTTTGACAAGCAGTGGGCAAATTCAACAATGAGTAAAGAATACTCACCTACTATTGTAAAAGATGCTATAAAAATTGAACAGATTGGTGCTTCATATCCTATCGCCAAAGCAGAACCAGGAAAAGGAGCTGGAACCTGGGAAATCGTTTTTGGTTCAACAGGGGAGATTGAAGGAATTGAAAAAACATTAACACCGTTACTAAATGCTGAAGGACAACCAGTAACCAATCCATTATTTAATAATAATGGTGTATACAAAAATTCAGCGATTAGGCTGTTTGTCCCAAGTAAATCGACAAAACATCCAGCAAAATATAAAACTGAGCTCACTTGGACATTGTCCGAGTTGACATAAAAAAATTAGGAGGATTTTAAAATGAAAGCAAAAAAATTAGTTTCATCTTTAGCATTATTAGGATTGGGGGTATCTTTATTCGCACCATCAACACTTGCGGCAGCCGGAGCAGCAGATGCTAAAAATGTTACCGGAACAGGTACAATTCAATATCAAGAAGATACTACACCTGGTGGAGGCCCAGTAGACCCTGAAAAACCAGAAACAGATCCTGATAAAAAACCAACAAACCCAGGTGACGGACAAGATAATAAGAACGACGGAGCTCTACGTGTTGATTGGGTATCTAATTTAAATTTTGAGACACAAAATGTAACAACCGGAACAGGGGTATATAAAGCAACAAAACAAACAATAACTAAAGCTGATGGTACACAAGCTGATCGTGGTAATTTTGTTCAAGTAACAGACAAAAGATCAGCAGATAAAAGAGGCGATGGTTGGAAATTAAGTGCAAAAATGACAAAACAATTTACTAATTCAGTAAACGAGTTAACAGGAGCAACAATTAGCTATGATAATGCTTTTGTAAATACTGAAATAAGTGATGCTAAAACAGCAATCGATTTGCAAAGCCCAGGAAGCAAAACATTAAAATACAATGAATCTGTTGATTTTCTAGCTGCAGATAGTAAAACTGGATGGGGTACATATACATTAGAATTTGGTAGACCAGTATATGCAGGAGATTCAGTAGTTCCTGCTAATGAGACAGACACAACTGGAAATTCTGTAACACTAACTGTTCCAGCTGGTACACCTTTATCTACTAAAGATGCTTATGTAGCAGAAATTACTTGGACAATTGCTGAAATTGGTAGTTCAAGTACAGAAGGATAAAATATTTTCTAATTAATAATCATAGAAGCACTAAAAATACTTTTTTTAGTGCTTCTATTTATGATAATAAAAACTTTTTTAAGTGAGGATAGGTCATGAAGTCAAGATATAAATTGGTAGTAACTTTTTTTATAGTTTGCGTCTTTTTTATAGTCAATAGTTTTACTGTTTTTGCAGCAACTGGTTTTTCCAAGAAAGTCATTCATCCAGAAAATCAAGTTGGAGAAGGGGAAGCACTAAATCTATTAATGAAACCAGGTCAAAAACAACAAGTTGAGGTTGAAATAGAAAATTATGGTGATAAAGAAACGACAGTTTTAGTTTCCTTAAGTGGAGCGAGAACTAATGGAAGTGGTGTAATTGAATATTCCAAAAGTGATTTTAAGAAAGATAAAACCATGGAATATGATTTATCCGATGTGGTCAAAGTTCCAGAGGAAGTTAAAGTTCCTGCCAAAGGGAAAGCCATGCTGGTTTTAGATATTAGTATGCCAGATGTTGAATTTGATGGAATTATCACTGGAGGAATCCAGTTAATGGAAAAAGGTCAAGAGGAAAATAAAGAAAAATCTGCTGCCGCAATTAATAATAAAATGGCTTTTTTATTTGGGGTAACATTATTTAATAATCAAAAAGAAGTTCAACCGGACTTTACTCTAAGGAAAGCATATGCAGGTCAAGAAAACTATAGAAATGCTATGTTAGTGGATATTGCGAATACTCAGCCGATGATTGCCAATTTACGAACATTAAATGTAGATATAACAAATAAGGGTAAAAAAGATGTTTTGTATACAAGAAAAAAAACGGATATTTCTATGGCACCGAATACGTTAATGACATTTCCAATTAGTCTTAATGGTGAATTAATGCAAGCGGGTGAATATACAGCGCATGTCGTCTTAAAAGGATATGGAAAAGAATGGAAATGGGATCAGGATTTTACTGTAACGGATGAACAAGCAGATAAATTTAATCAATCTGATGTTTACGTTGTTCAAGAGAGAGGCATTAATATTAAACTTGTTATTACAATAGTAGTGAGTGTATTAGTTGTTATTATAGTGATTTATATGATTTACAGATATATTACTAAAAAGAAAGTATCTAAAAAAACAAGTAAAAAAAGAAAAAAATAGTAAAAGGGTGTAATTAATATGACTTTATTTGATTGGTTGCTGATTATTGGTTTTTCAATCACTATTTTACTATTTATTAGTTTTTTTGTATTTTTTTCAGAAATCTGATTTTATCTGGAAAAATAAAGAAATTAAAAAATATAAAAAGAAAGAATAAGAAAGTAAAGAGAGAACTAAACAATATTACTAAAATAAAAAAAATATATATACGTAGAGTCTTTCTTTCAATTATTGGGATAATTATAGTGGGAGGATCAACTTTTTATTTAAAGTGGTATCAGTCGACTAATTTGCAAGATGAAGATATGGATAATTTAGTTTTTGGTTATTATTTGTTAAATCAAGTAGAGGAACAGCTTAAAGTAGCAGAAAAAGATGACTCTAAAAAAACGGAAGAAAATATTCATTCATTAGCCCTAAAAATATCTACTTATTCTTCTAAAAGTGGAAGTGATAGAGGAACAAAAGAATCTCAAGTATTATTAAATAGATATTACTCTAGATTAGGTCAATTTGGTGTCAACGTTGCCGCTGAAAATTTTAATAATATAAAAAGTAATATAGGGGAGTACCAAGAGGATATAAAAAATATAAAATCTGTCCAGAAACAAGCACTAGAGTATTATAAGATTAATGAGGACTCATTAAAGCAAAAAAAATAATGTATAAAAATATTTGGTGAACTTAATGACTTTTTTTAAATTTAATATGATAAATAATTTACTCGACATGTACGAAAAGAAATCCAAAAAGGTATTAATCAAAAAGAATAAAAAGAATAAAAAGAATAAAAAGAATAAAAAGAATAAAAAGAATAAAAAGAATAAAAAGAATAAAAAGAATAAAAAGAATAAAAAGAATAAAAAGAATAAAAAGAATACAACTTTTTTTAAACTATTTGACATAAAAGTCTTTAGTATATCTATGAGTATTGCATTTATTACGGTGATTGTTTCTTTTCAATTTTTCTTCTCAATTGGATATATGGATGGTTATTCTATGACGCCTAATATTCGTAATAATGACATATTAATTATAGATAAGCATGCTTCTATAAAACGTTTTGATTTGATTTATTTTAGAAATCCCAATAGGCCTAATGAATATCTAGTTAGAAGGGTAATTGGTATGCCTACAGATAAAATAAAATATAAAGATGATGAATTATATGTGAACAATGTAAATATAAATGAACCGTATTTAAATAATAAAAAGAAAATGATGGAGCCGATGATACTTACTGAAGACTTTAGTTTACAAGAAGTAGTTGGTAAAGACGAGGTGCCAAGTGACTATTATTTTGTTTTAGGAGATAATCGAAATAGTACTGTTGATAGCAGGGATTTTGGCTTTATACCTAGAGATTCAGTTAAAGGAAAAATATCATCTAAGCTATCAATACGAAATTAATTGATGAAAGAGTGTAAAAAATGAAAAAAATAGTGCTTTCTATCTTTATTATATATTTTATGTTAATAACTTTAGAGATTAGTGTTAATGCTTTAAATGAAGACAGTGTGTCTAATGAACTAAAATTTTCATATTATAATGAAATACCTAAAAATCAAATTGATAAAGAGGCCACATATTTTGACTTAGAAGTAAAACCAGATAGTAAACAAACCTTAATAACAAATGTCAAAAATGAAACGAATAAATCATTAAAGGTAGATGTTTCTGTTCAAAATGCATCGACCAGTTCATCTGGAATCTTGAATTATACAGTACCTACTAAAATAAAAGAAGAAGATGTTTTAAAACTAACTGATATTGTAGATGTACCTAAATCAATTGAATTAAAACCGTATGAATCTAAAAAATTAGAAATCAAACTTAATTTGCCTAAAAAAGAGTTTGACGGTATTATTTTAGGTGCTGTAAAATTACAGGAACAAAAAAAAATACTTCTAGCCACGTAAGTAATGAATCTGTTTCAATAGATAACGAGTATTCGTATGTTTACACTATATCTTTGAAAGAAAACAATAAGGAACTGAGTACTAGGTTTAAAGATAATGACAGCTTTGTGAAAAATAATTATATTAATGTTAGTTTTAGAAATGATGTTGCAAAAATAGTAAATAATATTAAAATAGAAAGTACTTTAAAAAAGGAAGGATCAGATAAAGTATTAGATACCTTTTCTGTTGATAAGTACACTATGGCACCTAATTCAGATATAGAGATACCTATGTTTGACAAGGCTAACTTAGATGATGGAAACTATATTACTACTACAACTATAACTAACGGGAAAAAAAATTGGAAGTTTACTAGTAAAATTAAACTGGATTCTAAAGAAACAGATGATATGGATAGTATAGTTGAAAGTAACAAAGAAGATAGTAATAATAAATTTATAATAATGGTTTATATAGTAATAGTATTTTTCTTATTAACAAGTATTTTGTATTTTATTTTAAAAAAGTATAAATTTAAATAAAGTTATTAAATTATTCATTTAAAAAATGGCTCTGTTAAATTGGACTGATGAGTTAAATTTATAAGATGATAAACGTGAGAGCAATCTCAGATTTATCATCTTTTTTGGCTCTATAATTTCTACTGTTGGTAACACAATTTACCGACAGTAGAAATTTTACAGCTATAGATAATAGTAACACTAATCTTGTAAATGAATAATGGTTTGTACAGGGTGATGATCAGTGTATTTGAAGTTGTAGTCAAAACTATTCGTTCGTTTAACTTTGATATTATCTGAAACGATAAAGCCATCAATCACATAGACTTGAGAGGATTCATAATTACCAGTAAAAGCATGGTTTAATACTCTGACTGATGGATGGGTATCATCATATGAAAAAGAGAAATGGTCAGGGATATCAGTTGAACTAATACTCCCAGGTTTCCATCCATTCTGTCCTGTGTTTGGAAAGGGATGACTTCCATCAAAGACTTGATTAAAATCTCCCCCGGCAATGACATAATTACCTTTGTTATATTCTGTTTCAATCATTTTTTTTAGTAATTTACTTTGTTCGATCTTCCCTTGTCCGTCATCATAGGCATCCAAATGTAAATTAAAAACAACTAATTCTTTTTTGCTATCCTTAATAGGAAATCTTGTTTCAAGCAATGCACGTTTTAAATTAGCTAGGCTGATTGGCCATGGAAAAGGATTTGGTAATGCGATACGTTTGGCTTCATTCATATTTAAGTTAGTCATAGTCGCTATACCACTTTCTACTTTGCCAATTGGAGGTAAGGGAAAGGGAACATAGGGAACATTGAAATTGTAAGCAAAAACACTAGGCATATGAAGTGATGTTGACAATATACTTTTTTGATTTATATAATATGAGCGTTTTGAATTAATATCGACTTCTTGTAAAAGATAAATATCAGAAGGATGCTCTTTTAACATGTTTATAATACCAGTTAAGTTTTGTTTTATAAACTCACTTGATTTTGGTTGAACCGTTTTTCCACCATCCATAAAAAAATCTTCGGAGTTAGATAAGCCCCCATAACCAATATTTAGTGTTAACAATGAAATATCATGGTGCTTTATTAACTCTTTTTTTCCATTCGTAATGGTTAAATCTTCCATTTTTTTAGGTTTGTATTCATTTACAGTGAGATAACCAATAAATAACAATATAATAATTAACGAACTCACCATAACTCCAACGATTATGTTTAATATCTTTTTCATATTTTCTCCTTTATGTCAGTAAAATGACTAAGATTTATTATAAAACAGATTAGAGTAATTAAAAATAAGATGTTGTCATTTTTAAGATTAAAGTCATTGGAAGATCACATTTTTTTCGAGGTAAGCCTCTATACTGAACATAATTCATTAGAAGGAGGTATCATTATGTTAACTATACCCTATTGGTTAACAGCTTTATCGTGGGTTAGTATCATACTCGCAAGTATCTGTTTTATTTATATTGTATGTGATATCATCAAACATCCACAACAAATGAAAATAATGACTCTTGTTTGGCCATTAACAGCTTTATTTGGTTCAATTATATGGGTTATAGCTTACAAAAAGTGGGGTGAAAATAACTCATCACATGAGATGGTAATGGATGGTTCGATGAACATGGAAAATTCAATGAACCCAAAACCGATGGCTGTGTCTGTTTTTATTGGAACATGTCATTGTGGAGCTGGATGCAGTTTAGCTGACTTGATGATAGAATGGCTTTTATATTTTTTTCCAACACTCTATATTTTTGGTGGCTATCCTACTATTTTCTCTCAAAAATTATTCTCTGGATTTGTTTTAGCCTTTATTCTTGCACTTTGTATCGGCATTATGTTTCAATATTTTGCTATTGTGCCTATGAAGCATTTGTCTAGAAAAGAGGGGATTTTAGCGGCTATAAAAGCAGACACATTGTCTTTATCTTGTTGGCAAATCGGAATGTATATTACGGTATCATTATGTCAATTAGTTGTATTTCCTCATTGTTTTGGAGGAGCGATTCCCCCAACAAGTCCAGTTTTTTGGTTTATGATGCAGATTGCTATGTTAGTAGGTTTTTGTACAGCATATCCAATGAATTGGTTTCTTATAAAAACTGGTGTAAAAGAGCGAATGTAAAATCATTGTTATTGGTATGGTATACAGTGAAGATAAAAATGTGCCAATGGTATAATAAAGTTATCAGAAAAAAGGAGGAGTTGTAATGACTTTATTGGCATTATTTCAAACTGTTTTAAGATTAGGGTTGTCGATTGTCATGGGAGGGACAATTGGCTATGAGCGAGAACAAAAGAATCGGCCAGCAGGAATGAAGACGCATATATTGGTATGTCTAGGTGCGACAATTATTGCATTAATTCAGCAAGAAATAGCGCAAGAAGCAATTCGTTTAGTAAAATCAAACCCTGATATTGCTCATATTGTCAAATTTGATCAGTCGAGACTAATTGCTCAGGTTGTAAGTGGGATTGGTTTTTTGGGTGCAGGAACGATTATTGTGACACGACAACGTATTACGGGATTGACGACGGCAGCTTCACTATGGTCATGTGCTGCAATTGGTATAGGATTAGGAATGGGATTTTATTTGGTTACGATACTAGGCTTTCTTTCAATTATGTTTTCTCTTTCTTTGGTTAAAAGGATTATTACAGTGTCCAAAGTTAACAATTTAGAAATTCAATATGTGCATCGAAAGGAAACGAAAGATTTTATAAATCATTATTTTGATGCTCATCATATTGAAAATAGATGATGTGACGTTTGAAGTACAAATTATAGATGGTGAAAAGTATTATAAAAATGTGTATACAATTGATTTACCAAAATCATTAACTTATGCAGATGTTATCGAGGAGTTATCAATGTACACAAATGTACGAGAAATAAGATTGGTGGCTATTAGTGATTAAATAATGATATATTATGTTATTTTTAGATTGAAAGTGTAATTTCTTGCGAATTTAGTTACAAAAGAATAGTATGATAATAAATATAGAAGTTAAGAGAGGAAGAGGATTATGTCAAATGAACGAAATGGTTTTGATTGGTTTTCATTTTTACTAGGGATTTTATTTATTTTTGCTTCACTTACGTCTTTTCAAGACCCAACAGGAAATTTAGTAGCCATTGTGGTCGTGTTTGGAATGTTTGCTATTATAAAGGGGATTTTTGAATTATTTTTAAGAAAAAAAGTCAGAGAGTTTACGGGAATATCTTCCACAATGCCAATTATTGTTGGGGTATTTGATGTAATTGTTGGAATTTTTTTATTGTTTAATATCTCAGCAGGTGTCATTGCATTACCTTTTGTTTTTGCTGTTTGGTTTTTAGTAGATTCTTTTGTTGGTTTGTTTAGTTCAGGTGCCTTAAAAAACAGTAGTACAGGTTATTATTGGTTCTCTATTATTATTAATATTTTAGGTGTGATTGTTGGGTTTATGTTATTAATGAATCCGGTATCGTCCGCTTTAACCTTAAGCTTTTTAGTAGGATTTTACTTTATGATGTTTGGTATTACAGAAATCACATATGCTTTTCGTTAGAAGATTAGATTACTATGTTATAATATAAACAAATTAATCATAGAAAAAGCAAAGGTGAGATAAAATGGAAAAAATTGTCATTCATTGTACCACAGAAATTGTTCATGGTGGATGTAATGTTTGTCCAACAACTGCAACACCGACTTATGATGTAGAGATAGCTGGAAAAACAACCGCCATTCCTAATCTTGATGTTGTTTCCTTGTTACGTCCAATTTTAAGAGAACATGGTTACAAAGAGCGTCAAGAATATGACGTAGCTGGGGATTACGATGTATTTGAAAACACATTGAATACCGTAAATATTTTTGAATCTTATCAAGGATTACGTTTTGAAACGCAATCTGGTGAAAAAGAAGTTAAACAAACTTATGAGTCAGAAGATGAGTTGTTTAAAGTGGTAAATGAGTTGTTAACTGATTTATTTAAACTTGAGGCAATTGAGTTTGTCACAGATATACCAGAAAATTAAAAAAACAATGGCACGTTTGTTCATTTGAATAAACGTGCTTTTATTTGTGTCTTTATTTTTTTATATACTCCTATATAGTAATATATTGATTATTTTATAGAATTTCTAAATTGCAATATTAAGTTAGCCACCTAGGTAAAAACATCTAATTTTTTGTGTTATTCTATTAAAATCCATCCTTACCAACATGTTTTGATTTTAAGCTTTTGAATTTCTTCTAAAAATAATGTAGCTGGTTGTCTATAATTTAAGATTTTACGTGGTAAAAGATTAATTTTTTCAGTAGCCAGTTGAATGAATTGTTTTGAGTAGTTGCAGATTGGAGTTCCTTTCGGAATAAATTGTCTTAATAAACCATTATGTCTTTCATTTGTACCTCGTTCCCAAGAAGAATAAGGATGAGCAAAATAGACATCCGTTATTTGTTGGAGAGTATCATGAAGCGAGCTAAATTCACTACCATTATCAGCAGTAATTGATTGAAACATCTTGCTAAAATTAACTTGTCCGAACTCAGATTTTAATTGATTAACAGTATAACAAACAGACTCTTCTGTATGATCATCTAAAACAACAGTGATCATGTAACGCGTTTTTCTTTCAACAAGAGTAAGTATAGCATTATCATCTTTAGATTTTGAACCAATAACGCTATCTATTTCCCAATGACCAAAGTTTTTTCTATCATCAACTGTACTTGGTCGTTCATCAATCGATTTTCCTAGTTCTTTTTTATGCTTACGACTTCTTTTCTTTTTAGGTGAGAGTCTGATCTTCATCTTGAGATGATGGTTTCTAATAGGTAAAAAGCCACTATCAATATAATTATAAAGTGTCTTAGTAGAGACAGTAGGTGTATTCCAGGTCCTCATGGACTTGGTAAAACCAACAATTGCATCTGGTGACCAATTAAAATCAATAATCTGTTTACAGGCATAATTAATAAAGTCAACAGCACTGGCTAGCTTAGAATTAGCACCACAACGCTTTCTATTTTCTATATATTTAGCTTGTCCTGTCTCAGCAAAATAGAGTTGTCTAGGCTTTTTATTTTCTTTGATTTGCGTTGTTGTACCACGTTTTAGCTCATTGTTTATTGTTTGATGGTGTCGACCTAATCGTTTACCGATTGCTCTATTAGAATCACCTCTATTATGCCAAACTTCAATAAGTTGTCTTTCTTCAAAGGAAAGATGTTTATAAGTCAATTTTTGTGTGGTATTCTGAATTTGCGCCATGATAAAAATTCCTTTCGTTGTTGGGTAGATACTTCAATGATACATGAATTTTTACCATGGTGTTTTTTTATTATTTTAGGGTGGCTAACTTGATTCTACAATTAACCTATTTTATAGAATTATTGAATATAAATATATAAACTTATTCTAGTTGATTAAAAAAATTAGGAGTGAAGGTATTGGAGAAAGAAAATGTGGGTTATAAGATTAAAGAGATGATGAGAACAGAATGGTTTTTAATCATTTCACTAATTGTATTTTTTCCTTTAGGATTGTTTTTACTATGGAAAAATAACAGATACGGTAAAAAGACTAAGGTAGCATTGAGTATTATTTTGCCGTTGAAATTTATTTGGTTTATTCTGATGTGGATATTTTTAATTAGAATCATTGATGTAAATCAACAGTTACGAGAACAGATTAGATTCGCATATGGAGACATAGATAAACAAAAGTCTTTATATTATGATTATAAAGAAAAAATGTCACCATACGAGCAACTCGCTGATGCTGATTTAGAAAAACAACAGAAAAATGTTGAGATAGCTCAGAAAGTATCTAATCAATTAAGTACGCTACCAAGTGTGACGCTTATAAGTCTAGAGCATAAGGAAAAAGTGGAACTAGCGAAAAAAGCATATGAACAATTAAACGACGAACAAAAAGCATATGTTGATGGAACAGTCATTAATGAATTGTCTGATAAAATAAAAGAGCTTGAAGACAAAGCAAAAAAGGAAGAAGATGAACGTAAAAAACAAAAAGAAGAGCAAGATAAACGAGCGAAAGAAAAAGCTGAGGAAGATGCTAAAGGCTATGATACAGGTATTACGTATCAACAGTTAGCTAGAACACCTGATGATTATATGATGAAAAAAGTTAAGTTTTCTGGCAAAGTAGTTCAGGTATTAGAAAATGATAAAGACACACAACTTCGTATAGCAGTTGATGGAAATCATGATACTATCGTGTATGCCGAGTATGAAAGTAAACTCGTTTCATCACGTGTTCTAGAAGATGACTATATTACAATATCAGGTTATTCAATGGGACTATTGAGTTATAAATCAACAATAGGTGGGACAATAACTATTCCATCAATAGTCGTTAAAAAAGTAGAACAATAATTTTAACACACTATTTTTATAAACATTTGTGAAAATGGTTGGCTATTTTTATGAAAGCGTGTTATATTTGAGTAGAATTAAATACTAGAAACATTTGGGGTGCGTAAAGCTGAGATTATACCCATGGAATCTGCTCCAGTTAGTACTGGCGAAGAGAAATGTATCATTTATGATGAAAACATTGAACCTAGGTCTATTTACGCCCATCCAATTTATTTGGACGGGCTTTTTTATTGGAAAAGTGTCAATTTTTATCAAGATGAATCATCAAAAGCAACTCTCCTTTGTTTCTTATTATAGAAAAAAGGAGGTTTTTTTATATTTAAAATTAACACTTATTTAGTATATTTTGATGGACATAAAGGTAAATAAAATTAGGGAGATGGGTAAAATGAAGGAAAAATGGACGTTACGTCAGGTTGTTTTGTTAGCATTATTAGCCTTTTTATTTGGTGGTGTATTTATGGGAGCAGGATTTTTATATGCTGGTTTATCAGCTGTATTAACGCCCCTTGGGTTAAGTCCTTTTGCTAATGAACTATTATTTGGTTTATGGACAATGGCTGCACCGATGGCAGGGATATTAATTCCTAGAAAAGGAAGTTCAATTTTAGGAGAAATGTTGGCTGCATTAGCAGAGATGTTGTATGGAACATATTTTGGACCAGGTGTTCTTATTTCAGGTTTTTTCCAAGGTCTTGGAACAGAACTAGGGTTTATGGTAACACGATATAAACGCTACGACATCGTGCCATTATTCTACGGAGCAATTGGCACAACGGTCTTAAGTTTTGTGTATGAATTTTTTAAATTTGGTTATGGAACGTATTCAATTAGGATGATTTTATCACTTCTTGCTGTGCGATTTTTGTCGGTGACGTTCTTTGGCGTTGTTGTTGTGTCAATGGTCATGAAGCTTTATAACCGATCACAAGATCTTTCGGTAGTAAACGAATGAGAGGAATTGAATTAAGTGAGTTGACGATTAAACGTGGCGACAAAGAGGTGTTACGTCAGGTTGACTTTGGTTTTTCTCCTCATGAATTTATTTTGCTATCTGGTGCCAGTGGTAGTGGTAAATCAACGTTATTAAAAGCCATTGCCGGATTTGCTGATGTGTCATACTCGGGCACGATTACCGTTGATGGAAAGAGTTTAACACAAGCGAGTATGTCTGATAAGGCTAGACAGATTGGCATGATGTTTCAAAATCCAGGGCAACAATTTACAATGAAAACACTACGTCGTGAAATTATTTTTGTTTTAGAAAATTTGCAAACAAAACCTAGTGATATTACGGAACAAATGCAAGAAGCCGTCCTATTAGCCGATACGACAGAATTATTAGATAGGCAGTTATCTACGTTATCAGGTGGGGAAAAACAACGTGCGGCATTAACAGTTCTCTTAGCGATGAGAAGTCCATTTTTATTATTAGATGAGCCGTTTGCCAGTATTGATCCTAAAACAAGAAAATTATTAATTCAACAGTTACATCAATTAAAACATCAAGGTAAGACGATTATTATTTGCGACCATGATTTTAATGATTATGCTGAAGTGGTTGATACATGGGTGACACTAGATAATCAAGTATTACAAAACGTTCCATTAGCTCTTTTAAAGCAAGAACAGACAAATGTGCTATTGACGGATCATAGAGCGCCAACAGATGTCATTTTAAGATTAGAGGATGTCAGATACAAGCAAAATAAACGCGAGCTACTAAGTCAAGATTCTTTTCATTTTTCTAAAGGAATCACGACACTGACAGGAGATAATGGAACAGGAAAATCAACGTTGTTTCGTTCGATAGCACAATGTCATCGTTATAAAGGCAAGATGTTTTTATACGATAAAAAGCTTAAAAAAAGCCGTACGCTATATCAGACATTATCCTTAGTTACTCAAGAAGCGGAAAAACAATTTGTGACACTCACACCAGCTGAAGAATTTATTTATAGCGAGTATCAGTGGGAGGACGCTAAACGTCAAAGACAGGAAGCGATTGAGTTTTTAGGATTGGAACCACTACTTAATCGAAGCGTGTTCCATCTAAGTGAAGGACAGAAAAAAAGTATTCAATTATTGACGATGTTGAGTTTAGATGTGCCGTTTTTATTATTAGACGAGCCGTTTTCAGGTTTAGATGAACGTGCTGCTAACTATTTTGCTAATTGGTTTAAAAGGCAAGCAAACAGACAAGATATGATGATTATTTCGCATCGATTGGCACCACTTCATGGCGTTAGTCAACATCATGTGCATTTAGATAAGAAACAATTATGGCAACAAGATTATTCGGTTGGGGAGGGGATAAAGGATGTCAGTGACGAAAAGTTCTGCTTTAGTGCTAAGCGGACTACTACTACTTTTGACTATTGAATTATCATTTACCTCATCTATTCAGTTAAATTGGTTTGTTGTGTTAGTCAGTGCTTTATATCTTATTAGTAAGAAAAAATGGTTTGGGTTGTTTGGTTTAGTTTTTTTTCCATTAATTCCAGCTTTAGGAACGTATTGGTCAGTTTATCTATATGGAAATAATCCTGATTATGGTCTTGTTCTAGTGAGTCGAACCTTTGCTTTTGCTGCCATTGGCATGGTGTTTGCATTTGGGGTCGACTTAGAAGAATTACTCTTAATTTTAGAGCAAAAAAAATTACCAGCGTCATTTGTTTATGGCATTTTAGTTGTTTTACATGCGATGCCTGTGATTCAACGAGAGATTGTGGCACTAAGAGAAGCCAGTTTATTTCGTGGAAAAAAACTCCATTTTTATTCGCCATTGATGTATTTAAAAGTGATTTTTGTCGCTAATCATTGGCGGGACAGTTACACAGAAGCCATGTTTTCAAGAGGATTTGATGAAGAAGGCGAAAGGACGCATTACACACAATATAAAGTGTGTCCTAAAAGTTTAGCTACATTAGGCGTATTAACGGTTATATCACAATTTATATTAATCATTACTTAGGAGGAAGAAAGATGTTTACAAACATTGCACGAGAGAAATCAGCACCTTATTGGGAAGGAAGTTTTACTCATCCATTTGTCGCAGGACTTCAAGAAGGAACGCTATCAGATGAAGCATTTCGCTATTATTTGATTCAAGATGGGTACTACTTAGAACATTTTAGCAAACTTCACCGTTTGATAGCAGAACAAGTAGAAGATGAAGAAGTAAAAGAGATGTTACTAACAGGAGCGGATCACTTAAAAGAAGGTGAGATGAGTATTAGAGAGGATTTCTTTACTGAGTTAGGCATTACAGATGAAGAAGTTGCTAGCACTGAAATTGCCCCGACTGCTTATAATTATGTGTCGCATATGTATCGTCAATTAATTGATGGCACACCAAATAGTGCAGTCGCAGGGTTACTACCGTGTGCGTGGTTGTACCAAGAAATTGGGACTGAATTAATTAAAACAGGTTCTCCTCATCAGTTGTATCAACGATGGATTGAAACGTACTCTGGTGAAGAATCAAAAGAAGAAGTCGCTCATCAATGTGCTTTACTGAATCGACTGTACGAAGAAAGCGACAAGGAAGAACAAGAAAAAATGATTGAGGCCTTTTATGTGAGTGCTCAAATGGAATACCTGTTTTGGGAAATGGCATACACACATCAAAAATGGCCAGAAGGAGAAAAAGATGCCGTCTCAAACTACTAATTTAAAAAAACTATTGATTTTATCTCTAATGGTTGCGATGGATGTGGTGTTATCACCACTCTTTCGCATCGAAGGGATGGCACCAATGTCTAGTGTAATGAATGTGATTGGTGTGATGCTAATGGGACCTTTTTACGGCACGATTATGGCACTTGTCTGTGGCGTATTACGGATGATGCTTCTAGGCATTCCACCACTAGCCTTAACAGGTGCTGTTTTTGGTGCATTACTTGCTGGAATATTTTACAAAATTTATCCAACAATTTACAGTGCGATGTTTGGTGAGTTTCTAGGAACAGGAATTATTGGCTCATTATTATCCTATCCTGTTATGGCTTGGTTTACAGGAAGTCGTAATGGTATGTACTGGTTTTTCTATACACCACGATTTATTGGTGGTGCGGTGATTGGTTCGTTTGTAGCTTTTATCGTGATGAAAAAGTTAGCGAATGTACCAACGTTTCAACGAATTCAAGCGATTTTTTTTAATGAGAAAGTAGGTGACGAGCAACATGTTACGAGTTAATCAATTTCAAACACCCTTTCCTCTAATACCTTCTCCCCTAGTGCATTGTATTACGAACTCAGTGACATGTGAAACGGTCGCAAATAGTGTGTTATACATTGGAGGAAAACCAATTATGACAGAAGATACGCGAGATTTTTCAGATTTATATGAACAAGTAGGTGGCGTGTTAATCAATATTGGCCATTTATCAGAAGAAAAAGAAACAGCTATGGTATTAGCTATGGACGAGGCTCATAAACGTAACGTCCCTATCGTTGTAGATAATGTCGGCGTCTCTAGTTCAAGAATACGAAAAGAAGTAGCCAACAAATTATTATCTCTTGAACCAACTGTTGTCAAAGGCAATGTGTCAGAAATGCGAACGTTATGTAATTTAGCCAGTCATGGAAAAGGTGTCGATGCAGCAGAAGAAGACCAAGATTTGTTAGCGATGAAAGAATTAGAAGAAGGACTATTAGCACTAGCTAAAATCCATCCAAATACGTGTTTTTTAGCGACAGGACCAAGTGATTTAGTGGTGTATCAATCACAAGTTGTCTTGCTACAAAATGGCATTGAGGCATTAGATAAATTCACAGGGACGGGAGACGTCGTTGGGGCATTAATTGCAACACTTTTAGGTAGTGGGGTGGATGTATTGCCAAGTGTTTTACAGGCAGTAAGCTATTTTAATTTGTGTGGTGAAGAAGCATTAGAAATAGTTCAAAATGACGCGAAAATTGCGAGCATTCGCGAAGAAACATTGAATCAATTATCATTATTAAAACAAAATGAGTTATGGCAAAACAGGATAAAAGGAGATTGGTTATGATTGATGAGGCATTAACATTATATTTAGTGACAAATTCAGATGGGTTATCTGATGACGTCTTTTTAACCAGAGTAGAGGAAGCTTGTAAAAATGGTGTGACACTTGTCCAATTAAGAGAAAAAAAAGCTAGCACACGAGAATTTTATCAAAAAGCGTTAGCAATTAAAGGTATTACGGATAAATATGGCATACCTCTTATTATCAATGACCGAGTCGATGTGTGTTTGGCTGTTGATGCAGCTGGTGTGCATATTGGAGATGATGAGTTGCCAGTTGATGTGACACGTCAGTTGATTGGTCCGGATAAATGGTTAGGTGTCTCAGCTAAAACCGTTGAGCGAGCACTTGAGGCCAAAGAACAAGGAGCAGACCATTTAGGTGTCGGGGCCATGTTTCCAACAACGACGAAAGAAAATGCTCCAACAACGGATATCTCAGTTTTGCAAGATATCATTCACGCAGCACAATTACCAGTTGTCGCGATTGGCGGGATTAAAGAAGAAAATATGGCTGCATTACGTGATACAGATATTTCAGGTGTCGCGATTGTGAGTGACATTATGCAAGCTGATGATGTAGCGAAAAAAACACAAGCCTTAAAGAAACAGATTGTAAGTATAAAGGAGAAAAATCATCATGACCGTTAACCAAACCCCTCAAGTAGTAACCATTGCCGGAAGTGATTCAGGTGGTGGAGCAGGAATCCAAGCAGACTTAAAGACATTTCAAGCAAGAGATGTTTTTGGCATGAGTATTGTCGTTGCCTTGACTGCACAAAATACATTAGGTGTACAAAGTAGTTTACCGATACCATGTGACTTTGTTGCGGAACAATTTGATTCTTTGGCAGCTGACTTTCGTATTCGAGCATGTAAAACAGGGATGCTTGCCGATAAAGAACATGTTCAAATCGTTGTTCAAAAACTAAAAGAAGTGGATTTTGGCCCACTGATTGTAGATCCTGTGATGATTGCTAAAGGAGGGCATTCGCTATTACAAAAAGAAGCGGTAGATTGCATTAAAGAAGAGTTACTCCCACTAGCTTCGGTGTTAACCCCAAATATTCCAGAAGCAGAAGAATTAATTCAGCAAGAGATAAAAACAAGCGAAGATATGATTCAAGCAGCACACGTTTTACAAGAAATGGGTGTCAAAAATGTGGTAATAAAGGGAGGTCATTCAACAGATATTTTGGCAAAAGACTTTGTCTTACTAGAAAATGGTGAGACATTTTGGATGAGTTCAAAACGCATTGAAACGATTAAAACACATGGGACGGGCGATACATTTTCATCATGCATAGCAGCTGAAATAGCAAAAGGAAAGTCGGTTAAAGAAGCTATACACATTGCGAAAAGTTTTATTCAAGGTGCGATAGAACAAGAGATATTTGTTGGACATGGACATGGTCCAACGAATCATTGGGCTAATCCAGTTCAAGATATTATCATCGATTAACAGACTTTAAAATGGATGTTTATTATTGCCGAACTATCAAATAAATGTTACAATAATGTTACAAAGGAGTAACGAAGTTGTAATATTTTGTTGTTAAGGAGGTAATTGACATGAAAAAGTTAATTTGGAGTAGTATTTTAATAAGTACATTAATGGTTGGTAATATTAGTCAAGCTGTTGATTCATCAACAGAAACAAAAGAAAGTGAGTCAATTAGTCAAGTGACGACTAATTCGACTGAAACGACAACAGAGTCTACAAGCGAAGCAATTCCAGATGGTCTTGCTATCACAAAATCAGATGTTTCGTTATTAATCACTGATATGGTAAATGAAGGGAAATTATCACAGTTTCAATACGAAGATTTCCAAGTGCGTATAGAAAAAGCAACAACAATAAAAGAAGTAACTTTAGTTTATTCTGACGCCCTTGATTTAGCAAAATTAAATAAAGATTTATATCAAAGTAGTTTTGATGAAAAAGTTTATAATACAAAATATCAATTAGGGCTATTGGTTAAAACAGGTAAACTGACACAAAAACAAGCTGATCAGTTCATTGAAAAAATTGATAAAAGTACAACAATCGAAGAGTTAGATAATTTGTGGGCAGAAATTGAAGCTACAGTGAATAAATCAACAGATACAACAAGCAGTACTAGCTCAAGTTCAAGCAGTGTTAAACAGACACAAGCGGTTAAAACGACACCCAAATCTGATACTAAAAACAGCTCATCTAATTTACCAAAAACAGGTGAAAAACAATCAAATGTTGGATTACAGTTAATAGCTGTAGGGTCATTACTTATGACTGTTATATTGATAAAACGAAAATCATAATAATTAAAACAAAAAGAGAGTCGCAACCAGTTCATTTTGGTTCTGACTCTCTTTTTATGACTATTCTGAAAATGTCACAGATAGTGTGGCTTCTGGATCGATACTGGTTAATAGCCTTTGATAATAATCTGTTGCTTGATCTTTTAACCATTCTTTATTCATATCAATATATTTAACTAATGTATCATCACTCATCGCGTTGTTTGCTAACTCGTGAGTGTCGATGTCTTCAGTAACGAAACTGAGAATGTCACCTTTACTATTGACTACTTCAAAACTTGGGTTACTAATCCCCACCACGATAAATTCGGGAATGGTGATGTTGTATGTGTTTTGTGAACCAGGTGCTTTTTGTATCGTGACGACATTGCCATCAAATCCTAATTTTGCTTCAAAAGTTCCTTTGACATATGTTGTTTTTTCACTAAAAGGAACTTCCATTCCTAAAAATGTTTTCACCTGACTTTTATCGTAAATATCTGTCACGCTCAGTCCTAGTATCGCCACTTGACTGTGTTTAGTCATGGCATTGACAACTTGAGTTTCAGATGTTTTCGATTTTGTATGCCAAATTGAACTATTACCTGACATTAATCCAATAACCCACGTTCCAAGTAGTAGTGCTACAAAGCAAACAATAACCCATATATGAACTTTTAGTTTAAAAAATTTTCGAATAATTAGTGACACATCCTTTTTTTATTTATTATACTATAAAAAATTATTTTGTTGATGATATAACATTTAAATTATCTTCTCATTTTTTTCTCAGACAATTTTTATTATGACACTTGTCATATGAGAATTGATTTGCTATAATCATAAACAATAATTAAATAAAAGTTAGAGATGAGGCGCATTGATCATTAGTAGGTAAAGTTTGGAATCTGCAAATAACTTTACTGAAAGGGTGATATGCCGAAATATCTATGCTATTGCAGTTGGTATAGGTGTTGGATTTGTAGTTAATAGCTATAAGTCTGTCATTATTTTAAAAATAATGGGGTGCATCGCTTGTAGATAGTTAAGACAAGTTCATGCCTGTGAACTTGTCTTTTTTATTTTTCGATGCCGATTAGGAGGAAAATAAAATGACAAAAAGAAGTGTCATTAAATTTGGTGGAACATCGGTCGGAGATTTTTCAAAAATTAAAAACATTGCAAAATACCTAGCAAATCGTGCCAATAAGGGTGAGGAATTAGTTGTCGTTGTTTCTGCGATGGGGAAAACGACAGATGAGTTGTTAAAAAATGTTGATTTGTTATCCAAGGAACCAGACCAACATGATTTAGCCCTACTTTTAACTACTGGAGAACAACAAACAATTTCTTACTTAGCTATTGCGCTAAAAGAGCTTGATGTCAAGGCCAAAGCGATGACAGGATTTCAAGCAGGGATAAAAACAAAAGGGCATTACATGAAGAGTAAGATACTAGAAGTTGATAATGAAGCTTTTGAGAAAGCGTTCTGTTCAAATAAGGTGGTTGTTGTAGCGGGTTTTCAAGGGATGAATGCAGATGGCGAGTTAACAACGCTTGGTCGTGGAGGAAGTGACACAACAGCTGTTGCCATTGCATCATCTTTAGAAACATCTTGCGAAATTTATACCGATGTCGCGGGAGTGTATGGTACGGACCCACGATTGTATCCAGCAAAACGAATAGATGTTGTGAGTTTTGAGGAAATGATGGAAATGAGTGCGTTAGGCGCTGGCGTACTGGAAACAAGAAGTGTTGAAATTGCTAAAAATTATCATGTACCCATTTATTTAGGGCAAACATTATCAGATGAAAGAGGGACTTGGGTTATGCCACAAAAAGATATCTTAGAAAAAAAAGCAGTCACAGGTGTTGCGCTTGATAAAGACATGCATTATGTCACATTTAGCTATCCAGAAAATGATGCCACTTTATTGAAACAATTGTTTAATTTATTAGAAAAAGAAGAAATTAATATTGATATGATTTCTCAAATTGTCAATGAAGACGGGTTGCAATTGTCATTTACGATGAAAGATACAGATACGGTCGAATTAAAACATATATTTGATACGTTACACAAAGAATTTACCGAACTAAATTACGTGGTGAAATCAGACTATGTCAAAGTATCTGTGATTGGTTCAGGTATGCGAGATATGTCTGGTGTTGCAAGTAAAGTATTTATGACATTGTTAGAAAATGATATTGAATTTTATCAAGTAACCACCTCTGAAATTAGTATTTCTTATGTCGTGGATCGGACAAATGGTGTGTTAGCAGTTGAAAAATTATGCGAAGCGTTTGGGTTATAAAAGAGAGGAGAATGAATGATGGCCCCATTATTTAAAGGTGCAGCTGTTGCAATTACCACTCCATTTAGTCATGACGAGGTAGATTATGCGACATTTGAAAAACATGTAAATTTTTTAATCGAGGAAGGACTTCAAGCGTTGTTTGTTAATGGGACAACTGGTGAAGGATCGACATTAACAGAAGAAGAACGACTTAACTTAATTCGTTCATCTCTTAAAGTATCAAATGGACGAGTACCAGTTATCGCAAATACAGGAACCAATGACACAAAAGCTTCACTATCACATTCTTTAAAAGCAAAAGAAGCCGGTGCTGATGCGATTATGTTAATTACACCTTATTACAATAAAACAAGTCAACGTGGTTTAATCAAACATTTCACATTGATAGCAGATACGGTAGGGTTACCAGTTATCTTGTATAATGTACCTTCTCGAACTAATATGACAATTGAACCTGAAACGTTAGTTGAATTAGCAAAAAATCCACATATTGTGGCATTGAAAGATGCAACTGGAGATATGGAATATTTACGTCAATGTAAAGAATTATTGCCTAGTGATTTTGCTATTTATAGTGGTAATGATGACGCGATTATCCCGTTTTTTGAAGGTGGAGGAGACGGTGTGATTTCTGTTTTAGCTAACGCTACACCAAAAGAATTTCAAGAAATTTATACGACATTCCAGGAAAATCCAGTTGAGGCAAAAGAATTATTTGAACAAATATTACCACTTATTAACAGTTTGAGTGTTGATATCAATCCAATGCCAATTAAGGCTTTGGTTAATCATTTAGGGTATGCTGAAGATGAAGTTCGTTTGCCATTGGTCGAACTAGAAGCCGATGCACGTGTGCCGATCGAACAAGCATATCATGCATTTAAAGGAGAGTAATCTATGGATATTATATTAGTTGGCTATGGTGCAATGAATCAACGAGTAGCTCACTTAGCTAGTGAACGAGGACATCGTGTAGTGGGGATTGTGACGCCTGTTGAAGGAGAGTATCCTTATCCAGTGTTTCAAGTTACAGATGAGTTACCTAAAGCAGATGTCATGATTGATTTTTCCCATCCAAACTTAAGTTTACCGATGATTAAAAAAAATGTTGGAATCCCGTTAGTTGTGGCAACAACTGGACAAAAAGAAGACATCATTGCGTCATTAGAAGCTGTATCAAACACAACACCAGTTTTCTTTAGTGCCAATATGAGTTACGGAGTCCATGTCTTGACGGAAATTATAAAATACAGTGTACCGCTACTTGAAAATTTTGATATCGAATTAACAGAAAAGCATCACCGTAAAAAAGTCGATGCACCAAGTGGCACTCTCGTTAAATTATATGATGCCATAAAAGAAATCAAACAAGATTCTTATCCTGTTTATGATAGACATGAACGCCATACACCAAGAGATGCTGATGAAATTGGCATTAGTGTGATTCGTGGTGGCTCGATTGTTGGAGAACATGAAGTGCTATTTGCCGGTGAAGAGGAAACGATTCAAATTATTCACCGAGCACAGAGTAAAGATATTTTTGCCAATGGTAGTTTAGATGTGGCTGAAAAATTAGTCCACAAACAACCAGGATTTTATACATTTGATAACTTATAGAAAGAAGGGGTATTTTTGGAATTACAATCAGCACAAGAAATTATTCGATATATTAGTGAGAGTAAAAAACAAACACCAGTAAAAGTTTACGCGAATGGAGAATTTAAAGGAGTCGAATTTCCTGAAAGTTTTAAAGTATTTGGCTGCAAATGCTCGAAAACAATTTTTGCAGATTATAGTGAGTGGGAAGATTTTTATGAAGCGAATCAATCACTTTTTAAAGAGGTAGAGATTGAGTATGACAGACGTAATTCAGCTATTCCTCTGATTGACCAAACAAAATTAAATGCTCGTATTGAACCAGGTTCATTTATCCGCGAGCATGCAGTGATTAAAGATGGTGCAGTTGTCATGATGGGAGCGACTATTAACATTGGGGCGGTCGTCGGCGAAGGAACGATGATTGATATGAATGCCACACTTGGTGGGAGAGCAACAACAGGAAAAAATGTTCACGTTGGTGCAGGAGCGGTGTTAGCAGGTGTTATCGAACCACCTAGTGCTCAACCAGTTGTGGTAGAAGATGATGTGTTAATCGGGGCGAACGCCGTTATCTTAGAAGGTGTTCGAGTTGGTAAAGGAGCGGTTGTGGCTGCAGGTTCAATCGTGACAGAAGACGTTCCAGCTGGCAGTGTTGTAGCAGGAATCCCAGCAAAAGTGATTAAACAAGTGAGCGACGTAAATGAATCAAAAATTGAAATCGTTCAAGCATTAAGAAAGCTAAATGAAGATTAACCCAAGAAAGACTATAGATAACAGGAGATGATCGTGTGACAGAAGAGTATTTAATACAGACACGTCGTTGGTTGCACCAACACCCTGAATTAAGTTTGCAGGAATTTGAAACAACTGCTTTTATTAAAAAAGAGTTGGATAAAATGGTTGTAGCATATGACACGCCACTTGAAACAGGCGTTGTAGCTTATATCAAAGGAAGCGGAGATAAAAGTATTGCGTTTCGAGCAGATATAGACGCGTTACCTATTCATGAAGAAAATGATGTGGATTACCGCTCACAAGTAGATAATGTCATGCATGCGTGTGGTCACGACGGTCATATCACCATGTTATTAGCGTTTGTTAAACAGGTAAAACAATTATCTGAAGTTTCTCCACTTAAATCAACGGTTTATTTTATTTTTCAACCGGCAGAAGAAACTTATGGTGGTGCAAATATCTTACTAAACCAGTATCAGTTTGATATGACACCATCGTTTGTTTTTGGGTTACATATGATGCCAGATGAAAAAGAAGGAGTCATTGTATCTAAGCCAGGACCTATTACAGCTAGTGCAACAGAGTATCGTTTTTTTGTTAAAGGACTATCAGCTCATGTTGCTAATAAAGAGCAAGGCCATTCAGCTGGAGAGGCATTATTAACTATTTTAAATCAGTTATCTCAACTGCAACAGTATCATCTCGCTGGGTTACACCAAAATATTGTGCATATTGGCTCATTTAAATCTGGAGAAGCGATTAATACTGTCCCATCAAATGCGTATCTAGAAGGGACGATAAGAACTTATAGCCAAGAGGATTTAGACATTGTAAAAGAACAAATGACAAAAATTAAACAAGCAAGTGAGCTGTTGACAAATTGCTCGGTTGAGCTAGTGTTTGCTGAAGGGTATCCTTCAACGATTAATGATGTGACAGCTTATGACTTGATGAAAGACGCGAGTGAGGACACAAGTTTAACGTGGGTTGAAAAAGATGAACCTTATCTATTTGGAGAAGATTTTTCATTTTATCAACAACTAGCCCCATCATCATTTGCTTTTTTAGGTTGTCGTAATGAAGACAAAGGTTATGTCACCGGGTTACATACATCGACGCTTAATTTTGATGAGCGAGTACTAGCAAAAGGTGTCGAATTATATACATCATTATTAAAACGATTCGAGGAAACAGTATGACAGCAATTTGGACGGTAAATACATCAATTTTTAAAGAAAATATCAAACAAGTCGGCGGAAATTCACCAGTGATGGCTGTTGTAAAAAATAATGCGTATAATTTTGGACTAGACTTTGCGATTAAAACGTTTGTGGAGTCTGGAGTAGAGACGTTTAGCACGACATCTTTACGAGAAGCCATTAAAATTAGACAATTAGCACCGGAAGTAGTGATTTTTTTAATGAATCCCTCTGTTGAATTTGACACGTTAAAAGAGTGGGACATTCAGATGACATTACCGTCTTTATCTTTTTATCATCAATATAAGAATGAGTTATCTGGGATTAAAGTTCATCTAGAATATGAAAACCTACTTCATCGTTCAGGGTTTAAAACATTTGATGAGATGAAACAGGTGATAAAAGAAAATAGTTACTTACCTAAAGAAAAACAACTAGATATTACCGGTATTTGGACGCATTTTGGCTACGCTGATGAATTTGATGTGAGTGAATATGAGATAGAAAAAGAAGCGTGGTTAACAGGATTAAACGATATATTAAAACAATATGATTTTCAATTTATTCATGCACAAAATAGTGCGAGTTTCATGCGGGATGAGTTATTTGAAAACCACACTCACGCAAGATTAGGCATCGTGTTGTATGGGTGTCGGCCGTATTCAAGTTTACCTGAAGACTTCGTGAAACAGTCACTAACATTAAGTGCTAATGTGATTCAATGTCGTGAGTTAAAACAAGGTGAATCAATTGGTTATAGTTTTTCTTATACTGCTGATAAAGATATGACGATAGCAGTTGTTGATATTGGATATGGCGACGGATTATTACGCACGCGTAGTAAACATGACTGTATTATTAATGGTACACATTACCAAATAAAAGCGCTCATGATGAGTCACTTATTGGTTGAAGTGGATAAAACGGTGAAACCACAAGATACCGTTGTGTTATATAGTCAAGACATGCGAGTTGATGAATACACGTTTAAAGGGGTAGGAGCTAACTCAGAACAGCTCAGTGCACTAAATCATTGTACGTTAGAAAGGAAGATTATTGAATGACACTAGATTATATAAATGGTGAATTAACTTTACATGGTCATAAATTAACAGATATTGCACAAGAGTATGGTACACCTCTTTTTGTTTATGACGAAGAGATGATTCGTAATCAGTGCCGAAGATTTCATCAAGCTTTAAAGTCTTCAGGGCTAACGTATACCATTTCCTATGCATCAAAAGCTTTTTCAGCTATTCAATTATTTAATTTAATGGCAGAAGAGAACATGGGACTTGATGTGGTGAGTGAGGGAGAGTTATACACGGCTTTGCAATCAAGTGTGTCACCAGACACGATTCATTTTCATGGAAATAATAAAACCAATCGAGAAATTCGTTACGCAATCGAGTCGGGAGTCGAGTATTTTGTGATAGATAGTTTATCAGAAATTGAGCGATTAAACGAGTTGACAACAAAAAAAGTCAAAGCATTACTTAGAATCAACCCAGGTGTTGAAGCACATACACATGAGTTTATCCAAACAGGTCAAGAAGACAGTAAATTTGGTTTAAGTATTCAAAAAGGGCTGGCTCTTGACGGTGTCAGAAAAATTGAACAAGCTGAAAATATAGAGTTTATGGGAGTTCATTTTCATATTGGTTCTCAGATTTTTGAGTCTACTGGGACAGTCGCAACTATTAAACAAGTCATCAATTGGTTGTCAGATAATCAGATTCAAGCTCAAGTATTAAATATTGGTGGAGGATTTAGCATCAAGTATACGGATGATGATGTGAGTTATCCGATTGAAGAAGGAATTAAAACCATTACAGATACATTGAAAACAGCATGTCAAGAAGCAAGTTACCCACTTCCTGCCATTTCATTAGAGCCAGGGCGTTCGATTGTTGGAGAAGCAGGTATGACACTATACGAAGTAGGAACGGTTAAAGATATTCCTGAAACAAATTATTATGTATCAATTGATGGGGGAATGAGTGATCATATCAGAACGGCGCTTTATGGAGCTACGTATGATTTATTATTAGTAGATCGAGAAGAAGAACACGATAAATTAATGACAATTGCCGGTAAACTTTGCGAATCAGGTGATATTATTAGACGAGATATAAAATTACCGTCAAGTATACACCGTGGAGACTTACTTGTGGTATTATCAACAGGTGCCTATCATTACAGTATGAGTTCGAATTATAATCAAATGTTAAAACCTGCTGTAGTCTTTGTCACGCCAGAAAAAGTTCGTTTAGTGGTGAGACGTCAGACACTAGAACACCTTACAGCACAAGATGTAAGGTAAAATGAAAGAAGAGAAGAGCAATGGAAGAGACACAATTTAACAAAAGAGCCATCAATCTACAAGTACCAGGAACAAGAAAATTTTCAAATCAAGTCAAAGAATATGAAGACGGGGTGGACTTAACACTTGGTCAATCTGGCTTTGCAACACCTGAGTACATTAGAGAATCTATGATTGAGGCAATCAACCAAAATAAATTGAGATACACACACAATAGAGGGTTAATCGAATTACGTGAAGCTATTTCAGCTTACAATAAAAAACGTTTCGATGTGACATATGATGCTGAGACAGAAATCATCGTGACGAACGGTGGGTCTGAAGCGATTGATAGTGTATTACGAACAATTCTTGAAGAAGGAGACGAGGTTATTATTCCTTGTCCAACTTATTTAGCGTATGAACCAATTGCGACACTTCAAGGAGCTAATACAGTCTTAATTGATACGACGAAGACCAATTTTGTCTTAACAAAAGAAGTTTTAAAACAAGCTATCACCCCAAAAACCAAAGCGATCATTTTTAATTACCCAACAAACCCAACAGGTATGATTCCATCGTTGGAACAAATGAACGAACTGGTTGATGTGTTGAAAGACACGGATATATTTATTCTGACGGATGAAATATATTCTGATAATGTTTATGATGGTGAGTTCCATTCATTTATGGAGTTTCCGGAAGTTAGAGAACAATTATTTGTCATTAATGGTTTGTCTAAATCTCACGCGATTACAGGTGGGAGAATCGGCTACATATTAGCACCACCTTTTGCAACAGAACAAGTTACAAAAGTGCATTTGTATAATTCAGTTTGTGTGGCAACTCCTTCTCAATATGGAGCAATAGCTGCTTTTACAGATGAAACAGGGCCAGGTATTTTAGCAAAAATGAATGAGGCATATAAAGAAAGACGAGATTTTACCTATAAACGTTTGAGAGACATGGGTCTACCCGTTGAATTGCCAAAAGGTGCTTTTTATATTTTCCCGATTATAGCTGAATACAACAAAGATTCATTTGAATTTGCCTCTGAACTTTTAGAAGCAGAACATTTAGCTGTAGTACCAGGAAGAACATTTTCAATTTATGGTGAAGGGCATATTCGTTTATCTTTTGCGTGTTCAATGGAAGAACTTGAAGAAGGGTGTAATCGTTTGGAACGATTTTTATTAACGTATAACAAATAATAAAGATTAGATTTATTCTAATTTTTAAACGTTTTGAGGTTAAATCTTACTATTAAAAGTAAAAATGTATTAACATGAGTGCTCATATTAACGAAAATTTGTCTGTATAATACAGAATATAGCTTCATCTTCTTAAAAAGTATTGTTAGAATATATCTTTTGAAAGATTCAAGTTTCTACCTAGATGACAGTGGTGGAGTAGACTTGTGTCTTTCTTTTTTAGTTCTGGAACAACATTAAGGTTAGAAGATACTTTTTCATAACAAACTGTTTGTTCTATTATTGAGTAAACTTTTGTATTTATATGATAGAAAAAAACATTTTTTCGTAGTTGACTAGGTTTAACTTTTTTGTAAGTTCTAATTGATATTCATTTGATGAAATCTTTTTCCGTTAAGTTTAATCCCGAAGTAATGAGTACACTTTTTATATGGTAAGGTATAGTATGTTTATTTTTTCCTCCGGTATTTTTATACGATTTAAATTTAAATCTTGCTATTCTATCAAAAAAAGTAGTATAATCGAACAAAAGATATCATTATTGGAGGAGAAATGAATAATATGAAAAAAGGGATACAGAGTAGTATTGTGACTGGATTATTATCGGCTACATTAATTTGTTCGGGTATGATTGGTGTGATGAACCCGATTGTGTCTGAAGCAGCACCTGCATCAGTGGTTGGAGGAGCGGTCGCAGATGAAACATCCCCTCGTTCACTCTCTATTTATAAATATGCGGTGAAAGATGCCTCTGAATTAGGCAATCCAGGGACTGGGGAAGCGGTTGATGGAATTGATAAAACGCCTTTAGAAGGAATTAAGTTTAAAATCCAACGTGTTACGGCAAAAGAGGGAGGCAAACCACTAGAAGATCCTTTAACAGTAAAAGAAGGGACAGATTACACCATTGATGGTTCATTTGAGGAAAAAACCATTACCACAGGGGCTGATGGAAAAGCGACGCAAGCATTAGGAACAGGAATATCTGCCGATGGGATTTATTTAGTCACAGAGTTACCAGATGATCGAGGAGTGAAGCCATCTGTCGCAAAACCAGCCGATCCATTCTTTGTTTATATTCCACAAACTAAACGAGATGATACAGGGAAATTAATTTATGATGTGGTTGTTCAACCAAAAAATATTTTAGAAACGTTAATGAATCCTGTTAAAACAGTCAATGGCGGTTCTGGTTATTCGATTAAAGCCGGTCAAGAATTTACATGGGAAGCAACTGCGACGGTTCCAGCAGGATTATATACAGTGGCTTCACAAGATATGAAAATTACCCCGATTTATGATGATAAGGGAGAGATTATCCCTGATGCTGAAAAAGAGGTTAAAAAAGGCGATGAAATTTATGCCAATTATTTCCATATTCTAGATAACATTGATAAAAACTTAGAATTACTTGATGTGACCACACAAGTGAAGAAAACAGGTGACGCAGAATGGACTGACCTAACGTTTAATACGGATTATGAAGTAAAAGTAAACAATGAAGCGAAACCAACGAAACCCATCACAGATTCAACAGCTGACGTTAAACCAGTGGATGTGTCGTTAACTCAAGCTGGTATGAAAAAGGCTCAGTCATATGATCAAATAAGAGTCGTTTATAAAACGAAAACAGGGGTAGACTTTAACGGAACAGTAGAGAATGCGTTCCGGATTAAATTTTTAACACCGGGTAATAAACCCGTTACACCTGGAAATGAAGACAAACCAAAATATTACACTGGTGGATTTGATTTAACGAAAAAAGGAGAAAGTGCCACTGGAACAGAAAATTTAGCGGGTGCTGAATTCCACATTGCGGATACGAAAGCGGATGCCGAAAAAAATATCTTTTTAGGACTTGATGGCAAACGTTATGGTAAAAAAGACGGTGATACGCTAGTCGGCGGAACGTTAGCTGAAGCAGAAGCAGCTGCCGAAGCAGCTGGCACATCATTAATGAAGAGTACGAGTGCCGCTGATGGAAAAGTCACCTTTAACGGGTTGAAATTAATTTGGTTTAACGATGCCAACGGCAACGGCCAACAAGATGCAGGTGAAGCAGATGTTGCGACATCAGATATTAAGAAATCTTATTGGGTAGTGGAAACAAAAGCACCAAGTGGGTATGAATTAATTAAAGCACCACAAGAAATTGTGGTAACGTTAGATACAGCGAGTAAATCATACGTAGATATTGTCAATAAGAAAGAAACAAAACTACCATTTACTGGGGGAACAGGCACAACGATTATTGTGGTGATAGCGATTGGTGCGATTGCCTCAGGAGCAGTGATGTTGACGATGGATAAAAAACGTAAACACGCATAAAAATAAAGGAGGACTGGCACATTGGTTAGACAGTTAACTAAACAACAGCTGGTTGCCACTCTTTCTTTTGTCATAGTGATGGTGACCAGTTTGGTGACCATCTTTTTGTTTGGGGGTAGGGAAGTTGTCTTAGCGGCTCAGGAGTCTGAGTCATTATCCATCAAAATTGATGGGAAAAATTGGGAAAAGCCTGTCGAAGTAGATGATGATAAAGTCGAAGTGACATTTAAATCGACTCAAGAGACATGGGTCAAACTACCCTATCCAACACATCTCATGTATGTCAGCCATCAGGCGAAAAAAGAGACGGAATACGGTCTGCCTTTTTTATCGGAGAAAGATTTCTCGATAAAGGATGAGTTGACAGTATCTGCCAAACGAAACAAAACAGGAAAATCAGATACTGTGATTACGAGTCAATTATTTGAATCATCAGAAGGTGACAAACGGGTGATTTATTTAAGACTTGTCCCTGATAAAGCTGTGACATTAGGAATTTATCGGCAGAGTACGAAAGCGACGACTCTTTCTTTTGACGAATTGATGGGAGATAAACACAGTGGTCAATTAGTCTCGTTTAAGCAAAATGATCAATTTGTATCAAAAGAAGACTTAGTATTTCCCACTGAAGAAGAAGTGAAGAAGGAAGAAACAAGTAAAGAAGAAGCAAGTAAAGAAGAAGCAAGTAAAGAAGAAGCAAGTAAAGAAGAAGCAAGTAAAGAAGAAGCAAGTAAAGAAGAAGCAAGTAAAGAAGAAGCAAGTAAAGAAGAAGCAAGTAAAGAAGAAGCAAGTAAAGAAGAAGCAAGTAAAGAAGAAGCAAGTAAAGAAGAAGCAAGTAAAGAAGAAGCAAGTAAAGAAGAAGCAAGTAAAGAAGAAGCAATTAAAGAAGAAGCAAGTAAAGAAGAAGCAAGTAAAGAAGAAGCAAGTAAAGAAGAAGCAAGTAAAGAAGAAGCAAGTAAAGAAGAAGCAAGTAAAGAAGAAGCAAGTAAAGAAGAAGCAAGTAAAGAAGAAGTAATTAAAGAAGAAGTAATTAAAGAAGAAGCAAGTAAAGAAAAGGCTAGTATCAATGAATTAAAAATTAATTCACATATAATAAACTATCCTGCAGAACAGGATTATATAACAGCAACATTAGATTACTTCACATTATCTTTAGATATAACGATACCCCCTATGAATTCTGGAGAGGTGTTAAATTTAAATCTAGGAGATAATGGTAGCAAATTTGATTACTCAAAGTCTTCCTTTATTATTGGGAATTATAAAGTTACTCCGGGTGAGAATGGTAATTTTACTATTGAAGCTATGACTGACACTAAAGCTGGAAATCTAAATTTAAATATACCCCTACGTTATAATGAAAATATAAGCAATGATATGGAAGAGGTTAAATTAGATATTTCATTGCTTTTTAAAGAACAATCTAGTTTGGTTCATGATTCTGTTACTGTAAAAAAATATATAGATATTGTTTCAATGAAAGAATTGGTGAAAAAAGTACCCTTAGGTTTTACAAAAGATGGCAATGCAGCGTGGGTGGTATATTGGAATTATAACAACTATGTTTTAGGCGGGAGTTCAGAATTTCCTTTTAAATTTGAGGAAACACCTATAGGAAATCAACATATTATAAAAGAGACTATTGCAGCTTACGATGTGAAAAACCCTATATTGAATGGTGATAGAAATTTATCTCATGATGAGTACAATTATATGTTTAGTTACTATTTACAAACATATTTTAAAGATGGAAAAGTAAGCATTGAAAAAACTGGGCCTAATGTGATTGATGGAATATCAGATACATCGAAGTCTTACTATATTTACTTTGAAACAGATATAACAAGCTTTGAAGAAGAAAGTGTTATTGAAAATAAAGTATCTATGCAAGCGAGTAGTGAAGGAACAGGTGTATTAAAAGATGAATCAATAGCTAGTATGGTGAGACCACCTAGTAGTAGTGGTCTAAATAAAATATCTCTAAAAGTAAACAAAGTATGGGATGACGATAACAATTCTGGAAATACGCGTCCTAATGAGATTAAAGTACAATTGTTTGCTAACGGTGTTGCAACTGGTACTGTTGTAGAACTTAATGAGGCTAATCTTTGGGAATACACTTTTTTAGGTTTAGATGAAAGTGATAAGGAATCTAAAAGAATAAATTATGAAGTAAGAGAAGTGTCTATTCCAGATGGATATGAATCGATTATAAGTACTAATGAAGTAGGAGATATCACTATCACAAATAAAATAGTTACTGGTGGAGTGGAACTAATAAAAACTGCTCCAGATAAAAATAAAACATTAGCAGGAGCAGTTTTTAAATTGTTAAAGCAGGATGGTACGTTACTTAAAGAAAATTTAGTGACAGATGATGATGGAAGGTTGTTTGTAGATAATTTAATCCCTGGTGAGTATCAGTTGGTGGAAATAAAAGCACCAGAAAATTATGAATTGGATTGGACTCCTATAAAGTTTAAAATTGAAAAAAATCAAAAAGAAATTGTGAAACTTCAAATGGTTAATCAACCACAAACCACATTACCTTTTACAGGTGGTAATAATAGTATATTAATAATTATTATTTTGTCTATGATCACTTTAGTAATCAGTATATTAGTTTTTTTATTTGATGGTGATTTATTTCAAATAAAATAATTATGTTGTATTGATAGCATGCATCACTTTTAGTTCGAAAACAAAGTATTACAAATTATGAGAGGAGGTTATTTACGGGTTGTTAAAAGACTATGTTAGAAAATATCAATTGACAATATGCTGTCTATTAGTACTGTTCTCATTCAGTATAGAAATGTTGAAAGTCGAAGCATCTTCCTATGACATTCACATTATAAAGCTAGGATTACGTGACACCACTAAGTTACCGAATGACTTCATCTCCAATGGTATCAAGGTTGACGAGGTAAAAGATGCGGATGGGAATGTGTTAAACGGTGTCTCCTCGATTTCATATACTATTACGCGAATGGCGTTGAAGACGTCTGATTTAGATCCCACCAAGTTAGACTCGTATGAAATCGTCACAGGTAAAGAAGCTTTTACCCAAACGGTGACAACAAACCAGGATGGGGAGGCCCAGGTCACAGGGTTACCAAAAGGGGTGTATCAAGTGAGTGAATTACCTAATAAGCTATTGTCGCATGTGATGGAGCCCGTTCTTATCTCGCTTCCATTGGAAAGTAAACATGGCTTATTGAGTGAGGTTTATGTGTACCCGAAGTCAAGTCTTGCATCGAATACACCCGATGAACCTGAATTACCCAATAAATTGCCTCAAACAAGTGGTAATATTGGAAAAACCAGTCAGTTTTATTGGATGATTGGTTTAATAGGTGGTATGGGATTTCTAGGGGTAAGGCAGTTTAAAAAGCTGTCATAAGTTAAAAACATTCTAATAAGATACTATTTCATTTTTGATGAAATAGTGTCTTATTTAATATAAAAGAAGAGTAGGTGGCATCATGTCATTAGGTAGGTATGTAAAATGAGTCATTCAAAAAAGGCAACGCATAAGAAATTAAATAAGTCGTCACAACAGTCTGTGTCGAAACCAACTCCCAAAAAAATGAAAACAAGTTTTCTAAGAATTTTTGCTATTCTAATGATTTTGATTGGCATATGTGCCTTGTTGTATCCTATTGTGGGTAATTATTTGGCCAATCGTGATCGTAGCGAAGCAATTGACCAATACAACAAAGAAATGAAACACATGACTAAAAAAGAACGCGATAAAAATATCGAATTAGCGGAACGCTATAATCAGGCAATATATGATAGACAACAAGGAAATGGGAGTCAAATACCCATTGATTATAACGGATTTCTTGCCAACCAAAATGTTATGGGAACCATTGATATTCCTGCATTAAAAATTAGTGCCTTGCCCTTTTATCACGGAACAAGTTATAAAACATTAGATAAAGGGTTAGGACATTTTGAGCCTTCTTCTATCCCTATTGGTGGAAAGAATACTCGCTCAGTTATTACAGGACACAGTGGTATGAAAAATCAAGTTCTTTTTTCAGAAGTGCGAAATTTAAAAGAAGGGGACATTTTTTTTATTAATATTTTAGGCGAAAAACTCGCTTATGAAATTGAATCATTTGAAGAAGTTCTGCCTTCTGAGGTAGACAGAGTAGCGATAGAGAAAGGCAAAGACATGGTGACATTATTAACCTGTACACCGCCTGGGATTAATACGTACCGCTTATTAGTGAATGGCCACCGGATTCCATATAATGAAGCCGTTAAAAAGAAAGTAGTTCGTCGAAATTTACTCAGTTATCAAGTGATTGTGTTAGCCTCATTGTCTTTTTGTCTAGTATTGTTTATTATTTTATGGTTATTATATAGACATTATCGTAAACAAATAGCTACTGAAAATAAAAAACTAGTCAGACGTTATCGTAAAAAATTAAACAGACTGGTTAAGGTGATTAAACTATTATTTGTCGGCTTATTGATTGCGATGGTTGGTGTCCTTTGTTATGCGATATACGGGTTTACCCAAATGCAACAAAATGCAGAGTTTGGTGAGATAAATGTGGGAGAACAACAAGAATTGTATACATACAATGCAGATAAGATACTAAAAGGAAATTATGATGAACGACAAATTCGAAGCGTGAATGTAGCAGATTATTCAGAAGCTTTAGGAAGTTTTCAAAAAAATGTGAACGAATGGGGGATTGGGCGTCTAGTCATTCCATCTGTTTCGATTGATATTCCTATTTTGTCAGGTCTTTCTAATACTAATTTATTAAATGGGGCCGCGAGTTATCGGCAAGATCAAGAATTAGGGAAAGATAATTATGTCTTAATGTCACATAATTTAGTGGGTGCTTCGGCTTTATTAACGGCGATAGATCAATTGAAAAAAGGTGATAAGATGTATGCCACAGATTTTAAAACCATTTATACCTTTGAGGTAACAGATAATAAAGTTATTAAAGAAACCGACGTTGATGTCATCAAAAAAACACCTTCAGAACAGTTAACTTTATTACGTTGTGAGGGTGATATTGGAACGAAATACCGGCGATTAGTTCAGGGAAAGTTAACTAAAGAGGTATTAGTGAAAGAGGCGACAAACCAGGAGTTAGACCAGGTAAGAGTGACAAAGAATAGTCAGTCAGATGGAACGATGATTCCTGATAACCCTATAACATATAAGAGCCAATTTGGAATGAACTTAGCATCTTCTATTTTATCTGACCCTGTACAAACGGTGGTTCCGTTATTTTTACTATTGTTGTTTCCCATCATTATATTGGGGTTATTAAGATAATATGTTTGGAAGGAGAAGAGAACAGCATTGTCGTTACTCAATTGAAATAATGTGTCATATTTGTTTAAATAGATATAGTAAATAAAAACGAAGAGGTATTGTATGAAGACGCAAAGGGAACGCATGATTAATGGAGAAATTTATTACCCAGGTAGTGGTGATTCTGAATTAAGACATTTATTTATGGAGAGCCGACGTTTGATGAGAGAGTATAATCAAACAAGTGAGCTAGACGGTAAAAAACGAACACAACTATTGAAAAAATGGTTAGGCAAAACAGGAGACAAAATATATATTGAGCCGAATTTTAAGTGTGATTATGGATCAAATATATCAGTCGGAGAAAAATTTTATGCCAATTTCGACTGTATTATGTTAGATGTCTGTCCTATTACAATTGGAGACTATACTATGTTTGGGCCCAGAGTGAGTTTGCTAACGGCTTCTCATCCGATTGACGCTGACATTCGAACATCTGGTCTAGAAATTGGTTCACCGATTAAAATAGGTAATCAAGTTTGGCTTGGTGGTGGTGTGATAGTCAATCCAGGTGTAACGATTGGGGATAATTGTGTCATTGGTTCTGGTTCAGTTGTCACCAAAGACATTCCAGCTAATACAATTGCTGCTGGGAACCCGTGTCGTGTAATACGTGACATCACAGAAGAAGATAAAAAATATTGGGAAGAAAAAGCACAAATATATTGGAATGAAGTCAAAGGTTAGAAGTAATGACGGTATATGGTATATTGCATAAAGTTATGTTACTTTATATAAGTAGATAATCTAGCACAAAGGAGTTTTATTAGTGAAAAAGAAATTAAGATGGTTTGGGTTAGTATCAGTTGTAACATTAGGTTTGTTAACTAGTTGTGGGACAAAAGAAGGAACACAAGAGAAAAAGACCATAGATACATCTCAAAAAGATACTTTATCATTAAGCTTTGGTGCCATGCCAGCTGTAGATAGTTTACCGGTTTATATTGCAGAAAAAGAAGGCTATTTTAAAGAAGAAGGACTCAATTTAAAATTAAATAGTTTTAAATCACCTAAAGACCGTGATGCTGCGTTAACTAGTGGAAACTTAGATGGAGCTAATACTAACCTTATTGCGCTAAGTGCGTATAGACAAGGCGATATGGATGTGAAAATTGTTAGTCAATCAATTGGAACGTTTTCAATTTTAACAGGAAATGATAAAGTAACGTCTTTAACTGATTTAAAAGGAAAAAAAGCAGGATATGCCAAAAATCAAGCACCGTATTACTTCTTAGATGAAGCATTAAAATCCAAAGAGTTAGATGTGAGGGAAGTTGACTTTGAAGAAGTGCCACAAATTCCAATTCGAGTGGAATTAACTCTTAATCATAAAATTGATGCAACGGTAGTTCCAGAGCCATTTAGAACAATTGGAATCTCCCAAGGATTAAGAGAATTAACTAACAGTCAAGATTTAAATATCCAATCAACAGTATTTGGCTTTACAAATGATTCATTGACTAATAATAAAGAAGCCATTGAAGCATTTTACCGAGCTTATAATAAAGCCGTTGATTATGTTAATGAGCATGATATAGATACATATTATGATGTATTGAAAGAAAAAATTGGGTTTACAGATGAGATAAAAAAAGATGTGACGCTACCTAAATATGTTCATGCTGAACAAATTGATGGTAAACAAGTCGATAATGCTTTTAATTGGTCTAAAGAAGAAGGAATCTTTACAAAAGAGTATAATCAAAAAGATGTGATGAGTGATTTACTCGTTAAATAAGTATAGAGGTGAAAGAGATGTTAAACATTGATAAAGTCAGCGCGTCGTATGATGATGTCGGCCTGATTTTGGATGACATCTCTTTTACTGTTTCTAAAGGAGACATTGTGGCATTGATAGGGCCTAGTGGAACGGGAAAGTCAACACTATTAAACTCGATTACCACACTTCATAAGGAGTATGAAGGAATGATTACTCTAAATGGTGACGTCATAAATCCAAAAAAACAAAAAATTGCTTGGATACCACAAAATTATGGTTTATTACCTTGGGAGACAGTAAAAGAGAATATTTTATTAGGTGGAACTGTTCGTAAATTAAAACCATCTGATTTAAACTCACGATTAAATCATTTAGTAGAGGAGCTTGGGTTGGAGGGACTTTTGGAACGTTACCCAAATCAATTAAGCGGTGGCCAACAACAACGCGTTGCTATTGCCCGAGCGATGTTGGTGACGCCAGATATCTTTTTATTAGATGAACCATTCTCAGCCCTAGATGCATTAACACGTGAGCGTATGCAAGAGTTATTCTTAACACAGTGGTCAAAAGAATTATCACCGACTATTTTAATAACCCATGATGTTGAAGAGGCGGTGTTTATGGCAAGTCAACTCGTTTTATTATCTGGTAAACCCGGAACAATCAAAGCAGTAATTGATAATCCTAGCTTTTCACTTTCATTAGAAGAAAAAAGGCTGTCTCCATTGTTTTATGACACTATTAAACAAGTGAGAGGAGCGATGGAAACAGAATGAGAAAAAATATGTCAAAACTTATTCATGCTCTGATAGCATTTATTTTTTTAAATTGTTTGTGGTGGTTGGCTAGTGTGTCGCTCAATCAAAACATGTTGCCATCACCATTTGCAGTGTATCGTCATTTATTTGCAATGAATCCCTCCATCCTATGGTTACACACTTATAATAGTTTGGTTCGCTTATTTTGGGGCATGTTTATTGCAGTAGTAATTGGGTTTGTGATTGGAGTGTTGATGGGGAGATTTCCAAAAATAAATCAGTTATTAGATCCCATCGTGTATTTAACTTATCCAATTCCTAAAATTGCCTTATTACCTATTATTATGCTGTTATTTGGTTTAGGTAATGTGTCAAAAATTACCTTACTTGTTTTAATCATTGTATTTCAAGTGGTCTTATCTGTTAGAGATGGTGTAAAGACTATTCCAAAAAGTTACTATCATCATTTGTATGTGTTAGGAGCTAGTCAATTTCAGCAGTTTTACAAAATTACCTTACCGGCTGCTTATTCTGCTATTTTAAATGCTATAAGAATTGCACTAGGAACAGCTATAGCTATTTTATTTTTTACAGAAGTGTATGGCACTAGTTATGGGTTAGGATTTTTTATTATGGATGCTTGGGGCCGACTGGATTACTTAGATATGTATAGTGGTATTTTGGTATTGAGTTTAGTAGCGTTTATTTTATTTCAATTAATAGACTTGGCAGAAACTAGAGCTAACAAATGGCGTAAAACTGATTAAAATAGGTAGATAACGACAGTTAAAGCTGTCGTCAGAAAAGGAACAAACGCAATTTTTTCTATACGTTCTGATGAGAGTGAATTCATGAACAAAATAAATAGAATACCAAGTGATGATGCGATGAAAATGAGCCAAATGAGTTGTAAGCTAGACAAACATGTTGCCCACATGACTAAAAGTTTCACATCACCAAAGCCTAATTGACCAGGTAAAAAGTAGTTGATTAGCAGTAATATCAGCAAAACTATAACGGGTAAAATAATGTGTATATTAGGTAGTTGTGATGTAAGAACTGCTAAATAAAATAATTTAGATAGAACAGGATCAACGACGTAGTAGTGAATGTCAATGATTGATAATGAAATACCCATCAAAATCAGTAACATATTAGTGATAGATAGAGGGGAATATCCTAATAATACCAAAAAGCATGTGCACCAAAACCAATTATCAAATCGTATAGTTGGTTTAGGACGTATCATGTTTTTTTTCTTGTAAAATTGGTCAAAATAGTGATGAAATAACATCACATAAAACCAGTATAAAGGTAAGTAAAGTAATAACAATAGAATTCCCTCCTTTAAGAAAACATACGTAATAAGATAAAACATTCTTTTTTTAAAAAAGGTATGGTAAAATAATAGTAATAAAGTCACATAATGGAGTGTAGATGGCATGTTTAAACATAAAAAAAAACTTGTTTTAGTATTTTGTATAATTGCTATTTTCTGCCTTTCTGGATGTTCATCTAAAGTAGAAAATACAGATAAAGTGGTATCGTTATTTGCAAATCGCTTGTTTTATGATACTCAAGTAGATGAATATAAAGAGATGTTTTCAGATAGCCAGTTATATAATGAACGAGCTCAAGAAGTAGAAGAAGATTTACAAAATAATTTTGCAACAGTTTTTGAGCCGATTTCTGGAACATTATCTAAAAGCGAAAGAGAAGATATCTCAATATCACTCATTGATAAAGTCAGGGACAAGGCGAGTTATTCTTATACAATTGATGAAACCACGAAAAATACTATAAAAGTGACATATCATATTAAAGGATTTGATTATGCTCATTTAGTAGGTATGACGATGTCAAATTTAAACGAAAATGCAGATAACATAGAGATAGGAACTGTTGGTGCAAAACACATCGTGACAATAGCTTATTATGATGCATTGGAAAAAGCATCAAGTATTGATAAACCAGTTGATATCAGTATTTATTTTAAGCGAGATGATAATAAAAAATGGTTAGTAGATACTAAAAAATCAAAGGAAAAAGACATTCAGAATTTATTGTTTGTATTTATGACAGGTAAAAGACATGATGATGACTACGAAAAAAAAATGATAGAAGAGATTAATCAAATTACATCGAAAGAACAAACAAAATAAAATGGTTAATTGTAGAATCAAGTTAGCCACCCTAAAATAATAAAAAAACACCATGGTAAAAATTCATGTATCATTGAAGTATCTACCCAACAACGAAAGGAATTTTTATCATGGCGCAAATTCAGAATACCACACAAAAATTGACTTATAAACATCTTTCCTTTGAAGAAAGACAACTTATTGAAGTTTGGCATAATAGAGGTGATTCTAATAGAGCAATCGGTAAACGATTAGGTCGACACCATCAAACAATAAACAATGAGCTAAAACGTGGTACAACAACGCAAATCAAAGAAAATAAAAAGCCTAGACAACTCTATTTTGCTGAGACAGGACAAGCTAAATATATAGAAAATAGAAAGCGTTGTGGTGCTAATTCTAAGCTAGCCAGTGCTGTTGACTTTATTAATTATGCCTGTAAACAGATTATTGATTTTAATTGGTCACCAGATGCAATTGTTGGTTTTACCAAGTCCATGAGGACTTGGAATACACCTACTGTCTCTACTAAGACACTTTATAATTATATTGATAGTGGCTTTTTACCTATTAGAAACCATCATCTCAAGATGAAGATCAGACTCTCACCTAAAAAGAAAAGAAGTCGTAAGCATAAAAAAGAACTAGGAAAATCGATTGATGAACGACCAAGTACAGTTGATGATAGAAAAAACTTTGGTCATTGGGAAATAGATAGCGTTATTGGTTCAAAATCTAAAGATGATAATGCTATACTTACTCTTGTTGAAAGAAAAACGCGTTACATGATCACTGTTGTTTTAGATGATCATACAGAAGAGTCTGTTTGTTATACTGTTAATCGATTAAAATCTGAGTTCGGACAAGTTAATTTTAGCAAGATGTTTCAATCAATTACTGCTGATAATGGTAGTGAATTTAGCTCGCTTCATGATACTCTCCAACAAATAACGGATGTCTATTTTGCTCATCCTTATTCTTCTTGGGAACGAGGTACAAATGAAAGACATAATGGTTTATTAAGACAATTTATTCCGAAAGGAACTCCAATCTGCAACTACTCAAAACAATTCATTCAACTGGCTACTGAAAAAATTAATCTTTTACCACGTAAAATCTTAAATTATAGACAACCAGCTACATTATTTTTAGAAGAAATTCAAAAGCTTAAAATCAAAACATGTTGGTAAGGATGGATTTTAATAGAATAACACAAAAAATTAGATGTTTTTACCTAGGTGGCTAACTTAATATTGCAATTTAGAAACAAAATAAAATAAGCAAAAATACCTTTTTTCCACTTAATTGGAAAAAAGGTATTTTTAAGGTGTATTAATTAAATAGCTCTTCTTTTTTTTCACTTTTTTTGTGTTTGTAAATATGTAGTAAACAATGAACAGTCCTGTAGCACTAAAGAAACATATGACACCAACAACAAATCCAGGAGGTAAGAAGCTTAATTCAATATCATGAACACCTGCTGGAACTTTGAATGTTAAGAAACCATCTTGAAAATCTTTTGTTGCGACTTTTTTATTATCAACTTTTACGGTCCAACCTTTATCAAAAGGAATGGTCGTAAAGACGACTTGTTCTTCAGGTGTTTCAACATGAGCCGTTGCTTTTCTACCATTTACAGCAAATTCTACACCTTTATCTTTTATAGAGTTCATTGCAGCGTCAAATTTTGGGATATCCAATAAAACAATTGGTGGATTAATTAATTCAACTTCATCTGTCCCATAAAGTGTCACAGAAAATTCAACGATCGAATCTTCTTTGAAATACCCTAGGTTGTAATATTGTCCAGTGATACCAATTTGTGACTCATAACTGACATTTTGCGTTGTTACTTTAGCTGTAGAACTTTTCAATGCTCCAAAGTTTGTTGGGAATAGACTATAGTAAGCTTGTTTTCCAGCAGGAACACTAACTTGGTAGTTCACTACTTTCGCGACATTCGGCTTTTGCTCTTTTATAGCTATTCGATTATTGGGTAGATTAGTGATTTGAGCATTTTGTGTACTAATGACTGATGGTGATGTGAAGGTATAGTAAACTTCATTTAAATCAGCTAGTTGATTGACTAAATTCGTTTGAGCACCTAAATTATCTTTTTCAGGTAGTTTAATTTTGTATAGCTCTTCATTGGTGAGCACCCCTAGAGGTATAGCATTTTTGTTTTCATATAGTGTATATTTCCCTCGCTTTTCAACGGGAGAAAAGCCATATTTTAATAGATTCTGATTACTGATATTATATTTAATTCCCATCAAGCTATCCATTAATAACGTGTTATTTTGATAGCGTATATTTAAACTAGTCCCTCTGGATCTAAACCCTAAAGTATTTAGTAAAGCAGAAGAATGTCGATTTCTAATAGAAGAAAACATGCTAATGCCACTATAACCATAATTAAAGCTATCATTGCTTGAGATTGGAGCTAATGATTCTAAACGTTGGAAAGAGTCTCTATCATCTTTTTCAGCTTTATCAACCAAGTATTTATAATCAGGATATGGACCAGAGTAAAGGTTTCTTGAAGCATAGTTCCAGTCTTCTAAAATACCATTTAACATAAAGGATGTATTGATATAGGCTTCCCCAGTTACTATGAGTAACAATAAAAAGACAAAAGATTTTCGAGGTAACTGATTGATTTGATAGAAAAAGATTCCCACAAGATATAAAGCCAAGAATAAAATGGTCAAGACAAATTGTTTTAATGTGACAAAATCGTAGCTATCTTTACTTGAAGCAAAGAATGCCATTGAAAATAGCACGGCTAAAATCAAGACAATCCCTACCATGATATTTAAATCTTTTTTGGTGAATTTTTCCCATCCAAATCCAGCTAGCATCACAACTAAAAATGAAAATAAGAAACTATATCTGAATAAAAACATGTTCGGAGCATGCATGCCGTGCCAGAATAAGTTCAGAGGTTCAATATAAAAACTTGCTATTAAGACGGCAAACAAACTAGCATAACCAATTTTATTCTTTAATGAAATTAACCGTGAACAGAAGTAGAAAATACAGAAAATAAGTGGCAAAATACCAACATAAATAAAAGGAATAGAACCGTATTTTGTTGTATCATAAACACCTATCATATTTTTTATGACAATATCCCAAAAAGCGGTGGCTTCTGTTTTGAATTTTGTCATTTCTGATAACGTTTCACCATTTGATAGTAAATCAAAAACGGCTGGAAGAATCATAATCATGGATGCAATACCAGCAAGTAGTGACGTTGTAAAGTAGGGAACGATTCGTTTTTTATATAATTGTGAGTTTGTTGCCACTCTAACAACGAAATAAAGAAATGAAAACAATCCAACCATAAAGCCGAAATAAAAATTCGATACAAATAGCAAGAAATATGAGACAAATAACAGTGCGGACCTTCCTTTTTCAAGCACGCGATTGATTCCTAGAAAGACAAGAGGTAGGTACATAAAGACATCTAACCACATAATTAATTCTGATTGAGCCATAGCAAATGACATTAAGGAATACGATATGGCTAAAGTTACATGAGATAGATTTGGTAATTTATACGTTTCTTTTGCAAAATACCAAAAAGACAGACTTGCGGCACCGATTTTAATTAACGTCAGAACATATAAAGCATCAGGAATATTTTGATTATTAAAAAAGAAGACAATCGGTGTAAATATCCCGCCTAAATAATAAGAAATGAGTGACCAGTAGTTCAAGCCAAGCGAAGCATCCCATGTGTAAAAAATGCTTTGTTTACCATGTAAGACATTATTAAAACTCGCATGAAAATTTGAAAATTGTGAAAAGGCATCACTTGCTAACACACTTCTAGCACTTCCAGGGTAAATTCCTAGGCTAAGGTAGACGCCTACCATGATTAAAAAGGGAATTATAAAAGCGGTAAGTCCATACTTACCACTAGTTTTAAAGCTTTTTTTTATTTTTGATAACATAATCGTTCATTTCCCTCCTAAAAAGTAAATTTATCTAATTTGGCCTTCCCCAAAGACAATATATTTTGTTGTGGTTAACTCGTTTAATCCCATCGGCCCTCGGGCATGAAGTTTTTGTGTGCTAATCCCAATTTCACCACCAAATCCAAAGACACTGCCATCAGTAAAACGTGAAGAAGCATTAACGTAAACCACAGCAGCATCAATTTGTTGCATGAATTTTTGTGAGTTTTGGTAACTATCTGTCACAATCACTTCTGAATGTTTTGTTCCATAATGATTAATGTGGTTAATGGCTTCATCCAAATCATCGACAAGTTTGATAGCTAAGATTAGATCGTTAAACTCTGTCGCAAAATCTTCTTCAGTCGCTAGTTTAGCGGTTGGAAGGTAGGGAAGAGCTTCTTTATCGGCACGTAATTCAACATGATGATTATCCAGTTCAGGACCAACTAACGATAAAAAGTCTGTTGCTATAGACTTATTTACTAAAAGAGATTCTGTAGCATTGCAAACAGAAGGACGCTGGCATTTTCCATTAATGACGATATCTTTTGCCATCTCTAAATTTGCTTTGTCATCAACATAGATATGGCAATTTCCTGTTCCAGTCTCAATCACAGGAACAGTCGCATTTTTGATAACAGATTGTATTAAATTTGCTCCACCACGAGGAATTAAGACATCTAGATAGTCAGATAATTGCATAAATTTTGTCGCCGTTTCTCTTGATGTATCATCGATAAATTGGACACATTCTTTAGGAAAGTCAACAGCATCTAAGGCTGATTGAATGGCGTGAACTAAAGCTTGGTTAGAATGAAATGCTTCTTTTCCTCCTCTTAAAATAATGGCATTTCCAGATTTTAGGGCAAGGGAAGACGCGTCTGTTGTCACGTTTGGTCGGGACTCATAAATCATTCCAATTACGCCAAGTGGCACACGTTGTTTACCGATCAGTAGGTTATCTTCGTTTCGCCACATATGATCAACTTTTCCGATTGGATCATCTAATTCAATGGTAGTTTTAATATCTTGTTGCATTGTGTGAATGCGCTCTTTAGTTAAGAGTAAACGATCGACCATAGTTTCAGGAATACCATTTTCACGAGCTAATTCAATATCTTTTTTGTTAGCGGATAGAATATCTTCCATATTATTATCAAGATGTTTCACGATTGATAATAATGCATTATTTTTAGCTTTAGTCGTTGCATTGTTTAAAAAGAATGCAGCTTTTTTTGCCTGTTTACCCAGTGTCTCTAACAGTGTCATGTATAACTCCTCCTTTTTATCACCTATTTGAAAAAAGTGTCCCAATTGTTTTGCCTTCTAAAATATCAAATAAAATAGCCGGATCTTTTCCACTAGCTAAAATCATCTGTGACTGGTTATCTAGCACGCGTTTAGCGGCTTTTAATTTACTCATCATACCACCTGTACCAAACTCACTGCCTTTTCCTCCCGCAGCCTCTTCCATCGTTGTTGTAATTTCAGAAATATGGGAGAAAAGTTGAGCTTCTGGATTTGTTTGTGGATTATCATCGTAAAACCCATCAATATCAGATAACATCAGTAATAAGTCAGCCTGAGCTAAGCTACATACAATAGCAGATAATTGGTCGTTGTCGCCGAATTTTGTTAAGTGATCCAATTCATCAACCGACACGCTGTCATTTTCGTTAACGATAGGAATCACTCCCATGTTAAGTAGTTCTTCAAACGTGTTAATGACGTTTTGTCTGCTTGTTGGAAAATCAATCACGTCGCGAGTTAATAACACTTGGGCTGATTGCTGATAGTAGGCTGCAAAACGTTGTGTGTATATTTTAATCAGTTCAGATTGACCAATTGCAGCCACCGCTTGTTGTTTTGCGATTGTTTCAGGTCGTTTATCCAAGCCAAGCACCTTCATTCCAACACCAATTGCACCTGAAGAAACTAAGATGACTTCGTACCCTAGTTGTCTAAGTGATGTAAGTGTAAAAGCTAATTGATCGATTGCTCGTAAATTAATCTCTGTATTTGGTAGAACTAACGAACTAGTCCCGACTTTAATCACGAGTCGCTTACTTTCTTTTAATAATTTCTTTCTCTCCAAAGTAATCCCTCTTTTTGTTTAATGACTATTTTTTTTAGTGTCTATCCATGCTATAATAACTTATTTTTACTTGTGTTTCCACTAATAGAAAATGAATTTTTTTATTTGAGTGTTGACTTTAAAAAAAATGAGTATATGATTGTCATGAATACTAACTTTTTAAAGAAATGAGGAGTGAAAAAAGTGAGTCAAAAATCTAATCAACAAGCTATCGATCGTTTTACATTAGGTGGAACGCTTGTTGCTATGGGAGTTGTTTATGGAGATATTGGAACCAGTCCTTTGTACGTTATGAAAGCCATTGTGGATGGAAATGGAGGACTAGCTCACGTATCAGAGACGTTTATCTTAGGTGCGGTATCATTAGTTTTTTGGACATTAACCTTATTAACAACGATAAAATATGTCATGATTGCACTAAACGCTGATAATCACGGTGAGGGTGGTATTTTTTCACTTTTCACATTAGTTAGAAAGAATAGTCGTTATTTGCTTTATCCTGCAATGTTAGGTGGGGCAACATTACTCGCTGATGGGATTTTAACGCCAGCAGTAACGGTCACAACAGCTGTTGAAGGCCTTAGAGGGATTCCTTCTTTTTACGAGATGTTTGGCGATAGTCAACAAATTATTGTCATTATAACGGTTATTATTATTTTTTCATTATTTATGGTACAACGATTAGGAACAAAAAAAGTCGGCACACTGTTTGGCCCGATTATGTTTGGTTGGTTTACATTTATTGGATTAATTGGTCTATCAAACTTCATGGGAAATCTTTCAGTTATTCGTGCACTAAACCCATATTATGCTGTTCATTTACTGTTTTCGGGGGAAAATAAATTAGGGATACTTATTTTGGGAAGCGTGTTTCTAGCAACAACTGGAGCGGAAGCATTGTATTCAGATTTGGGGCATGCTGGTAGAAAAAATATTCGTGTAAGTTGGCCTTATATTAAAGTCTGTTTAGTTTTAAATTACTTTGGTCAAGCAGCATGGATTATCCGTGTTAAAGATATACCTGAGTATCAAAATATTGATATGCTTAATCCATTCTTTAGAATGATGCCACAATCACTGACTATTGTAGGAGTGATTTTTGCCACAGTTGCGGCGATTATTGCGTCACAATCATTAATTTCTGGTTCGTATACATTGGCCTCAGAAGCAATTAAATTACGTTTACTACCAAGGATGAAAATTATTTATCCCACTGACCAAAAGGGGCAATTGTATATTCCAGCGATTAACAATATGTTAATGATTGGCTGTTTAGCTGTTGTGTTTGGCTTTCAAACATCTGCTCGTATGGAGGCTGCTTATGGGCTAGCAATCACCATTACAATGTTAATGACAACTATCTTGTTACTTGTTTACTTACTACAAGAAGGCACACCAAGACCACTAGCGTATCTGATTTTTATCTTTTTTGCAGGGATTGAAAGTATCTTTTTTGTTTCAAGTGCGTCTAAGTTTATGCATGGAGGCTATGTGGCATTAGGAATCGCTCTAATTATTTTCCTCATCATGCTCATTTGGCATCGTGGAAATATCATTACAGAAGCAACATCTAAACGGATTTCCTTATATGACTACAAAGAGCAATTAGGAGAGTTAAGGGATGATACGGATTGGCCACAACTTCAAACTAACTTGGTCTTTCTAACATCTAAAATTAAAGGTCATTTAATTAATCGAGAAATCATGTATTCAATTTTAGATAAAAGCCCAAAACGAGCGAAAGTATATTGGTTTGTGAATGTCTTTGTTACCGATGAACCATACACTAAGGAATATTATGTGGATATGATGGAGACGGATTACATCGTGAATGTACAATTACGATTAGGATTTAAAATGCCGCAAGAAGTGAATGTCTATTTACGACAAATTGTTTATGATTTAATGAATGAAGGAAAGCTACCAAAACAACCACAAAAATATTCGATTACACCAGGAAGAGATACGGGAGATTTTTCATTTGTGTTGATACGCGAAGAGCTATCACGTGTGACGGAATTAAACTGGTTAGATACTTTAGTGATGCAAGCTAAACTTGGCATTAAGCGTTCAGCAGTTGATCCAGCTAAATGGTATGGCCTAGAATATAGTGATGTGATTATGGAGTATGTGCCATTAGTAATCCAGCCGAAGAAAAATAAAGTTACCTTGCGACAAGTTCAAGTAAAAGAATTTAACGAAGATGATGATGAATAAAATAATTGATAAAAGAAAGAGTAAGATTTATTTTTACTCTTTTTATTTGCCCTGTTTTCGGGTAGGATTAAAGAAATTAGAAGTAAAGGAAGGTAGACTATGAGTAAAGTAAGAGGGTTTGAAAAAGTGTCAACATTTGAGGATATTAATTTACCAAAAAGAGCAACCAAAAGTGCCGCAGGTTATGATTTTGAGTCAGCTGTTGATATTGTGATTCCAAGTATTTGGAGGCAAGGAATTGCTAAAGTATTAAAAGCCGTTTTATCAAAAGAAATATTAACAGTGGATGCTGATATGCAAAAAGAGTTAAAATCAACGCTTGTTCCAACAGGAGTAAAATCATATATGGGTGATGATGAATTTTTACAAATTGCGAATCGTTCAAGTAACCCGTTAAAAAACTTTTTAGTGTTAACAAACGGTGTAGGGATTATTGATAGTGATTATTATAATAATGCAGAAAATGAAGGGCATATTATGATTCAATTATTAAATTTTGGTTTAACAGATAAACACATCAAAAAAGGAGACCGTATTGCTCAAGGCATCTTTTTACCTTTTTTAAAAGCAGATAATGATTCGGCAGAAACAGAGCGTACAGGTGGGTTTGGTTCATCAGGTAAATAATTTTTTAAGAGAGTAGCGAACTTTATTATAATGGAACAATTTATGTTAAAATACCACTAAAGATGTATTTAGATAAACCATCAAAAATTGTAAAATAAGGATGATTTTGTGGCAAAAAAAAAGAGAAATGAATTTATCTGTCAAACGTGTGGGTACATCTCTCCTAAATATTTAGGAAGATGTCCTAACTGTGGTGAATGGAACACGTTAGTAGAGGAGGTCATCGCAGATACACCAACTAGACATAGTCGAGTTAGTTTAACAGGTGAAATGAGTAAGCCTCAAAAGTTGCAAGAAGTCACTGCACAAAAAGAGCCTCGTGTTAAAACACAATTAGGTGAATTAAACCGTGTATTAGGTGGCGGAGTGGTCCCAGGTTCTATGGTATTAATCGGTGGAGACCCTGGTATTGGAAAATCTACTTTACTATTACAAGTGTCCCAACAACTAAGCTTATTAAAAGGAAATGTATTATATGTTTCTGGTGAAGAGAGTTCACAACAAATAAAAATGCGTGCGGAACGCTTAGCTGATGGTAGCAATGATTTTTATGTTTATCCTGAAACAGATATGGGACGTATTAAACAAGTCATCGAGCAATTAACACCAGATTATGTCATTATTGATTCGATACAAACGATGGTGCATCCTGAGACTGAAAGTGCTGCTGGCAGTGTAAGTCAAGTTCGAGCGAATACAGCTGAATTAATGCAGATTGCTAAAACAAATAGCATTGCTATATTTATTGTGGGACATGTCACAAAAGAAGGCTCGCTTGCAGGACCCCGGATGCTTGAGCATATGGTGGATACAGTGCTTTATTTTGAAGGAGATAGACACCATACTTTCAGAATACTGCGCGCTGTAAAAAATCGTTTTGGCTCAACAAATGAGATTGGCATTTTTGAAATGAGGCAAGCTGGATTAGTAGAAGTGTTAAATCCATCAGAAGCATTTTTAGAAGAGCGAATTGATGGTGCGACAGGGTCAGCAATTGTGTGCTCGATGGAAGGTACGCGTCCTATTTTGGCAGAGATACAATCACTTGTAACGCCATCTGTTTTTGGAAATGCTAAACGAACGGCAACAGGGCTAGATTATAACCGTGTGTCACTGATTATGGCTGTGTTAGAAAAACGTGCTGGATTATTATTACAAAACCAAGATGCTTATTTAAAAGCAGTTGGTGGAGTGAAGCTTGATGAACCAGCGATTGATTTATCCATCGCTGTGAGTATCGCATCAAGTTACAAAGATAAAGGGACTTCTCCTCAAGATTGTTTTATTGGTGAAATTGGGTTAACTGGTGAAATTAGACGAGTGAACCGAATTGAACAGCGTGTTGGTGAAGCACAAAAATTAGGCTTCAAACGTGTGTTTATTCCAATAAATAATCTGCAAGGTTGGACACCACCTAAAGACATTGAAGTGATTGGTGTCGAAACATTATCAGAAACATTATTTAAAGTATTTTCTTAAGTAAAGGAGGAGAGATAGTATGCAGAAAAAAATTTACGCGATTATTATGGCTTTAATTGGCTTTAGTTTAGGTGTGGCATTATTCCCATTATTATGGAAGGCAACCAACCAGGAAACATTAAATTGGCTAAATAATGAAATTACAAATGGTATTATCGGAGCTATTATTTTTGCAATTATCGCAACATTGACAGAGCAACATTTAGTATCAGGTTTAAGAAAAATAGAGAAATTTATAACAGAACAAAGTTTATCTGATTTATTATTTGGTAGTATTAGTACGATTATTGGGTTATTATTAGGAGCACTTATTTCGATTCCATTTTATTCACTCCCTTTAATTGTTCCGGCAATTATTATGTTAATCACAGGGTACTTAGGGTTTAGAGTGGGCACAATGAAAACAGAGGATTTTAAGAAATTATTTGTGCCAAAATCCAAAAAAGTTTCGGAAGAAATTCTTGATCGTCGTGTTGATGACTATTTTCATAAATACAAGGTTTTAGATACAAGTGTTATTATTGATGGCCGTATTTATGATATTGCAAAAACTGGCTTTATTGAAGGAACGTTATTAATTCCAAATTTTGTTTTATATGAGTTGCAATATATTGCGGATTCAGGGGATAGTATGAAACGCGTTCGTGGGCGTCGGGGGTTAGATATTTTAAACGCCTTGCAAAAAGAAGAAAATATCTCGGTTGAAATGTATGAAGGTGATTTTGAAGATATTCAAGAAGTCGATAGTAAATTGATTAAATTAGCTAAAATGTTAGATGGAATTGTGGTTACAAACGACTACAACCTAAATAAAGTGTGTGAATTTCAAAATGTGCCAGTATTTAACATTAATGCCTTGGCAAATGCTGTTAAACCAGTTGTTATTCCAGGTGAGACGATGGATGTTATTGTGATGAAAGATGGTACAGAACGCCAGCAAGGTGTGGCTTATTTAGATGATGGCACAATGGTTGTAGTGGAAGATGGTAAACACTTTATGAACAAGAAAATAAATGTTATTGTGACGAGTGCATTACAAACGGCTGCTGGTCGAATGATTTTTGCAAAACCAAGTCATTCTCAAACAACGATAAATGCTGATTAAAGGTTACAAAACTCTTGTGAAAGTGCCTTTACTATTTGGGTAAATGCATGTAAACTTAGAAACATAGGAAGCGATAATACGTGAACAAGGAAGGTAATACCATGGGAAATAAAGTACGTGTCAGATATGCACCAAGTCCAACAGGTCATTTGCATATTGGAAATGCTCGAACAGCATTATTTAATTATTTATTTGCTCGTCATCATGGCGGCGATTTTATCATTCGTATAGAGGATACAGACCAAAAACGTAATATTGAAGACGGAGAAAAAAGTCAGTTAGATAACTTAGCATGGCTAAATATTGACTGGGATGAGTCACCTGATAAGCCAGGTGAATACGGTCCTTATCGTCAATCTGAAAGAAAAGATATCTATCAACCATTAGTAGATCAATTATTAGCGAGCAATTTAGCTTATAAATGTTACTGTACCGAAGAAGAATTAGAAACAGAACGTGAGAGCCAACGTAGTCGTGGACAAATTCCACGTTACAACGGAAAATGTGCTCACTTAACACCGGAACAACAAGCAGCTAAAGAAGCTGAAGGCATTACACCAGTTGTTCGTTTCAGAGTACCAAAAGGTGAAGAATATACATTCGATGATATTGTTAAAGGAAATATCACGTTTGAATCGGATAGTGTTGGTGGCGATTTTGTCATTTTAAAACGTGACGGGATGCCAACATATAACTTTGCGGTAGCAGTAGATGATCATTTGATGAACATTACGCATGTACTACGTGGAGATGACCATATTGCAAATACGCCAAAACAATTAATGGTATATGAAGCATTTGGCTGGACTCCACCAAGATTTGGTCACATGACGTTAATCATTAATACAGAGACAGGTAAAAAACTAAGTAAACGTGATGAAACGATTCTACAATTTATCGAACAATATCGTGAATTAGGTTATTTACCAGAAGCGATGTTTAACTTTATCAGTTTATTAGGCTGGTCTCCAGTGGGTGAAGAAGAAATCTTTAGCCAAGAAGAGTTTATTAAAATATTTGATGCAGATCGTTTAGGTAAATCGCCTGCAGCATTTGATAATAAAAAACTTGAGTGGATTAGCAATCAATACATGAAACAACTTGATAGAAAAACAATGGCAGAGATGGCTTTACCATACTTAATCGAAGCAGGTTTAGTAGAAGAAAACCCATCAGCTGAAAAACAAGCATGGGTGGAAGAATTGGTAAGTCTTTACCAACCACAAATGAGTTATGCAAAAGAAATCGTTGAATTATCAAGTTTATTCTTTAATGATACATTGTCATTTGATGATGCCGCTAAAGAAGTCTTATCAGATGAGCAAGTACCAGAAGTATTAGAAGCATTTAAAAAAGAATTAAATGACTTAGAAGAATTTGATGTTCCAGCAATTAAAAAAGCAATTAAAGCTGTACAAAAAGAAACAGGTGCTAAAGGTAAAAAACTGTTCATGCCAATTCGTGTAGCCGTGAGTGGTCAAATGCATGGACCAGAATTAGCAGAAACGATTCTTTTATTAGGAAAAGAACAAGCAACAGAACATATTAATTTAGCGTTAGAAGAAATACAAGGATAAGAAAAGTAAGTGATAGATTGTCTTAAGAGAGCTTGTGGCAGGTGTAAACAAGTGTCAACCTATCAGTGAAATGCCTCTTTGAGTAGGGTGAGTGAAACAAGTAGCTTATCACGTGTGATAGACGTTACCTTATCAAAAGATTCACTGAGATAGTTTGAGTGAATGAAAAAAAGTGGAACCACGTGAAAGCGTCTTTTAACAGTATATGTGTATTGTTAAAGGATGCTTTTTTTGTTTGTGAGAGGAGAGAATCATGGGAATAAAAATTTATAATACTTTAAGTCGTAAAAAAGAAAATTTTGTGCCAATTAAACCAAATGAAGTCAGCATGTATCTATGCGGACCAACTGTTTATAACTACATTCATATAGGAAATGCTAGAAGTACCGTAGCATTTGATACTGTTCGCCGTTACTTTGAATTTAGGGGCTACAAAGTTAATTATGTTTCTAACTTTACAGATGTGGATGATAAAATTATTAAGACAGCGAATCAAGAAGGTATTTCAACCAAAGAATTAGCAGATAAATTTATTGACGCATTTAAAGAAGATACCGGAAAACTCAATGTGCAACCAGCTTGTCTACATCCGCGTGTCGTTGATCATATTGATGACATTATCGAATTTATTTCTGTGTTGGTTGAAAAAGGATATGCTTATGAATCACAAGGAGATGTGTACTATCGTACGCGACTATTTAAACCTTATGGAAAATTAAGTAATAAAAGTATTGATGAATTAGAGACAGGTGCGAGTCAAAGAACGGGTGCTGAATCAGCTAAAAAAGAGGACCCATTAGATTTTGCATTATGGAAACAAGCCAAAGAGCAAGAAGTATCATGGGATTCGCCATGGGGAAAAGGTCGTCCAGGTTGGCATATTGAGTGCTCCGTGATGGCAACGAAGCATTTAGGTGATACAATAGATATTCATGCAGGTGGACAGGATTTAGAATTCCCTCATCATGAAAATGAAATAGCTCAAAGTGAAGCGAAAACGGGTGAAACGTTTGCTCATTATTGGATGCATAATGCGTATCTAACTGTAGGTGAATCAGGTGAAAAAATGAGTAAATCACTCGGCAACTTTATTACAGCACATGATTTGATGAAAGATGTGTCACCAGAAGTGGTGCGTTTCGCTTTATCAACGACACATTATCGTCGACCAATGCCTTTCAATGAGACAACCATCAAAGAAGCAACGACTAATTTAGGACGTATAAAAAGTAGTTACAATAATGCAACGTTTAGATTAGAAACAGCAGTGGATTCTTTAGAAAACGACCATGATTGGTTAAAAGAGTTGTCTTCACTAATGATAGAATTTGTTACAGAGATGGACGATGATTTCAATGCAGCAAATGGTATCACAGTTGTTTATCAATTAGTGAAATACTTGAATCGTTATTTAGAAGAAGATGTTGTCTCAAAAGGAGTTATCACGGCTTACCAAGAAACATTAGAAAAACTGATGCTTATTTTTGGGATTGAACTTGTTAATCAAACTGATTTATTAGATGATGATATTGATGCGTTAATCGCTGAGAGAAATGCCGCTCGTAAAGAAAAAAACTTTGCTAGAAGTGATGAGATACGTGATTTATTAAAAGAAAAAGGGATTATTTTAGAAGATACCCCTCAAGGAACAAGATGGAGTAGAAGTGAATGACAAATGAAAAAGATTATACCTTATTAAGTGGGTTAACACTAGCTTATGTGGGGGATGCCATATATGAGACCTATATTCGCGATTATTTAGTAAAAAGTGGGCAAACTCGCCCGAACCAATTACACCGTTTAGCAACACACTATGTTTCAGCAAAAGCACAACATTATTTGATTGAACAAATGATGATGCAAGATTTACTAACTGAAACAGAACAAGATATGTATCGCCGTGGACGTAATGCTAAAAGTCATACGAGTGCCAAAAATACGTCGATTGCTGTGTACCGCTCATCAACTGGATTTGAAGCATTGATGGGCTACCTGCATTTAACAGAGCAAAAAGAACGCTTAGAAGAAGTTATTGCATGGTGTATTCAAACAATAGGAGAAAAAAACAATGAGAAAACCTCAAAATAAAAGAAAATCAGATAGACAACGCCCAAAATTTGATAAAAAAAATCAACAAGAAGCAGATGTACCAACACCAGAGATGGATGATGTAGTGTTAGGAAAACATGCCACAATAGAAGCACTGCAAGCGAATCGAGGCAATAAACTATTTTTACAAGAAGACATTAAAGGAAATAAAATCGAAGAGATTAAACAATTGGCTCAAGAGAAGATTGTGTCTATCAAATGGGTACCAAAATCTAAATTAGATGAAATGGTGGATGGCTTAAATCATCAAGGCATCGTCTTAAAAATTACGCCATATGAATACCTATCGTTATCAGAATTACTAGAAAAAACTAAAGAAAAAGAAAATCGTTTTTTCTTAATTTTAGATAGCATTATGGACCCACATAACTTAGGTTCTATACTAAGAACAGCTGATGCAGTGAATGTTGATGGTGTCATTATTCCAAAACATCGTGCAGTCGGAGTGACACCAGTGGTAGTGAAAACTTCTACAGGGGCGGTAGAACACATTCCTATTTCAAGAGTGACAAACCTTTCGCAAACAGTTAAGGAATTAAAAAAAGAAAACATCTGGGTATTTGGGACAGATATGGAAGGTACAGATTACACTCAGTGGAATGTTTCAGGAGACATTGCTTTAATTATTGGCAATGAAGGAAAAGGGATGGGGCAAGCACTTAAAAAAGAAGTAGACGAAATGATTACCATCCCGATAGATGGACATGTTCAAAGTTTAAATGCGAGTGTGGCAGCTGGCTTGTTAATGTATGAAGTGCATAGAAAAAGGAGATAAATTATGGAGGGCATCACATGACACGAAAATTAAAACATCAAGTCCTCTTTGTTGATGGGTACAACATGATTGGTGCTTGGCCTGAGTTAAATCGATTGAAAAAACAAGATAAACTAAGTGACGCTAGAGACCAATTATTATTTATCTTATCCAATTATGCAAAGTATAAAGGAATCGAAATCATCGTTGTATTTGATGCCCAACTTGTTCCTGGAATTCAGCAAACATATGACAAGTATGGCTTGACGGTTATTTTTACAAAAGAAGATGAAACGGCTGATACTTATATTGAGCGAGAAGTGCCTAATAAAATGAATGCATTGACCACTGTTCGTGTGGCAACAAGTGATTTAGCAGAACAATGGGTTATTTTCTCACAAGGAGCACTACGAGTATCGGCACGAGAGTTGTTTAATTCGATTAAAGAAGTGGAAAAAGAAATTCATTCTGACACACAGGACTACCAATATCAAAATTTGAGACGAAACAGTCCTTGGAATCAAGAACAAGTCAAAACACTACAAGAATTATTTGATGATTTAATGTATCATTAAACAAAATGGCTCGTTACCTTTATTATGGTAACGGGTCATTTTTTATTTTTTTACATAACGCATAAGCTCAATAAAACAATCGCCAATAATAAAATAATAGCATTTAACTTGAGTGTTTGATCTTCTTGGTTTTTGTTATTAATTTATTTTTATTATCATAATATAACATTCATTAAATAGTAAAGGTACCATTTTGGTCAATAAAAAACCAGCATCGACACTTGAATCAGTGTGATACTGGTTTTGTCTATTTTGAAATATTTTTCAGAATATCAGACATCATTTTTTCTTGATATTCTTTAGCATAAGTTTTAGATAATTCTGTTTGTTTATCTTTATTTGTTGCGATGGATGGATCCTTAGTAATCTCTTCTTTTAGTTTATCAGCAACATATTTTTTTATATCTGCTTCTAGGGTATCTTTTTTAGCAGACATTTCTTCTCCCAGTTTTTTAGCTTGATCCGTACTTAATTCTAACCAATCACTTGGAAGATAGAACGTATTTTTTCTAGAATCAAATTCTTTATTGTTTCCAGAAATACCAAATAATAAGTCATAAAAAGAATCTTTATATACCCAACGAGTCGTTTTCGTTTCTAGAGTTGCTTTATCTGTATCAGTTGTTTTGACAGTGTTCGTTACATGATCTGTTCCTGTTTGAGAAACTTTTTTCTGAGTAGGTGTTGTTTTATATAAGTAGACTTTATCACCTTTTGTTCCTACAGGTTGGTATAATAGAATCTTTAAATTCTCTGCATCAGCTGAACTCACAAGAGAAACTTCTTTCGTTGTTGTTTCTTTCTCCATTCCAAAGTGATGAGCATAATTCATTTCCATTAATACAACACTTCCGATAAAAACAATACCGAAAATCACGGTTAAAATGTATTGCCATGTTGATTTTGCGAAAATAAATGTGAAAGCAAATAGTAACACACTAAGAATAACTAAGATGACAATCATGAGATGACCTCCTTACTTTGAGATGCTTTTTTAGAATTTTCGTGAATAAAGAATGTGGTGACTAAACCGATAATCCCAAATAAAACAGCTACTAGGAATGCTGCATGGTAACCTGTTAACGTAGCATGAGTCGCTAATTCTTTGTATTCAAGAGGAGATGATTTTAATAATGATTTCTCAGGTAACGCATTTTTTGTTTGATTTGTTAAGACACTGATTAAAATAGCTGTACCAACTGAGCTGGCTACTTGTCGTAAGGTACTGTTTACGGCGGTCCCATGTGTCATCAAGTGTTTTGGTAATGAGTTCATACCAAGAGTTGTTAAAGGCATCATAACCATTGAAATACCAAACATACGAACAGCATATAACGTAATAATATAAATAACAGGAGTTGTTTCAGTTAGGAACATAAAAGGAATGGTCGCACTTGTCAGTAAAAACATCCCCATGATACCTAAACGTTTTGCTCCATGTTTATCAAAAATTCTCCCAGTAATTGGCATCATGAATCCCATGACTAACGCACCAGGCAATAACATTAGACCAGAATGAAAAGCAGATTCGCCTCGAATATTTTGAATGTATAAAGGAAGAACCATTTCAGCTCCAATCATTGCCATGTTTGCTAAACTGGAAAGAATTGTTGCAATCGTATAAGTTTTTGATTTAAACACTCTAAGCTCTAAGAATGGCGTTTCAATGGTTAGTTGTCGCCAAGTGAAAATCATTAATGTCACAATCCCAACAGCTAAAAAGCCGATAACTTTTGTGCTACCCCATCCATCATTGCCGACACTAGAAAATCCATAAAGTAATGAACCAAATCCTAGAGTAGAAAGACAGATAGATAAAACATCAATAGCAGGATTAGAAAGTTCTAACACGCTCTTCATAGCGAAAAATGACAAAATGATAACTAAAACAACAATAGGAATGACCATATAAAATAAATCACGCCATACATAATGATCGATAATGTAACCAGATAATGTTGGACCTAAAGCTGGAGCAAGTCCAATAACAATTCCGGCTCCGCCCATCGCGGCACCACGCTTTTCTGGTGGAAAGATGTTTAACATAATATTTTGCATTAAAGGCATTGACACACCAACCCCAGCAGCTTGGACTAGTCTGCCAGTTAGTAGCATAGAAAATGTTGGGGCAATCGCACAAAGAATCGTTCCAACTAAGAAAATACTCATCGCACCAATGTATAAATTCTTTGAGTTGAATTTATTCATAAGCCACGCAGAAATAGGAATCATAATTCCGTTAACTAATAAAAATCCTGTTGTTAACCATTGAATAGTAGCAGCAGAAACATTAAAATCTTCCATTAATGTTGGAAAAGCAGTAGTAAGTAGTGTTTGATTTAATACTGTACAAAAAGTTCCAATTAAAAGTACAGCAACGAGTAGACTACGTTTATACGTGTTACCATGAATATCTAAGGGATGTGTATCACTCATGAGATTTCCTCCTAGTAAGTTTATTTTTACAACAAAAAATAATATACACCTGGCGGACAACCTTGTCAACTACATTGACACAAATGTTCGCTAGGTGTATATTAGGAAGAGATAAAAGTCGCTAGAAAGTAGGGATTAGGTTATATGGTGTCAAAGTTTAAAGAGTGGATAGAGCATGAAGATATACGTATGGGGATCAGCGAATTGACTAAAAAAACAGGAGCAACAACAAGGCAACTAAGGTATTGGGAAAAGAAAGGATATATCAAGTCAATTCAACCAGATCCAAATAGTCCAAGAGCTTATAAGTTAAGTGATATTATAAAAGTAGAGCTAATAAAAGAATACTTAGATAGTGGGTATACGCTTTCTATGGCTTACGAGAAAGCAATTAAAAAGTTAAGTAAGATGCAAAGATTCCGTGAGGTTTTTTCTAATTATATTAAAGATGTTGAAATATTAGATGATCAGTATGAAGTATTTACCATAGGACCATTTGATGAAACAAATGAAAAAATAACGATTACTCATGATTCGAAGAATAATTTATTACGTTATAGTATTAAACAAATAGAGGATAATTAGTTTTAAAAACCATATTTTGGGCAAACAAAAGAAACGAATTTTTCATATAAAATTCAAAAAATATTAAACCCACATTATAAAAAAAGGTGTTATAATAAAACACGAAGAGAGATAACGCTTTCAAAAAAATAAGGAGGCTTTATGGAAGAAGAGATTTTAGAACTACTTATTGAGAGAGCGAAAAAAGGTTGTTCATATTCTTTCGCTTATATTTTTGAAACGTATCAGCCAATCGTTTATCGTGTGAAGCGGGTTTATCATTTGATGTATTTTGATACAGATGATTGGTTACAAGAAGGTCGGATTTGTTGTTATAAATCAATTCAAACATTTGATCGTAAAAAAGGTGCAACATTTGGTAGTTTTTTTCGTATGAATTTTAAACATCATGTTTTTTCATTGATTAGACACCAAGAAGCGTATAAAAGAAGAACAGATAAAGAAACTGGGGCGATCAATGTCGAAGAAATCGATGGAACGAAAGCTTTAGTAGAACAAAGATCATCAGAAAACTTTAAGTATATTTTTTATAAGGAAAATGCGTTATTATTTTCTGAGTCGTTATCTGAATATGAAAGACAAGTGTTTGTTAAAAATACTATAGAAGAGTGTAGTCAATTAAAGGATAAACGAGCGTTATCCCGTGTGAAGAAAAAGTTTATGCGCTATTGTATTAATCCATAAAAAATAAAGTAGTTATCTCTCTTAATAAAAAATACTAATTATTCTATGAAAAAATAAAAATAGTATTGAAAAATAAAAACAATTATGGTAAAATTTGTATTTTTTGTTCGTCTATGGTATACTTAGGCAAAGAGGTGAATAAAATGTCTATAAATATCTCCACTATAAAAGAAGAATTAGAAAATAAAGTTGGTAGTAGAATAAAATTGGTCGCTCAAACTGGTCGTAAAAAGCAAACTGAGCGTCATGGCGTTTTAGCCGAATTATATCCATCAGTGTTTATTGTACAATTAGATCAAGAAGAAAATGCTTTTGAACGTGTATCATATAGTTATACTGATATTTTAACTCATTCAGTTGAAGTTTTATTTCACGACAGTGAAGAGGAATTAATAGGATAATAAAGATATAGAGCCTAGAAGTCCTAAGGCTTTTTATTTTTTTTAAGGGGGATAATGGATGAAGAAGGTATTATTTGTTTGTTTAGGGAACATTTGCCGCTCGCCTATGGCAGAAATAGTTTTTAGAGAAAAAGTTAAGGATAGTGGATTAGCAGATCAGATACAAGTGTCGTCAAGAGCCACAGGCAGCTGGAATGATGGAGATGCACCTCATAAAGGTACACAAGATAAACTAAAAGAAGTTGGCTTATCATGTGATGGGTTATTTGCTGAGAAAATATCTTCAGATGATTTTCATGAATATGATTATATTATTGGTATGGATGAAAATAATATTCGCGATTTAGAAGGATTATCACCAGAGATTGATTTATTACATAAAATTCATCTATTATTATCAGAGGAAGTTAAATTAGAAAAGGAGAATATTCCTGACCCGTACTATACAGGCGATTTTGATTTAACTTATGAATTAATAGACAAAGGGACAACTAAGTGGTTAGAAAAAATTAAAGAAGAATTATAAAAATATCCCCGTATCGATTAACTCAATACGGGGATATTTGTGTTTATTTTAATTCGCTAGATGATGAGATAATGTTGGATACAATACCATAGTCTTTTGCCTCATCAACTGACATCCAAAAGTTTCTATCTGTGTCTTCAGAAATTTTTTCATACGTTTGACCAGTTGCTTCAGCAATTAAACGGTTAATGCGTTCACGCATTTTAACAATTTCACGTGCTTCTATTTGAATTTCCGTACTTTGACCTTGTACGCCACCAGCTGGTTGATGAATCATGAAACGTGTATTAGGTAAAGAATAGCGATTTTCTTTTTTAGCAGCTAAGAAAATAGTAATCCCGGCACTTGCGACCCAACCAGTTCCAACGATTTTTACTTCGGGTTTTACAAATTTAATCATGTCGTGAATGGTGTCGCCAGCTTCAACATGGCCACCTTGGCTATTGATATAAATTGTAATTGGTTCATCATTCAAAGCAGAAAGTAATAGTAATTGACTGCTTACTTCTTTTGCTAAGTCTTGATTGATTCCTCCATAAATTAAAATCGTACGAGTTTCAATCATTTTTTGAGTTAACATGGCATTGGTATCCATGGGTGTTTTATCTGACATATATAAACTCTCCTTTCAAGTATTTCTTTAGTATTAGTTTAGCATAAATATGTAATTTATAAAGAAATTAGCGTTTTGCTTTTCGTCCTAATCCGACAGCGTTTTTCATTTTACGCAATGTTTTATTTGCTATTTTTGACGCTTCAATAGCACCTTCATCAAGTATTATTTGTAATTCTTCAGAAGTTAATAATTCGTTATAACGTGTTTGAATAGGTTCAAGTGTATTTACTACCACTTCAGCTAAATCATTTTTGAATTCAGCGTATCCAGCATTGGCATATTTTTCGACTAATTCATCAATCGTGAAATCTGATAGAGATGAGTAGATAACTAGTAAGTTAGATACGCCTGGTTTATTTTCAACATCATATTCAATGTTTCCACTTGAATCAGTGACAGCTGAACGGATTTTTTTGCGTATCACATCTGGTTCGTCCAACATTGAGATAAATCCTTTACTATTACTGTCAGATTTACTCATTTTTTTAGTAGGATCTTGTAAACTCATCACGCGTCCACCAGCATTTTTATCTGGAATTTTCACCTCAGGAAGAACAAGAAGTGGTTGATTTTGATTTTCTGCGTAACGAGAATTGAAGCGTTCAACAAAGTCTCTCGTTAATTCTAAATGTTGTTTTTGGTCCTCTCCAACAGGAACTAAATCAGCATTGTAGAGGATAATGTCAGCAACCATTAAAGGTGGATATGTTAAAAGACCTGCACTGACTGATGTGGAGCCTACTTTTTGTGATTTGTCTTTAAATTGTGTCATACGTTCCAATTCACCAAGAGATGTATTACACTGTACAATCCATGCAGCTTCAGCATGTGCTGGCACTTCTGATTGGATAAAGACAGTTGCTTTTTCTGGATCAATCCCCACAGCAAGATATAAAGAGGCTAATTGTAGAATTTGTTTTCTTAGTTTTAATCGATCTTGTGGAACGGTAATCGCATGTTCATCTACAATACAAAAGAAGCAATGGTAGTCGTTTTGTAATTGAACGAACTGTTTCATCGCGCCAATATAGTTTCCAATGGTTGGAATACCACTTGGTTGAATACCTGAAAAAATAGTTTTCATAAAATAATCATGCCTCCGTAAAATTTTTTAGTTATAATAGTATTATACTAGAAAGTTATAATGAATAGTGGATAAAATGCTATTTTTTATCTTGAAAGAATATGTGTTATGAAAAGAGACACCAATATGTGAAAAATTCAATAAAAAGATAAAAAAGATGTTTTTTTATGCATCGGATATTATAAAAAAGTATTAAGAATGACTAGTTAATCCTAAAAAAACCTAGTAATCATAGGTTTTTTATAGTACAATTTGTATATGATAGATTTTAGTTAATAGATTTATTCTACTTATTACTTGTGAAAGGAAGTGACATATATGCTAAAATTATACACTTCACCCAGCTGTACATCTTGTCGAAAAGCACGTGCTTGGTTACAAGAAAATCAAATAGAATTTGTTGAGCGCAACATATTCTCAGAGCCGTTAACACAAGATGAACTAAAGGAAATTCTAAGAATGACCGAAGATGGTACAGAGGAAATCATCTCTACTCGTTCAAAAGTATTTCAAAAGTTAGATGTTGATTTAGACGAGTTATCACTTCCAGAGTTATTAGAGTTAGTACAACAAAATCCTGGATTACTACGTCGTCCTATTATGATTGATGAAAAAAGACTCCAAGTAGGATTTAATGAAGACGAGATTCGTCGATTCTTGCCAAGAGAAGTTAGAGCCATTGAATTAAAACAAGCTCAATTAATGGCAGGAATTTAATAAATAAGTTTACAAAAATTAATAAAAATACTTGTTATAAGAAGATGGATTTGACTAGTTGTTCAAATGTATCTTTTTTTCTTAAAATTCACTAATTTTCGTAGGTAAAACGGACTAAATAAAGGTGATTTTCTTTACTTTTTATTAATATGCTTTACAATGGAACTATATAAATACTTTTGAAAAGGGGTGTAGCCATATGGAAATGGAACGAATTAATGAGAATACGATTCGAGTATCAATTGGGAATGATGATCTTGCAGAACGCGGAATCACTTTTTTAGATTTGCTTGGTAATCAAAGGCAAATAGAGACATTCTTTTATAGTATTTTAGAAGAGGTCGATGTAGATGATCAATTCCAAGGAACAGACGCTGTAACGTTCCAAGTGCTACCCAACCATGATGGACTTGAATTGTTTATTAGTAAAAATACGGCGATTGAAGATGATTCGGATTTCAATGATTTTGATAATACTCAAGCAGAAGGATTTGTTGATTATTTAAGAAATCAAATGACACCTCCAGAATCGACTCAAAAAGAAAAGGAATCATCATCTGATGTTGGTGAGTTTAATTATTTAGAAGATAGTATTTTTGGTGCAACTTATGAGACAGTGTTTAGAACATCTGACTTTGAAAGTGTTGTTGAGTTGGCTAATAATATCCAGTTGTTAAATGCCTTATCCTCATTGTATTTTTATAATAATAATTACTACTTACAGTTATCATTCTTATTGGAAGATAGCACAGAAGGACAAGCAAGAAACGATGTATCTAAAATCTATGAGTATATGGAATTAACAAGCATTACACGAGATGTTTTGGATGAATATGGTGAATTGATTATTGACAGAAATGCATTAAGTATTATGAAGTATTACTTTAAGTAAGAGAATGTTTTCGGACATTCTTTTTTTATTAAAACGAAAAATGTTAAGGGGTGACAGAATGATTAGACGTCGAGAATTACTGTGGTATAGTGTGTTTGGTACGACAGCAACCTTCATCTATTTTTTTATACGATTTATGTCAAAAGGATGGACAGATAATGTTCTTGTAACGGTTGCATTGGCACAAACGGTAGCGATTGTTTTTTCATTCTTTGCTAATAAGTTTTTCGTATTTAAAAATACTGGTTTGGGATTTTACCGTTCATTGAAACAATTTGTTGAGTTTATAGCAGGGCGTTTTTTCGTCATCATGCTTGATTTAGGGATAGCTTATTTTTTTGTAGAAAAATATAATAGAATAATGATTTCATTGTTTCATCTACAAAAAGTTAACTACCAGCAATTTGTATTTAGCCATCCTCTAATTGGCCCATATATGGGAAATGCCTACTTGTTGAATGAATTTATTTTTACCGTACTATCTCAAGTTCTTGCAACAATTATCAATTATGTTGTATCAAAACGTATTGTATTTAATGCAAAAAAGAGTTATGAAGGAGAGCTGGTCTCTTCTTCATAACTCTTTTCTTTGTTTAATAGGTTGAGTTTTTATTTACAACAAGAGTATCTTCAGGGACAGATCTAGTAATCCATGTGCCACTTCCAATGATAGAGTTTTTTCCAATAAAAGTATCTCCACCCAAAATAGTAGCACCCGCATAGACAACCACACCATCTCCAATATTAGGATGTCTCTTTCCATGTTTGGCAAGTGTGCCATCCTCAGCTATTTCAAAACTTCTTACACCAAGCGTGACATTCTGATAAATTTTCACGTGTTCACCAATCACTGTTGTTTCACCAATGACAATACCTGTTCCATGATCAATGAAAAAGTATGCACCAATTTGAGCTCCTGGGTGAATGTCAATCCCAGTTAGACTATGCATTTTTTCGGTTAACATACGAGGGATGATAGGGACTTTGAGTCGATAGAGTTCATGGGCAAGACGATAGATGCTAATGGCTTTAAAACCAGGATAAGTTAAAATGATTTCATCCTTACTTTTTGCAGCGGGATCACTTTCATAAGCAGCCTGAACATCGGTTTTTATCATTTCAAAAATATTAGGCAGTTTATTGGTTAGTTCTTCAGAAATAGTCTTGATTGCCATTTCATCTTCTATCACATAAGTTAATCCTGTGATAATGGATTCTTGAAACATGTCGTTTGTTGTCGTTTGTTCGTGTGAACTAAAAAAATTTGGAAAGAGCAAAGAAAAGAAGTCAGAGATCACTTTTTCAATTGCTTGCTCCATTCCAACATAATTCCTAGACATAATAATCTTCCTATTCTGTAAACATTGGTGTAGATAAATAGCGTTCCCCAGTATCTGGTAACAATACTACAATACGTTTATTTTTATTTTCAGGTTGTTTTGCTAATTGAATAGCAGCATACGTTGCAGCACCTGAAGAAATACCAACTAACACACCTTCATCTTCAGCGAGTAAACGACCTGTTTCAAAAGCATCTTCATTTGATACAGTGATAATATCGTCATAAACAGATGTATCTAAAATAGAAGGAACAAATCCAGCACCAATTCCTTGGATTTTATGACTACCGGGCACACCAGTAGATAAAACAGCAGAGTCAGTGGGTTCAACAGCAATGACTTTGACGTTAGGGTTTTTTTCTTTAAGGTATGTGCCTACACCAGTTACCGTTCCCCCCGTTCCTACGCCAGCGACAAAAATATCAACATTACCTTCAGTGTCATTCCAAATTTCTGGTCCAGTTGTTTGATAATGGATTTCAGGGTTAGCAGGGTTTGAGAATTGAGATGGAATAAAACTATTATCAATTTCAGATGCTAGTTCTTCCGCTTTGGCAATCGCACCTTTCATTCCTTTAGCCCCTTCAGTTAAGACAAGTTCTGCACCGTATGCTTTCATTAATTGACGGCGTTCAACCGACATTGTTTCAGGCATAACGATAATTAATTTGTAGCCCCGTGCAGCAGCCATCATAGATAAACCAATGCCAGTATTTCCAGAAGTAGGTTCAATGATGGTTGTTTCTTTTGTTAATACACCACTTTTTTCAGCGGTATCTAGCATCGCTTTGGCAATTCTATCTTTTACCGAACCAGCTGGATTAAAGTACTCTACTTTAGCTAAAATAGTAGCATCTAGGCCAAGTTTATTTTCAATCCCTTTTAATTCAAGTAAAGGTGTTTTGCCAATAAGTTCATCAATTGAAGTATAAATTTGTGTCATATAATATCTCCCTTTTATTAATTAATTTATCACTTTTTTATAATATATAAATTATAACGTGTTTAAGCTACTATTCAAAATATAAAGTCTAAATCTTAGGAAAAAGTTACTCGACAATAATTGTATAGGAATTATTTTGTCTCTTCATTCTATGATAAGAGTTAGATGATTTAAATTGAGAAATTTTATTAGTTATCAAATGATTAAAAATAATCTTTAGAGTAGTATTACAGGGAGGATATTAATTTTTTAGTGTCACAGATAGAGCTACCAATAACGGTTGCTAGTACTCTAGATAATTAACTTATATTAGTAAACGTAAAAATTAATGTACAAACATTGTGGTAAGTATTATCCAGTAACTAAAATAATACAAAGGTGGACAAAAATGGCGCGACCAACAACGAAAGTAGATTTATTAGAAGCAGCAACGAAACAGTGTCAAAGACTAATGACGGTGTTAAACGACCTAACTGAAGAAGAGATAAATGGAACGTTTGACTGGAGTAATCAAAAGATTGGAAAAGAAGCACATTGGGATAGAGATAAAAATATCAAAGATGTCTTGATTCATTTATATGAATGGCATCAACTACTAATTCGTTGGATTGATAGTAATGTTTCTGGTGAGACCACATCATTTTTACCAAGCCCGTCCAATTGACGTTCTTATGGTGAAATGAATGAACAGTTTACCAAAGAACATGCTAGTACATCTTATGAAATTGCCAAACAAAATTTAGATAAGTCGCATGAAGAAGTCATGAAACGTATCGAGTCTTTTGATAATGATACCTTATTTAGTAAAGGATATTTCGCTTGGACAGGTGGAACAACATTAGGCAGTTACGGTGTTTCAACCACATCGAGCCATTATGATTGGGCAATTAAAAAAATAAATTCTAAATTGCAATATTAAGTTAGCCACCTAGGTAAAAACATCTAATTTTTTGTGTTATTCTATTAAAATCCATCCTTACCAACATGTTTTGATTTTAAGCTTTTGAATTTCTTCTAAAAATAATGTAGCTGGTTGTCTATAATTTAAGATTTTACGTGGTAAAAGATTAATTTTTTCAGTAGCCAGTTGAATGAATTGTTTTGAGTAGTTGCAGATTGGAGTTCCTTTCGGAATAAATTGTCTTAATAAACCATTATGTCTTTCATTTGTACCTCGTTCCCAAGAAGAATAAGGATGAGCAAAATAGACATCCGTTATTTGTTGGAGAGTATCATGAAGCGAGCTAAATTCACTACCATTATCAGCAGTAATTGATTGAAACATCTTGCTAAAATTAACTTGTCCGAACTCAGATTTTAATTGATTAACAGTATAACAAACAGACTCTTCTGTATGATCATCTAAAACAACAGTGATCATGTAACGCGTTTTTCTTTCAACAAGAGTAAGTATAGCATTATCATCTTTAGATTTTGAACCAATAACGCTATCTATTTCCCAATGACCAAAGTTTTTTCTATCATCAACTGTACTTGGTCGTTCATCAATCGATTTTCCTAGTTCTTTTTTATGCTTACGACTTCTTTTCTTTTTAGGTGAGAGTCTGATCTTCATCTTGAGATGATGGTTTCTAATAGGTAAAAAGCCACTATCAATATAATTATAAAGTGTCTTAGTAGAGACAGTAGGTGTATTCCAGGTCCTCATGGACTTGGTAAAACCAACAATTGCATCTGGTGACCAATTAAAATCAATAATCTGTTTACAGGCATAATTAATAAAGTCAACAGCACTGGCTAGCTTAGAATTAGCACCACAACGCTTTCTATTTTCTATATATTTAGCTTGTCCTGTCTCAGCAAAATAGAGTTGTCTAGGCTTTTTATTTTCTTTGATTTGCGTTGTTGTACCACGTTTTAGCTCATTGTTTATTGTTTGATGGTGTCGACCTAATCGTTTACCGATTGCTCTATTAGAATCACCTCTATTATGCCAAACTTCAATAAGTTGTCTTTCTTCAAAGGAAAGATGTTTATAAGTCAATTTTTGTGTGGTATTCTGAATTTGCGCCATGATAAAAATTCCTTTCGTTGTTGGGTAGATACTTCAATGATACATGAATTTTTACCATGGTGTTTTTTTATTATTTTAGGGTGGCTAACTTGATTCTACAATTAACCTTAAAAAAATAAATAAATACAAAAAATATTTAAACTAATCAAAAGAGTCAGTAATCATTTAATGATTGCTGGCTTTTTTGTTCATAGTTGTTCATAAAAATTTAGAATAATTAATAGGAAATTAATCTATAGTTTATTTGAGTAGGATATTGTTATGTAACAATGATTAGGATAAGAAAAGAGATGATGAGTATGAAACGAAAAAGTTTGAAATATGGGTTAGTTGCTTCAATGATCATGATGTTAGTGGGTTGTTCTCACAATTCCAATAAAGAGACGACAAAATCAGCTAAACAAGATTTGGAGGAAAAACAAGTTGTGGTAAAAAATACAGAGACTAAAGAAGATACAAACAAGCATGAAGAAGATGTGTCGTTTGACAATCATGAGTATACATATGATGTGGTTACTGGTGCAACACAGACGACATTTGGCTCGACACCACCAGCTATATATACAAAAGAAGAAAAAATGAAAAAAATGTTTTGGTCAAATCAACCACCATTGGGATTATTAGAGGGTTATTATTATAAAAATGAAGGTCTATTTAAAGGAAATAACTATGGTATTGTTGAAGTTGTTACGCATCCCGAAACAGCAGGTATTTTGAATGTCGAGTTTACAGAATTTGCTAGTGAGAGTTATTATGAACCTAAATATGCAGGGGCCAATAAACGATTATCAGACTATGCTTTTTTTCAGGCAGATAATACTCGAACGGATGAAACATTGGTTACGGTTGTAAATGGCATAACCTATGTTGAAAAACAAATGCGTGATGAAAATCGAGTGACGGGGGACTTTTTAACGGTAAAGGGTTCTTCAACTTCTGCTAGAGAAGGGTTTATGCCACTAGCTGAACAAATGAAAGATTGGATTCGTGAACCTTATGAGAATAAGTATTTTGGTTTTGCAAAAGAATTGCCGAATGGATTGATAGGAAGATTACAGGTAGTAACGACAAAAGATAAAATAACAGATGTTAGGTATGACGAGTATTTTGCTGATCAACCTGAGAAGATGACAGATGAATCGTTGAAACCATACTATCGTCAGTCAAAATATTATTCGTTAGACTACAATAAGGAAACAAATCAAGATTTTATTAAATTTGCTGATAAGCTAACGAAAGAAATCAAAGATAATCAAACACTTGATATAGCTAATGAGGAGCTTAAAAAACATCCATCTTATCAAACATATAACGAACTGCGTCAACAGTTAGATATCAACAAGATATGGTAAACTGAACTTAAGAATAGTTAGGAGGGCATTTATGATTTTAATGGCAACAGTTCATGATCCATCAGGACAGTTATTAAGCTCATGTGATGGTTTAGGTAAAAAACTACAACAACTATTTTCTGAAGTCTATTTATGTGTGAGTGATGTCACTCATCAAGAGGTCATTCATCAGGTATCAAATCAGTTTAAACGAGTAAAAGTGATTCCTAAAAATGGCGCAGCAGACGCAAGAAGACAAGTGCTATCGTATGCCTTAACAACTAAACAGTCACCGTGTAATCTGATGTATTGTGATTTTGATCGTGTTATAACGTGGTTAAATACTAATCCAGAAGAATTACATCAATTGGTCAATCATAAAGAAAAGATAGACTATATGATTGTAGGACGAACAGACAAAGCTTTTTCTACGCATCCTTTAAGTTGGCAAGAAACAGAGCGTGTGACGAATTTTGTTGCTTCTAAATTTTTTGATATAGAAAACTTAGATGTTACTGCCGGTGCAGCTATTTTGTCAGATGAAGTGGGGAAAATAATCAATAGTCAATCAATCCATACCCACACAGATTGTGAATGGCCTAAACTTGTTGTGGATAATGGTGGTATCTTATCACATATCAAAGTAGATGGTTTGTCTTTTGACACAGTGAACGTTTCTAATATAACTAGCCATGATCATGAGACCGAAAGACTAAAACTGTCTCTTAATATTTTAGCGGTTTTTCATTAGTGCTACATGACATATTTGGATAGAAAATCTTCTAAGAATGAGAAAGAGTCATTAATTTGTATTAAATAAATAGTAAAATGATAGTGGATTCACGCAGAACAACCTACCAGTGTAAAAAAACCCTTTATATAAGTCAGATGATGACTTATATAAAGGGTTTTTTGGTTGAAGAAGTAAGAGTGAATAATTAGACAAATAATCGATTGAATCAAAAATAATTCAATGAAAAAAGGTCAAAAATTAGCATAAGTAAGGTAAAAATTGAATTTATTGATAGATGGAATCTAAAGAATCCTGTAGTATCAATGGTTATTAATTGTTCGTATAATAAAAAACTGTTTTTTGGTCAAAAATTGGATATATAGGAGTTATTTTTGCACATTATAAAAGATTATTGAACGTCATATACTTCTTTTTGTAAGCAACAATACATTGAAAAAGGGGTAATTAAAATGACTAATAACACTAAACAATCTGTAAAACATTGTTCAACTAACTCGGATATAAAGAAAAAAAGAAAGAAGACCAATAAATCATCTGTTAAAGTAATAAAAGATGGAAAAGTGATGATAAAGAAAAAGAAAAGACGTTCTTCTAATAAAAATAAACACTCACATAAAAACGTAACACCGATGAAAGTCACAAAAAAAGAACTGAAAGAGCAAGCACATAAAAAAATAGTGAAACGATTAAGTACCGCAGCGATTTTGATTGGTACACTAGGACTAAGTACAACAGCTATCGCATTAAGCCAAACACATCAAAAACCACAGGAGCCTAAATCAAATCAGCATCTTATAGTAAAAGAATACACCCCAGATGCTACTTATAGTGACGCGATAAAAGAAAAGGATGATTCTTCAAAAAAAGAAGAACCGACAGTAGAGGAATCTCATGAAGAAGAAATAGATAACTCACTTCAACAAGAACCTGAAGAGATAATAAGTAGCTCGAATGCGACTGACTATCAAGAACAAACGGAGACAAGTGCTACAGTTGAGCCAATTCAAGAACCTGAGTATCGAGACGAAAAAATATCAGATGTTCAACCAGAGATGACGTTAAATATTTTAGGCCAGTTAATTCATTATCAAAATGGCGGACAATCTGCTGGTCAAAGTGTGATTGATGCTAATTCAGAGTCTATGGCATCTACTTGGGGAGGATCCTCAGTTTTTTCAGGTAGTGATGGCATGAATACACACTTTATTGGACATAATCCAGGAGCTTTTAGTGTTATATTTAGTTTATCAATCGGTAATCAGATTAGTGTTACTGATGGAATTGGTTCACAAAAGAATTATATTGTGAACAGTATTCGTCAAGTATATGATGATGGCACTGATGTAAACTCTGGTGAAGCTTTATTTGATAGTATTACTGGTACTGGCGGAGGTGAAAGAATTACGTTACAATCATGTATCAATGACGATTGTAATTTAATCATTTTTGCTTCAGCACAATAATAATTGACACGGTATTCTATAAAATATCGTGTTTTTTTTATTTTAAATATACCTATATTAAATAAAATGTGATAGTATGTATTTAAAATAAACGTTTATTAAAAAGAGGTGATGAAGTGATACATATATTAAATAAAGATGTTGAAAGACAACAACGTTTACTTATGTTGATGTTTAGAGATGATACGTGGAAATCTGCTAAATATATTTCAGATACTCTTGATTGCAATGTAAAAACACTAAGGCAGGATATAAATTATTTAACTTCTACATACGAGGACGTTATAACATGTGAGTATTCAAAAAATCTAGGATATAAATTTCATTTGAATGCTGGACATAGTGTGCAGGAAATTTTTTTAGATTGGATTAATCATTCTTTGTTCTTTTCAATTGTAACTGATGTTTTTTATGAAAAAAATCAAAATGATAAGGATTATTTTTTTGATACGTACTTTATTAGTGAGACAACATTAAAGAGACAAGTATCGTTGATTAATTATCATTTAAAAGAGTTTGGTATGTCTCTTAGTCTGAGTAAGATGACATTTAAAGTATCAGATGAGTTTGTTGCAAGATTATTTTTTGGCAATCGTGAAATGGAAAAACGGTCAATATATGATTGGGACCCAGATCAACTGGATAATCAGCGTTTAGCGTTCGATTTAATAGAGTTGCTTGAAAAGGAATATAATTTGTCATTAACCGTGTTACAAAAAAATATGATGGCTTACTTTGTATTATGCTCAGTAATTAGGTCTTCTGGTAATTATTTTATGGATGATAGTAGAGAAAGCAAATTCATAACGGTTGAAAAGTGTCAGAACTTATTGTCTCAATTTAAGCATCCAGTTTTTGATCGTCTATGTCTTAATTCAAAACAACAAGTGAACGACACATTGTTATTTTTAGAAATCCTTTTTAACCGATTAAAAACATATTATGATTCTGATATAGCTAGAGATATTAGTGAAATGTTGATGACGAATATATCAAACAAAATGAAAACCAACTCCGAAGTATTTCATAAAGATCTTGTTATAAAAGATGTGGCATATGTTTTATTTATAAAAGAGTATTATCCATATAAAATGAGCTATATCAATCATAGAGGATATTTTAATTATGTAGCCATTCAATTAAAATACCCTGTATTTTTTCAAGCGGTCATGGATAGTTTTTCTGAATTACCTAGAGAATATGTATGGATTAGCAGTTATAAATCAGAACTAATTAATAGTTTCTTTCGTTATTGGAAAGCCAGTGATTATGATTTTATAATAAAGGTTAATCAAGTGAGTGTTTATCTATCCACAACATTAAATGAAAACCAAGTTAAATTAAATCAATATCTTTTTGAAAAAATGTTCCAGCAAAAAATAAAAATAATAGGTTATGAGTATAACCAAACACATTTTACGGTAAAAAACACAAATGAACTATTGAATCAAGCTGATTTAATTATATGCAATCATCAGTTTTATTCAAATTTAACCAATGTTATTGTGGTAGATGACATCATCGATGATGCAGCATTATATCATATTAATAAAACCATAGATCGTATTCGAACGACGCAATTTTCGACCTAATTTATCTTTATAAAAACCAATTATTGGCTTGAGAAAAGAGAGCTTATCCTAATACACTATAAAGTGAAGTATAGTGAAATGAGGTAACGAGATGAACGTCAGAGAATTACTTAGTTATTATGAAAAAGAAATTAACCATTTACTACAAGATCAAATGCGATTTCCTTATGATGACTTAGCTATTATGGAAACAATCGACATCTATCGACAATTTATTAAATATTTAAAACAACTGTCTTAATTACCAGTTGTTTTTATTTATAGATATGTTCAAAAAACACACAAAAAAGAGGTGTGATAATGGAGTCAATTCTAAACAAAAGTACAAAACGACAGCAAAAGCTTATTCTATATATTGCTAAGAACTATAAATGGCTAACAGCACAAGAGTTATCTGATTATTTAGGATGTAATATTAAAACGGTCAGACAGGATATTATGGATTTAGAAGAAGAATATTCAGATATATTATCAATTGAGTATTCTAAACAGCGTGGGTATCGATTTCACACAATTGACGGCCGTAATATTTTAGAAATTTACTTAAAATGGATTCAGGAGTCATTATTTTTTTCTATATTATCTGATTGTTTTTTGGATAAAAATGACAGTATTGATTATTTTTATAATACTTATTTTATCAGTGAAACAACGCTAAAAAGACAGTTGTCACTAATAAATCGAACATTAAAAGATATTGGTATATCCATCAGTGTCTCCACAGGGAAAATGACCGTGAAAGATGAGAAATTATTACGATTTTTTTATTCCTTATTGAGTATTGAAAAAAGATCTATTTATGAGTGGACAGATATTAATATAGACCAACAAGCATTGTTTTCTATTATCGAGAGATGTGAGTCTTATTTTGATTTATCTTTAAATATTGTACAAAAAAATATTTTTTCATTTTATATCTATATATCTGTCACAAGATCCAGTCAGTGTCATTATATTCAAACAACTACCACTGTTCCTGAAGAATTTAATAGGCAATTAGAAAAATTAATGAAATCATTAAAAAAACAGGATAGTTTAGATGTTCTTTTGACCACTAATGATCAATACAAAGATAGTTTGGAATTTATTTATGATTTATTTAGTCAGTTGGCTAAACATTATCATTCTGATGCAACACATGAACTAACCACGCAATTTATTCAACTAATTACAACAAGAATGCAAGTTGAGAGTAGTGTACTTGACTTTAATGGGATTAAAAAAGAACTAGCTTATGTCACGTTTATGAATGCAGAATATCCTTACCCAATGAATTTAGTTAGTCTGAGAAGTGAGTTAAATGCAAAATCAATACAATCACGTTATCCTGTTTTTTATGAGAGTGTCACTAATAGCATAGAGGTTTTGGCAAAAGATGTAACTTGGCTTACCTATTATAACTATTTATTAATTAGTCGAGTATTTCGCTATTGGGATTATCGTTCATTTGAAAAATTATCCAAAATAAAACCAGTTTCTCTTGCTATTTCGACAACTTTAGATAAAAATCATGCAGATATTTTGGCTTACATGTTAAAACAAACGTTTCAATCTAAACTAGATATTGTTTTCAAAGAATATGGAAAGACATTATTTAACAGTGAAGAGAATAAAAATAGATTAGAAAAAGTGGATCTTGTAATCAGTAATCATTCGTTTTACCACCAGTTAAATCATAATATTATAGTAGATGATGTAATTGAAACATATCGTCTAGAAGAAATTAAGAGGGCAATCAATTTAATCTTAATGAAACATACTAGACAAGAGTCGATGGATAACGCATAACTGTGATTGAAAAAGATTGTGAAAAATGATAAACTAAATGTGAAAATCATCACAACTTTAGGAGGGGTCGATTGTGGAGGAACAAAAGGATATTAGAATGGTCCCAAAAGCAACAACTAAACGTATACCACTTTATTTTCGATATTTGAAAACATTACATGAAGCAGGTGTTAAACGCATCAAATCAAATGAGTTTAGTAAAATGATTCAAATCCCATCAGCGACTATTAGACGAGATTTTTCTCATTTTGGTGAATTAGGACGTAGTGGATATGGGTATGATGTTCCTTATTTGATAGAAGTATTTAGTGATATTCTAAAAACAGATATTGAAAAACGTATTGCACTTGTTGGGGCTGGTAATCTTGGAAAAGCGCTTATTAAAAATAATTTCAGACGAGATACTAACTTAAATATCGTTGCAGCGTTTGATACAAATCCGGAACTTATTGGAGAAAAAATCAATGGTATCACAGTAAAAAATATGAGTGAGTTAAAAAGTATTGTGAAAAAAGAAGGAATCACGACAGTTATTATGACTGTACCGAGTAGTAAAGCCCAACAGGTCATTGACCAAGTGGTAGACGCAGGTGTAACGGCTATTCTTAATTTTGCTCCTAAACGGTTGAAAGTCCCATCTCACGTACAAGTCCAATACATTGATTTAACAACAGAATTACAAACGTTAATTTATTACGATGAAAATTATAATCATGCAAATGTTGACTTGATTTAGTTTTTTCGAGGCATGAACTTTGTATATTTGACTTTATTTAACTATAATGAAGTAAAGTCATGAAAAGGATGTGTCGACATGGAAGTATTGTTAAAAGGAAACCCAGTAGAATTAGTAGGGACACCACCAAAAGTTGGAGAAAAAGCCCCATTATTTCGTTTAAAAGATTTGTCAGATAATGTGATTTCATTAGAGGAATTAAAAGGAAAACCAGTTATTATTAGTGTGGTACCTGATATTGATACTAGTGTTTGTGCACTACAGACAAAACACTTTAATAAAGAAGCCGCGACAATGAAAGACGTGTATTTTTTAACGATTTCAAATAACACAAAAGAACAATTAGCTAATTGGTGTGCAGCTGAATCAGTTGACATGACAATGTTAAGAGATGAAGAAGGTGTTGTTGGAAAAGAATATGGTATTTTAATTCCATCAATTAATCGTTTAGCACGCTCAATTTTTGTGTTAGACAAAGATGGCGTCATTACATATGAAGAAATCGTACCAGAAGTATCAAGTGAACCAAATTATGTTAAAGCATTAGATGCTGCAAAAGCACTAATCTAAGTTTGACGAAATGATGCTATCAAGGTAAAATGAATGTCATAAACAACCACAAAGAATAGGAAGAGTAATACTTGGATGTGTTGCAGAAAGAAAATCCATCGGCTGAAAGATTTTCCATTTAAGAGTATGAAGGTAGCCTAGGAGTGGGAACCGTATTGTCAACGTTATATGACCTAGAGAGATAAGCGTATTTGTATGCTTATAAGATAGGTGGTACCGCGAGATAATCGTCCTAAAGTTAGAAATAACTTTAGGGCTTTTTTGTTTTGAAAAATAAAAAATAAGGAGAAATGTATATGACAGATGAACAACAAAACTTAGCGCCAAAGTTTGACCCAAAAGCTGTTGAAAAAGGGCGTTATAAAGAGTGGCTAGAAAAAGATTTATTTAAACCAAGTGGGGATGAAAGTGCACCAGCGTATTCTATTGTCATTCCACCACCAAATGTGACAGGAAAGCTTCATTTAGGTCATGCATGGGACACAACGCTGCAAGATATGATTATTCGTCAAAAAAGAATGCAAGGCTTTGATACATTATGGTTACCTGGTATGGATCATGCTGGAATTGCGACTCAAGCGAAAGTTGAAGAAAAATTACGTGGTGAAGGGGTGTCACGATATGATTTAGGTCGTGAAAAATTCATCGAAACAACGAAAGAATGGAAAGAAGAATATGCCGGACATATTCGTGAGCAATGGGCAAAATTAGGGTTATCGTTAGATTATTCTAGAGAAAGATTTACTTTAGATGATGGGTTATCTGATGCGGTGAAAAAAGTGTTTGTGACACTTTATAATAAAGGTCTTATTTATCGTGGTGAGTACATTATTAATTGGGACCCACAAGCAAAAACCGCTCTATCTGATATCGAAGTCATTCATAAAGACATCGAAGGTGCGTTTTATCATATGTATTATCCATTAGCTGATGGCAGTGGAAAATTAGAAATTGCGACAACACGTCCAGAAACCATGCTTGGAGACACAGCAGTTGCCGTTCACCCTAAAGATGAACGTTATCAACATTTAATTGGCAAAACAGTGATTTTACCATTAGTGGATAAAGAAATTCCGATTGTCGCTGATGATTATGTTGATATGGAATTTGGAACAGGTGTCGTAAAAATTACACCAGCGCATGACCCTAATGACTTTGAGGTGGGTAATCGTCATGATTTACCTCGTGTTAACGTGATGAATGATGATGCGACAATGAATGATTTAGCTGGTAAATATGCCGGTATGGATCGTTTCACTGCGCGTAAAGCAGTCATTAAGGATTTAGATGAGTTAGGACTACTTAAAGGCATTGAAAAAATGACTCATAGTGTTGGTCACTCTGAGCGAACTGGAGTCGTGGTTGAGCCAAGATTATCAACGCAATGGTTTGTTAAAATGGCGCCACTTGCAAAAAAAGCTGTTGAAAACCAAGCAACAGATGACGCCGTTGATTTTTATCCACCACGTTTTAATCAGACATTCTTAACATGGATGGAAAATGTACATGACTGGGTAATTTCTCGTCAACTTTGGTGGGGACATCGTATTCCAGCTTGGTACCATAATGAAACAGGCGAAGTCTATGTTGGAGAAGAAGCACCTAAAGACATTGAAAACTGGCATCAAGATGAAGATGTGTTAGATACATGGTTCAGTTCAGCTCTTTGGCCATTTTCAACAATGGGTTGGCCGGATACTGAGTCACATGACTTCAAACGTTATTTCCCAACGAATACATTAGTAACTGGTTATGACATTATTTCCTTCTGGGTAAGTCGCATGATTTTCCAAAGTTTAGAATTTACTGGAGAAAGACCATTTGAAAATGTGTTGATTCACGGATTAATTCGTGCGGAAGATGGCCGTAAAATGAGTAAATCTCTTGGTAATGGTATCGACCCAATGGATGTCATTGATCAATACGGGGCAGATGCGTTGCGTTGGTTCTTATCAAATGGCTCAACACCAGGTCAAGACATGCGTTTTAGTTATGAAAAAATGGATGCTGCTTGGAATTTCATCAATAAAATTTGGAATGCCTCTCGTTTTGTATTAATGAACGTTGAAGGAATGACGTACGATGATATTTCTCTTGATGGTGATAAGACTGTTGCAGATAAATGGATTTTAACTCGCTTAAATGAAACGATTGAAAAAGTAACGAACTTCTTTGACCGCTTTGAGTTTGGTGAAGCAGGTCGTCATTTATACAACTTTATTTGGGACGATTTCTGTGATTGGTATATTGAGATGAGTAAGGAAGTTCTTTATGGTGAAAATGAAGAACAAAAACAAATGACGCGTAGTATTTTAGTACATGTATTAGATAATATTTTACGTTTACTACACCCAATCATGCCATTTGTGACCGAAGAAATTTGGGAAAAAATTCCACATCAAGGTGAATCAATTGTAGTGGCAGCTTACCCAACAGTAAATGAAGCTTGGACAGATGAACAAGCGGCAGAAGGTATGGAAGTATTAAAAGAATTAATCCGCTCAGTTCGTAATATTCGCTCAGAAGTGAATGCACCAATGTCTAAGCCAATTACATTGTTAATCAAAACATCAAAAGATTCAGTTAAAGACTTCTTTGAAACAAATACTAATTATATCGAACGTTTCTGTCATCCAGAAGTGTTAGAAATTAAAGAAGAATTTGATGTACCAGATTTAGCCATGAGTGCAGTGATTACTGGAGCTGAAATCTATTTACCATTAGAAGATTTAATCAATATTGACGAAGAAATTGCTCGTTTGGAAAAAGAGTTGGACAAGTGGACGTCAGAAGTGGCACTTGTTGAGAAGAAATTAAGCAATGAACGTTTTGTTTCGAATGCACCAGAAGCAGTTGTTGCAGCAGAACGTGAGAAACAAAACGATTACTTAGAAAAACAAGCCTCTGTGAAAGAAAGACTTGCTTCTTTGAAAAAATAAATAAAGGTGGCTGTACAAGATGGAGTATGGAGAAATTATTTCATGGATACATGAACGCACAAAGTTTGGTATTCGTCCGGGGTTAACACGAATCAATTATTTATTAGAACAATTAGACAATCCGCAAGATAAGTTAAAAATTGTTCATATCGGTGGAACAAATGGGAAAGGCTCAACAACAACGTTTTTACGTTGCCTGTTGGAGCAACAAGGCTTAACGGTCGGAACCTTTACCTCACCGTATATCGAATCATTTAACGAACGCATTGCGATTAACGGTCAACCAATTCCTAATGAAGATTTGGTTGAATTATGTGAAAAAGTGATCCCTATCGTGGATAAGATGGATGAGGTACCTGAGTTAGCTCATACTGTGGAATTTGAAGTATTAACAGCTATGATGTTTGATTATTTTGTTGATAAAAAAGTTGATATTGTTCTAGTTGAAGTTGGTTTGGGCGGACGTTTTGACTGTACGAACGTGATGACTCCACTTGTATCAGTGATTACGACAATTGGTTTAGATCATGTCGATATATTAGGAGATACGATTGAACAAGTTGCTAGTCAAAAAGCTGGTATTATTAAAGAAGGAAGGCCAGTTATTGTGGGGAACGTCTCAGATGAAGCGTTTGATGTGATTAGTAAAGAAGCAAACTCCTTACATGCTCCTATCAAACGTTATGGGGTTGACTTTGATAGTCAATACTTACAACCAACCGATAATTGGGGAGAAACATTCCATTTTAAATCAGATAAAGTTGATTTAAAACAATTATCCATTAATATGGTTGGAAAACACCAAGTAGATAATGCAAGTGTCGCCATTGAAGCATTTAATGAAGTCTCGGATATGCTTCATTTACCAGTGTCTAATCGTGATTATCAAAAAGGATTGCAACAGGCATTTTGGCCTGGTCGTATGGAAAGAATTTCTGCTGAACCATTTATTGTATTAGATGGGGCGCATAACGATCACGCGATGGAAGTATTAGTAGACAATCTAAGACGAGAATTTTCAGATAAAAAAATTCATACGATTTTTGGGGCGTTAACTACTAAAGATATTCAAGGCATGATTAAGTTATTGCAGTCAGTAAACAATCTAGACTTGAAAGTGACCACGTTTGATTACCCAAAAGCTTGTACGAAAGAGTTATATGAAGAGATGGGACTAATAGCATACGATCACTGGCAAGAAGCACTATCAGATACATTGAAAGAAGTGTCAGGGGACGATTTGATTTTAATTACCGGATCGTTGTATTTTATTTCCCAAGTAAGACAAATTTTATTAGGAGAGTGACGTGTGAAAAAAATAAGCGGCGTTATTTTTGATATGGACGGCCTAATCTTTGATACAGAAGCAGTCTATTCAAAAAATAATATTGAGATTGCACAAAAATTCAAGATGCCTGGCTACGATGAGGAATATTATAAATCTGAAGTTGGTTTAGGTGAGAAGGCAGTTTACCAAAAATATGTCAACGATTTTCCAATGTTGAGACAAGATGAGATTGACCAATTTTTTAAAGAAAGTCGAGCTAGTACATGGGAAGAATTTTCAACAGTGGGAGCACCAATCAAACCAGGTGTGGAAGAATTGTTAACGTATTTAAACAATCACGGCGTAAAGTGTGTTGTTGCTTCAAGTAATAACCGTGAAGCGATTGATATGCTACTGGATAAAGCCGGGTTTATGGATAAATTCAGTGGAATTGTCAGTGGCAATGATGTGATGCATGCTAAACCACATCCAGAAATTGTTGAAAAAGCTGTCGAATTATTGGGTACACCAAAAGAAGAAACGATAATGCTAGAAGATTCATTGAATGGTATTCGAGCATCTTTCACTGCTAGTGTGCCAGTCATTATGGTACCGGATTTGATTTTACCAAATGACGAAGCAAAAGAAAAAACACTGACTATTAAAGATAGTTTGTATGATGTGTTAGACTACATAAAATCAGTTTAAATCAAAAACTCCTTTTTCACGTATGTTTTGAGTGAAGAAGGGAGTTTTTTATATGACTAACATACTACACACATTCGACTACCAAGATCAGTTGTTACCAAGAGAACGTTTGATAGAACATGGTGCAGAAGTATTATCTAACGAGGAGTTACTAGCAGTGATTCTTCAATCAGGTAATAAGTCAAATTCTGTCATGGAGTTAGCTGGAAATATTTTGACTTATTGCGATGGTTTATACGGCATGAAGACGATAAAAATTGAAGAGTTGATGAGCTTAAAGGGGATCGGACCAGTAAAAGCCGTACAAATAAAAGCGGTCGTTGAGTTAAGTAAAAGATTGAATCAATCAACAAAAGAAAAATATGGTAGAATCTGTTCAAGTCAACAAATTGGTGAGAGTTTAGTTGAAGAAATGAAAGATTTAGTGCAAGAACACTTTGTGGTATTTTACTTAAATGCTAAAAATGAGATTATCAAAAAAGAGACTATTTTTATCGGAACACTCAACCAATCTATTGCCCATCCTCGTGAAATATTCCATCTAGCAGTGAGGTATTCAGCCTCCCGTCTCATCTTAGTTCACAATCATCCATCGGGAAACCCAGAACCGTCAGATCAGGATGAAGTATTCACAAAACGTTTGGTTTCTTGTGGTGAAATGATGGGAATTGAAGTGTTAGATCATATTGTTGTAGGAGAATCCGATTATATCAGTTTTCGAGAAACGCAGAGATTATCATTGTAAAAACGGGACTTTACTTGCAATTAAAACAGACATGAGTTATCATGAATATGTAATATGGTTTTGGATTTCAATAGATGTTGTATGAAACACCCTCTATCGACCGAAAGCAAGTATTACAAAAATTAACATGTGCTACGGCACGAGGAGGAAGTAACATGGCTCAAGGAACAGTAAAATGGTTTAACGCAGAAAAAGGATTTGGATTTATCCAACAAGAAGAAGGAAATGACGTATTCGTACATTTCTCAGCTATCGAAGGCGACGGATTTAAAACATTAGAAGAAGGTCAAGCTGTAACATTCGAAATCGAAGAAACAGATCGTGGACCTCAAGCAGCAAACGTTGTTAAAGCGTAATTAATTTTTAATGAAAATGTTTAGTGTAAGTAGGATAATCTACTTACACTTTTTTATTTATAGAGATAAGTTGCATCAGATATAAATATTAGATAATATGGATAAATAATTGAGTATAGAATAGAAGGAGGAGTAAAGTAAATGGAAATTAAAACGTTATTAATGATCTTCTTGATTAATTTTTGTTACGTTACATTGAATACGATTCGTTTTATGTTAACGATGAAGGGGTCTAGAGTGGTTGCCCCATTACTTAGTATGGTGGAAATTTCAATTTATGTTGTAGGTTTATCGCTTGTATTAAATCAAATCGATAAGCCACTCAATTTATTTGTATATGCTTTAGGATATGCATGTGGTATTGTCGTAGGTATAAAAATAGAGGATTATTTAGCTCTTGGATATATTATGGTGACGGCAATTGTTCCTTTAAATGAGGAGAATCATCAACTTCCAGAAATATTAAGAGAGGAAGGGTATGGCGTCACACAAACTATAGCTCATGGTCGTGAAGGTGAAAGGTTAGTTTTAGAAATTTTATCAGCCAGAAAATCTGAACGTTCATTATACAAATTAATCAAGGAATTTAATGACAAAGCCTTTATTATTTCATATGAACCCAAATATATATCTGGTGGATTTTGGACGAAAAAAGTACGGGAAAGGAATCGAAGGAAATGATAACATTTGAAAATAAGTCGTTTGAGTCATTAACTAATCAAGAAATTTTTGAAATGTATCAATTAAGAGTATCAGTATTTGTAGTCGAACAAAAATGTCCTTATCAAGAGGTGGATGATACAGATTTAATTGCGACTCATATTTTAGGTAAAAATGAGGTCGGCGAGTTGATTGCTTATATGAGAATCTACGAAACGAGTGATACTTGTTGGTATATTGGTCGTGTCATAGTCAAAAAAGAGGAACGCCAAGCAAATTATGGCAGGCTTCTAGTTGAATTTGGACTATCCCAAATTAGCAGTGGGTATCTAATAAAAGCACAAGCTCAAGAGAGGTTACAACGTTTTTATACATCATTTGGTTTTCAACCAGTATCAGAAGTATATTTAGAAGATAATATTCCACACATTGATATGGAATTTAAAAAAGTGTAAACAAAAGCCAACGATTATCTAGTATTAGATAGTCATTGGCTTTTTGATTATTTATCAGATGTTTCTAAAACCATTGGTAAAATCATTGGATGACGTTCGGTTTTTTCAATTAAGAAAGGTTGAACAGTGTTTACAATGACTTCATTTAACATGATTTCGTCACAATCAGGATGTTTTAAGGCTTTTCGAATCGCATTAAATAAAAGACGTTGTGTTTCTTGAATTAGTTCACCAGATTCTCTCATGTAGATAAACCCACGAGATAAAATATCAGGTCCGGCCACAATCATTTGTGATTTATAATCAACTGTGGCAACAGCTAATACTAATCCATCTTCAGAAAGAATTCGTCGATCTTTTAAGACGATGTTTCCAATATCCCCAATTCCGCTACCATCTACATACACATCTTCAGCGTTAAAGTGCCCAGCACGTCTTGCGCTATCACTCGTTAAAGCTAGGACATCTCCGTTTTCTAAAATAAAACAATTTTCTTTTGGGACACCTGTTGCTTGAGCTAATTTGGCATGGATGTTTAACATACGGTATTCACCATGAACTGGCACAAAATATTTTGGTTTAAGCAATCTCAAGAATAGCATCTGCTCTTGTTGACCACCATGCCCAGAAGTATGAATATTGTTTACTTTTCCATGAATCACGTTTGCCCCAGCTTCAGATAACAAGTTGATTAAACGATTCACACTTGTTGTGTTTCCAGGAATTGGTGAACTTGAAAAGATGACAGTATCATCAGGTTGAATTGAAATTTGACGGTGAGTTCCGTTAGCAATACGACTTAGCGCAGCCATTGGTTCACCTTGAGACCCCGTACATAAAATCATAATCTCATCAGCAGGATATTTGTTAATATCACGCGCATCAATAAATGTATCATCAGGGACAGTAATATGTCCTAACTCACGACCATTTACAATAGCATTTTCCATACTACGACCAAAAACAGCAATTTTCCTTCCTGTTTTCACTGCAGCTTGAGCTGTTTGTTGTAACCGGAAAATATTTGAAGCAAACGTTGCGAATATGACACGACCTTCAACTTTTTCAACGATTTTAGTAATGGATTCTCCAATTACTTTTTCAGATTTTGTAAATTCAGGTACTTCAGCATTGGTACTATCAGATAGTAAACAAAGGACACCTTCTTCTCCTAAGCGAGCCATTTTATGTAAATTAGCAGGTTCGCCAACTGGTGTGAAGTCAAACTTAAAGTCACCAGAATACACAATATTACCTGACGGTGTTTTAACAACCACACCATTAGCTTCTGGAATACTATGAGTAGTCCTAAAGAAGCTAATTTGAGTTTTTCTAAATTTTATAACCGTGTCTTCATTGACTTCATGTAAGACAGCATCACGTAACAATCCATGTTCTTCTAATTTGTTACGAATAAGTGCCAAAGCAAGAGGTCCAGCATAGATTGGAATATTTGCTTGACGTAAAAGAAACGGAATACCACCAATATGATCCTCGTGACCATGAGTGATGACTAATGCTTTTACTTTTTTAATATTTTTAACAATGTATTGGTAATTTGGTATGACATAATCGATTCCTAAAAGGTCGTCTTCTGGAAATTTAATCCCAGCATCAATAATGATAATCTCATCTTGAAATTGGACACCATAAGTGTTTTTACCGATTTCCCCTAGTCCACCTATCCCGAAAACACCAGTTTCATTGTTTTTTATTTGGGGTTTCATGACTAGTTAAACTCCACAAGTTCGAAATTAGTGTGCTCTTTTTCATATTCTAAGTGGTTTCCTTCTAGGGGTTGGATGAATTCGATATTGTAATTAGTGTGCTCAGTAATTAAGCGGCGAGCAGTAATAGGTGAATCCGACTCGATGTAAAGAGATTGTGTTTTTTCTCTTTGTGGACTAAATTTTTTATCCTCTTGGTAATATACTTTATAAATCATTTGACATTTCTCCTTTATAATAAATGACATTTTATCTTTAATTAATTTGTAAAAACACGACAAAATTAGGTGCAAGTAGACACCTTTTTGAAGTAATAGTTATCCTAAATACTTGATTTAAAATAACATGGAATCTTGTCTCATTCCACGGATGTTCACTATCTTTTTCACCGTCGTATTTTGGAGCATACTACTCCAACAATTAGGTTTATTTTATCATAATTGCAAATAATTGTATAGAAACATTCATCATGACAAAAAAAGGATAACGATTACATCAAAAAAATAAGATAATTCGCAATAAATCACTGACATTTTAGCCGAAAATCAGTTATGATAAATGAAGTGCATTAAATACCTATTAAATGAAAAAGAGGGTGTATAAATGAAAACAATGTGGAATTACGCGATGAAACAAAAAAAGTTATTATTACTAAATTTTTTGTGCGTATTTGGCTTTATTTTAATAGAACTAGGGTTGCCAACTTTACTAGCTAAGATGTTAGATCAGGGTGTCGCAAATAATGATATGTCGGTAGTGAAACAAGTTGGTTGGCAAATGGTATTAGTAACAGCAGTTGGTATTATTCTAAATATTAGTTTAGCCGTGGTAGGTGCAAAACTTAATACGGGAATCATTAAACATATGCGTGAGGATATGATGGAGAATATTCAACGATTTTCTCATAAAGAATATGAAGATTTTGGTATGTCGTCACTGATTACTAGAACAACTAACGACGCGTTTCAAGTGATGAATTTTATGGGTATGATTTTAAGAATGGGATTTATTACCCCAATCATGTTTATTGCAAGCTTGTATATGATTGTTAGGACGAGTCCTTCGTTAACTATATTTGTGTTTATCGGGTTACCATTTTTAATATTAGGCATGTTAGTGATTGCTAAGTTTTCAGAACCATTATCAAGACGTCAACAAAAAAATCTTGATAACATGAACCTGATATTGCGTGAGAACTTATCTGGATTAAGAGTGATTCGTGCGTTTGTTAATGAAAAATTTGAAGAAAAACGCTTTGAACAAGTGAATAATGCATATGCAACAAGTTCAATGAAATTATTTAAATTAATGGCTTCAGCTCAACCAGCATTTTTCTTTCTATTTAATATTATTATGGTGTTGGTTATCTGGTTTGGAAGTATCCAAATTAATGATGGTAGCTTAGAAGTGGGAAATTTAATCGCATTTATAGAATATATATTCCATGCCTTATTCTCATTTATGTTGTTTGCTTCTGTTTTCATGATGTACCCACGTGCAGCAATTTCAGCTGCTCGTGTACAAGAAGTCTTAGATGTTGAACCTGCTATTCAAGATAATCAATCTGGCATCACAGAAACAAAAACACAAGGTGTCATTGAATTTGATAAGGTATCTTTTGCTTATCCAGGACATAGTGAAAGTCCTGTCATACGAGACGTTAGTTTTACAGCTAATCCAGGAGAAACAGTAGCATTTATCGGAAGTACAGGTAGTGGTAAATCCACTTTAATTCAATTAATTCCAAGGTTTTATGATGTGAGCCGAGGTTCTATAAAAATTGATGGGGTAGATGTACGCGATTATAAATTAAAAAGTTTACGAGAAAAAATCGGTTATATCCCTCAAAAAGCAGTACTTTTTTCTGGGACAATTGCTGATAACTTACGTTTTGGTAAACAAGATGCTACTGAAGAAGAGATGAGAGAAGCACTAGATATCGCACAAGCAACGGAATTTGTTTCTCAAAAACCACAAGGGTTGTTTGAACCTATAACAGAAGGTGGTTCTAACTTCTCAGGGGGACAAAAACAACGTCTAGCTATTGCACGAGCAATTATTAGAAAGCCTGCTATTTACGTATTTGATGATAGTTTTTCAGCACTGGATTATCGAACAGATGCCATGCTTCGTCAACGCTTGAAAAAAGAAACAACCGAGTCAACTGTACTTATTGTTGCACAACGAGTTAGTACAATCATGCACGCAGATAAGATTATTGTTCTAAATGAAGGTGACGTTGTTGGCATGGGAACACATAAAGAGTTATTGAAAAATTGTCAAGTTTATTATGATATTGCTTCATCACAATTGACAGAGGAGGAATTAAAATGACACACTCATTGAAACAATTAAAAAGACTGTATCAATATATTTCTCCTTATAAGTTTGGTTTTATTGGAGCACTATTTTTAGCAGTTATTGCAGTAATTATGAATGCTTTAATGCCTTTTGTAACGGGTTTACCAACAACTAAAATAGCTGAAAATATAAAAAATGGCGAGTCGCTTGATTTTAAATATATTTTAAACGTACTCCTTGTCTTATTTTTAATAGGACTAATTTATAGTTTAGCAAGTTTTTTTGCTCAATGGTTTATGACAAAAGTCGTTCAGCACGCAATGAGAGATTTACGAACAGATATCTCACAAAAGATTAATCGATTACCAGTTTCTTATTTTGATACACATCAATTTGGAGATGTTTTATCTCGTGTGACTAATGATGTTGATGCGGTAAGTAACGCGTTGCAACAAGGCTTAATCGCCATTGTTAATGCACTTTTAGGGATAACGATGGCTGTTGTGGCGATGCTAACGATTAATGTCAAGTTAGCGTTGCTGGTTATGTTGATTATTCCACTATCTATGATTATTTCTAAATTAGTTGTTAATTGGTCTCAACCATATTTTAAACGTCAGCAAGATTCATTAGGTGAGTTGAATGGGTTTGTTCAAGAAAATTTAACAGGATTTAACGTATTGAAACTTTATGGTCAGGAAGAAGAAACTATTCATAGCTTTAAAAATGTCAATAAGCGTTTGACGACTAATGGTTTTAAGGCAGCAGCTATTTCGGGTATTATGATGCCATTAGTTAATTTAACAGCTTACAGTGCATATATAGGGGTAGCAGTATTAGGATCATTTTATGTCATTTCTGGAACTTTACTTTTAGGAAATTTACAAGCCTTTATCCAATATGTATGGCAAGTCAGTCAGCCAATGGGGCAAATCACTCAATTATCTTCCATGCTACAAAGTGCGTCAGCTGCCACCAAACGCGTGTTTACGATATTAGATGAACCAGAATCTATTGAAAACGAATCAGATATTCCGTTGCCGGAAATTTTCCATGGAGACGTTGAATTTGATAACGTATCATTTAGTTACCAACCAGATCGTCCTTTAATCCAAAATTTTAGTGTATCAGTTAAAAGTGGTCAGACGGTTGCTATTGTTGGGCCTACAGGGGCAGGGAAAACAACTTTAATTAATTTGTTGATGCGTTTTTACGATGTGACAGATGGAGCGATTAAAATTGATGGCATTGATACAAAAAAAATGAATCGTAGTGATGTTCGTTCGTTGTTTGGTATGGTGTTACAAGATGCGTGGCTTTATAACGATACAATTGCTGAAAACATTCGATTTGGTAAACTAGATGCGACAGATTTCGAGGTAGTTGATGCAGCTAAGACAGCTAATGTGGACCATTTCATTCGAACCATGCCTAGTGGTTACGAAATGGCCATTAACGAAGAAGGTGACAATATTTCACTAGGTCAGAAACAACTACTTACTATTGCTCGAGCAGTGATTTCAGATCCTAAAATTTTAATTTTAGATGAAGCAACCAGTTCAGTTGATACAAGATTAGAAGGACTTATTCAAAAGGCAATGGAAAAAGTAATGGAAGGGCGAACTAGTTTTGTTATTGCCCACAGATTATCCACTATTCGTGAAGCTGACTTGATTTTGGTGATGGATCAAGGACAAATTATTGAACAGGGAACACATGAGAGTTTGTTAGCGAAAAAAGGTTTTTATGAAAAACTATATAATAGTCAATTTGCAGAAGATTTAGACGAATAAAAAGTAAACCACTTTGTCAGATAATCAATGATTAGTAGTAGACGTAGTTGCTATTAGTCATTATGATTATAGTACAGGTGGTTTTTTATTTTTAATTTAGTCAGACATAAATGAAGGAAAAATGATATACTTTTGACTACGAAGTATAAGGATTTAAAACTATTTACGCGACAAAAGAAAATAAAGGGGAATACGTCATGTTGAAACTAGGTGTTATTGGAACGAATTGGATTACTCATGCATTTGTTAATGCAGCCGTAAAAAGTGAAGAGTATGAACTTAGTGCTGTATACTCACGTACTAAGGGAAAAGCAGAAAAATTTGCTGGAAAATACGATCATTCAGAAACCATTCAGATTATGACTGAATTATCAGAGTTAAGTGAGTCAGAAGACATTGATGTAGTATATATAGCATCTCCTAATAGTTTACATTATGAGCAAGCAAGATTACTGATGACACATGGTAAACATGTGATTGTTGAAAAGCCAGCAGTCTCAACGCTAGAAGAATTAGAAGAATTAATTGATTTGGCTGAAGAAAAAGAAGTGTTCTTTTTTGAAGCGGCAAGACACATACATGAAGATAATTTTCAACGAGTTGCTTCATTTTTGAAAAATAGAGAAGATATACTGGGGGCTAATTTAACGTTTATGAAATATTCATCACGTTATGATGCTCTTTTACGAGGAGAAGAACCAAATATTTTTTCTGCTAAATACTCGGGTGGAGCTTTAATGGATTTAGGCGTATACTTAGTTTATACAGCAGTAGCTTGGTTTGGAAAACCAAACTCTGTCTATTACTTTAACCAAAAATTGCCTACTGGTGTTGATGGATTAGGAACCATAATTTTTCGTTATGGTACGTTTGATGTGACCATGTCAGTTGGAAAAAATGTGGATAGTTTTTTACCATCAGAAATATATTTAAGTGACAGCACACTGTGTTTAGATGCAGTTAATAGCATAGGAAGTATTGTACAAAAAAAACGTGAGAATAATCAGCTAACTGAAGTGAATTTTGGAACAGAAAAGTCAGATGAAGTGATGATTGAAGAAGCAAAAGCGTTTGCCAATATTATGGTGAATCCAATGGGAATCAAACAACAAAAGATTTACCAAGACTGGGTTCAATTAGCAAGAGATGTCCATTATTTAATGGAAAAAATGAGAAAAGAAACGGATATTATTTTTGCAGCGGATGCAAAAGAAATTAGAGGTTAGAAGATGAGTATATTAGAATTATTGCCAGAGGTTTGGCAAAATGAATGGGAAAAACAAGAATACAGTGCCCCAACCTTGATACAAAGTACTCTGTATCCTTTGTTATTAGAAGGCGAGAACGTGTTAGGGATTTCTCCAACAGGTTCAGGTAAAACAGTGGCCTATTTATTACCGTTGTTGCAAAAAGTGGTACAAGGAAATGGCAATCAATTATTAATCATTTTGCCGTCACAAGAACTAGCGAGCCAAGTAGCAGAAGTAACTAGAGTTTGGGCAAAAGGCCTAGACTTAAATATTCAAGCAATTATTGGGGGAGCTAATGTTAAAAGACAAATCGAACGACTAAAAAAACGTCCAGAAGTATTAGTTGGAACTCCAGGTCGTGTATTAGAATTGATTAAACAAAAGAAAATTAAAGCTCATTTAATTCAGACGTTAGTTCTTGATGAAGTAGATGATTTGTTAAGTGATGCTGAGTTTAACTCAACAAAAGGTATTATAAAAAGTGTTCAAGCTGATACTCAAGTTGTTGCTACATCAGCAACAGGGGAACAAATATTACCAAAAATGGACACTTTATTTAGAGCAGAATTGCGTGTCATTGATGTCACAGAGGATGATAATACCAAAGGAACGATTCAGCATGGATTTATTATGACACCTGTTAGAAAACGTTCAGAAGTGTTACGTCGATTAGCTCACGTAGAAGGATTTAAAGGGTTAGTTTTCTTTAATCAGGTGAGTGAACTTGGAGCGGTATCTGAAAGATTGAATTATTTAGGTATTAAGCACCAGACTCTTGCTTCAGATCAGCACCAAGTAGAAAGAAAACGTGCTATTCATGATTTTGAAACAGGGCAAGTGTCACTACTCTTAACAACAGATTTAGGTGCAAGAGGATTAGATTTTTCTGACTTAGCATACGTTATTCAGTATGATTTGGCTCAAACAGTTCCTGATTATATACATCGTGCTGGACGAGTGGGACGTATGGGAAAACAAGGGACAGTGATTAGTTTAGTCAATGATGGTGAGAAACGAGAACTAAACAAGTTATATAAAGAAGTTGGAAAAACAGGAATAGAGTATTTTGCTACTCATGGGAAATTATTAACAGAAAAACCTGATTCACGTTCTGATGACGAAGAAATAGAAATGCTTAAGCCGTTGAAAGAAGAAAAAGTAAAAGCGACAGTTTTTAAAGAAGAAACAGTTCGTGGTAAACAAGAAACGCCTAAAAAGAAAAAGAAAAAAAATCGCACCAAAAAGCAAAAGAACAAAGGAGCGAAGTGGAAATAATTTTTTTATGAGGGGGAAGGCATGAAAAAACGAATCGTATTAGTTTGTTTAGCGGGAATGAGCACTAACTTATTAGTAAATCGTATGAGACGCGCAGCGGATATGAAAGATAGAGATGTAGAAATTGTTGCTATCTCAGCGCCAGAAGTTGAAAAAGATATTAAAAATGAACAAACAGATGTCTATCTTTTGGGCCCACAAGTTAGGTATTTAAAAAATGACATCAAGCAAGCATTAAATAATTCAGATATTCCAGTTAAAAACATAGATATGACAGATTATGGATTGATGGATGGCTCTAAAGTATTTGAATATGCAGAGAAATTGATGGATGGTGTAAACTAATACGCAAGATATTGTGACTAGACTTTTACTGATAAAAGTGAGAAAATCATAATATCTTTGATGTCCCTGTAGCTCAGCTGGATAGAGCACCGTCCTCCTAAGACGGGTGTCGTACGTTCAAATCGTATCAGGGACGTTTAATTTACTGAAGCTAATAAAATTAATTATGCTTTAGTTGCTAGTTATGTTTGAATATTGTATGAAAAGATTAAAAATGTGTTGAAGCAAATAAAAACACATGGTATGATGAAGTCAAATAAGGATTGTAACTGGTCAAGCAGGCAAAACCTCAGACGAAGGCGTGTTCTCTAAATAGAGATGACGGCTTGTTTGAGGTTTTGCTTTTTTTGCTTTTCAGAAAGGGAGTGATAGTCATTAAAATTATCAAGATACTAAATAATAATGCCTTCATTTCTCAAGACGATGCAGGGAATGAAGTGGTTGTAATGGGTGTTGGTATAGCATTTGGTAAAAAGAATGGTCAAATAGTCGAGCCAAGTAATCGATACAAAATCTTTTCAAATATTAATTCAAAGATTATTGATCGCTTTAAAAATGTGTTTTCAGATATACCAGAAGATTATTTAGAAATAACTGAGCGACTTATTTTTGTTATGGAAAAAGAATATGGCAAAAAAATAGACGATATCATTTATGTTTCTTTAACAGAACATCTCCATGGCGCAGTCGAACGTATTAATAAAGGGATTGAGGTTGCTAATCCACTACTGATGGATATCAAACGCTTATTTAAAGATGAATTTGAAGTGGGAATGCTAGGTGTTAAAGAAGTTAATCAACGATTTGAAGTGGTGTTTTCAGAAGATGAAGCTGCCTATATTGCACAACATTTAATAAACGGACAATTAGATAATCTAGTCGATATTAACGATATGTCAAAACTCATGCAAGAAATTATTAGTATTATCAAGTTTACATTTCGGATGGAGTTTAATGAAGAATCAATATATTACTATCGATTTGTGACGCATTTAAAATTTTTTGCACAACGGGTTATTGATAAGCAAGTTTACACGAGTGAAAATGACGATATGTTTGATTTATTTAAAGAAAAGTATGTGGAGAGTTATGAGTGTGTGGTTAAAATCGATAATTATTTATCTAAAAATTATCATTATCATTTAAATTCGGATGAACAATTGTATTTATTGTTACATATAGAAAAAATTACAAAAAATGCGAAAATAATAAGCGAGGAAGGTTGATAAAATGGATTATCAGAAAGTAGCTTCAGAAATTTTAAAAGAAGTAGGTGGCGAGAAAAATATTGTTAGTGTGGTTCATTGTATGACACGTCTAAGATTTGTGTTAAAAGATGAATCGATTGTCAATGATGCCAAAGTGGAACGTATAAAAGGGGTTCTTGGTATTATGAAAAAAGGTGGACAGTATCAAATTATTATTGGCAATGAAGTTGGAGCTGTTTATAAAGAAATCGTTAAATTAGGAAACTTCAAAACTGATAGCAATGATGATGCACCTAAACCAGAAAATGATGAAGGCATTTTTTCTAAAATATTAGATGTCATTTCTGGATGTATGGCACCAGTTATTCCTGCACTGATTGGTGCGGCGATGATAAAAGTTCTTCTGACTGTTTTACCAATGCTTGGTTGGTTAAATGAAGGCAGTCAAACGTATCAATTACTGTCAGTGATTGGTGATGGAGCATTCTTTTTCATGCCAATTTTAATTGGAATTTCAGCGGCATCTAAATTTAAAACCAATCCTTATTACGCTGCGACGTTAGCAGCCATTATGCTTCACCCTAACTTTATAACATTGATGAATACTGCAAAAGACGCGGGCGAAACAGTTAAGTTTTTTAATATTATTCCAGTGACTTATGCAAACTATGCATACTCTGTTATTCCAATTATTCTAAGCGTATGGATTTTATCTTATATCGAACCATTTGTTGATAAAATTACACCAGCTATTACAAAAAATTTCTTAAAACCAATGCTAGTATTACTTATTACAGCACCACTAGCTTTAGTCATTGTTGGACCAATTGGGGCTATTATCGGTAATGTTTTATCAGACGTGATATACTTTATTCATGATAAACTAGGATTTATTGCAATAGGGTTAGTTGCAGGAGTTTACCCATTTATCGTTATGGTAGGAATGCACCATGTCTTTATGCCAATTAAGTTAAGCATGATTGCTACAACAGGTTATGAAGCTTTTATGTGTATTGCTGAATTATGTTCGAACTTAGCACAAGGTGGAGCGTCATTAGCCGTTGCCATTAAATCTAAAGACAAAGATTTGAAACAAGTTGCCGGTTCTTCAGCTTTTTCTGCGCTACTTGCAGGGATTACTGAGCCAGCTCTGTATGGGGTAACCATTCGATTAAAACGTCCAATGCTAGGAGCTTGTATTGGGGCAGCAACTGGTGGGATTATTGGTGGATTATTTCAGTTAAAAGCTTACGGGATAGCAACACCAGCTATTATTACGTTCCCACAATACATTGAAAAAGGAAACAGTTCATCAATTCTTTACGCACTAATTACAATGGGTGTGACTATCGCTGTTTCATTTATCGCTACTTATTTACTAGGGTTTGAAGACATTAAAGATGATTCTTATGAAGAAGAAGTTGAAGAAGCAACTATTGAACCATTGAATCAAATTAAAGACGTATTTAGTCCTTTAAAAGGTGAAGCAATTGAGTTAGCAAAAGTAAACGATAAAACATTTGCAGATAATTTATTAGGACAAGGAATTGCCATTATTCCTGAAAAAGGTGAAGTAGTCGCACCATGTGATGGAACGATTGACGTCTTTTTTGAAACAGGACATGCCATAGGAATAAAATCAATAACAGGATTAGACATTTTAATTCATGTTGGACTTGAAACAGTTAACTTAAATGGCAAACATTTTTCACCACAAGTTCATGTTGGTGATAAAGTGAAAACAGGTGACGTGTTACTAACATTTGATTTAGAAAAAATAAAAGAAAAAGGCTATGATACAACAACCCCTGTAGTAATTACTAATTCAAATGATTTTAAAGAAGTTAATGTAGATAAAACTGGTTCAGTTAATGAATCAGATAAAATATTGACAATAATTTAATGAGGTGAAAACATGACAAAGTATCAAGTACCAAAAGATTTTTTATGGGGTAGCGCCTCGGCAGCTTATCAAATCGAAGGTGCACATTTAGAAGATGGAAAAGGTGTGTCAAACTGGGACGAATTTGTTAAAATTCCAGGAAAAACTTTCGAGGGATCAACTGGTGAAACAGCAGTTGATCATTACCATCGTTATAAAGAAGATATTAAACTAATGGCCGATATGGGATTAAAAACCTATCGTTTCTCAATTGCTTGGACCCGAATTTTTCCAGCAGGACGAGGAGAAGTAAATGAAAAAGGATTAGAGTTTTATCAAAATATTATAGATGAATGCTTAAAATATAATATTGAACCAATGGTGACACTGTATCATTGGGATATTCCACAAGCTTTAGTTGAAGAGTATGGCGGATGGGAAAATCCAAAAGTTATAGATGATTATGTTGATTATTCGACATTTTTATTTGAACAATTTAAAGGAAAAGTCAAATATTGGATTACAATGAATGAACAAAATATCTTTACCTCTTTGGGATGGCTAACAGCGATGCATCCACCAGGAAAATTTGATGATCAAAAAACATTTTACCAAGTCAATCATCATGCTTTTCTAGCACATGCAAAAACTGTGATTGCGTTTAAAAAGATTATACCGGATGGACAAATCGGTGCAAGTTTTGCTTATAGCCCAAGTTATGCTCTAGATTGTAATCCTGATAACGCTATGTCAAAAGTTGACTTTGACAATTTGAAAAACTTTTGGTGGATGGACGTTTATGCGTATGGTCGTTATCCTAAAAATGCTATGACTTATCTAGAAAAACAAGGCGTTGCTCCATCTGTCACAAAAGAAGATGAAAGCTTATTTAAAAAAGCTGCTTCTTTAATTGATTTTATGGGTGTTAACTATTACCAGACAACAGTTTGTGAATACAATGATTTAGATGGTGTAACACCATACGCGAAAATGAATACAACTGGTGTTAAAGGAACAAATGAACAAACGGGTATTCCAGGTGTATATAAAACAGCTAATAACCCTTATTTAACCACAACAGATTGGGATTGGACGATTGATCCTGAAGGGTTACGTTATGCCTGTAAAGAAATTACTAGTCGTTATAATTTGCCAATTGTTATTTCGGAAAATGGATTAGGTGCTTTTGATACATTGGAAAGTGATGGTAGCATTCATGATCTGTATCGTATTTCATTCTTAGAAGAACATGTAAAAGAAGTGATTAAAGCGATTGATGAAGGCTGTGATGTGATTGCGTATTGTACATGGTCATTTACTGATTTATTAAGTTGGTTAAATGGGTATCAAAAACGTTATGGTTTTGTATATGTTGATCGTGATGAAAAGGGTGGTAGCTTAAAACGATATAAAAAAGATAGTTACTATTGGTATGAAAAAGTGATTGAAACAAATGGTGCCAGTTTGTTTGAGTAACTCATTATTATCCTATGAATTGCTTACTATTTAAGTAGCAGTTTCATAGGATTTTTTTAGTATGGTGTATTTTTAAACACTTAAATGATTTTTTTCACAATATAGATTGACGCTCATTCCTGACGAGTGTATGATTAGTTTATTAAATGAGAATGGTTTTCATTGCTAGTTAGTAGGGAAAAATAAACGTAGGTGAAAAAATGAAAAAATTGAAGGATTGTCAAATGAATAAAGTCTATCAATTTGTTGCATTTAATGGTCAAGAATCTCATGCGAAACATTTAAAAAATTTGGGGTTGTTACCAGGAACAGAGATAGTTTTATTATCGAATAAAAAAAATCAACCATTTATTGTTCTATTTAAAGGGACAAAAATAGGAATAGATGATACTATTGCAGAATTTATCCAAGTTAGTGAAGATATAGAAAAAAATTCTACCAATCTTAAAACATTGGATGAAATTGGTATTGGAAAACATGCACAAGTGGTTGATTTTACTGTAAAAGGAGCACTAAAACGTCGGTTGATGGATATGGGATTAACAAAGGGTGTACTTATTCAGGTGAAACAATATGCTCCTTTAGGTGATCCGATTGAAATTACCGTTAGAGGATATGAACTCAGCTTGAGAAAACAAGAAGCATCACTCATTTTAGTTAAAGAGGTGTAGCTATGACAAAAAAACAAATGGCATTGGTCGGAAATCCTAATAGTGGAAAAACGAGTTTATTCAATGAATTAACAGGATCTAATCAATCAGTCGGAAACTGGCCAGGTGTGACAGTAGAAAAAAAAGAAGGTAAACTAAAAAAGAATACAGATATAGTGTTACAAGATTTACCAGGCATTTATTCCTTGTCACCTTATACACCAGAAGAAGTGGTGGCACGCGATTATCTGTTGGAAGATAACCCTTCTGGTATGTTAAATATCGTTGATGCAAGTAACTTAGAAAGAAATCTTTATTTAACGACACAATTGTTAGAATTAGGCATTCCTATGATTCTATCATTAAATATGATGGATGTCGTTGAGAAAAAAGGGATTCGGTTAAATGAAGAAAAATTGTCATACTCTTTAGGGGTTCCTGTAGTAAAAATGAGTGTTGCCAGAAAAGAAGGGTTAACCCATGCCCTTGTAGAAATAGATAAATTATTTGTTCATGGAAGAATTCCGGATTTTCCTCTATATGATAATCGCTTAGAAGTGGCTTTGTCTGAAATTAGTGAATTGTTACCAGATAGTATACCAATTCATCAAAAAAGATGGTACAGTATCAAGTTATTTGAAAGAGATCAAACAGTTTGTTCACGAAACATCATGCCTGATAACGTGAAAAAAGAAATTGAAGACATTATCAGTATGACAGAAGAAATTATTGGAGACGATAGTGAGAGTATTATTATCAATGAACGATATAATTATATCAGTCAAGTTGTCAGTTTGTGTTGTGTGAAAGAGACAGATTACAAACTAAGTATGAGTGATCGAATCGACAAAATAGTAACGAATAGATGGCTAGCTTTACCTATCTTTGCGTTTGTGATGTGGTTAGTTTATTATCTATCCATTCAAACTATCGGAACGATTGGGACTGATTGGGTAAATGATGTATTATTTGGAAAAATTGTTCCAGATAATGTCACAAAATTAATGGAGATGCTGGCTATTGCCCCTTGGCTACAATCCCTTGTTCTTGATGGCATTATTGCAGGAGTAGGTGCGGTATTAGGATTTTTGCCACAGTTGATGGTCTTATTTTTATGTTTATCTTTACTAGAAGATTGTGGATACATGTCACGTATTGCGTTTGTCATGGACCGATTTTTCAGACGTTTTGGTTTATCTGGCAAATCATTCATTCCAATGTTGATTTCAACAGGTTGTGGTGTTCCAGGAGTGATGGCTTGTCGAACAATAGAAAATGAGAAAGATCGCCGTATGACGATTATGACCACAACGTTTATGCCGTGTTCAGCTAAATTACCCATTATTGGTCTTATTGCAGGTGCTTTTTTTCCACGTAGCTCTTGGGTTGCACCGTCAGCATATTTTGTGGGAATTGGTTCTATTGTTTTGTCAGGTATTATATTAAAGAAAACAGCATTGTTTAGCGGAGACACAGCACCATTTATTATGGAATTACCTGATTATCACATGCCAAGATTTAAAAATAGTTTTAGACAAATGATCGAGCGATCAAAATCTTTTGTAAAAAAAGCAGGGACGATTATTTTTGCGAGTTCTGTTATGATTTGGCTTTTATCTTCATTTAACTTTAGAGGACAAATGGTAGAAACGGATCAAAGTATTTTAGCGTCTTTAGGTCAAACGATTTCATTTATTTTCGTACCACTTGGATGGGGAAATTGGAGAACAACCGTTGCAACGATAACAGGATTGATTGCTAAAGAAAATGTAGTGGGAACGTTTGGTATTTTGTATAGTCATTTGCAAGAAGTCTCAGAAACTGGAAAAGAATATTGGCCATTATTAAGTGCTAGTTTAACACCAGTAGCTGGATATTCATTTTTATTATTTAATCTATTATGTGCACCATGTTTTGCTGCGATTGGGGCAATACGTCGAGAAATGAATGATTGGAGATGGACAACGCTGGCGATAAGTTATCAATGTCTTTTAGCTTATGCCGTTAGTTTAGTTGTCTATCAATTTGGTCATTTCCTATTTGAAGGTGGAACGTTTGGTATCGGACAAGTGTTAGCAAGTATGTTAGTTATTGGGATGATTATATTAATAACAAGAAAACCTAGAAAAGAAAAATCAGTCGGTGTAGAAGGTATCAGTATATTATAGGAGTGATAGTATGGGTACAATTATTTTAGCTGGAATTATTTTTTTAGGAGTAGCTAGGGTTGTATATAAGTATGGTATAAAAAAAGAAAAAACATGTGATTGTTCTTCAGCAGAGTGTCCGATAAAAAAAGAAACAATATCAAAATAAGTGATGACAAAAATCAAAACCTCACCCTAAACATTTATATGTCAAGGTGAGGTTTTGATTTTATTTATAGTAGCTTGTTTTGAGCGATTTTATCACCATTATAAGTAGAATAATAGTAACACCTAATCCTAAATAATAACTATTCATATAGTCGTTTGTTTTTGGAAGTTCTTGGTAGTAAATTTGTAAAGTAGAGGAAGGGGTACTCGTTGGATTAGTATCATTTTTATCTGATTGTGAAGTGTTCGTTTCTCCAATAATTCCTATGACATCAATTTGATTTGCCATAGATCATTCCTCCATTCCTAAATTTGGTTAGTTCCAATCTTTAGGAACTGAGAAAGTTAGACCAAGTGAATAGTTACTGCTGTATACACCATCTAAATTACTGCCAATATTACCACTATAATCAAATGTTAAAGCATTAGTACCAGAATTTTCAGCGCCATTTAAAGAATCTTTGCCTTTATTATTAGCTAACCTTCCTAAAAGGCTTGTTAAAGATGAAACAGGTTTCCCATTACTAATAATATTTGTAGAAGCAGTTGCTGAAACTCCTCCTGTTGCATTAAGATTAACGACGACATTATTTTGTTCTGTTGTGGTACTAATTTTTTTACCACCACTTTGGACTGGAGATTCTGCTTCGGTCAAGCCGTTAAAACTAACGTTAACAGGTCTAGCAGAATTATTAGTGATAGTGTATTTTGGAGATGTGATTTTTGAATTTGCGGTTTTACCAGCTGAATAGAAATAAGTTTGTGTCGGAACAGTGACATTTATCCAAGCATCATCTCCTTCATCAATAGGTGAATCAGGATCTGTGTTATCTACACCTAATGTTCCTTGTACTGGAACAGTTGCTTCTGATTCGCCGATATAGGTTCTAGAACCATTCTTTGTGTTAAGATTATCTCCGGTTTGATCAGCTGAGACTACTATAGGTGTCAGTGTTATGACACTGATTGATAGTAATGCTCCAAATAATGTTTTTTTCATGATGTTTTTCTCCTTTTTATTTTTTATTTATCAACTATTAAAGTTAATACTGCCTTAACTTCTCCCTGCTTCTTTTTAGTATTTTGGTTGTAAATATTAAAAGTAGCAGTCACTGGATAGGTTCCTGGAATCAATTTTTGGTTGAGTGTGACTTCTTTTATTTCCTCACCAGGTTGTATAGCACCAGATTCGTAAATGATTGAATTATCACTATTAAGAGTAACAACGACATTAATAGGTTGAGAATTCTGAGGTGGGTTTTGTATGGCTAATCCACCTTCCATAGTCTCTTTGTTAAAATGTGCTTCTGAAACAATTCTCATGTTAAAATTAGTTGAATCAACAGCTTTCTGTGCATATTGAGTTAATTCTTTTTCAGTCATTTTTGAAGCATCTTTTCCCTCAGGTAAAAAATCCCCTGCTACGACGGTTGCAATCTCAGTGTTTTTATCAAAAAATATCTTATAGACAAAAAAACCACTAATTAGAAATAATAACAACAATAAAAGTATCAGTAGAGATTTTTTTTTATTGTTATTATTTTTTTTTTTCATTTAACCAACTCCTTTCATTTATTTTGGATTAATGGAAAATACAACAGTATAATTGAGAGTTGCTGGAGAAGTGGTTAAGTAAGGACCACTGTATGCTCCACCTAGATTAAAATTTGTTTTATTGTGTGATGTATCCCAGTAAGGTTGTAATTCCAATGATTGAAGAGATGTTAAATCACCTAAGTTCCATTGAAGATTATAGGGATTTGATATTAGTTGAAGTTGCAATTTTTTCTTATCGTTATTGATATTTGGTTTATCAGGTACGATGTCAATATTATTTTGATTTTTTTCAATTAATAAAGTAGGTTTAATATTTATAATTTGATTACTTTGATTTGAGATTGGATAGGTGGTTTTGTTATTGAAAATTAGTTCTGGTTTATTATTGACAGAACGATAATTAACATCAGCATTTATATCAATTAAAGTTGGCAGTGTCACTGCTTGATAAGGTTTAATTTCTGTTGATAAATGATTCCAAGTAGTGTAAAAAGTTTGATTATCAGATGTATTGATAACAGCTAGTCTACCGTATATTATATACATCCCAGAAAACAAATGATTTAAAGTTGCTGATGTCGTTTTATCACTTGTTATGGTTGGTGTAGAAGGAATTGTATTAACAGGTTTATTAATACTGCCATCTATATGAGTTGCTACTTGTACCGTGTCTTTATATAGATTATTAAGTGTGGTATCACTTAGTATATTATTAGTATCACTAGTTATATAATATTGTGCTTTATAAGTATAATGTGAATCTAATGTACTTGAAACATCGGTTAGTTGACTTGTAATTTTACTAAAAGGTGTTTTAGACTCGACATCAAATCCAGACGATCCCATTGCTGATACTCCGCCAACTTTAACAGCCGGTTCGAAAGCTAGTACATTATAATTAGATAAATTATTTGTTAATGTTTCACTACTTTTATTAGGTAAGACTAATTCACTGATAGGATCTCCATTTTTATTAGGCGACTTTCTAAAATTATAAATCGTATTATTGGTTGTGCTATTTTTTATGTCTATGCTTGTATTTTTAGAATTTAAGGCTGGATTAGTTTGTGTTTGATTCATAAATTTGACACTAGAACTATCCTGGGAATTAATAACAAGTTTTCCTGTCTGAAAAGGTAGGTTAGATGTTATAAAGTTCAACTGAGCCTGTTCATCTATAAAAATATCGAGAGTGCTGTTACTATCGAAAAAGTTATTTGATGTGGCCCCTGTGTTTCCTGTGACTGTAATATACTGATAAGTTGATGGATCAGCAAAAACTGTTGAAGGGTCAATATATGTCAGCTTATTATCAAATAAATAAGTAAATTTTGCTTTGCTATCAATGTTTAAGCTAGCTGGTTTACTTGGGTAAAACAGCTCCGTTTTTCCCGATTGTATAAAGACTTCTGCATTTGACTCTACATTCATGGTTAAGTTTGAATGTATCCAGATAAAAGCTAAAGAGGTATTTGTTTTTTGAACAATTGCTGTTTTGCTATCTTCTTTAAAGTTGATAGCTCCTGAAAATTCTGCAAATTCCTGGTTGGAAACACCATTAGATGTGACAACAAACGTGTTATATCCAATGAAATTAAGTACACTATTTGATCCTGTTGAATAAAAAGGTTGTCCACCTTCTTCTGCGTAGTAATTAACATCTTGAATATTTATTGTATTATTTGCTTTTGTTGTTTGACAAAAGCCATAGTAGTTATTTTTTGCAAATTCCTTAGAACCAAAATTAATATTTTTGAAGGTGATGGTCATATTTGCTGAACCTAATGAAAATAATCCGTATCCAGAAGTTGAGTTACCAGTAAAAAATATTGAAAAATTATTTACATTATTGTGGTTAGTCGCTCCATCAATAATGATAGGGTTGCGATTATTGATAAAGTTAATCATGTTTCCATCTAGTGTAATATCAGACATTAGATTGATATAGACAGTACCAGAATTAGTGGTAGTTGTATAGCTAGAGTCGTTAATCATCTTGGCTACAGTAGCTAAATGATCTGCATTATATACTTTAAACGGTGAGGCTACTGTTCCGTTTCCGGTTAGAGATGTACTCATCACTAGGTTGGCTTGTTCGAAATAAGCTTTTTTTTCTTTAGATAAATAATCAGAAGAACTTGATAGGGTAGATTCTTTATCATTAATTGTTTCCGTAGTTAATGAATTTTTTGTTTCTATCATAGAGTTATTTGAAGAATAATACGTATTTCCATCTGCTGTACTAGTTGTGTCAGTTATATTTTCAGCAAAAGAAAATATCGGACAAAGAATATAAAAATTGATAAGTAAACTAATGGAAATGATTTTTTTCATTTTTTTCACCACTCTTTCAATCTGTAACTGACCTTTTTGGTTATAATCCCAAGTATAGTGATTATAATTATAAATATTTTTTGTAATAGTACAATAAATGGTTTTGAAATATATTATAAACGATATTTGTTATAAATACCATGTTTTATCTTAAATAAAATGGTATTTATATATATAATTTTGGTTATTTGTATTTTAAATAATCGTTTTATAGAACAATACAAGGCGATAATTACTTGTTAAACTGTATTTGTCAATCGAAAATAAAAATGTCCCAAAATGAGGGCTCACATTAGCGCAATCTTTACTGCGTAAAACTTGCACTAATGTGACCATTATTGGTAAAATAAGGTACTTTTTGTTTCAGGCTGTTTTTTCAGCCTCATATTCTTCGATAGTACGGTCAATACTTTGAAGATACCTTTTGAAAGACTCAAGTTTCCACGGATGTGACTGTGGTGGAATGTACTTGCGTCTTTCTTTTTTTATATCTGAAGAAACCCCATCAAACTCTTTTGAATAGGTCTCGTGGTTTTTTAATCGTCTAGTAGGATAAATTTTTTCTGCTATATTAACATAAATCTCCCCGTTAAAAGCTTTTATAATTAATGCTTTCGTTTTCCTTGTAAAATATTTGTCGCTACCACCTTCCGTTGGAAGATAAAATTTATTTTGATACTTAATATGATGGCCATTATCGACTATACGATGAGAGACAGTAGCTAGTAATAAATTAATTTCAGCTGTTGTAGGAGAAGTTTCATAAACACTTTCTGCAGTTTTGTGACCAAATTGTCGATTAAACTTTCGAATCCATACAGATAGAAATTGATTAGCCTCCTCTATAGAATGTATATTTGCTATCTCAAGATCAACAGGCAATCTTGATTGCACTGTCCCATTTAAACGTTCTACACGACCTTTTGCTTGAGGAATAGAGGATGTTTTTATGTCAATACCTAATTGATGACAAGCAAACCCAAACTGCGTGAACGTATCTTCTTCTACAGCTTTTGTTGATTTTCTGTTGTACTCAAAGACGGTTCGTTTATCTGTTAGAAAAGTGGCAGGAATCCCTTGTTTTGTCAGAATTTGATGAAGAACATGGTAATAACCATTGAGCGTTTCCTGTTGGTCAAAATAAGCGCCAACAATATTACCTGATGCGTCGTCAATAGCTAAATGAAGATGAGTTATTTGATTTCCAAACCAATTATATGAACTAGCATCTAATTGAATTAATTCTCCTTTGTATTTTTTTCTAGGTCGACTAGGATGGGTCTTTTCAGGGAGTTCTAGGTAGTCTTCAGCTCTTGGAACCAATAGGTTCTCTGATTGTTTGGTTTGTTGACCTTCTTGCTTTATTAATTGTTTGAGTCTTCTTTTTATCTTTTTTTGAGCCTTTGGTGAAAGTATTTTTTCTTTGTACAGGATGCTTCTAATTGTAGTATCTGTATAACAGATATGATGGTCGTTTTTCAGTATTTCAGTAAAATGCTTAATATTTGGTTTAATACTAAACGATTGATAACTAGTGATTATTTGTTGTTTTACTTTTTCAGGCACAGAGTGCTTATTTTTTCTCCCTCGATTTTTATGGACAAATGCTGATTTACCATTTTCCCTGTATGATTTCACTAAACGGTTAATTTGTCGTATAGATAAATTAAGTTCAACACTAGCTCTTTTTTTTTGTTTTTTATTTTCAGCGACAGCTTTAATAACTTGATACTTTTTGGTTTCATTCATTGTTAGATTTATCCTTTTCATAAAGTTATTTTATCATTTTGGGACATTTTGTCTTTCGACCTACTTAGGACATTATCACTTTCGAATGATAGGCGATAATTACTTGTTAAACTGTATTTAGTTCTAATTGATTAGAGTATCATACAAAAATTTTGTTGTTTTCAGGATAATTATAGAAGTTTCCTATATCGCTCCTTACTATAATCGAATGGAAAATTTAGGTGTTCAATCTAGTGATGTCTTGTTAGAATTAAGTGAGGTTATTAAAACAAGTCAATCATCAACAAAAATGTTAGCTGCCAGTTTTAAAAATATTTAACAGGTGAATTCGGCTATTTATTCAGGCGCTCATGCTGTTACAATTGGACCGGATATATTAGACAGTGGAATGAAGTTGTCATCTGTGGATTAAGCGATAACAGACTTTAGAGATGATTGGTTTAGTTTATATAACAAGTATTCTATTGAGTAACTACTAGGAGGAAGACAATGATCAATAATCGATTAGTTATTTTTGATATGGATGGTGTATTGGTTGATTCAGAGAAGTTTTACATGAAAAGTGAGCAACGTGTGGTCGAATCTTTTGGAAAAAAAGCCAGTATCAGTGATTTTAGAAAATATTGTGGAATGACTCAGACAAACATTTGGAGTGGGATAAAATCTGATTTTGATTTACCCGAAAGTATTGATGAGTTAAAAGCCCAAGGTAAAAAATCGTTAGAATATCTATTTGAAACAGAACCAGTTAAGCTGATATCTGGTGTCTTAGAAACATTAACAGGCTTAAAAGAGGGAAATATCCCTATGGCAGTTGCTTCGTCGACAAGTAAAAAATTGATTTTAGAACATTTGACCCATCTAGGAATAAAAGAGTATTTCTCTTTAATAAAATCAGCTGAAGAAGTCGGGGTATCAAAACCTAATCCTAAAATATTTTTGGAAACAGCAAAAGAATTTGGTGTAACACCTGGTAACTGTTTAGTTGTAGAGGATTCAACTAATGGGATTTTGGCAGCTAAAAATGCTGGTATGTACTGTTTAGCATTTTCAAATCCTGAATACGATCGAATTGATCAATCAAAAGCAAACAACATAACCGATGATTTGAGAATATTGACACCACACTATCTTGGTCAAGTTATTTCATAAAACATCATGAGATTAGTCTATTAAACTAATCCCGTGATGTTTTTCTTTTGTTATTAAAAGTTAAAACGTTAAAATTTTAGCTTAAAAATAACAATATATGATTATTAATTAATTTCTTCTGATAAATACAACGCAATACGAAGTTGTAACGAAAAATCTGGGTCATGAATAGACTGATTAAACAATTCTTCACATTTTTTTAGACGGTATTTAACGGTATTTCTGTGTACAAACAACACTTCTGATGTTTTAGTGATTTCACATTGTCTTGATAGATACACATCAAGTGTGTTTCGCAAGTCATATTCACTTTGGTTTTTTGGAAACGCAAGTCCCTTTAAGACAGAGGTGCAAAAATAATGGATGTCTTTGTTTGGTATGTCCTTTAAAAGTGATTTAAAAGAATTTTCGCTACTTTCTATCATAATGGACTGTTTGTGAGTCTCTTCTTCTAAGCATCGTCTACTTTCATCATATGAATAATGCAAAAGTTCAATCGTTGCGACAGAGTGCCCGATACCAAAGCGTAACCATATATTAAATTGTTCATACATGTCCTTATGTAGTGCAACTAAAATTTCAGTGAGACGAATTCTTTCATACAAAATAAAAATAAATTCATCTATATTTTCTGTTGGAAATAGCGCAATATCATGTTTACTATTTTGGGTATAGTTTAGTAAGTAATCATAAATAAAGGCATCTAGGTTTGGATTATTTGAGATACTGTTACCAAACTGACTATTTTGTATGGTGATGACTTGATAGTAAGTGGCATTGAGTATAGGAAAATGCTTTTTATAATCTAGCCATTCTGATTCGTTCTTGTTTGAGTCATGATGTAGTAGATAATTTAGCAGTTCTTTTCTTTCCCTTTTCTGTTTAATCCGAGCTTTATGCTCATTGTATAAAGTAAGGGTCAACACAGTGATGCCTTGTTGAATGACAAGTTGAGATAATGGATAAGGCATTTTTTCAACATTAAAAATTACAAGTATATAAGGAAAGTAAACAGTTGACTGAATTGGGTAAGCATTAACAATAGTTTGGTCCACATCTTCTAAGCTAAAAGAAAAATTATTAGTAACTTGTTCTGTTTGATAAGGTCTAATTTTTTCCAATAGTTTTTTTTGTTTTTTAGGCATGGTTTTATCTGATTTTAGAAAAGAAGCAGAAGAAATATTACCACAAGGATCAATTAAAAAAATAGTTTGCTTAGTCATCAATCCTAATTGACGAATCAACTCATCAACTGAAGCACCGTGAATCATGAGATTAACTAACTCTTGTTGGGTTTCTTGAGAATAAAAAAACTGTTCATGTTGATTGTCCCATAAATAACCCAATATTCTATGAGCAATGTCTCCTAGTGTATTTTCTGTAGGAATTTGAACAATAGGGAAGTTTAAGTCATTTGCTAAATCTAAGACACACGGATCAACATTCGGAAGAAATCTACCCACCTTAATGCCTAGACCAGCAGCAGATGCATTAGATAAAGAGCGAATGAATTCACACAAACCTTGGCTATTATTTTTAAAAGCCATAGCGGTTGTTAAAACGAAAGCATTCTTTGATATAAAGTTACTAACGTCAGGTGTTTCGGTTATTTCCACCGTATCTAATGATTTTTCTAAATTTCCTTTTTTATTTAATAGCTGTAAGTTTGAAAAAAAATCCATGGACAATATTTCTTTTAATGTTGTCATGTCAATCCCCCTTTAAAGTGATGTCGTTTTCTTTTGTCTATTATGGACAAAAGAAAATATGTGATAAACAAAAGTGAATCGCTTACATTTATAATCTTATGTGAATAAGTTAACATGAATTCAAGTGAAACACAATATCACTAAGTGAAATGGAAAGAGGTCGATAAAATGAAAGTCGCTGAAGCAATTGTTCAAATTATGGTTAAAGAAGGAATTACGGATGCATTTGGAATACCTGGAGCTGGTATTAATCCTGTGTACAAATATTTAGAAGGCGCGCCAATCGAGCATTTTTGTATGCGTCATGAAGAAGCCTGTATGCATGCAGCAGATGGCTACTATCGCGCATCGCATAAAATAGCTGCGGCACTTTGTACATCTGGTCCAGGAGCTACAAACTTTGTTACGGGATTGTATACGGCAAATATTGATTCAATTCCGGTGTTAGCAATTACAGGTCAAGCCAATAGTTGGCAAATGGAACAAGATGCTTTCCAATGTGTTGATATGGTCAGTATTGCAGAAACTGTGTGTAAAAAAGTCTTTTGTGTGTTAGACGGTAGCACAATAGTTGACGTTATGAAAGAAGCTTTTTACTTAATGCGTTCTGGAAAACCAGGACCAGTTTTAATTGATTTACCTTTAGATATTCAACAACAAGAAATTGAATTTGATATAGATGATTATGAACCACAAATCATTGAAGAAGTGACACCTGAGTTACCAAAAATTAAAGAAGCAATGGATTTAATCGAACAATCGAAAGCACCTGTTATTATCATGGGTGGTGGTGTGATTTTATCTCATGCTGAAAAAGAACTCATTGAATTTGCAGAATTACTAGAGATTCCGGTCATCACAACCTATATGGCTAAAGGTGGTATACCAGTAGACCATCCGTTAAATGCAGGCCATGCTGGAATTCAAGTTGGACAACCGATTGGAAATAAATACTTTTTAGATTCAGATTTGGTAATTGGTATTGGAAATCGATTTACAGATCGTCACACCGGAAGTTTAGATGTGTATTGTGAAGGAAGAAAATTCATTCATATGGACATAGAAAAAGGGCAAATTGGAAAAGTATTTGAGCCTGATTTAGGGATTGTAACAGATGCTAAAAAAGGGATTTTAGCTTTAATTGAAGAAGCTAAAAAACGAAATAGCCAACCAATCAACACCAAAAGAGCAGCTGAACTACCAACCTTACGCAAAGAATTATCTAGAAAAACAGATTACGATGACACACCAATGATGCCTCACAGAGTATTTTATGAGATGAATAAAGCCTTTGATGATAATACGATGTTTACAGCAGGCTGTGGTATTACTCAAATCTGGAGTGGTCAATTACAAGAGATTAATAAACCTCGTCGTTACTTACCTTCAGGTGGAGCAGGAACACTAGGATATGAAATTCCAGCAGCATTTGGAGCAAAAGTGGCTGACCCATCAGTACATTCAGTGACTGTGTTAGGAGATTTTGGCTTTACATTTATGGTAGAAGAAATCGCCGTAGCAGCAGCTTTAAATAAACCAATCATAGTAGTGATTGTTAATAATGCTTACTTAGGATTAATTCGACAAAATCAAATCGGTGCTTATGATTTTGAGTACGGTGTAGATATGCCTTATAACCAAGATGGCACAATGGATTACATAAAAGTGGCTGAAGGATTTGGCTGTGAAGCTGAGCGTGCCTTTACACCAGAAGAATTAGAAAAAGCGTTAGAAAGAGCAAAAAATTCAGGTAAAACCTATGTGATTGATGCCATTTGTGTGCAAGAACAACTTTGCGATATGGGACCATCATTAGATAAAATCAAAAGCTTTGCATAAAAAAGATGACAATTAGGAGGAAGAAAGATGCAAGAGAGTATTCACAATTATTTTGACTTAGGATTAATTCAATGGATGAGTTATCCACCACAACGATACGAATTATTAGATACAGTGACCAAAGTATCAAGAGATCCATTTTTTAATGCGATTGAAATGACACAAATCCATGATGACAAAGAAAGAGAAGCAGCAAGAGATTTATTAGCTCAAAGTCATATGACAGTTTGTTATGGCGCACAACCTAGATTACTTGGACCAGGATTAAATCCAAATGATTTGGATGAAGCCAAACGATTACTAGCTGAAAAAACATTGATTGAAGCAGTAGATGAAGCAGAGTATCTTGGGGCTAAAGGAATTGCCTTCTTATCTGGTAAATGGGAAGAAGCAACAAAAGATGAAGCTTACCAACAGTTATTAAAAACAACGCGAAATGTTTGTTCATATGCGTATAAAAAAGGTATGATGGTTGAACTAGAAGTGTTTGACTTTGATATGGATAAATGTTCACTGATTGGTCCAGCACCATTAGCAGCTCAATTTGCTAGCGATGTTAGGTTAACACACTCTAACTTTGGTTTGATTATGGATTTATCTCATTTCCCAACGACATATGAAACGAGTAAATTTGCTATTCAATGTACAAAACCATATATTACTCATTTACATATTGGTAATGCCGTAGTAAAAGAAGGGTGTGAGGCATATGGTGATTTACATCCAAGATTTGGTTTTCCAAATAGTGCCAATGATACTGCTGAACTATTGGACTTTTTCCAAGTGTTAAAACAAGAAAATATATTAGATTGCAATAATCCAATGGTTTTATCATTTGAAGTACTGCCTCGTCCTGATGAAGATGCAGATATTATTGTCGCCAATACAAAACGTGTTATCGAACGAGCTTGGGCACAATTATAAAAAAGAAGGATAGGTGATAAGGATGACTAAAATAGTCGTACTAGATGGTTACACAGAAAATCCAGGTGACTTAACTTGGGATAGTTTAGCACAATTAGGAGAGTTAACTGTTTACGATAGAACAGACGAAAAAGATATTGTTGAACGTATTGGTGACGCTGAAATTATTTTGGTAAATAAAGTACCTATTAGTAGAGAAACACTAGAAAAGGTTCCTAACTTAAAATACATTGGCGTATTGGCGACAGGTTTTAATGTGATTGATACGCAAGCGGCTAAAGAAAAAGGGATTGTCGTAACGAATATTCCAACTTATGGAACAGATACGGTTGCACAATATACTGTAGCGTTGTTATTAGAATTGTGTCATCATGTTGGCTCTCATTCTAATTCTGTCAAAAAAGGTGACTGGACAAATAGTATTGATTGGTGCTATTGGCATTTCCCTCAAGTAGAGTTGGCAGGTAAAACAATTGGAATTATCGGATTTGGTCGTATTGGACAAAAAGTGGGGCAAATCTGTCAAGCATTGGGAATGAAAGTTATCGCAAATGATCGTGGAAGTAAGTCCGATATTGTCGCTGGCGCACGTATGGTTTCTTTAGATGATATGTACGCTGAAGCAGATGTGATTTCTCTACATTGTCCACTACTTCCAGAAACAGAGAACATGATTAATAAAGAAACCATTGCTAAAATGAAAGATGGAGTATTCTTAGTTAACACATCTCGTGGGCCACTTATTAATGAAAATGATTTAAGAGATGCCTTAAATTCGGGTAAAGTCGGGGGAGCGGCAGTTGATGTTGTGTCAACTGAACCAATTAATAAAGACAATGCGTTATTAAAAGCAGATAATATATTGATTACACCACACATTGCCTGGGCATCTAAAGAAGCTCGCAGTCGATTAATGGATATTGCAGTAGAGAATGTTCAACAATTTAAAAAAGGAACCCCAACAAATGTAGTCAATCCTTAAAACTGAAACGAGGGAATGCAATGAAAGTATTAATAGCTATGGATTCGTTCAAGGGTAGTGTCAGTTCATTAGAAGCAGGAAAGGCTGTCAGTCAAGGATTAAGCAAATCAGGACTATCTTCTCATACGGAGATAGTTCCTGTGGCTGATGGTGGCGAAGGGACAGTTGAAGCTTTTTTATACAAAACAGACGGAAAAACAATGATAAAAAAGGTAACAGGACCTTTGGGAAAAGAAGTTTATGTTAAATATGGTATTTACAAAGAGACAGCTTATATTGAAGTCGCCGAAACGTCTGGTATTACTCTCGTAAACAAAGAAGAGTTAGATCCTTTTAAGGCAACAACATATGGCTTAGGTGAATTAATTGAGAGTTTAATGAATAGTGGTTATAGACGTTTTATTATTGGTTTGGGTGGAAGTGCGACAAACGACGCAGGTATCGGGATGTTAAGAGCTTTGGGTTATCGTTTTATGACAGAAAATGGTTCGTTTATAGATGAAAACATTTGTGAATTAAGTAACTTAACGAAAATAGATGACTCAAAAGTATCCAATCAATTGAAAGAATGTCAGTTTATTATAGCGAGTGATGTTAACAATCCTTTAGTCGGAAAGAACGGAGCGACTGCCGTTTTTGGTCCACAAAAAGGATTAAAAAAATCAGATGTTAATACGTTAGATAAACTAATTGAAAAGTTTGGTGTGATGAGTAGCTCATACCTTAATAATGATTTTATGATGACAGCAGGAGCTGGTGCAGCAGGAGGACTAGGATTTGCCTTCATGTCATATTTAAATGCGGAGCTATTTTCGGGATTTGATTTATTAGCTAAAGAAAAAAACATTATAAATAAAGTGAAAAAAGCTGATATGGTCATTACAGGTGAAGGAAGACTTGATGCTCAGTCTGTCATGGGAAAAGTACCATCAGCTCTAGCTGAGTTAACTAAACAATCAAATAAACCATTGCTTGCAATTTGTGGGAGTGTTTCAGATGATGCGGGACAGTGTAATGAACATGGAATAGATGCTTTTTTTCCTATTATTCGACAAATAGCAGATGAAGAAACGATTTTGAGTAAATCAAATACATTGGTTAGTTTAGAACAAGCAGCTGAACAATTAGGCCGATTTTATCAAGCAATAAAAAATAAGTAAGGAGAAAGTACAATGTCAAAGTCAAATATTGAAGAAAGATTATTTAAAATAGATGAAATTGCCAGTTTTGATTCATCTGAAGGCAAAAAAACTTTCTTTTATGAGACAGAAAAAACAGCAGGAGCCTTATGGTGTTTAGAGCCAGGACAATCTGTTTTTAAACATTCTCATACTACATCAGATGATTTATGGATTTGTATCCAAGGTAAAGGAACTTTTTATCCAGGATACGGTGAAGCGATAAACATTGAGCCAGGTGATATGATCATTTCACGACCCGGAGAACAACATGGAATGGAAAATACAGGGAATGAGCGATTTATTTTTGTTGGAGTAGCAGGCCCACATCCAATGGATTTAATCGTTCACGAAGACTAATATGTATAAGGGAGTAAGGGTATGGATGAACTGCAACAACAAGTAGAAGAAAACATATTGTGGTTGTCTAGTATAGGTGGGACAAAGTCAGGTGGTATCACTAGACTTTTGTATGATGATCAATGGATAACAGCGCAAAATAATTTAAAAGAGCATTTTGAAAAGATAGGGCTTGAGGCTACTTATGATGAAGTAGGAAATTTATTTGGTAGATTAGAAGGTAGTAAATATCCCGATGAAACCATCATGTCAGGTTCGCATATAGATACAGTAGTTGAAGGTGGAAAATTAGATGGGCAATTTGGGGTAATTGCGGCATATTTAGCACTAGACTATTTGAAAAATAATTACGGACAACCACTGCGTAGTCTAGAAGTGATATCACTCGCAGAAGAAGAGGGAAGTCGATTTCCTTATGCTTTTTGGGGAAGTAAAAATGTTTGGGGTCTAGCCAAAAAAGAAGATGTTTTAGATGCAAAAGATATTGACGGCGTATCTTTTTCTGAAGCTATGAATAAAGCAGGATTTGATTTTAAACAATCAACTGATCGTCGCACAGATATTAAATCGTTTGTTGAATTACATATCGAACAAGGGAATGTTTTAGAGACATTAGAAAAATCGGTGGGTGTTGTCACAGATATCGTTGGACAAAAGCGTTACACGGTGACATTAACAGGTGAAGCCAATCATGCTGGAACCACACCAATGAATTATAGAAGAGATGCTGTTTATGGCTATAGTCAGATAGTCAGTCAAACAATCGACTATGCTAAAACACTTGGTGATCCTTTGGTTGTAACGTTTGGTGAAATGGAAATAACACCTAATACTGTAAATGTTGTTCCGGGAAAAGTATCTTTTACGATAGATTGTCGTCACACGAATGGGCAATTATTAGAGTTATTTACAAAAGATATGGAAAACATAATGAGAAAAGTAGCCAAAGAAAATGACTTAACCATTAATATTTCTCTGTGGATGGAAGAAAAACCAGTTCCGATGAATGAGTCTCTTGTAGAAGTCATTAAAAGAGCTTGTTCAGAAGCAGCATTGGATTATCATATTATGCACAGTGGAGCAGGACATGATTCTCAAATATTTGCCTCTTTTGTCCCGACAGCCATGATTTTTGTCCCTAGCATAAAAGGAATAAGTCATAATCCAGCTGAAGATACGACTATATGTGATTTAACAAAAGGTGTGAGAGCGTTAATAGCGACGTTATACAAGTTAGCATATGAAGAGTAAAAATTAAAGTATGTTATTTATATAAAAAAGTTGACATCGTTTTCAAATAAAGGTATGATTTATGTGTTGTTAGAAAACATGTGTTTGAGGATAATAAATGAACTATATTAAAAAAATTAACAACAATGTTGCTCTGTCAAAAGACGACAAAGGAAATGAATTTATTATTTTTGGCAAAGGCATAGGTTTTGGATACAAGGCTGGAGATAAAATTGACGAAACGGTTATTGAAAAAGTCTTTGTTTCTCAAGACGAAGAAAATGATTCACGTTTGATTGATGTATTTACAGATATTGAACCTAAAATAATAGCCGTCACAAATCAAATCATTGAATTAGCTGAACAAGAGTTATCTATTTCATTTTCAACCAATAATTTTATTGGGTTAGCGGACCACTTAAATCATGCGATTACTCGAGCAAAAAATCATGACACATATGATGATTTTTTAAGCCTTGAAATCGAGCAGTTTTACTCTCAAGAGTATGCTGTAGCAAAACAAGCGATTAAGCTAATTGATGAAAAGCTTGACATTTCACTACCATCCTCTGAGGAAATTTATTTAACTTACCACTTTTTCTATGCAAATAGTAGCTTAGAGAGAATGGATCAAGTTGCTGGAATAACTCATTTGATACAACGAGTGTTGACGATTGTCAGGTATCATTTTCAATCAGACATTGATACAGATACAATCAGTTACTCACGCTTTATCACACATCTTCGTTACTTCATTCTAAGGCATATGACAGATGAAAAGGCGAAAGATATACTACCGATTGAGATGTTTTCAATGGTTAAAACGAAATATCCAGAGTCGTATGCATGTGTATCAAAAATTAGCCAGTTTTTATATGAAGAAAAGAAATGGCGATTAAGTTACGATGAAGAATTATATCTAACGATACACATTGAACGAATTAGAAATATAAATCATTAACATGGACTGTTACTGACTCGATCAGGCATGACCAAGTAGAAGATTTACTACGGGATTACTATATCCTTTGTAGGCTTCTATTTGGTCTTTTTTATTTGATTTTTATCAAGGTGGCCACCTTTAGCATAAAAATATATTAGAAAAGGAGATAAACACATGGCAACGAATTATGAAGAATTGGCAAAAGGAGTCATTGAAAATATTGGTGGAAAGGATAATGTCATCAATGCATGGAATTGTGTGACACGCCTTAGATTTAATCTAAAAGATAAAGAGAAAGTAAATATTGATGAGATTAAAAAAATACCAGGTGTTATGGGAGCTCAGTTTTCAGGAGACCAGTTCCAAGTGGTTATAGGAAATAGGGTAGGAGATGCTTTTGAGGAAGTAGAAAAAATTGTTGGAGGCAGCGGTACAGGCGAACAGTCAACTGAGAAGCAAGGAGTTGTATCACTTGTAATGGATACACTCTCAGGAATATTTACCCCAATTATTCCAGCATTAGCAGGGGTTGGTTTACTAAAAGGTTTCACTTCTTTAGCAGTGGTAATGGGATGGCTCTCAGATAAAACAGATACTTATGCTATTTTAAATGCAATTGGTGATAGCGTATTCTTCTTCTTACCATTTTTCTTAGCAGTATCAACTGCACGTAAACTAAAAACAAGTGAATACTTAGCTCTAGCAGTTGCAGGAACCATGATGTACCCAACTATATTAGATGCGGCACGAGGATTGACTGACAAAACAAGTTTTGATTTTTTCATGATAAAAATACCAGCAATTAATTATTCTTCTAGTGTTATTCCGATTATATTTGCAGTCATCTTACTCAAATATGTACATAAGTTTTTTAGAAAGTATGTGCCAGAAACACTTACATTTATGTTTACACCACTATTGACATTAATTGTGACTATTCCAATTACATTATGGATTTTAGCACCATTGGGTACAAATATTGGTCAAATTATAGCAACGTTCTTTACATGGTTCTATAGTGTAGCAGGTCCATTAGCAGGCGCGTTACTTGCAGGATTGATGCCTTTAATTATCATGACAGGAATGCATTATGCTTTTGTTCCAATAGCAATGCAAAACGTCTCATCACTTGGTTATGACAGCATGGTTTCAACATCTATGTTGATTAGTAATGCCGCTCAAGGTGGGGCAGCTTTTGCAGTAGGTGTGCGTACTAAAAATAAAGCATTAAAACAGTTAGCTTTTTCAGCAGGGATATCAGCTGTTTTTGGTATCACTGAACCTGCGATGTATGGAATCAATATGAAAGTTAAAAAACCATTCTACTATGCTATGGTATCAAGTGCTGTGCTAGGTGGAGTCGCAACGTTCTTTTCAGTAAAGGCATTCGGTATTGCTGGAATGTTAGGATTATTCGCCTTACCATTATTTGTAAATCCAAACGCATCAAGTAGTTTCATTATGGCAGCTCTTTGTTATGTCGGTGCGATTGTAGTGCCATTCATTTTAACATTAGTACTTGGATTTGAAGACATTGATGAAGAAGTTAGAACAGCACCAACTGATGTGACAAATAGTTTAGATAATGGTGAAGATTGTGTTGTCGTGTCACCGGCAGAAGGAAAACTAGTTGAATTATCAGCAGTAAATGATCAAGTGTTTTCTACAGGAGTGATGGGTAAAGGGATTGCCGTGGAACCTACAGTCGGCGAAGTCATTTCACCAATTGCAGGTGAAGTGATGGTAATGCCCGACTCTAAACATGCGATAGGAATTAAAGCTGAAACAGGCGAAGAAATTTTAATTCATATTGGGATTGATACAGTGTCTTTAAATGGAAAATATTTTGAATCTCACGTTAAAGTAGGAGATAAGATAGAAGTTGGAGACAAGTTAGTATCATTTGATATTGAAAAGATAAAAGAAAGTGGTTTTGAAACCGTAACAATGATTATTGTGACAAATACAACAGATTATGCAGATGTTATTGACACTAAAACAGATGGAAACATCGAATTTGGTGATGAATTATTATTAATATTAAAAAAAATAGATAGGAGAGGTTAATATGAGTAAATTTCCAAAAAATTTTTTATGGGGTGGCGCGACAGCTGCCAATCAATTAGAAGGTGCCTATGATAGAGATGGTAAAGGGTTATCAGTAGCAGATTTAATGCCTGGTGGTAAAGACAGATTTGAAATATTAACAAGTGAAAACTTTAATTGGGAACTAGATGACACTAGAATTTACCCTAACCATCGAGGGATTGAGCATTATGATCGATTTAAAGAAGATATCGCATTGTTTGGCGAAATGGGATTTAAATGTTATCGTTTTTCAATTGCGTGGTCTCGTATTTTCCCTCAAGGTGATGAGTTAGAACCAAATGAAGCAGGATTAAAATTCTATGATCAATTAATTGATGAATGTTTAAAACATGGGATAGAACCAGTTGTCACTATTTCTCATTACGAAATGCCACTTAACTTAGTTAAAAAATATGGTGGTTGGAAAAACCGTCAATTGATTAATTTTTATGAACGATATGCAGAAGTTGTTTTATCAAGATATCACACTAAAGTAAAATATTGGATGACGTTTAATGAGATTAACTCTGCAAGTCATGTACCAGCATTGAGTCAAGGTTTAGTTAAATCAAATGGTGCAAAAGATTATAAAAACGTAGCTCAAGCTTGGCATAATCAATTTGTAGCTAGTGCCAAAGCAGTTCAATTTGCTCATGCTTTAAATCCTGAATTACAAGTAGGTTGTATGATTATTTATGGAACAACTTATAGTATGGATTCAAATCCGGTAAATGAAATGGCGACAATCATTGAAAATCAAGAATTTAACTACTACTGTGCTGATGTACAAGTAAGAGGGAAATACCCAGCTTACACTGAACGCTTCCTTTCAAGTAAAGGGGTTAACTTCTCTGATTTAGAAATAGCAGAAGGGGATTTAGCATTACTAGAAACTAATACTGTAGACTATATTGGCTTCAGTTACTATATGTCAGCAGTTATTGATGTGACTCAAGACACACCTGAAACTGTTGGTGGAAACTTAATGGGTGGCGTGAGAAATCCATTCTTAAAACAAAGTGATTGGGGATGGCAAATAGATCCAGAAGGCCTACGTATAGCGATGAACAATCTATATAACAGATACAACGTTCCGTTATTTATTGTTGAAAATGGTCTAGGAGCTCATGATAAAGTTGACGAAAATGGTTATGTAGCAGATGATTACCGTATTTCTTATTTAAGAGATCACATTGAAGCTATTGGTCGAGCGCTTGAAGATGGTGTGGACGTAATGGGGTACACTCCGTGGGGCTGTATTGATTTAGTATCAGCATCAACAGGTGAGATGAGTAAACGTTACGGATTTATCTATGTTGATTTGGATGATGAAGGAAATGGAACGCTAAATCGTTCTAAGAAAAAATCATTTGATTGGTACAAACAAGTCATTGCAACAAATGGTGAGGATTTAGATTAATAAAGTGGTATGTAAAAATAAAGAGGCTGACCCAAAAGTAACTTTTTAAATGAAAATCACTAAACTAACAAAACAGAAATCCCACGAAGTCAGTGTTTTAACAAACTGATTTCATGGGATTTTTCTATTTTAAAGACTTTTGGGTCAGCCTCTTTATTTTTATAATTGTTATATGGAGTTATATTGATTCTCTTATTTTAAAGAATTAATATAACTACTTGTTTTATGGAGTTTTAAATAAGAAAACTGTATACTAGATAGTGTAGATAAAAATAGGTAGTAATTTTTCTAGGATATTATGAAGAATAAAACAAATTTTAATATTTAAAATCTTAGGATGAATACTAGAAGATTTTTGATAGAAACTATATAGTTTGGAGATTTAAATATGAAAAATATAATACATTTTAACGAATTATCTACTGCTGCATTAATTCCTGGATGTATCTATCAAGGAGGAAACAAAGGAAATGTCGGAGATGACCCTATTACTCGTTTATTAGGAGTAGGTAATTCAGGGGGAATGAGGCCAAAAATAAATTGGGACAAAGAAATAGCATATATTGTTTTACTAAGCAACCCAGCTAATTTCCATGAATACCCTGATAATCTTGATATTTCTAATAATGTGTTAACTTATTATGGTGATCAAAGAGTAGCTAATAAACACTATTCAGAAACTAAGCATAAAGGTAATATAAATGTGAAAGGATTATTTGAACAGGTACATTCTGGTAACTTGATAAAAACATTCCCATGTTTTTATTTTGAAAAAATTGGTGGTAAAGGTCGTAACTATAGATATGTTGGGATTGCATATCCTTTTGTTAAAAATAAAAAATTGGAAGAGGTTTGCAAAAATATAAAAATACAATCTGGAAATGGCGTTATTGATAATTATAAATTTTTATTTACAATAGATTCAACGACAATAGTTACAAGAGAATGGTTAAACTCTTTAATTATAGGTATAGAAAATAGTCAAAAATATGCTCCAAAATCTTGGATTAATTTTTTGGAAAGCAATGGTAGGAACTCGAATAACGATATACGAAATGAGTTTTTTTTTGAAGATTATGTGGAAGAAGCCGCATCTATATATACAACAGGCACTATTGAAAGAAAAATTAATTCGAGAGTAGGGCAGGACGTAGTAAGAAATGCGATTTTAAAAAAATTTAGAAGCTGTCAATTATGTGAAATAAATTATCCTGAACTATTAATAGCTTCTCATATTATTCCTTGGAAGGACTCTGACACAAAAGAGATTATTACTAAATTCGGAGATAATATAAGAGGAGATATTAATAATATACTTTTATTATGTGCTAACCATGATAAATTATTTGACAAACACTTAATAAGTTTTAATGATGATGGTAGTGTATTAATATCAAGTAAAATAAAAGAAGAACACTATGCTTCACTAGGAATACATAAAAGCATGCAAATCAAAATGAGTGATAAGCAAAAAGAATTCATGAAGATACATAGAAAAAGTTTATTATAATCAAATGTAACTTTTTATCTATATGAAAAATAATAATATAATTTATTTTGATATCATCTATTAATTTAGATGGTATTTTTTGGGCTGTACACTAAATCGTGTTGATAGATTAAATTCTATCAATGCGATTTTTTGTTTTAGGCATAGAAAAAGGGGCATTCTTATTGGTAAAATTAAGTCGACTATAACTAACATTACAAAGGAGAATACCCCTATGGATAATAATACAAGAAAACTACTCAATTTAACAGATGATTCTCTTATTTTTAATGATGATTGGTTGTCTCGCGAAGCGAGAAACAACCGCTCAGTTAACATGATTACAGGAAGATTAGTGAATAAAGATAAGCAATGCCAGAAATGTGGATGTTATCAATCCGTTAAAAATGGAACGTATCAAACCATTAGTCAATTGCCTGAAGTTGAACGTCGCCCAACTTATCTGAAACTTCACAGAGAACGTTACCTTTGTAGAAACTGTGGCTCAACTTTCAGTGCTTTTACTTCTCTAGTAGATGACTATTGTCAAATTTCTAAACAGCTTAAATACCAAATTGCCTTTGACTTAAAAGAGAATCAATCACGTAAAAAAATCGCAGAATACCACAGTGTCTCTGAAAATACTGTTAAACGTGTGTTAGTATCATTTACGAATAATCAGCAACCTAATTTTAACTTCTTGCCCACGGCTCTTTGTGTAGATGAGTTTAGCTCTACTTCTGATTGTCATGCTGGAATGAGCTTTATTTGTGCTGATGCGGCATCTAAAAAAATAATCGATATCTTACCTGATAAAAGATTGCATAAGTTGGTTTCTTACTTTATGAAGTATTCCAGAAAATCACGTTTAAAAGTAAGATTTTTGGTCATGGACATGAATGCAAGTTACGGTCAACTATTAAAAACAGTCTTTCCAAACGCCGAAATCGTTACAGATCGATTTCATATCATTCAACATATTAACCGCTCTTTCAACATCTTAAGAATAAAAGAAATGAATCAATTAAAACGCCACAATCAAGAGGAAGGAAAGCAGTATCGAAGATTAAAGCGTTATTGGAAACTCCTTTTAAAGGACAGTTCTGAATTAAACTATAAACACTTTTATTATCGTCCTTTATTCAAGAGAAATATGTCATCTACCGAATTGGTAGATGAGTTACTTTCTTATAGTTCTCTATTAACAAAAGCGTATCATTTTATCCAAGAATTGAAGTATGCTTATAGAACCAACGATTATGTCTTATTTTTAGAGTTATGTTCAAAGATACCTGTTGAATTACCAAAGTATTTTAAAGATAAATTCAAGATATTTGGTAAGTTCTCCCAAGGAGTCATGAATGCCTTTAAATACTCCTATTCAAATGGTTTCTTAGAAGGCATTAATAATAAAATTAAAGTGATTAAACGTGTGGCCTATGGCTATCGAAACTTTCTACTATTCAAACGACGTATCTTTTTGATTCAAAATCAAGTTTTTCAGGTTAAATAAAAAAGCGAGAGAATTTCTTCCCTCACTTCAATTAATTCTATTTCATTTTTGAGACTTTTTCATCAATATTATTGTCCATCAACACGATTTGACATAGAGCCAATTTTGATTCATCAGTCCTTTAAATTATAGAGCCAGAATTTAGGATCTAGAAAACAACATGTTTTCTAGATCTTTTTTGGTGTCTTGAATACAGATTTTTTTAAACAAATTGCTATTCGTAATTTGAAATTATAAAAACTTCTCATGCCATAGGCATTACGCTTAATGACTTTAATATGATTGTTCATACATTCTAAAGGACCGTTTGAATACGATGTTTCAAAAGTATTTTTTATTTCTTCTTGATACTTTCTAAATGTTTTAAAAACAGGTATATACTCTTGAAAAAGAGTTTTTTGATTGATTAAATCTACAAATAGAGAATAATCTTTTGTTTGAAAAGCTCTTAAAATCTGTTGATAAATATTATAAGCATCTGTAAGTTCAGCATTGTAAGTAAGTAGGCGTTCAAGTAATTCTTTTTCAGAAAGATACGTTTTAAATGAAGAGTGCCATTGTTGTTGAATAAAGTCTAGTTTGCCATAACTTTTTTGAAGTAATTTCCAATATTTTTTTATTCGTCTATAAATAATTCCATTATCTTTATGCTTTAATTGATTCATTATTCTAATTCGTATTTTTTGAAAAGCTCTACCAATGTGTTGAACTAGATGAAATTTATCTAAAACGACTTTAGCGTTAGGAAAAAGTCTCTTAGTTAAGATGATGTAGGGTTGATAAATATCAGAAACAACATACTTCACTTGTTCTCTGTTAGATAAAGAGAATCCGTTAAAGTATTTCTCGATCTTAGGTAATCTTCGATCAGGTAAAATATCAATTAACTCCTTAGTGTCACCATCTATCATAATAAAACTCATAGATCCAGCTACTTTTTTTACAGATTTAAACTCATCAAAACAAAGGACAGCTGGTAAGGAATAACTATATTTCTGAATGGGTTGATACCATTCTTTAAGTACCCGATAAACAGTTGAAGTAGAAACGTTTGCTTGTTTTGAAATGTCACTCATAGATTGTTTAGAAGTTAGTTTTTTAGCAACAAGACGTTTTAAATTGTTAGAAATAGAATTGTTTCTAGAAACAAAAGGCGTATCTAAAACAAATGTCGATTGACAATCTTTGCACAAGAAACGACGTTTCTTTAATTGAACATATGTAACGTATTCAGAAATAGCAGGAACTTTAATTAAACTAGCAGTATATCCCCACTTAATAATGTGTGTATCCTTTTCTTCGCAACGAGGACAACATTCTGGTGTTTCATCTAAAAAACCTTCAAATACTCTAGAGAAAACTCCCTTTATTTTCCTAGTAAACAAACAATTTTCATTAAAAATAATATTTAGGTCTAGTATATTTAAGATATCTTTGATAGTCTGTGAGTATGACATGTGGTATCCTCCTTAGATTGTTGTTTCGCAATTTCATTCTAACGGATAACACATGTTTTTGTGTACTAAAAACGAGGCTGACCCAAAAGTCTCATCATCTTAAAAATTTTACTCATAAGTCCAATTAGACAAAGAGACGATTTCTCAACTCCTTAACAGTATAACTTTTAAAGATCACTCCAATTTAATTGAGTTGTATTTAGGGGTTTTCAATTAAGTGATTAACTTAATGTTTCTATTAGTACTTTATTTATAACCATCAAAATCCATCATTTGATGACAGTTATTTCTTCGTTCTGTCTGTCTAGCATTCTCATTATGGAAATTGTCTCTTCTTTCCTCTTTTTGATTCCAAGAGGTAGTATCGTCTTGATATTGATAATGTGGCATGGCATTTGCGTATACTATGCTACCTGTAAACAAAGTTACTATTGACACTGCTATTATAGTGAGTAAATTTTTTGTTTTTTTATTCATTTTTACACCTCCTTTTATGAAAAAAATTCTTACAACTTTAAGCATTAAAAACGTTCTTATCAAATTCATCTAATTTATTGCTAACAATAATTGATGAATACACATTCCCCATCACATTTAATGGAGCGCGTGTTAATGAGTAAAAATAATCTAATCCCGCAAAGACTGCTACTCCCTCAACTGGTATTCCAATCATTTGGAACACAATGGCCATTGAGACAATCCCACCGCCAGGAACACCTGGATTACCAAATGATGCGACGATGGCAAATACACCTAGTAAAATTAATTTTGATGTAGTAAATTCTATATCAAAAATAGATGCACAAGCAACTGCTGATAAGATATTGGAAATTGGGGCACCATTTGTATTCAAAGCATTTCCAAGTGGCAACACAAAATCAGAAATTCTTTCCTTAACACCCATTTTATTTGGTACTTCATTCAAAGCAACTGGCAAAGTGACTGCTGAGGAGGTTGTAGTAAATGCCATTAATATAATGCTTGAACTGTTTTTTAATAATTGGACAATATTTAATTTATATCTCACTGACATATATAATGTGTACGCAGCAAAAAATAAAATATCTACAACACTAACCAACAATAAAATTTGACCCAATGATGCTAGGGCACTCACTCCACTCGTTCCAATAACCCCTGCAATCATAGCCGAAATACCAATTGGGGCATAGATCATAACGATTGTCACAATTTGCATAATAACTTTTCTTAATCCTAATGTAAATTCATACACACTATTAACGGCTGGGTTATTCTCTTTCAATATATTAACTGAAATTCCAAACAATGCGGCAAATATAATAATTTGAACAATCGTACCATTTGCTAGAGCTGCAACTGCATTATCTGGGATAAAATTTACCAGCGTTTCTTGGATACTCTCGCTTCCTGCTGCACCTTCATAAGCACCTTTTCCAGGAACAGTAATATTTAATACTGGTGGAAAAAATTTTGCGACAATAACTGATAAAACAGCTGATAGTGATGTACTCACGAAAAATACACCTAATGTTTTAAAGCCAACTGATTTTAATTCTTGCAAAGGCAAAGAGGCACTTGCTTCCACTATTGAACAAAAAATAAGAAGTGGCACGCACATTTTCACTGAACGTAGGAAAATATCACCTAAAAATTGGATATTGGCCGTGCTCTCGCCAAAAGCAAAACCAATGAGTATCCCAATAATCGATCCAACGACAATACGCATAGATAGGCTTGAATTTTTTATTTTTTCTAACATCTTTTCGTTACTCCCCTTCTTTACCAACAAAATAATTAGCTAATGGTTGTGGCGGTTGATTGAATTTTCTTATCTTACTTTGAGACAATCCACTTTCAACAAACAGAATGGCTAATTTAACAGATACAGCGACCGGATCAATTACTGGTATATTAAATTTGTCACTCAACATTTGAGCATAAGGTGCAAATCTCGCTCCACCTAATACGACAACTTCTGCACCATCTTCATGAATTAATTTATCAATGGTGTATTCAAGAGACGCTTTCGTCGTGTCTGTCGTTTCAACAATATCTGTATTCATTTCGATTCCACGGACAGAAGCTAAACGAGACTCTATCCCAAACAAACGAGTTAAATCTTCTTGATAGGGAATATTTTGATTAAATACAGTTAAAACAGAGTAGCGATGTCCAAGCATTGGTGCAATCATTTGTGACGCCTCAGCTATTGGAATAACTGGGATAGACAACGCTTCTTTCAGTGCAAACATGCCAAAATTCCCAAATCCTGCCAACACGACAGCATCTGGTTTTACCTCATCAATTTCTTTTAATATTTCGCGAACAAATGACCATACTGATTGATAATCTCCAAAAACTGAATCAATATGTTTCGACCCTAAGGGATTGGTAAATGGAATGAGTTCCACAGATGAATCTCTGATATCTCGTCGTGCCGATTCCATCAATACATCTGTTAATTCTTTATTACTATTTGGATTAGCTACCATTATTTTCATAATATCTACATACCTCCTTGTTTTTTCATTGCTTCAAAAGGTTTGTTATCAACCAACTGGTTATAAGAAATGGGTTCATCAATTAAATCTCCTAACACTAAATCGGCTTGCCATGTTTCTAATTCACGTTCTTCAATTTTAACGCTAGGGGTCCACATGCCTTGTTTGATAAATGTATCAATCGTGTTAACCCCTTCATCAACAGACATATGTGGCCAAAACCTTTCAATAATCGGGCGACATACTTCCCCACCATTTTCCAATAAATAGGTCGTTCCCTTTTGTAATCCCGCAACAAATCGATTGAATTTATCTTGGTCTTTTGCGATCGTTTCAGGTAATGTGTAGTAAACACTCCAAGGAATTTTTTCATCATTTTCCGTCAAGTTTTTATAAAAATACCCTTTACCTCTTGCAATCATTGAGTGTGCAACATCAGGTTGTAAGACGATAAAATCACCAAACCCACCCTCAAATAACTCACATAACATAGAGGTGGAAAAATCATGAACAAAACGAATGGTCTCTACATTCGCTCCTCCTTTTTTAGCACTTCCTAATGCTGCGACATAATGACTCGCACCATCACCACCAGATACTAATACGCGTTTATTTTCCATAGCCGTCCATGAAAAAGAATCAACTTTTTCTCTTGATACGATAAACAATGGGCATTTTGATGCAATCTTTGCGACAGAGACATAATCTTTGATATGATTGTGATACATAATAGGAACCCAAATACCACCTAAAAGAACATCAGCCTCCGCTTTGTTAATATCATCTAATCCATCTACCCAAGGAGTTGGAGTGTAACTTGTTACATCTACACCTTCCTCTTTAAAAAAACCACATTCTTGCGCTAAATACTGTGGCATATAGTTCATTGAGACACCCGTTGCCGCGATTTTAAACTCGTTCATTACCCTAATCCCTCTTTCAAAAATCACAAACCTTTTTGTGATAGCGTTTTCCAAATTATAATCCTTTCAGTAACAAAATACTATGTGCAAAACAATCATTTATCATACCTTTTTTGTTCAAACTAACTGATTGACTTATCCCTTAATCATACATAGATAGATTAACAGGTTTAGTTTTATTCATTATTTGTACTTTATCCGTCTACCATGATATATTTAACAAAACAATTGAATGGAGATTAATTATTATGATTATATGGATAAACGGGGCATTTGGCGCAGGTAAAACAACAGTGGCTACTGAATTAATTAAACAGATTCAACCTTCTTTTTTGTATGATCCAGAAAATATTGGTGATCTTTTTCGTTCAAATTTGCCGATTAGTATGCAAAAAAGTGATTTTCAGTATTATCCGGAATGGCGTCAGTGGAATGTTTATCTTCTTAAAAAAATTTATCAAGAATACGAGGGGGACATCATTGTGCCCATGACGATTTACAAAACAGAAGCTGTTTCTGAAATTCTTGGAAAGTTACGTGAAGAAAATATACCAGTCTGTCATATTCAACTCGATGTATCAAAAGAAACCATTATTTCAAGACTCCAAGAACGTCCTAAAGCACTAATTGAATGGGGCGAGAGTAAAGTCGATGAGATACTAGAAGCGTTTAATACATTTCCACAAGACGATAAAATAATGAATGATGCGAGACCAATAAAAGAAGTCTTATCTGACATCATTAAAAAAATAGAACAGCAGAGGTAATGTCAGTTATCCACTGCTGTTTTTTTAATTATCTATCCAATATCTTCTGACTAACTGATTGTCCGATTCATCTAATAATTTATTTTCAAGTATTCCTCCATTATGTTCAATCACTTTGGCTGATTCGATATTATCATCATTACAAGTAATCAGTAATTTTTTATTCGAACATCCCTTTTTCTCTACTAACATCTCTTTAAGCATTCGACTTGCATAGCCTTTTTTTCTTTCAGACGGGGCGACTGAATAACCAATGTGCCCACCATAATGAAACAAATACTCATTCAGCTCATGTCTAAAATGAATCATCCCCACAATTTTTCGGTCGGTTTCTCTAATAAATAGATACTGCTCTCCAGTAACAAAATCCGGATTAGGAATTGTTTCGTTGGATTCATATAATATAAGATGATCTAACCAATCTGATATATTGATAAAATCAGATAACCCACTTGACCCGTCTATCCAATTCACACCCGACTGACTTAAAAATTCCGTTTTATAATCTAAAATAGCTTGTGTCCATTCACTCGTTGGTTTAATTAATATCATGTTGTCATCCCCTTCCTAAGGTGTTTAAAAAAATTGTTATTTCTTTTTTATTTGTTAATTTGATTAAAGTTTGTTTATGAGTCAATTGATTAAGATACTCATCTATCAATGGCTCGTGGTTTTTAGGAAAGTGCCATATCCATTTTATAAATTCTATATTTATTTTTTCAGGACAATCCTCCTGCATATCAGGTCTAGTTGTCCCACGATATTTAATCACTCGCTTCAAAACTTGATACAAACAAACTAATCTCGCTTTCTTCAAATAAATAATAGTATCTGCTTGTTTCATTCTGATGTCTAACGTACTACTATAGTTTCCATCAATAATCCAAAATTCTTTCTCCACGATATCTGATAGAATAGTTTGTTGCTCATGCTTTGTACTCATCTCCCAATGAGGTTTCCAAAACAATTTATCTAAGTGATATAGCTTGATTGATAATGTATCTTCTAATTGGCGACCAAGTGTGCTTTTACCGGTACCAGGTGAACCGATAATCATTATTTTTTTCATGAAAAACCTCCTTATTTATGGCGTATCATGACGGTACATTCTTACAGAATCGTTTGTTTCTTCTTCTTGGACAGCACAATAATAAACCCAGTCATACTTTTCATAAAACGTCGTGTGATCTGTGATTAAATAGAGCGTTGTAAAACCTAAATCATTCATGTCATTTACTATATGGTTCAAAATTTTTCCTGCGAGCCCCTTAGACCGATGACTTTCCTCAACGTATAAAGCACAAAGGTTTGGTGTCAAATCTTTTCTATTGTGAAAATCATTTTCAATCACCCCAGCACCTGCTATGATTTTGCCTTTCATCCTAACAACATACCACTGTGTCTGACTTCTAGGGTAATCGATACATTCTGCCATGCTCTCTTTGTAACTATCTACAGGTACTCCCCATTTACTACTAAACCACTCTGAAGCTTGGTTTATGAATGTAGGATTATCCCTAATATTCATAATGTCCATTTTATTCTCCCCTTTATGTAATATGTATCATTTTAATATAACAAATTAAATTTCTTTGTCAGTCACCTTTTTTATTTAGAGTGAATTTTACTAGGCATCAACCCATTAATACTGCTTTAAATAGCATAAAAGTGCTTGTTCTATCTCTCTATCTAAACATCCGTCATTCATACAATGAAAATAAACATAAGCTAACATATTTTTGAATACTGCTAATTGATAAAAATCCGAATTATTCTCCAAAGGAAATTCAAAGCTTTTCATCCAATTTATAAAGAGGTTACTTGATATTTTTTTGTGTTTTATTCCTATATAAATCGCATGTGCTATACGTTTTTCTTCTTCGTCTATAAATGGTTTCTCTTCTAAATTGCAATATTAAGTTAGCCACCTAGGTAAAAACATCTAATTTTTTGTGTTATTCTATTAAAATCCATCCTTACCAACATGTTTTGATTTTAAGCTTTTGAATTTCTTCTAAAAATAATGTAGCTGGTTGTCTATAATTTAAGATTTTACGTGGTAAAAGATTAATTTTTTCAGTAGCCAGTTGAATGAATTGTTTTGAGTAGTTGCAGATTGGAGTTCCTTTCGGAATAAATTGTCTTAATAAACCATTATGTCTTTCATTTGTACCTCGTTCCCAAGAAGAATAAGGATGAGCAAAATAGACATCCGTTATTTGTTGGAGAGTATCATGAAGCGAGCTAAATTCACTACCATTATCAGCAGTAATTGATTGAAACATCTTGCTAAAATTAACTTGTCCGAACTCAGATTTTAATTGATTAACAGTATAACAAACAGACTCTTCTGTATGATCATCTAAAACAACAGTGATCATGTAACGCGTTTTTCTTTCAACAAGAGTAAGTATAGCATTATCATCTTTAGATTTTGAACCAATAACGCTATCTATTTCCCAATGACCAAAGTTTTTTCTATCATCAACTGTACTTGGTCGTTCATCAATCGATTTTCCTAGTTCTTTTTTATGCTTACGACTTCTTTTCTTTTTAGGTGAGAGTCTGATCTTCATCTTGAGATGATGGTTTCTAATAGGTAAAAAGCCACTATCAATATAATTATAAAGTGTCTTAGTAGAGACAGTAGGTGTATTCCAGGTCCTCATGGACTTGGTAAAACCAACAATTGCATCTGGTGACCAATTAAAATCAATAATCTGTTTACAGGCATAATTAATAAAGTCAACAGCACTGGCTAGCTTAGAATTAGCACCACAACGCTTTCTATTTTCTATATATTTAGCTTGTCCTGTCTCAGCAAAATAGAGTTGTCTAGGCTTTTTATTTTCTTTGATTTGCGTTGTTGTACCACGTTTTAGCTCATTGTTTATTGTTTGATGGTGTCGACCTAATCGTTTACCGATTGCTCTATTAGAATCACCTCTATTATGCCAAACTTCAATAAGTTGTCTTTCTTCAAAGGAAAGATGTTTATAAGTCAATTTTTGTGTGGTATTCTGAATTTGCGCCATGATAAAAATTCCTTTCGTTGTTGGGTAGATACTTCAATGATACATGAATTTTTACCATGGTGTTTTTTTATTATTTTAGGGTGGCTAACTTGATTCTACAATTAACCAAATGGTTTCTCTACTGAATATATCACATGTTTGATTGTTTCTAATGAATTGATAACATCAATTTCCGTAAATAAATCATGACTCATCACATTACTAAGATAATCCCCACCATGAGCAAAAGCATGTACCCATCCATATATTTCTGAATAGCCGGTCTTATCTATTTCCTTTTGTAAATAAATAATAGCTGTATTAAAAAAATATTCTCTTTCATCATGTGTTAATAGATTATGGTAAGATGATTTTGAATCACCATCGGATTGAATAATGAATCCATTTAAAAGTGCGGTAAAGCTTCTTGTCAGAGTAGATGGTAATTGTTCTTCTATACGATAAAATATTAAATTTCCCTCAATTGTCTTATCTTTGATATAGACAAACTGTTTATCAGTAAACATTCCTTCTACTATTCCGTTTGCCAAAGTATTAAATACGATATCATCACGAATACTAGCATCTGTATTTCCGATATTATCCATTAACCAATATATCTCTTCATCAATATATACATCGTTTTCTGACTGAATTTTTGTTAATAATTTTTCTTTCATTTATAGTCTACCTCTTTATTTCTAATTGATATACAATAGTATCTCGTAAGTTCCCCAAACCATCTTTCCAATGATTTGGCAATCTTTTGACTTCATGAAATCCAATAGACTGATACAGCGAAATAGCTCTACTATTTTCAGGAGAAACCTCTATTTCAATTAAGTTAATCGTTTCTATCCGTTTTATGTATTCTATTCCTTGTAACACTGATTGACGACCATATCCTTTACCTTGATTATTTATTTCGCCAACCTTTATATCAAATGTAGCTACCTTTTCTCTTATTACTTTAAAACAAAATTCGCCAATAACTTTTTTATCTTCATCTAAAATCACAAAAAAATTAGCTTGTGGCTGTTCTTGATATCCTTTAATACTTTGAACAACTTCATCATGAGTAAGATTCAACCCCTGTGGAAATCCAACATCTTTCATAACATTTCCGTCATTCCACCATTTTAATATGATTGGAACATCTTTTTTTGTGACCTTTCTAAAACTAATCATCTATTTTTTCCTCAGCTATCTTCTTCAAATTTTTTATAAAACGTTTCTGTCCCTTACTTCCATCATACCCTAATGATTCGTAAAATAAATGCGCATTTTTCCTATTAGCCCCTGAATTCAATCTAATAAGATGTATTCCTCTTAGTAACGCCTCTTTTTCCATCGATTCCATCAATTGTTGACCTATTTTTTGACGTTGATTTTCTTTTAAAACGGCCAATCCTAAAATGTTAAATAGTGTTTCACTGTAAAGATTATCATAAACTTCCGCATGAATGTACCCTACGATATGTCCTGTCTTATCATCTTCATATCCTACTAAATAATGATGTTTATCATCTCTTACGACTTTTTCTAATTGCTTTTTTGTTAGTTCAATAGATACTGGATACCCTAAAGATTTCGCATTAATTTTTTGTAAATCCTCCACATCAGACAAGTTAATTTTTCGAATCATTTTCTTCCTCCTAAATACAGATAAAGAGGCTGACCCAAAAGTCTCTTTACAGAAAACAAGCATTCCAAAATGAAACCTCTCATTTCAGAATGCTTGTTTTTTCGTGATCTCTTACTAATATCCTTCCTATTTTTTCTCAGTTTTCTTAAATTTAGTGCCATTAACGCAAATCCCAGCTCCTGTGAAATCTTATCTTTTCCTCTTACAGAGAATCGATTGAATGCCAAATTAGCCTTCAGATTTCCAAAGGCTGGTTCAACATCTATTTTTCTTTGACGATATATTTCTCCTGTGACATCCTCTTTCAAAAGCTCTCTTACGTGAGCTTTAAAATATTCCCAATTCCCATTTCTTTGAATCACTCGATTTTTACTACTCTTCGCACGAGTACATAATGCTCTAACTGGGCAATTTAAACAAGACTCACATTCATATATTTTAAGTTGTCTTTTGAATCCGGATTTATCTGTTCGAGTAGAGTAATTTCTAAATTTGACTTCTCGATTATTCGGGCAAATATAAGTATCTGCCAATTCATTATAAATCCAGTTATCTGGAATGAATGGATTTTGTTTGTATTTTTTAGTATGTTCTTTCTGATACATTGTATAAGTAACTAATGGAGTTCTTTCAAAATCATCTAAAATTGCTTGATAGTTTTCTTCACTACCATAACCTGCGTCAGCCACAATGTATTTAGGTAAGTCAAAATAAGATTTCTTGATAGTATCTAAGAAAGGAATCATTGTTTTAAAATCCGTTGGATTTGAAAATGTTTCATATGCTAAAACGTATTGATGATTGGTTGCAATTTGAACGTTATATCCAGGTTTTAACTGACCATTCATCATGTGGTCATCTTTCATTCTCATAAAAGTGGCATCATGATCTGTTTTAGAATAGCTATTTCTACCGTTGTAAATATCATGTTGTTCTTTATATTTTTGCTTTCTATAGATAAAGTCAGAAAAAGCTTTCAATGCTTTTTTAGGCTCTTTACGCTCAGAACGAAGTTCTTTTCTCTCTTGAACATCTGAAGTATTTTCAATTTTAGTACTTAAATCACTTACTTTCATTTCCAACTCATCAATGATTTGTTTTAAATTTTCTGTGTTTAACTCATCATCTTCTGAACAAATAGATGGAATGATTTGCTCTTCTACAAGTTGTTGATAATAGGACTTTGACTTTTCTCTCAAAGATTCTTCATAACGTTGTGTACTCTTTTTCCAAACGAAGGTATATTTATTTGCGTTGGCTTCTAACTTTGTTCCATCAATAAAAATAGCTTCTTCATCAATTAATTGTTGAGAAACAAGCTGATTTCTAAATTGAATAAAACATTCTTGAAGTATCGGTTGAACCAGTGGGTTCACTCTGAATCGATTAATTGTTCTGAAGTTAGGTGTCTGTGATTGCGTTAACCACATGGCACGAATGCTATCTTTAGACATAGCTTCTATCTTTCTTCCTGAAAAAATAGATTGAGTGTAGCCACACAGAATAAGCTTCAACATCATTTTTGGATGATAAGACGAAGTTCCCATTCGATGCTCAAAAACTGAGAACACATCCACAGGGATACTTTCTACTAATTCATCAATCGCAAAAGCGATATCATTTTCTTCTAAATAAATATCTAAATTCAGTGATAAAGTAACCTGTTTCGTGTTATAATTCTTATACATAAATAGCACTCCTTTTTAGTTGGTTTCGTCACTTTAATTATATAGGATAGTGCTATTTTTTACGTCAAAAAAGGAAGAAAATCGAAAAAAGATTTTCTTCCTTTTAGTTTATTCTAGAGACTTTTGGGTCAGCCTCTAACATTTTATATAGCTTGATTTTTTCGTCTGAACCCACGTTTTTCAAGTTTTTTATATTCTTTATATGAATAAATACTTAACGTGATACCAGATAATAAGAAAACGACACTAATAATGATTTGAATTATAATGGGTGATTGGAAACTAGCACTAATCCATGATTTCATACTATTATCTAAAACAGACAGTTTAGCTAATGGTTTCTTAATAGTTAAAAACAATGTAAATGATACAAGTAATAACCCTGTACTAGTGACTAAATAAGCTAAATTTCGAATAAATACATGCTTATAACGCGTTCCTGCAAAATACAAGCAAATCACTAATACCACTAAAAAGATACCTGACCCTAATAACAAGAAGTTTGTCAGTCGATTAATTAATGTCACTCGCAATCCAATCGTCGACACAATTGGATTATGAATTTTACCATTATAAAGTGTTACACCTTGTTCTACAAATTGATTTACAGATGCTTGATTAATTTCATTAATCGGTTTATTTTCTTTTTTAGCATATTCTTCCACAGCCGTTCGAATTGTATCCCCAACTGCTTCCTTATTGATATCATATGTTTGGCCAATAAAAGCATTCGTGACAAAATGGTTAAAATCTTTTTCCACGTCTGCTTCTGATATCACATTTTTTAGACCGCCTTTTTTAATCCCACTCGCCATTCCAATATCTTGAATGGATTCATTAATTGATTGGGTAAGATTATTAATATACTTACTATTTTCAGCTTCAGTTACCCAGTGATTCGATGACAATAAAAAAGTTTTAACAATCGCTACCTCGCAAAAAATCGTTAAACACAATATAGAAAGTAGGGTTAGTAAAAACTGATACACATTTTTTATTTTCTTATTCATTCGTACAACCCTTTCTATATATTTAAATCAATCATTTTTCCAGATACTCTTTCTGCATAAACAAACAAACGCTCATCTGTTAAACCAATCATGTCAATTGGGTAGCACGTATATAGAATTAATTGATTATTATCTGATTTTTTATACAGTGATTCAATCGCTTTTTTATCGTCAAATCGAGCGACTTTTTTACTGGTTACTTGGTATTGGTAGGTTTCATAATTCGTCTTGATCGTAATCGTATCATTTGCTTCAACCCCGTTAAGAGCAGCCAAATCAGCCGTATTATGCCCACCAATTAGCGTCGTTCCTTCCTCACCTGGAAAGACACTACCATTAAATTGTCCGACTCCCACACGTAAATCTTCTTGAGAATCCCCGTAGATTAACCTAGCTTGAACATTAAATTTATCAATAATGACTGTCCCGTATTCTGTGCCTAAAGTAGGGTAGTCAACTTGTGATGATGGAACTTTATCATCTACTGCTTGAATACTTTTTTGTTTACTCTCATCAAAAATTGATGGAATATCTTTTGATTCTGCTTTTTCTGTGATACTTACTGCACTTAAAAATAAATCAAAGGTTTCCTTAAATGGTAAAAAAAATAATACCAATACAAGATAAGCAGAAATAAAAAAGAGTACCGGCATATAAATATATGCCAGCACTCTCTTATTCATTAACAACTAGCACCTTTTCTTTTTGAAATAAAACCTGTAGCTACTGTCAATGCCACTAAACTAATGATTGTAATCATTGCGCTTATAATTGAAATTCCTGTTGTTTTAACAACTGGGTTTTTACTTGTTGTTGCTACAAATACTTTGTTTCCAGATTTGTTTGTGATATTTCCTTGACTATCAACAGACAATCCTAATGCTTTTGCAGCTTCTAAAATGTGAGTTCTAATTTGATCTTGGATATTTTTAGGTAACTGTTTTAGAAGATCTTCTAAACTAGTTGCTTTAATACCCGCAGAATTATCAACCACTAATTGTCTTGCAGCGTCAATATGACCAACTACTGTGTTCACTGTTGCTGCATTGTAATCATTTGTTTTTAAATCATTTTCAGCTTGTTGAATGTCAGTTGCAGAGAAAAAGAATCTCTCCCCTTCTTTTGTTGTCACACCTTGATTTAAAGCATCTAGGATACGTTGTTCATCAGCTGAAATAGCTCCTGCTGCGCTAGCTGTAACTGGTAATACAAACACAAGTAACGCAAAAATAATTGATACAAATTTTTTCATTTAATTATAACCCTCCTTTTTTATACTATTATAGTATATCACACCACTACAATACAACATAATTTTTTTATGTATAACATTACTTTTCTTTAAAATCGCTTACTGTGTTTTTTTATAGGGCAAATTATATAGTACTTTTTTTGAAATTGCATTATAATAGATAAAAGGAGGTCAAAAATGAAGAAGCTTTTTAAAGATAATCTATTATTACTACTAAGTATCTGCCTTGTTTTATTCTTACAACTATTTGTCGTGTCACCAACAAGAGTATCTGGCAAGTCGATGAATCATACCCTCCAACATAATGATCGAAGTTTCGTTTTAAAAAGTGATAATATGAAGCGATTTGATATTATTATTTTTAAAACAATCAACTTAACAGGAGAAGACAAACAATACGTGAAACGTGTGATTGGCTTACCTGGAGAAAAAGTGAGTTATCAAAATAATCAACTTTCAATCAACGATATTCCAATCAACGAAACTTTTGATATAAAAGACCAATCCTCTACAGGTGATTTTTCATACACATTAAACTCAGATGAATACTTTGTTTTAGGTGATAATAGAGGAAACTCGACCGATAGTAGACAATTTGGCGGTGTAAAAAAATCTGATATCGTAGGAAAAATGATTTATCGTTTTTATCCTTTACATTCCATTGGAAAAATTGACTAAAGAAACAAAAGAAAGTGAGATTACATGAATTTAGGAAATATTATTACAAGTAAACGTATTGAGAAACAGTTAACGCAAGAACAATTAGCTAAACAAATGGGTGTTGAAAAAGATACCATTGCTGAGTGGGAAGATGATAAAGAGTATCCTGATATGGATTCTTTAATTGTCTTAGCAAAATTATTGGGTATTTCTCTTGATTCACTCTTTTTAACTAATAATTCTACTTTATTGACTGCTATTATGAAAAAATCAAATCGAAAAACGCTCCAATTTGCTACTCTTATCAGTCTAATAACGCTAAGTATCTTACTAGCTATTTTGCTTTTCTCACTATTAAAGGATGAATCAAAATTGATTGTGTCCATTTTGATTATCATCGGTGAATTAGTAAACCTTAGTGCATTGGCTCATTATATAAAAAAATTATCTTAGATTACTAACCACTGAATAGAATACTATTTGGTGGTTTAACTATAGGAGGAAATATCTTGGAAGAACTTTTTACTATCTATAATGCCCAACAACAACCTACTAAAAAAACTGGTGTCAGAGGCATCCCTTTAAAAAAAGGAGAGTATCGTATGGTTGTAACAGTATTATTATTCAACTATCAAAATGAATTATTAATTCAACAACGTTCTTCTAACAAAAATTCATTCCCTAACCTATGGGATTTTTCTGCAAGTGGACAAGTCCTAGCAGATGAGCCTGTTTTTAAAGGAGCTGAGCGAGAATTACATGAAGAATTAGGTATATCAATCAATTTAGCAGATACACCTTCAAGATTTGTTTGTTCTTTTGAAGAAGGATGGGACCATTATTTTTTTGTTCAACAAGATATAGACATGTCACAACTTAAATTACAAAAAGAAGAAGTTCAACACGTTGCCTTCGTTACTCAATCTGAGTTTGATCAGCTAGTAGAATCAGGAGACTTTATTCCTTATCTTTTTAACCCTATGATTTTTGATTTATTTTATCAAACAAGTGAACACAAAAAACATTAAAAATGATCACTCATCCCTAATGTTTTTCATTGATTGTATTAACGCAACAGCTGTAATCGTCGAAGTGAGTAACAACACCACAAACTTCAACCAAATATTATCTTCTCTTAGTAAACCTTGTACTTGTAATGGTAAGCTCAATGCATAAATAATAATCCAAAAAACATTCCAAAACTTTTTCATCACCCACTCCTTTCATAAATCTAACGTTATAAATATATACTTTCTTAATATTATACTTTAAATAAATTAAAAAACATAGATTTTTCAGATTACATAACAACTGTCAGATTTTTTGAATCAGTACTAAACACGGATTCCATTCGTCCCAGAGAGTGGGGAAAACTTCTAATTCGCAAAATCCCACTGATTCATAAAAGTTACTAGTCGCATCATACTGAGGATAGTGTCCTTTTGCAACAGTCTTCACTTGTAAATAGTCATATTTCTCACAACAAACCTCTTTTATTTTCTCCATCAACATTCGACCTATCCCCTGATGATGGTATTCTTTTTTTATTCCCATACAATAAATTTCTACTGTTTTCAAACTCGTTTCTTTTAAACTGATAAACCCGACTACCTCGCTATTTTTTGATGCGACATATAACGGATATTCCATACCAAAATCAACGTATTCTTGTATTGCTTCAGGCATTCCAAACCATTCAGGTAGATCGTTTAAAATATTTTTTATAACCAATTTTTTCTTAACCTGATTTGATTCTGAATAAATATTAACCATCTAACTCTTTTGACTCCTTTATTAGATATTTAGTACCATTTGATTTATATACTCTATTCTCATTTATCTTCATTTTTTTGAGCATTTCTGTTTCTAAATCTACTCCTAAAATCTCTGATATACCAAATAAATAAATTGCAACATCAGCTAGCTCTTCACCTATGTTTTCATTTTTTTTAAATGCATTGAACGCTTCAGAAACTTCGCCATAAAGTAATAAAAACTCTGTTTCAACATTTGTAACGTTAAAACCATGCTTTACTTTATTTTCATATACTCTTTTTTGATACTGTTTCATTATTTCTCCCCCTTTGCCAAAAGAATACTCAATCTTGGGTATTTCTCATCCCACTTTTTCATTTTTTGTCGTTCATTATATAACTTAATTCTTTCCCTATCATTCATAATATATGGAGTTGGAGAAACAACAAAATGCTCTATGTCCTCTAATCCATATGGGCAAAATACGTCAATCTCTCCTTTGTTAATTCGAAGTGCAATAGATGTACATTTTTCTGGATAATGATACACTGCATCTCTACTACTCTTATAAACTGATGTATTTGGATTATGAATGTGCATATAAACTTGATTCTTCACTTCCCAGTTAAAGTCTGGGTGTTTCTTCATTAATTCATCCTGTATCTCTTGATTTTTTTCATACGGAATATCTTTATCATAGAAAGCCACATCAATATCCGTCGTAATATCTAAAATATTTGACTTTGATAAAACATTCCAGAGATAATTTCTTACTGTACCTGCGACTATCCAAGCATCTTGTAATGATAAATCATCAATTATTTTAAGTAACCTCATAAAATCAGGTTGTTCTTTAACTAACTTTTTTACCTTTTCACGCGTCAGTTTGGCTCTATCTATTTTTTCAAAAACATATGATTTAGCTGTTTCTGAATAAACTGTCTCACCTATCTTTAAAAATCCTAATTTCTCATAAAAAGCGTGATTTTTCAAAGAATAGTCAGGCGTCTCAACCACCCACTCATTTGATCCATACATCTGCTCAATTATTTTCCACACACATGTACCGATTCCTTGTTGATGATACTCTGGCACGATACAAAAATAGGCCACTTCCCTTCTATAGAAATCTATACTGATACACCCTATTTTTTTATCGTCCTGACAAATCATAAAACTACTTAAATTCTCTGCTTTAATGATTTTTCTTGCTAATAATCCATCATCATATCCTGGTGGGCCACCTACTGCGTTTTCACCAAAATAATATTTTGTGTCTGAATCAAAAGACCTAATCAATATCTCTGTTATGATCTTTTCATCCTTTTCTGTCACTTGTTTAAGTTGTACATCCATCTCTTTTCTCCTTTACACACCAAAAAGCGAGTAAATGTCTCCACTTACCCGCTAATCATTAAATGCCCTGTACTTTTTCATAAGCCAAAATTTGGTCTTTATAAGCCATTGTTTCATCAATTTCATCTAAACCGCTAATTAATTTATCACGCCATTTTTTATCAATATCAAAGTGAATCGATTCATCTCCTACTTTGATTAATTGATTGTCCAACTCAATTTTAATTGTATCAGTTGCTTTTACTTTTGCAATTTTTTCTCGTTCTTCTTTTGGTAAGATAATTGGTAGTAATCCATTGTTAATAGAATTCATGTAGAAAATATCACTATATCCACCCGCAATAATCACACGAAATCCGTAATCATCTAATGCCCATACCGCGTGTTCACGAGATGATCCACACCCAAAGTTATCACCTGTTAGTAAAATCGTTGCATTTTTATATTCTTCATTATTTAGAATAAAGTCAGGGTTTTCATCACGGTTATCTAAATAACGCCATTCATCAAATAAAAACTGACCAAACCCTGTTTTTTCGATTCGTTTTAAAAAGTTTTTCGGAATAATTTGGTCTGTATCAATATTATCATTTAATATCGGCACAACATATCCCTCATAATGATTGATTGCTTCCATTATGCCATCTCCTCTCTAATATCAACAAAATGACCATTTATTGCAGCTGTAGCCGCCATTGCTGGACTGCAAAGATGTGTTCTCGCACCTTTCCCTTGTCGTCCTTCAAAATTTCTGTTAGATGTTGAAGCACAATGAACACCGGTTGGGACTTGGTCAGGATTCATTCCCAAACACATAGAACATCCCGGTTCACGCCACTCAAATCCAGCTTCTTCAAATATTTTATCTAAACCAATTTTTTCAGCTGCTTTTTTCACTGGACGTGATCCTGGAACGACAATCCCAGTAATCCCATCATGAATTTTTTTGCCTTTGACAATTTTTGCTGCTTCCTCCAAATCAGATAAGCGACCATTTGTGCATGAGCCGATAAATACATAACCCAACTCAATATCTTTAGCATACCCACCTGGTTTTAGGTCCATGTAATCGTAGGCTCTTGTGTCATTTTCATCTTTAATTTCTGGGAAAGCTTCATCAACAGATACACACATACCTGGATTCGTTCCCCAGCTTACTTGAGGAGCAATGTCTTTAGCATCAATTTCAATAATTCTGTCAAAACATGACTCATCATCTGTTTTTAATGTCCGCCATTCTTCAATAGCTTGATCCCAATTTTTTGGTGCAAACTCACGACCCTTTACATAATCAAATGTTGTATCATCAGGCGCGACCATCCCCATTTTCGCACCACCTTCAATGGACATGTTACAAATACTCATACGTTCTTCCATTGTTAATCCTTCAATCGTTGAACCATAATATTCCACTGCGTATCCAGTACCAAAGTCTACTCCGTATTTTGAAATCAAATACAAAATAATATCTTTGGCATAAACACCTTTTTGCAAATCACCAGTAATTTTAACACCCATATTTTTAGGTTTTGTTTGCCATAATGTTTGTGTTGCAAATACATGTTCTACCTCACTGGTCCCAATACCAAATGCAATCGCACCAAATGCTCCATGAGTCGCTGTATGAGAGTCACCACAAACAATGGTTTTACCAGGTTGTGTCACGCCAGTTTCTGGTCCAATCATGTGAACGATACCTTGTTTATCATGTCCATTACCAAATAATGACACATTAAACTCAGCACAATTTTTTTCAAGTGCTTCAATTTGTTTTTTTGCAACTAAATCAGAAATATTGTAAATGTCTTTTGTGGGAACATTATGATCCATTGTTCCAAACGTTAAATCCGGACGTCTAAGTGGACGATTAGCAAGTCTTAATCCTTCAAATGCTTGAGGTGACGTCACTTCATGAATCAAGTGAAGGTCAATGTATAACAATTGAGGTTCACCAGCGTTTCCTGCAACGACATGCTTGTTCCATACTTTATCAAATAGTGTTGTTTTCATATGTTTAACCTCCTATAATTTCTATCAATTCCTGACGAATGTGTTGAGTGACATCAGTTGTTGAATAACTTCCACCTAAATCTTTTGTCATAATACCTTTTTTCATCACTTGTCTAACTGCTTCATCCACCATGTCAGCCAATTTATATTGTTTAAAACTATCTCGTAACATCATCGACACTGAATAAATCATCGATAATGGATTTGCCATATTTTGACCAGCGATATCTGGCGCTGAACCATGAATTGGCTCAAATAAATGAATACCTGTTTTAGATAAACTAGAACTAGCTAATACTCCTAAACTTCCAGTTAACACTGAAGCTTCATCACTTAAAATATCGCCAAACATATTTTCAGTCACGATAACATCAAATTCTTTTGGTTTCGTAATCATCACCATCGCACAAGAATCCACTAATTGATGTTCTAGTGTCACATTTGGATAATCTTTACTCACCTCAATTGCCACCTGACGCCACAATTTGCTTGTTGCTAGTACATTTGATTTATCAACCGATGTGACTTTTTTTCGTCTTGTTTGAGCTAATTCAAATGCTGCACGCATGATACGCTCAATCTCTTCTTTTGTATAAATGCATGTATCTAACGCATCCTCTTCATTTAATTCGCGTGGTTCACCAAAATAAATACCTCCAGTCAACTCACGAACAATCACAAAATCCGTACCTGTAATTATATCTTCTTTAATAGGTGATAAATGAACAAGTTCTTCTGAAACTTGAATTGGACGAATATTAGCATACAACGATAATTGTTTTCTAAGTGCTAAAAGTCCGGCTTCTGGTCGTTCCTTACAATGGTCCCACTTTGGTCCACCAATAGCTCCTAGTAAAATCGCATCTGATGATTGACAACTTTCAACTGTTTTTTCAGGAAGTGGTTTCCCAACTGCATCAATCGCAGCACCACCTACTAATTCCTCAGATACTTCATAATTAAACAAGCCATTTTCTTTAAACACTGATAAAATATCTAGTCCCGCATCCATAATTTCCGGACCAATACCATCACCTTTTAATACTGTAATTTTAGTCATGTTTCTCACCTTCTCTTAGTTTACTAAATGCATTGATATATGCTTTAGCTGAAGCTGTTAAAATATCAAAATCGATGCCCACTCCATGAACAGATTCCTGTGTTTCAGGATTAGATACTTCTACATGAACTTCTGCTTGCGCATCTTCTCCACTTGTTAGCGACTCTATTCTAAACGCATCTAATTGAACATCTTTATCCATGATTCGATTAATCGTATTATAAATTGCTTGGATACTTCCAAGTCCTGTTGCTGAATCTGATAATTTTTCTTTATCTGATGTTTCAATTTCAATCACAGCAGCTTGTTGACCATTTGAAGTAAATTGCAATTGTAAATTCTTTAATTCTAAACTTTGACTTGTCGAAATAGCATTACCAGCAACTAATGCATGAATATCTCTGTCCAAAATATTTTTCTTTTTATCTGCCAATACTTTAAACTCATCAAATAAAATTTGTTGTTCCTCTGGAGTTAAGTTCGTATAGCCTAACTCGATTAATTTCTGACCAAAGGCATGACTACCCGATAATTTTCCAAGTGGTAAATGATTTGTTTTTAGTCCAATTAACTGTGGTGTCATTATTTCATATGTATCAGGATGTTTCAATACCCCATCTTGATGAATACCTGATTCATGAGCAAATGCATTACCACCAATAATCGGTTTGGTTTTATGAATTGGGATACCGGACAATCGGCTAATCAAATCACTCGTCATTTTCGTTTTTTCTAAAATGATATTTGTTTTTGCTTGATAAAAATCTTGTCTAATATGAAGAGCTAGTGCAACTTCTTCAATCGCTGTATTTCCTGCTCGTTCACCAATCCCATTGATTGTTCCCTCAACTCGTCCTGCACCATTTTCAATAGCTGCTAAAGCATTTGCTGTTGCCATCCCCAAATCATTGTGACAATGACAAGAAAAAATCACGTTATCAATATTCTGACAATTTGACGTAATGTATTGAAATAATTCACCATACTCTGTTGGGTTTGAATAGCCGACCGTATCTGGAACATTAATAATTGTTGCACCCGCATCAACTGCTGTTTGAATGGCTTTAACTAAAAACTCTTTTTCAGTACGAGTGGCATCTTCTGGAGAAAATTGTACTTTTTCAAACAGTGATTTAGCGTACGTGACGTGCTCTTTAATCGAAGCTAGTACTTCTTCTTCACTCATATGGAGTTTGTATTTCATATGAATCTCACTTGTTGCTAAAAAAACATGGATTTGTGGATGATTCGCGTGTTTTAATGCCTCATATGCAGCATCAATGTCTTTTTTACGACAACGAGCTAATCCAACAACAGTCATCGTATCCACAGCTTTGGCAATTTCTGAAACAGCTTCGAAATCTCCTGGTGATGTGATTGGAAATCCTGCTTCTAATGCATCAATCCCATAACTTTCTAATTGTTTAGCAATTCTTACTTTTTCAGCTGTATTAAAATTAACACCTGGTGTTTGTTCACCATCTCTTAGTGATGTATCAAAAAATTGAATAGTTTTCATCATTATCTCCCCTTTAACAAATTAAAAAGACTCCTCACGTCGAAACATGAGAAGTCTTTCAGTCAAGAATCCCATGTCAGACAAAGTCGAATAGGACCCAGAGTGTACTATCTACACTGGGCCCTGCATTAATAATAATCGGTAAATGCTTGTCGTTGACTTTGTCATAACACTCTCTCCTTTAGACTAGTAATGTATACAATGATTCATTTTCTTGTAGATTAATGTAATTTGGATCAAAAATTGTAAGACGCTCAATTAACGAAGCGTAGTCACCATGATCTTGGAGTAAAATACCAATCACAACTGGGCCACTTCCTCGATTAATTTTTTTGTGTACTCAAATTTAGTGATATCATCGTGTGGACCTAAAACGTCTGATACAAACTCTTTTAACGCCCCTGCTCTTTGAGGGAAATTAACCACAAAGTAATGTTTTAATCCTTCATAAATCAGTGAACGTTCTTCAATTTCAGGCATACGCTGAATATCATTATTTCCACCACTGATAATACACACAACGGTTTTACCTTTGATATCTTCTTTATAATCATCTAATGCCGTTACTGATAAGGCTCCTGCTGGCTCAACAACGATGGCTTGTTTCGTATAAAGCTCTAAAATCGTGCTACATACTTTTCCAATAGGTACTTCACACACGTCATCTACCAATTGTTGACTGTGTAAAAAAGTCATCGCTCCTACTTCTTGCACAGCTGCCCCATCAACAAACTTATCTAGATGAGATAAGGGTGTCACTTTTTTCTCCTTTAATGACAATGACATAGAGGCTGCTCCAACCGGCTCGACTCCAATAATTTTTGTTGTTGGACTTTTATCTTTGAAATAGGCACTAACACCACTGATTAATCCTCCACCACCAATAGGGGTAAAGACGTAATCAGCAGGTGACGCTTCTTTTTTCTTTAATTGGTCAACAATTTCAAGCGCAACAGTTCCCTGTCCTGCAATAATGTTTTCATCGTCAAATGGGTTGATAAACGTTAATCCATGTTCTTCACCATAATGAATGGCCATATCTTTCGATTGATCAAACGTATCTCCAGCAAGTTTGATTGTCACTTGATCTCCACCAAATGCTTCTACTTGGTTAACTTTTTGTTTTGGTGTCGTCACTGGCATAAAAATCGTAGCAGGAACTCCCATTTTAAAACAGGTATAGGCAACTCCTTGTGCATGATTTCCAGCACTGGCACACACCACCCCTTTAGCCAACTTTTCTTTTGATAATTGACTAATAGCATAATATGCTCCACGTAATTTAAACGACCGAACGATTTGTAAGTCTTCACGTTTTAAATATACATCAGCATCGTATTTTTTTGATAAGTAATCATCGTATTGGAGCAGTGTTTTAGTTACCACTGGCTCCAATATATGATTGGCTTTTTCAACTTGTTCACTTGTCACCAACGTCCCCATAGAAACGCCTCCTATTTGTTATTAACAAATGGCATCATGTCTCGCAATTCTTTACCAACTGCTTCGATTTGGTGTCCTTGTTGTTCTTTTCTTAATCCATAGAATTTTTCAAATCCATTTTCGTTATCTTCGATAAATCCTTTAGCAAAAGTTCCATCTTGAATATCAGTTAATACATCTTTCATGCGTGCTTTTGTTTCAGCTGTTACAACACGTGGTCCAGAAACATAATCTCCATATTCAGCAGTATTAGAAATTGAATCACGCATTTTTTCCATACCACCTTCATACATTAAATCAACGATTAATTTTAATTCATGTAATACTTCAAAGTAAGCAATTTCTGGTTGGTATCCAGCTTCTACTAATGTTTCGAATCCTGCTTGAACTAATGCAGTTGTTCCACCACATAATACAGCTTGTTCACCAAATAAATCCGTTTCTGTTTCTTCTTTAAATGTTGTTTCTAAAACCCCAACACGTGTCGCACCAATTCCTTTAGTGTAAGCTAGAGCGATGTCACGAGCGTTTCCTGTTGCATCTTGTTGTACCGCAAATAATGATGGCACAGCAAAACCTTCTTCAAATGTACGACGAACTAAATGTCCTGGTCCTTTTGGTGCAACCAAGAACACATCCACATCAGCTGGTGGTTGGATTACATCAAAGTGAATATTGAATCCATGCCCAAACGCTAAGGCATTTCCTGCTTCTAAGTAAGGAGCAATTTCATTTTTGTATAAATCTCCTTGGATTTCGTCTGGTGCTAAAATCATAATAACATCAGCTTTTTTTACTGCTTCACTTACTGGGAATACATCAAAGCCAGCTTCTCTTGCAGCATCTGCTGATTTCCCTTCACGGATACCAATAATCACATCATGACCTGTGTCACGTAAGTTTTGTGAGTGGGCATGACCTTGTGAACCATAACCGATGATTGCGATTTTTTTTCCTTCTAACTGATCTCCTTGAACTGAATCTTCATAATATACTTTTGCCATAATTAATTCCCTCCGATAAATTTTATTATTTTTTATTTTATAGAACTTCTAAGTAACCCTGTAATTCCGGTTCTTGCAAGCTCTTGGATCCCATATACTTTTAATACATCCACTAATGCATCAATTTTTTCGCTGCTTCCAGCTATTTGAATGATAATAGATTGACCACTCACATCAATAATACTTGCTCTGAATGGCTCAATCATCGACATAATTTCTTGTCGATTGGTACTAGTTGTTGCAACTTTTATCAGTGCTAGTTCTCTCTCTAAATGAGAGTCAGCACTCATATCGATGACTTTTATGACATCAATTTGTTTATTTAGTTGTTTAATCAATTGCTCCATTTGAAAATCTGAGTCAACACTTACAACTATGGTAATTCTTGACACGTCAAGGTTTTCCGTGACACCTACAGAAATACTTTCAATATTAAACTGACGTCTGGTGAGTACTCCTGAAATACGATTTAATACACCTGATGTGTTTCTAACTTTCGCTGAAATTATTCGTCTCATCTTTTCACCACCCCAATCATTTCATTATTAGGTTTTCCTGGTGGTACCATTGGCAACACGTGCTCTGTTGGTGAGCAATTAATTTCAATTACCATTGGTTCTTTTTCTTTAAACGCCTGAATCAACTCTTCTTCCAATGTTTCAGCATTATCTAGTCTGACAGATTTTAAATGATACGCTTCTGCCATTTTTTGAAAATCTGGTTGATTATCAAACACCGATTCAGAACGTCTTTCGTTAAAGAAACTCTCCTGCCACTGACGAACCATACCAAGTGAATGGTTGTTTATCAAAATAACTTTCGGTGCAAGATGATACTGTTCTAAAATGGCTAACTCTTGGTTGGTCATCTGGAATCCACCATCACCAACAATAATCACCACTTGTTTATCTGGTTTGGCTAATTGTGCGCCAACACCAGCAGGAATACCGTATCCCATCGTGCCTAAACCACCACTAGTAATCAGTTGATTTTGATGTTTAAATGGATAGAATTGGGCTGCCCACATTTGATGTTGACCAACATCTGTGGCGACGATTGCTTCACCATTGGTAATTTTCCCAATAAGTTCAATCGCTCGTTGTGGCTTGATTTCTTCCACAGTTTCTTCATAAGTAAATGGTGCTTCTGTTTGATAATTTTTAACTGTGTCACGCCAATCAGCATAGTTTTCTGTATTAAATGTTTCTTTATTTAATAATCGAATGACTTCTTTAGCATCCCCTACAATCGGGATATCTGTTGGAATAATTTTCCCAATTTCAGCTGGATCAATATCCACATGAATAATGGTTTTGTCTTTTGCTAAACTTTCTGGGCAACTAGCTAATCGATCATCAAAGCGCGATCCGATATTGATTAACAAATCTGCTTCCATCAATGCTTGATTAGCTGCATAGGAACCATGCATACCACCCATACCTAAAAATAAATCATTATCTGTTGGCACAATTCCTAAGCCAAGAAGAGTCGATACAACTGGGATTTTTGAATTTTCTAATAATTCTCTAAATTCGGTCGTCCCATCACTGTGATGAATGCCAGCACCAATTAAGAAAACTGGTTTACTTGCTTGATTTATCGCAGTCACGACTTTCTTTATTTGATTAGGATGTGGCATATAATTTGGCTGGTAGCTTGGTATATGCACCTCGGCTATTTTTTTGACCGGTGTTTCATCTAACGTGATATCTTTTGGTAAATCGATCACCACTGGTCCTTTTCTTCCTGTTGTCGCAATGTGAAATGCTTCTTTAATCACTTTAGGTAAGTCTTCTACTTTTCTTACTTGATAGTTGTATTTTGTGATAGGAATAGTTAAACCTAAAATATCAGCTTCTTGAAAAGCGTCTTTCCCGATACCACTACTGGCTACTTGACCTGTAAAGACAATTAATGGTACCGAATCACTCATCGCGTCGGCTATTCCCGTAATCACATTAGTAGCTCCAGGGCCGCTTGTTACTAAAACGACTCCTGGTTTGCCACTGGCTTTGGCATATCCTTCTGCTGCATGTACCGCTCCTTGTTCATGTCGCGTCAAAATATGCGGGATTTTTTTATCATACAAGCTATCATAAAGTGGTAAAACCGCTCCACCTGGATAACCAAATATCATCTCAACATCTTCATCCAATAAGGAATCAATAAATAATTCTGTTCCTTTTTTATTCATACGACTCGCGCCCCCTTACTCGCCCATCAAATTATCTGGTATTCTCATAATAGCCCCTGTATGTGCTGAGGTTACTAAAGCTGTATATCGAGCTAGATAGCCTTTTGTTACTTTTGCTTTAAATGGTTTTTTCTTCGCTTTTCTCTCATCTAATTCATCATAAGATACAGCTAAATTAATTGTACGATTCACTAAATCAATTTCAATTTCATCGCCATCTTCAACCAATCCAATTGGTCCACCTTCAGCTGCTTCTGGTGAAATATGTCCTACTGCAATTCCACGTGTCGCACCAGAAAAACGTCCATCAGTAATTAAAGCAACATCTTTTCCTAATCCGCGTCCAACAATACTTGATGTTGGTGCAAGCATCTCTGGCATTCCTGGGCCACCTTTTGGTCCTTCATAACGAATCACCACAACATGTCCTTTTTGTACTGTATGATTATCAATCGCTGCAACTGCTTCATCATGTGAGTCAAAGCAAATCGCTTTTCCTTTAAATACTGAAATTGATGGGTCAACCCCTCCAACTTTAATGACACAACCTTCTGGTGCGATATTTCCATAAAGAATTGATAAGCCACCAACAGGACTGTATGCATTCTCTTTTGGTCGAATCACTTCTTCATTGTTAATCAAAGCATTTTGAACGTTTTCTCTAATTGTTTTTCCAGTAACTGTGATACGATCTGGATGAATGGCTCCTTCGATACTAGTTAATTCATTCATGATAGCTGGCACGCCACCTGCTTCATGTACATCATGCATTGAATAAGAAGATGATGGCGCAATTTTTGATAAATAAGGCACACGTTTCGCAATCTCATTCACATCAGATAAGTCATAATCAATTTCTGCTTCATTGGCAATAGCTAATGTATGTAACACTGTATTAGTTGAGCCGCCCATTGCCATATCTAAGGCAAATGCATCATCAATTGCTTCTTTTGTGATAATATCTCGTGGCTTTATTTGTTTTTCTACAAGGCTCATTAAATGAACAGCTGATTGTTTTATTAACTCACGACGCTCATCAGAGACTGCCAATGCTGTTCCATTATAAGGTACAGCCATTCCTAAAACTTCCATTAAACAATTCATTGAGTTTGCTGTAAACATCCCTGCACAAGAGCCACATGTTGGACAAGCATTTTGTTCCATGAATAAGAACTCTTCTTTTGTCATGCCACCTTCTTTAAATGCCCCAACTGCTTCAAACATGGATGATAAGGTTGCAGCCTTACCTGTTGGATCAATCCCTGCTTTCATTGGACCACCTGAACAAAAGATACTTGGTACATTTGTTCTCACAGCCGCCATTAACATTCCTGGTGTGATTTTGTCACAGTTTGGAATATAGAATACTCCATCAAACCAGTGGGCATTAATCACCGTTTCAGCTGCATCCGCAATGATTTCACGACTTGGTAGAGAGTAACGCATACCAATATGTCCCATCGCAATCCCGTCATCAACCCCGATTGTATTGAACTCAAACGGAATGCCTCCTGCTTCACGAATCGCTTCTTTTGCGATATCTGCTAATTCTCTTAAATGTACATGTCCTGGTACAATATCAATGTATGAATTACAAATAGCAATAAATGGTTTGTTCATGTCTTTGGCATTTTTTACTTGTCCTGTTGCATACAACAAACTTCTTGCTGGTGCAGCATCGACACCTTTTTTGATTTTGTCACTTCTCATTATAATTTCCTCCTCTAAGAATAAAAGAAAAAGCACCCCATTTAAGTATGACACTTAATGGAATGCTTTAAGGCAAGAATCCCATTATCTTACAACAAATAGGAACTCGACCTGTAGATGTTTTTTCACCCAACGTGTCCTAGTTCCTAACCTGTAATAAAATAATGACTAAATTATTCTTGCTCTCTCTCATGATAATGATCCCCTTTAATTGGAATTTGATTAAAATATTATTAAAGTAAATATAGACTTATCTTGTAAAACTGTCAATAGTTTTTTAAATTTTTTATTTTTAGGTCTTTTTAATCTATTTGTTCTTTTGATATAATTCTCTTTACTATATTATAAATAATAACATAGTAAAGTTTATTTAACTATCTTTTTTTAAAATAATTTCAAGTTTTTATGTAGGAGGAACGATATATGAAATTGTATAAACAATACAGAGATACCAAGTCTTATGATGATGACTTTTTGAGATGGTTACTAATCAGAAAACTAAATTTAAAACAACAATTAGCTATTATTTTTGTGCTTTGGATGGTGTGGATTATTTTTGCTCCTAATCTTGTTTTTTGGGTAAATTTTTTCAAATACACTATTATTATTTCTCTGATAACTGCTTTAATAGCCTTTATTAAAAAACGATTAAAATACTAATCTTGAATAGATATCATTGGCCTTCTCATAAAAAATCAGGATAATATAACTATACTGTTATCAATCCTAAATTATGAGGAGGTCTCTCTTGTTAAAAAAATATAGTTGGAAAGTTCTTTCTGTGGTCATGTTATTATTAAATGCTTGGTGGATTTTCCAAACATTTCAATACGACCACTACCAGGAACCACTTGGTAAAATAACTATGGTTAAAAAAGTAGAAAAAACCGACACCGTAGATGAGCATCAAAACAAAGATATTATCTCTACCCAACAAATCCATCTCACTCTTTTATCTACAGAAAATAAAGGAAAAGAGCTAACTATTTTAAATAAATTTAGCCAATCACGAATCAAAGATCAAGAGTATAAAATAGGTGATTTAGTCTTTTTGTCTATTAAAGATAACGATTTTTCACAAGCAACGATCATTGACAGTAAACGTGATACTGGATTAGCAATATTGATGTTGGGATTTGTTTTACTACTGATTGTGATTGGGCGAAAAAGTGGCGTAGCATCATTGATTGGGTTACTTATCAATACGGGACTATTTTATTTACTTTTGATTCTGTATGAACATGTATCAAGTCAATCACTCATTTGGCTTTCTTTATTATTTTTCCCGATTATTGTCACTAGTACACTAATTGTCTCAAATGGCTGGAACCAAAAAACAAAAATTTCGATACTCACCACTTTATGTAGCACCCTTATCACCTTTGTTCTTGGTGTCAGTATCATTACTTTACTAAAGCATAAAGGACTACGATATGAGGAGATGGAGCTAATAACTAGACCGCAACATGTCTTATTTATCTCAAGTTTATTAATTGGAACAATGGGTGCTTCCATGGATATTTCGATTACATTAAGCACTGCCATGAACGAAATCGCTCAAAGGCATAAACAATTAACACCTCAATCATTGTATCAATCAGGGATTCAAGTTGGTTCTGAGGTCATTGGGCCAATGATTAATATCATGTTTTTTTCTTATTTAAGTGGATCGATTCCTTTAATTTTGATTTTTTTAAGAAACGATATGTCGTTTAACTATACGTTTCCTATTTCTCTCTCTCTTGAAATGACACGTGCGTTAATTGGCAGCATTGGGATCATCTTGACTATTCCCATCACCAGTTACATCGCCAGTATCTTTCTAACAAGGGGGAATCAGCATGAGCGTTAACTTAGTATTATTTATGGTTTTGATTTTTTTATTATGGTATTTTCAACAACGTAAAGGTGTCCTTACTCTTATCACACTAGCTATTAATTTAGCCATGTTATTTGTCATGATTTTGTGTATTAATCTAGGATTTTCACCAATTGTTTTAACGATTTTAACATCGATCTTAATTAGTGCAAATAATTTATTTAATATCAATGGGTACAATGACTCAACTAAATCTGCTTTTATTAGCAGTACCTTTGTCATCTTTTTGATGGTCTTACCGATACTTTTTGTTACCTCAACGTTACATCTTCAAGGAATTCCCCTTGAAGGCCTAATGGAGATGGATATGTATTCCTTACATATTGGAGTATCTTTCATTGATTTAAGTGTCGCTGTATTATTGATGACCGTCGTCGGAGCGATTAATGATATCGCCATTTCTATTACATCTTCTATGATAGAAATCAAAGAGCAACTACCTGATTTGTCATTATCAGAATGGAAAAAATCTGGTCTAACTGTTGGAAAAGATGTCTTAGGACCAACTATTAACACATTAATTTTTGCAGCGATTGGTAGCCAGTTTGCCTTATTGATTTGGGTATTTGATTTAAAGTATAGTCTAACACAGCTAGTGAATAGTAAATTAATTGTGACAGAGTGGGTGGCGATTATTTTTAGTGGCATTAGTATTGCCATCACCATCCCTATCACTATTTTTCTACTCACAAAACAAGTTAATGATTGACAATTCGTTATATTCTGTTAAAATAAAACACGATAAATGAATTTTGTTAGGTGAGGCTCCTATGCAAACACAGGCTATTGCCCAAAAACGTCGAGAGACACCAATGGGTAGAACAGGAATTGTCGTTAAGGCTTTTCATAAGATAGCTAAGATTTTTCTTTACGTTGCATAGTGCTAAAGCTCAACATATTACTTAAAATATGTTCGTTCTTTTAAGTCCTAACCTCTTTATTTGGTTAGGGCTATTTTTAATTTTAGGAGGTGGATGATTATGATGATAGTTATTGCCATTGCCATTGTTGTTGCACATATTGTAGGACACAATGCCACAGAAATAGTAACAAACGTACCAGTACTATCTGAAGATTTTGACCCTCATCCCACCCTAGTTGGGTGTCGTCAATTTAACTAAGCCTTCCTAACAATTATTTATCGAACAAAAATATCTGTGAAGAAAACAGAAGCTAAAAACGGCTTCTGTTTTTCTGTTGCTTTCTTTAAAATATAACTGAAGCAAATACGTATTTCAAAAATGTAATCGCTTGCATTTTATTTAGAAATGAGTTAATATGAACTCATAAGGAACTACAATTCCCACAATTAGTTAACAAGATATTTAGATTTTATCAGCTTTATAAGAAAGGTAATGTTTAAAAGATTTGTAACTGATTGACATGTAAAAAGAAACACATGTAAGTGAATTAGAAGTTTAAACAATATAGAAAGGCGTGGGAATTTGAAATCTTCCTTATTAACAGAATAAGACCTAACAGGTGTTTAAGATTTATTGGAGAAACAAAAGGCACTCCAATGTGATGGGTATGACAAGAACACAAAATCCTGTTAGGTCTATTTTTTATGTAAAAATCTGTTGATTTAGAGTCAAAAAATATATTTATTACACGATTTGTTAACAAAAAATTCACAAATTCTAGATATTATATAAGTGTACCAACGAAACAACCCTAACAAACTTTTTCATTTTATTTACTCCTCCAAAGTAAATAAAAACAACTCCTTCCTTGAATGGTTTAGCCATTCAAGGTTTTTTATGTTCTTTTTTCTCGTTGTTTTCCTTTTTTGATACGAAAACAAGTGTCCAAGCTAAACAAAATAAATTGTAATATCGTTAAAATAGCTATTAATAAATTAACATATAACTGAACTGAATCATTACCCAAAAACACTCCTACAAGTAAAAATGGAAATAATATTACATCTAATTTAAATAATATATTGTACATATTAGTGTACCGACTAGTATTTTCTCTATATAGTTCATCCAATTCTTTATGTTTCATCGTATTCCTCCTTTTCTTCAAATTAAAAACAAGCCCATATCCAAGTAATAAAAGGCTTGTTATATTTTATGTAATTGTTTTTTTCTTAAAAATACCACTGTCTTTATGACTATTTCAGGTAATAGCACACTAACAATTAATACTATGATTAAAAATTTTGCGGATGAATAGATTTCTTTAGTTAAGAAGTTTTTTCCAATAAACCATTGAGCAAAAAACAATATAACTGCTAATACACCATAAATCAAGATATAAAGTGAGCCACCAGTATCCGTTTTTTTATCTAGGTCAGGAACTAGCAACGTCTGGCCTTTACTAATAAAATTAGCATGTTCTGTTTGGTTTGTATTCAAACGATTGAACTCACTACTTTTGATATTAGCATTTTGTGAAAACTTCTTTTGTTGCTCTCTATCACTCAAGCCAATCCCTCCATTATTTTATTTATTCAGCCGTCTTTTTTGATCAACGTAATACAAAATAGACACACCCATTAATATAAACACTAAAATAACCAACACAACGACCAATTCAACATTTCCTACTGTCAGTAAAAATAATCCACCAAATAAGAGGGAAATAAAGATAACATCAGGTAAATCAATCATTTTTTTCATCTGTCTCAGCTCCTACTTATGTTGTTCTATCATGAGTACAGATTATCATAAAAATACCCTTTATTTATAAAAATGACCTAAATGACACTTATCATTGCTTAAACGTTAATTAGTGATACCCGTTCGTCTAAAACAATCAACCACATGATCATCAACAAGCCCGACTGACTGCATGAAAGCATAAACGGTTGTCGTACCTAAAAATTTGAATCCTCTCGATTTTAAGTCTTTACTGATTTTATCGGAGAGTTCGGTAGATGAAGGAACTGACTTAATTGTTTCCCAATGGGTTTTAATTGGCTTAAAATCAACAAATGACCAAATGTAATCACTAAAGCTTCCATATTCATTTTGTATAAGTTTAAAAGATTGTGCGTTACTAATTGTTGCTTGGATTTTTAAGCGGTGACGAATCACACCCTCATCATTCATCAATAACTCCACTTTATCTGTCGTATACTGACTAATTTTATCCACGTCAAACCCATCATAGGCTTTTCTTAACGTGTCTCTTTTCTTTAACATTGTTGACCAACTTAATCCTGCTTGCATACTTTCTAAAATGAGTGATTCAAATAATGTAGCATCATCATAATTTGGTGTGCCCCACTCATTGTCATGGTATTGTTTTTCTAAATCATTGCTGTTTGCCCATTCGCATCGTTTAATGATAACCATCTCCTATCATTTCAATAGTTTTACTTTTCTAGCCGACACCATACACTTCTCACCATTACTCATCGTTAACTCACGATTTTTCTGATCGATTGTCATGATATTTCGTTTATTCACTACATAAGATTTGTGAATACGTACAAAATCCTCTGCCAAGTTTTCTATCTCATTAAGACTACCGTACAGCTCAATCCAACTATTCTCTAAATGTAGTTTCAGTTTATGTGAATTGTCTGTTGTTTCAAAAAACATTACATCATTTAAATCAAATACCCGAATTTGATTATTGATTTTTAGTTTTATTCTATCCACTTCGTTTATCGTAACTGACGTATGATACTCATTCACTCGCTGTAAGCATTCTTGAACTTTTTTCTGAATAGACTCTGGTTCGTCTTTTGCAATAAAATCCATTGCTTCTACTTTATAAGTAAACGTGAGTGTCATTAACTCACTGTGTGTTGTGATAAACACTATCCGGCTGTATATATCCTTTTTTCGAATAGATGCACCTAACTCGACACCATTCATCTCTTGACCTAAATCAATATCTAGAAAATAAAGTCCGCGTACATCTCTATGCTCATCTACATACTGTAATAAATCATTCGGACTATCTGTTGATAGAACAATTTCCATGTCATAGTCTTCAATCATTACATATTTTTTGATGATATCTTCTAAACGGTGTCGTTGTATCGCGTCATCTTCGCAAATAAATATGGGGACCATCTATTTACCTCCTGAGTTGATGATTATTTTTTGGATAAAGTGTTTGTCTGTCATAGATGTTTCTAACATGAGGTATTTTTCTCGTTTACTCAATTCTCTTAAATTTGATAAACCAAGTCCTCTGTTGTCACCTTTAGTTGAAAATCCTTCGACTTCTAATTGATGCAGAGATAGAGTGTTATCCCTAATCGGATTTTTTATGACAAATAAATAATCATCATCTAATGAAAACAAACCAACTTCTATTTTTCCATCTGGTATATGAACGACTTCCTCTATACTATTATCAAATAGTATGCCTATCATCCTTATGAGTACCACAAAATCCACTGGCAAATTATTTGGTATGACATCTGGCACTTCCATTTGAACTAATACACCTTGGTCTTTTGCAAGCAACATTTTGATTGCCAGAATACTTTTTAATTCATCAGACTTAATATTTGAAAGTTCTTTAAAGTTAAAAGAGTTTGTGTCCAGTCGTTCCTGTGTTGGTCTAATAACCTCTTGATAGTAGTGAGATAGTTTATCCATATCTTGTAACTGAATAAAGTAATCCAATGAAGATAGAATATTAACATAGTCATGTTTAAATTTTCTGATTTCATTGTACTGTCTTGTCGTTTCTTTCGCGTATTCGTTCATGTACTTCATTTCTAATGCTTGCTTTTCGACTTCTAGCCTAAGTTCTTGACTATTTGATATAGATTGCATAGACGTATAAATCAATACAGCAAACGCCATAATAATGATGATACTGACGAGAACTGGTACCTCTGTCCCAACATAATATCTGTATATTTCATATGACTCTGATCCTACATAAAGCATTAATAAACAACCAACCGTGACTTTTTCTTTTTTTCTAGATTGAATGAACGGAATAACTTTATCTCTTACTAGTACACTTACCACATAGATAAGAAGGTACAAAAATAGTTCTGAAATTATCAGTCCTATATCCATACTCCATCCAAAATAGCGAAACAAGCGAACGATTTTTATGGTTAAATCTGATAAAACTATGGGAATTAAAAAGGACGCCAAAACAATGATTGCTGACAAAAACACGTGATTATCTTTTTGTGATTTGACAGTCAACAGATATAGTAAAAAAAAGAAAAGTAAACGATCAAAAAACTGGTACGTCACAGCTGTCATTCCTATTGCCATAATCATCCCTATTATAAACAATAACAGTGGGATAATTTTTTTATTTTTTAAAATAGATTTATTAATCACTAAGTAAGAAAACGATATATTTAATAGCGTTGATATTTGAAGAAAATAAACCATGATTATCACCTCACTGGCCAGTTGTTTAGTTTGATTACTTTTATTTTATCACATGTTTCCTACAAAAAAGAAAAAAGCCAAGAGCAGTTGCTCCTAGCTTTTAGTTTCTAAATTGTGCGTCATATAATTTTTTATATGCTCCTTGTTTTTGCATTAATTCTTCATGTGTGCCACTTTCAACGATACCTGTTGTATCAACGACAACAATGCGAGTCGCATCTTTAATTGTCGCTAAACGGTGTGCGATGATTAGAGTCGTGCGTCCTTTAGCCAGTGAACCTAGTGACTCTTGAATCACTTGCTCTGTTTCAGTATCAAGGGCTGATGTGGCTTCATCTAAAATTAAAATAGATGGATTCTTTAAAAACATACGAGCAATCGCCACACGTTGTTTCTGTCCGCCTGATAGCCTCACACCACGTTCACCAATTACTGTGTTTAATCCATCAGGTAAGCCCTCTATGACTTGTTCTAAATGAGCGAGTTTCACGGCCTCTAACACATCTTCTTCTGTTGCATCTAATTTTCCATATAAAATATTTTCCTTAAGTGTTCCAGGAAATAAAAAGACATCTTGTTGGACTAATCCAATTTGTTCACGCAATGATTTTAATGTAACGTCTTGAATGTTTTGCCCATCAATCAAAATATCACCACTATCAATATCATAAAAGCGTGGTAATAAATGGCATAAGGTCGTTTTTCCTGCTCCACTTGGCCCAACAAAAGCCACTGTTTCACCTGATTTTATATCTAAAGATAAGTTATCAAATACTTGCGTGCCATCACTGTAGCTAAATGAAACATCTCTGTATTCAATGTTTCCTGTCACTGGTTTTAAGTCCACTGCCGTGTCACTATCTTGGATAGAAGGCTCTTTGTCAATTTCTTCAACAAATCGCTTGAATCCGGCAAACCCTTTTGGATAACTCTCAATCATAGTATTGATTTTCTCAATTGGTCTAGCAAACACATTTGATAACAAGATAAACCCAACGAAATTCCCATTGGTTATGTCCCCACGTATCGTGTAGTAAGACCCAAATAATAAAGCAAATAAATTAATTAAACGAATCATCAAATAATTATATGATGAACTCACTGCCATTGTTTTATAAAAAGCTAACTTTGATTTGCGATACAATTCATTTAATCCAGCAAAACGAGTGACTTCATGTTCTTCATTGGCAAAAGCTTGTGTCACTCGAATCCCACTCACACTGGCTTCAATCCCTGCGTTAAACTCGCCTAGATTTTCATAAATCGTCGTATTAACTTTTGTCATTTTTTTATTGAAAAAAACTAATGCAATTGTGATAAACGGTACCATCACAGCTGTTGCAAACGCTAATTGTGCATGGATTTGATACATTAATAAAAATGACCCTACAAGCGTCATAATCGTGATGAACACATCTTCTGGTCCATGATGCGCTAACTCTGAAATTTCAAATAAATCACTCGTTAAACGTGTCATCAACTTTCCTGTTTTCTGGTTGTCATAATAGTCGTAAGGTTGTTTTTGCAAATGCGTAAACAACTCATTACGCATATCCGTTTCGATATTAACCCCTAACTTATGTCCAAAATAAACCACGACATACTGTAATACCGTATTAATTATATAAAACCCAAATAATGCCGCACTCACTAATAAAATCAATCGGATATTTTTCAGTGGCATAATTTTGTCAATCACTTGATTAACAATCACTGGAAATGATAATTCAAGTAATGCTGCGATAATCGCACATGTAAAATCGATAATAAACAATGTTTTATACGGTCGATAATACGAAAAGAATCGTTTTACCATCTAACTCCTCCTAAATAAATACTGTAAAAATAAACTATATCATACAAAAAGAAAAACATGAAAGAGTGACCTTTCATGTTAATCCTCATCACCAATGGCTAAAATATGTTTAATATCATCCATTGTCATTGATGACAATTCTGGTGCATCTTCTGAATGAAGGACTTTTTGAAACAGGGCTTTTTTTTCTAATTGAAGTTGATTCATTCGCTCTTCAATGGTGCCTTCCGCTAATAATCGCCATACTTCTACTTTTTTTGTTTGACCGATACGATGAGCTCGACCTGTTGCTTGTTCTTCAACGGCTGGATTCCACCATAAATCATATAAAATGACCGTGTCTGCTCCTGTAAGGTTTAATCCTGTTCCACCGGCTTTAAGTGAAATCAAGAAAACATCTTTTTCGCCACGATTAAATCTCTCAACCAATTCTTGACGCTCTTTAACCGGTGTGCTACCACGCAAGTAAAATGTACCGACGTCTCTTTTTGCTAACTCATCTTCTAAAATGCTTAGCATTCCAGTAAATTGAGAAAACAGCAACACACGTCTTCCGTTGCTCTTAGCTTGTTCAATTAAATCAAGAGCTTGGTCTAGCTTCCCAGAGCCACCTTGGTAATCATCAATGAATAATCCTGGATGACAACAAATTTGGCGCAAACGAGTAATGCCGGCTAAAATCGACATACGTTGTTTGTTAAAATCTTTTTCGTTTAATTGTGACATTGATTCTTGAATTTGTTTTAAATAAGCCACGTACACGGTTTTTTGTTCCTCTGTTAATTGAGAATATCGATCTGTTTCCACTTTATCTGGTAAATCTTGCAAGACTTCTTTTTTCACTCGACGTAATACAAAAGGCTTAATCATTGTGGCGATTTCAGTTGTTTCAAGCTGCTTAAATCGACGTTTTGGTGGGAAAAATCCCGGCATCAATAATTTAAATAATGACCATAATTCTTCTAATCTATTTTCAATCGGTGTCCCACTTAACGCAAATACGCGATCTGATTTTAACCCAGAGATTGATTGGAACGTTTTTGTTGCCGAATTTTTCACCATTTGTGCTTCATCTAAAATCACACTGTGACAATCAATTTTTCTAAATTCTGTACTATCTTGACGTAACGTTGAATAAGAAATAATCGCCACATCAACATCATCAAGTGACGCAATTTGTGCGTTTCTCTCTTCTTTCCCACCGATAATCAACTTAGATTTTAAGCTTGGTGCAAATTTTTCTAATTCAAGTTTCCAGTTATACAACAAACTAGCTGGAGCTACGATGACACTTGGTTTTGTCAACTCACCATCTTCTTTTTCTGAAAGTAAATACGCAATAGTCTGAATGGTTTTACCCAACCCCATATCATCAGCCAAAATGCCGCCAAAGTGATATTTACTAAGTGTTTTAAACCACTTAAAGCCTGTTAACTGATAGTCACGTAACGTGGCATTTAATTTCGTCGGTAAGGAAACTTCAACTTTTTCAGGATGGGTCAACTCGTCAACCATCGTTTCAAAGTAATCACTCGTCTCAACATCCGATAACTGTGTCATAGCTTCACTCAATACTAAACTACGATAAGTTGGGACTTCTAAACGATTACCATCTAGACGAATATCTTCACGCAACAAGCGTAGCATTTGATTGGTTTCTTTATATGCCTCATCATCAAGCATCAACACCTGACCATTACGTAGCTGATGGTACTCTTTGTTCTGCATTAAACTACTTAATACGTCATTGACTTCTGTTTCATCAACAGATGAAATATCAAATTGGATATCAAACCATGACCCATTTTCAATAATACGAGCTTTTGGTTGATGCTCATCTGCTGTTAAATACAAGACTTTAATATCATCTGAAAGATGAACGGTCGTATATTTTTCAAACGTTGGAATTTCTCTTGTGAAGAAGTAAAAACGTTCCAAATCATTTGGAAAAGTTTTGCTATATTTTTGTGCATAAGTCCCATACCCATAATGACGTAATAATGTCAGTAACCGTTCCTCTTGTACTTTATCACGTAACACGGCTCCTTCTTCACCGATGGACGTGCTGTATTTTGGATCATTTGAAAAGACATAATCACCGTAACAAAAATCAACGCGTACTACTAATGAGTCCTCTTCTTTGTGGAAGTACAACTTAATATCTAATGGATATCGTAATACCTCATCATCTAATGATTCGGGTAATTCAAAGTCGCATAACAATGCTAGTTGAGGTAAAACATACGAAAAGAGTGAACTCACCTGATCTTTGGTGTAATAAATCGTGGGCTTATCCAATCTTTTTAACATTTGATTTAATACTTGATAACTTGATGCTTGTTCCTCAGTTAATTCGTAAAAACCATCTGTTCCAACAAGCCATTGGTATTCCTCTAAAAACACGATGAATGGATCAATAATCGTTAACTCATAGTCAGACAATCCAACTGGTGAGAGCGTTACTGTCAAAGGAATTTTCCCTTGATGAATGACCGCTCGTTTCACTTGAGACCCCAACCCTTTAATCATAAATGATTTATCATGTTTAAATTCATCGAATAATTGGCTGGCTACTTGCCTATTTAAAATTAAATATCGACGATCAATCACCGATTTAGCTTGCAAGCGACTATTAACAACTAATGTTTGTTGTTCTTTCATAGCCAACATACTACGAATCAATGCATTATCTTCTGAATTAAATGCAGTTGCTCCGACTTTCCAATTAATCGTGCTAATCCGCAGTTCCCTGTCTTGTTTGTATGCTTCTAAAAATTCATCCATATTTTTTACAACATACGTTTTATTTGGTGTATCTCGTCTTCCGATTCTTAAATGGAGTCCTAAAACGGATTGTTCATCATGATACTCAGACGTTGGGACAATGTCTATTCCATATGTTAAAAACAAATCATCTGTTTGTCTAATCAGCTTTCTAAGTTCTGCTTCTTGCAGTCGTTCAAATCCTTTTGTAAAAACAACAGCTGGCGAGATAACTTTTGGTACATCTGTTTCTTTTAATTCCGTACGAGGAATAAATCGTGATACCCCTTGTTCACGCATTGCAAGTTCTACTGCTACTGTGTGCTTGCAATAACCATGTTGTTCCCAATACATACACTGGCATACATCATCTTCTTTAGCTGTTCCGTCTAGTTCAACATAAAGCATGTCACTTCCGATGACTTCAGCGTACCATACACGTCTTTCTAGATTTTTAGACCAAGAGACAACCCTGCCTTCTTTGGCACACTCCCGTCCTTCTTCTATTACTTTTTCCGGTATGGACCACTTCATTTTACCACTCCTTACGTGAATTCTAGCTGTGGTGTCGCATGACTTCGATTGTCTTTAGACACGGATATTTTTAATTGTTGTGGGATTCTTTCTTTTAATTCATTAACATGAGAAATAATGCCAATCAATCGATTACTCTCACCCATTGTTTCAAGCGCACGAATCGCTGTTTCAAGTGCTTCCTCATCTAGCGAGCCAAACCCTTCGTCAACAAACATCGCATCAATTTTCACACCGCCTGCTTCACTTTGAATCACTTCAGCTAGTGCCAATGCTAATGTAAGAGACGCAATAAAACTCTCGCCACCTGACAGAGTATTAACTCCTCTTAGTTGTCCCACGTTGTCATCAAAAATATCAATTTCTAAACCTGTTTTTTTCTTCGAGGATTGTTTGGCATCTCTTAACGCAAAGGTATATCGACCTCTTGTGAGTTTTTTCAATGTGTGGTTTGCAACGGCCAAAATTTTACGCAGATAACTTTGCAACACATATCGCTCAATGCTTAATTTATTGTCACTATCTCCATTTAACACATCTGATAACACACTCAGCTCATACAATACTTGCATATCTTCCTTGATATCTGTCATCAATGTCTGAATCGTTTGAATTGTTTTATTGTTATTCTCCAATTTAATTTCTTGTTGACGTTTATCATCTACCACTTGTTCATACTTTTGGTTTGCTACTTGATATAGTTCCTCTAATTTTGTTAAATCTGGTTTGTCTGCTTCTTTGGTTTTATCTTTCAAGCTCGACAACGTTTCTTTTAATGAGTAAATTTCTTTTTCAAATTGAGCGATGGTTTCTTCATACCTTGTTTTATTTTCTTTATCGGCTAAGATAGTTTGAAGCATCTCTTCATCCCACTGATAGTCGGATAAAAAGGTTGTTTTACTTTTTCCAAGTTCAGTTAATTCATTTTGTTGGACTTGTTTGTTATGTTCTAATTCCTCTAGCCTTGTTTGTAATTTCGTTTTATCAGTCATCATCTCAGATAATGATTTGTCACATTGTTTGCTTTCTTCATACCAAGTATCAATTTGGTGCTTGATTGTTTTCTGTTCTTTTTTCGCGTCTTCAAAAGAAGTGATATCTGTTCCTATACGTTTTTTCAATTCATCATCACTATGTTGACACAATCGTTTTTCTTCTTTGATTTGCTGGATAGTAACCTGACTTTCACTTCGTTTTTTATCAAGCTGACCTAACTCAGCTTTAGCTTGTTCCAACTCTGTTTGTTTGACTTCAAGTTCTGTTAGCTGTTGTGTATAATCACTCACTTGTTGAGTGGTTGTTTTAACTTGTTTAGTCACTGTTTCTAACCAATGTGTCTTATCTATCTCTGCTATATTAGTTGATATTTTCTCTGATAAACTGGTTTGTTTGGCTACTAAACTAGTTACCTTATCTTGTGTCGCATCTTTTTGTGCTTGTAGATGACTGATATCTTGAACTAACTGCTCTTCTTTTGTTGTGAGAACTTCTATTTCCTGTTCTAAGACATCAAATTCTTCTTTGGATAGTTGTGTTACATGAGCAGGTTCCGGATGATCAATCGCGCCACAAACTGGACAAGGTTCACCGTCTATCAAATCTAAACTCAATCTAGCAATTTGACCTCGTGCCCACGAATCTTTTTTCTCTACTAATTTAAGCTTTAAGTCCTCTAATTCTTTTTGTCGTAACAACATTGTCTCTTCATGTTTTTCATACTCTTTTTTTAAAGACTCTTCTTCACCAAGATAAGTTTGAAAAGATGTCACATCATCTAATAATACTGTTTCTTTCACTTGTGTTTCTTTTAAGTTAGTCAGTTCCTTATATAAAAAAGGAATAGTATCTACTGCTTGTTGTAACTCATCTTGGCTTTGCTTAGCTTTTTCAACATGTGTTTCAAGCTCTTTTAATTCAACTGCTTGTTTTTCTTCTTCTGTGACCAACTCTGCTAGTTTTTTAGCTAACTGTGCTTCTTCTTCAAATAATGGCAGACGTTCTTCTAGCTTCACCAAATAAGTTTCAAGCTCTTTTATCGTTGTTTCTTGATTGTCTAGTGCTTGTTTCTTATCAACTAATTCTTTATGATGTTTTTCTACCTCATGAAGCTCTGTTTTGGTTATCGTTTGTTGTTGCTCCTGTTCATCTAGCTTTGTCTGAGAAGTGCTGATATCAATCAGTACTTTTTCTAATGGTTCTAATTGAGAAAAACGTGTCATACGTTGTTTCAAGTCATTGATTTTCTCTGTTTCAAGCAATCGTTTCTCTAGCATTTTTTCGGTTTCTTCTTTTTCGACAAATAATTTTTCTAACGCTCGAGCTACTTCTAATCTAGCAAGTTGGTCATCCCGTTCTTTCTTAACTAGCGTTACGTTATCATTTAAATCCGCAATGTGTTGCTCTTTTTTTTGTTTTTGTTCATCATATAACGCTAATTTTTCTTCGATTGTCCTATCACCTGACACAGTTTCTAGGAACTCTTCATCCCATTCGACTTGTTCAAAGAGCGTTTGTAATTTTTGTTGTTCTTTCTTTAACTCGTTAGACTGTTCTTTTTTCTTATCTTTAAGCTTTCTAGCGATTTCTTGATACTTAGAGGTATCAAATAACTGGCGTAAGACAGCTTCTTTATTGTCACTATCAGATTGTAGAAACCGTTGAAAATCACCTTGTGGCAACATCACGATTTGTGAAAATTGTTTTGCACTAAGTTGTAATAACTCTTGGATATGAATGTTAACATCCATTTGTTTTGTATACTGTGCTTCTTCTTTCCCCTCTTTATCAAAAATCGTCAAAACTGATTTGGCTTTCTCTAATTTCTCTCCCTCACCACGTAATCTTCTTCGTAACTGCTCCGGCTCACGAACAATATGATACGTTTTTTTGTCATGTTCAAACACAAATGTTACGCGTGTCACATCATCAATCGTCGAAAAGTTTGACCGCATTTCTTTTGCTTCACGAGCGTCACCTGATGTATTTCCGTATAATGCATAACTCATCGCATCAAACAGAGTTGTCTTCCCAGAACCTGTTTTACCTGAAATTAAAAACAATGATTGTGCGTAAAAAGAAGAAAAATCAATCGTCTCATCTTCATATGGTCCAAAATATTCTAACGTTAATGTTAAAGGCTTCATGATTTCCCTCCTATTTTTCTTTCTCTACACCAATCAATACTTCTTCTAACCAGTCATGTTGCTTTGTGGTTAGAGATTCATCGGTCACGTCTTCAAAGTAGTTTGCGATGACTTCTTTTGGGGAGACTTTTTTTATCTCGATATCGTCATAGCGCTCATCTGTGATATCTTTTTGTTCGCTGATACGTTCTAAACTAATCATTCGTGGATAAATTTGTCTAAGTTCTGATAAAGCATTTGGCACACTCGTTTTATCAGTTAACTCAACCGCAATATAATTTTCACGATTTACGTCTTGGTAGAACTCATAATCTGTTAATTCTGAAAATTCGCCACGTAAAAGGGCCACATCTCGTAAAGGTGCTATTGGGATAAACTGACTTTCTACGCCGTCATCTTTTAGTGTCACTACACGGACACCTTTATCCTGATTTCTCTCAGATAATGAGTATTTCAATAATGACCCACTGTATTTAATCGACGCTTGATTATTCAATGCATTTTTATCATGCAAATGCCCTAATGCCACATAGTCAAACAGCTCAAACATATCAGCTGGCACACTAGAAAGCCCTCCTACTTCAAGTGGTGTCTCAGACTCACTTTTACACGCGCCAGTCACAAAAAAGTGGCTAACTAGCACATGGTATTTATCCGGTAAAAATAATGATTTTGCTTCTGTCATGAGACGTTCCATAACAAGTGGAATAGTCACTAGTGTATCGTCATTAAAATACAATCTTGCATGAACAGGCTCAATGTAAGGCAGTAAAAAGAACTGTGTATCACCTACCACAACAGGAGAGAAAAATTGTTCCAACTGTGTGTATAAATAAAATTGCTCTTTTTCTAGCCAAGGAGATCCTGTTGATAATCTTGTCGCACTGTCATGATTGCCTGAAATGGCTAAGACAGGAAATTTATGCACCAGATTCATCTCAATCATCATCGTATTTAACAACTCAACTGCCTCAACAGACGGCATCGAGCGATCGTATAAATCTCCTGCGACAACAATCGCATCGACATCTTGTTCTGTCGCAACCTGTAGCATTTTTTCAAATGCATCTCGTTGTTCTTCTAGTAGACTGAATCCATTCAATTTACGTCCTATATGCCAATCAGCTGTATGTAAAAATTTCATCGTATTCCTCCAAAAAAGGTCTTCTCTCCATTATAACAAACTTTAATCAGATTGTTTAATGGATTCCTTATCTTGACCTACTTACTTTTTTTAACGAAAAAATTTTCTCACATTTCATAAATTCTACAGACTTTTTTAAGCTAACTTTAAGGGGCTCACGTTAAACTATGTTTATAGTTAATTAATACAACTTAATTATTTTGTGGGTGAACGAGGTGTTTTGACTCATTGAGATTTAACAGACAGTTCATTCTCTATCCTTTGAGGTGTAGGTTCGAATCCTACCATCCACGTTATTTCTTTTCCCCCAAAAAGAAATAAATAGCTAAATAAATTTTTTATTTTTTCCTTCCTTCTCTCATCATTTTATGGTGAGAGTTTTTTATTTTTTACGATCATATTAGTCTTATTTTAGTATTTCTGTTAACTTCTTTGTATACATATTTTTGAACAAAACGACTAGGAACTTACACTATGCTATCGTAGCAACTAAAGAAAAGAGGCTTTTACTCCATCCTAAAGGGCGAAACATTCCCATTTTCTCCAGAACCCGAAAAATCTGCACTTAGCGTAGTTGAAATGTACAAAATTTCATCAACTATTATAAAAAAAGAATTCAACAAAAATACGACTACCTTTCTCCCATTGAATATCGGAAAAAAGTAATCGCGTAGGTATTTTTATTCGTATCTCATTTTACAGGCACTGCCTTTATAGGTTTGTATAACTTCTTTTCATTTATTTTCTATTTTGGGTAAAATTCTAGGTTTTCCCCATTAGTTTCAATCACTTTTTTATACCAATAAAATGATTTTTTCTTATATCGCTTTAATGATCCTTTACCTTCATCATCCTTATCGACATAAACATAACCATATCTCTTACTCATTTGTCCTGTAGAAGCACTAATTAAATCTATACATCCCCATGAGGTATATCCTATTAGTTCAACTCCATCTTTTACAATAGCATCTCTCATAACAGCTATATGTCTAGACAAATATTCAATTCGATAGTCATCATCAATACTCCCATCCCCATTTAATTTATCTTTTGCTCCCAAACCATTTTCTACAATGAATAGCGGTTTTTCATAACGCTCATACAAAGCATTTAGTGTCGTTCTTAATCCTAGAGGATCAATCTGCCACCCCCATTCACTTGTTTCTAAATATTTATTCCTCAATGAATGAATGACATTTCCTGATGTTTTTTCCCCTACATTTTCATCAGCACTTGTCAATCTAGATGAATAATAACTAAAAGAAACAAAGTCTACTGGATATTTTTTCAAGATTGCTTCATCTTCAGGCTCAGTTTTTATTTCAATGTTTAATTCTTGCAATTTTTTCTTAGCATAATTCGGATATTTACCTCGTACTTGAATATCTCCAAAAAAGAAGATATCTCTATTCTTATCCAAAGCATCAAAAACATCTTCTGGTTTACTAGAATAAGGATAATATTGACCCGCGGCTAACATACATCCTATTTGATTATTTGAATCAATTTCATGAGCCATTTTAGTAGCTAGGGCAGAAGCAACAAGTTCATTATGTGCAACTTGATATTTAACTTCCATTTGATTTTCATTTTCACTAAAAACTATACCTGCCCCCATAAATGGTAGATGAAAAAGCATATTAATTTCATTAAATGTAATCCAATATTTCACTTTCCCTTTAAAATAATTAAATAACGTTTTACAATATTTCAAATAAAATTGAATTACCTCGCGATTTCTCCATGATCCATACTGTTCAATGAGATTTAAAGGTATATCAAAATGACAAATTGTAACTAACGGTTCTATATTGTTTTTATTTAGTTTATCTATAATTTTTTCATAAAACTTTAACCCTTCTGTATTAGGTGTTTTTTCTGTTCCTAATGGAAATATTCTACTCCAGGAAATAGAAAATCGGTACACTCGAAATCCCATTTCTATCATATAGTCAATATCTTCTTCCCAATGACTATAACCATCAACTGCTACTCTACCAGGGTATTCAGTACTTTCATCCAATTTTTTATAGTCTAGTTTTCCTGACATCACATCATATCTATCTTTACCCGATGGTAGGACATCCACAAGTGCAGGTCCTTTCCCCCCTTGATTGTATCCACCTTCATATTGATTGGCTGCAGTTGCTCCTCCCCATAAAAATTCATCTGGAAATATATTATAATTACTCATTTACAGAAACCTCCATCATCAAATCTCCACTATCTATACTAGAACTATAACATTCTTTTAATTCGGTTTTATTATTTAAGTTAGTAAAAATAACAGGCGTTGTTATTTCTAATCCATTAGATTTGATTTCATTTAAATTAACATTAACCAATGGCATACCTATATCTACTTTATCTCCTGTTTTTACTAATACATCAAAAGGCTTACCTTCCAATTTTACTGTGTCCAATCCTATATGAATAAGGATTTCTAACCCCGTATCAGTTTTTAATCCTATTGCGTGTTTTGTATCGAATATCATTTCTACAATCCCTTTTACTGGTGAAACAAAATGACCATCAGATGGAACTATTGCAATACCTGGTCCCATCACTCCACTTGAAAAAACACCATCACTTACTTCTGAAAGTGAAATTATTTTACCACTGACAGGAGCATAAATTTTTGTATCATCATATACTTGAATTACTTCATTGTCTATATCAGTTTCCAAATCATCAAGTTCTTTTTCTATGGATTTATCATCTTTAAACAGTATGTAAGAAATTATAAATGCTACCACAAAAGCAATTAATGAACCTAAACAAGCAAATAATAAATTGCTAAACCCATCTTCTCCTATATAAACGGGTAATGTCATTAAACCTGGAGACCCTGTTGCAAATCTCCGAACTCTAAAAATACCAACAAATAATCCTCCCACTGCTCCTCCAATCATAGATGCGTATAAAGGTGTTTTAAATCTAACGTTTATACCAAATAATGCTGGCTCTGTGATACCACAAATAGCTGTAATTCCTGATGAAATTCCTAACTCTTTAATTGTTTTATCCTTACTCTTCAATCCTACTGCAAAAGCAGCTCCACCTTGCGCAATATTAGATGCAAGGTTTCCTGGTCCTACCATAGCGTCTGAACCTAATGACATTATATTATTTGCTCCAATTGGAATAATACCGTAATGAGTTCCCGTTAAAACAAGTAATGGGAAGAAACCGCCCAATAGCATAGGAACTAGCCAACTTACATGTTCATCTACAAATGTGATTCCTGATGCGATACCGTTTCCTATAATAAACCCAATTGGTCCTAACACTATCAGAGTAATAATTGATGTCACCAATATAGTTATTAATGGAACGGTAAAAAATTTAATCATTTTTGGAGAGTATTTATCAGCAAATTTTTCTACATAAGACATCAACCAGATTGCTAAAATAATAGGGACAACCGATGAAGCATAACTTGCATTATATACTGGTAACATAGTAAATTTGATTGCTTCACCTGATTCTTTTGCGGTTGTTACCATAGCAATGAATGTTGGATGTAATAAAACTCCACCTATCATCATCGCTAAATATGGATTACATTTAAATTTTTTTGCTGCTGAATTCGCTAAAAGAATAGGTAAAAAGTAAAAGCCTGCATCTGCTATAAAATTAATAATTTGATAAGTTTGTCCTGTATTATCAACCCACTTAAATGCGACAAACAAAGCTAACACTGCTTTTATCATCCCAGAAGCTGTAATAGCAGGTAGTATAGGTGTAAATATACTAGAAATCATTTCTATAAAACGAGTTCCTAAGCCTTTTTTCTGTTGAGAAGTTTCATTGGTTACTTCATTAGGTGTCAGTTGAGGAGATATTTCATTATAAATACGTCTTACTTCACTACCAATTATAACTTGATATTGCCCTCCGCCAATTGCAATTCCCATGACTTCAGGAATTTTTTCTAACGCTTCCTTATTAGCAACGCTATCATCTTTTAAATTAAATCTTAGTCTGGTTGCACAATGAGTAAGACTATTTATATTACTAACACCTCCAACACCCGCTATAACTTTGTTTGATACTTCTTTATAGTTCATTCTAATCATCCTTTCAAAATAAATAAAAAGACCTAAGACCACTTTAAAAAGTGAACTTAGGTCTAGCCTGCATAAGCAGTAACAATCCTATTTTATATTGGTTATTCTTCTAATATGAATGGTTAAATAAATTAACTCATCCTCTTCCAAATCTCGATCATATTTATTATTGATATAGTCATTTATTTTTAGAGCACAAGAAAATTCATTTTGATATTGCTCTTTTATCTTTAACATAAATTGAACTGTTTCCAAATCATCTAAACGCGTATCACTAAATAATCTTTGTGTGAAAAACTTTAAATGTGTCACAAATCGCTCATAATTGAGAGAATATTCATCAATATCTATTTTAAAATGATATTTTACTATGTTTAAAATATTTTGAATAATTTCAGTCATTTCAGCAACTTGCCCAACCTCATCCATATCTAGATTGGCATTAACTATATGAAGCGCTATAAATCCAGCCTCATCTTCAGGTAATCTGACATTTAAACGACTCTCAATAATATTAAGCGCTTCTTTTCCTATTAGATATTCATGATTATAGAAACGTTTAATCTCCCATAAAAGCGCATTTTTTAACTCCATTCCCTTGTCATTACGCTCTATTGCGTAATGAATATGATCAGTTAGAGTCAAAGATAAATTTTCGCTTAATTTTTTACCCAAGGATACTTTGGCAAAACTAATAATTTCATTAGCTACTTGAACATGTTCCAATGGAATATCTAACAACATATCTGTTAATTTATTGACATTCCATTCATTTGTTATAACATATGTTTTTTCTACTAAGCTTTCATCAATAGGATCATTTATTTTTTTCTTAAAACCCAAACCTTTACCAACAACAATAATTTCATTGCTCGCTTGATTTCTTGAAACAACTATATTATTATTTATAACTTTTTCAATAATCAAAATAAATATCCCCTTTTTTGAATGTCTTAAAAAAGAGTATAGCCCACACTAAAGCGGTAACAATCTCATTTTCAGTTTATCACGATACTATTAATATAGTCAATCCTTAATTCTAAACATACTTTACGTTCAAATAACTCCTGTTAATTTTCGTCAACAGAAGTTACTTTTGTATTTTTCTTCACTGGTGGCACATAAACGAAATCTGGATTGACTTGATAATCTAATTGATTAAATGCTTCTTGCATACGTCTTTCCACTTCTGCAATGCCATCTTTGTCCATTTTTTTAATATCTGAGATATCAATTGGCGTTCCATACGCAACTGTCACACGACGTTTTGTAAACAATCCACCGAATGTCAGTGGTCCTTGGTACACAGCTGGAATAATATCCACTTTCCCCATTTTTGCAATAAGAGCCGCACCACCTTTTAGTTCATCAGAGTAGCGACTGCCACTAGGAAAGATCATCACACTCAAATCAGTGTTTTTTAACGCTTTAACTGGTGTTTTAATCACGCTCGGACCAGGATTATCACGATCCACTGGAAAAGCATGACATTTTTTCAAAATATAAGACAAAATCGGATTTTTAAATAATTCTTTTTTTGCCATAAAAGAGAATTTTTTCGGCCAAGCTCCCATGGCAAAGTACAATGGTTCAAACCATGTTCTGTGTGGGCTGACTAGGACATAATTTTTATCTTTTGGTAAATTGTCTTTACCAACATATCTTGAGTTAGTATTAATAACAAACGTTAAAAATCGAACAACCGCTAAAAGTACTCGATACATTTTTTTCATCCTTTACATTAAATTCCCTATTAGTATGCCGAATTAAATCAAAACTTGCAAGTTTTTCTTATTCTATTTTTATGTAACTTTGATATAATGTACAAATGATATCAAAGGATGTGACTTAATTGACGACAAATCTCAATCCAGGTGAACGCATTGACCAACTGCTGTCACAAGACATACAAATCATTCAAAGCTCTGAGGTGTTTTCATTCTCGCTAGATGCTGTGTTATTAGCTCATTTTGCCTCGATTCCTAAAAGAGGGACAATTGTCGATTTTTGTGCTGGAAATGGCGCTGTTGGCTTATTTATGCGCCCTAGAACACACGCAACGATTACTGGCGTTGAACTACAAGAAAAGCTCTATGATATGGCTAAACGAAGTATCGAATTAAACCAGTTTAGCGACTCGATGACCATGATACATGATGATATTAAAAACATCACACAATTTATAAAACCCGATTCAGTGGATTTTATCACGTGTAATCCACCTTATTTTAAAGAAGCGCCAAATAGTAAAAAAAATCCTAATCCTTATTTAGCGATTGCTCGTCATGAAATTCATTTAGGAATTGATGATGTGTTTCAACAAGCCTCTAAGCTATTAAAAATGAATGGAAAAATTGCGATGGTACACAGACCTGATCGATTGATTGATATTTTACATAGTATGGAAAAAAATCGTATTGCGCCAAAACGAATCCAATTTGTCTATCCCAAAACGAATAAAGAAGCCAATACATTACTCATTGAAGGAATTAAAGATGGGAAAACAGATGGATTAAGAATTCTTCCCCCTCTTTATGTTTATGGTGAGGATAATGAATATTTACCAGAGATTAAGGAGATGCTTCATGGCACAAACTAAACATCATTATTTTTATGTATTATTATGTGCTGACAATACTTTTTATGCTGGTTATACAACAAACTTAGAAAGACGACTAGCTGAACATAACTCTGGTAAAGGCGCAAAATATACTAGACTAAAAAAAAGACGCCCGGCAAAAATGATTCACCATGAAGTATTTGAAACAAAAAGTGAAGCCATGCAAAAAGAGTATGCCTTTAAACAATTAACACGTCTTAAAAAAGAAACCTATTTAGCCGATAATTAATCGCTGTTTTTTCAAATAATTGCACACATGTCTTCATATTTATTTCATAGCTAAGAGTTATTATTCTTTATGTAGTAACAAACAACCCTACAATTTTTTTACTTTATTTACTCCCCCAAAGTAAATAAAACAACTCCTTTTTTCTACCAGTCATTTTGGCTGGTAGTTTTTTGTTTTATGGCAATAAAAAAGAGTACCACTTTATGTGATACCCTACCTATTATTGGTTTGCAACGATATAATCAACTGCTGCGCCAACTGTTTCAATTTTTTCTGCATCTTCATCAGAAATTTCTGCATCAAAGACATCTTCTAATTCTAAAACAAATTCCATAATGCTAATTGAATCTGCATCTAAATCTTCTTTGATATTTGTTGTTTCAGTCACTTTATCTTCATCTACTTCAAAGTGCTCAACGATAATTGTTTGGATTTTACCAAATACTTCATCTCTAGACATGTAAGTTCCTCCTTTTATTAAGCCACTCACTCTACTTAGTATTTTACTTGTAAATGCTTTTTTTGTCTATGCTTGATGCTCATCAAAATAAGCAACTAAATTGTTTACTACATCTTTTTCAAGCATGGTATGGATTTGTCTAATTGTGTGTCTCACCGCATCTGGTCCTGTTGAGCCATGTGTTTTAACAACAGGTGCTTTTACACCAAACAATACAGCTCCACCATGATTTGAGTAGTCCATTTTTTGTTTCAAGTCTTTCAAACTATCTTTTAGTAGCAATGCCCCCATTTTTCCTTTTAAACCACTATCTAAAATGGATGATTTTAAATTGCTCATAATTGCTTGTGCTGTTCCTTCAATGGATTTTAACACGGCATTTCCAGTAAAACCATCTGTCACAACCACATCCGCGACACCATTAAATAAATCTCTTGCTTCGACATTTCCAACAAAATTTAAACTTGGTTCTTCTTTTAATAATTCAAATGCTTTTTTTGTTAGCTCGCTTCCTTTTGTGTCTTCCGTCCCATTGTTTAAAAGACCGACACGAGGATTTTCCACGCCACGAACTTGACTAGCATAATAAGAAGCTAAGATACCATATGTTAACAAATGTTCCGGTTTGTTATCAGCATTTGCTCCCATATCAATAAAATCAAATCCAGCCCCTTTTTCACCTGTAAAAACTGGCATCGTTGTCATCAGTCCTGGGCGTTCAACTTGTTTGATACGCCCCACAACAAACAACCCAGCAGCTAAAAGAGCGCCTGTGTTACCTGCAGAAAACAACGCGTCTGCTTGTTTTTCTTTAACAGCTTGAGCAGCTAAGACCATTGAGGCTTGTTTTTTTCGTCGAATCGCTTTAACTGGCTCATCATCGCTTTCGATTTTTTCATCTGTGTGAATAATCGTAATATTTTTATCGTCTGTCACATATTCTTTAATCGCTGATTCTTTTCCAAATAATAAAAATTCAATATCTGGAAAATCTTTTTTGGCTAACATCACACCTTCTACAATGGCTTTTGGTGCGTTGTCTCCGCCCATAGCATCTACGGCTATTTTCATGATAAGATTCCTCACTTTTTTACAATTTGCATTTATTATAGCATGTTAATCTAAATGATTTAATTGATATGTCGTGCTCTTGATACTCTTAGCTAATGGTGCAAACGATTTATCATGTATCCACTCAGGCGTTTTCCAAAGACTAATGGCTTCTTCTCTTGCCGTTTCTAACATAATAAAATCAGCTACCATATCACCAACTTTAAATTCAGGCAAACCAGATTGTTTGGCACCAAAAAAGTCACCAGGTCCTCGCATTTCCAAATCTTTTTGACTCAATACAAAACCATCTGTCGTTTCCGTCATGATTTTCATTCGCTCTTTACCTTGTTCACTCTTTGGATTAGCTATCAACACACAATAAGACGCTTTGTGCCCACGTCCAACACGTCCACGTAACTGATGAAGCTGTGCTAAACCAAAACGATCTGCATCAATAATGACCATCATCGTGGCATTTGGGACATTCACGCCCACTTCAATAACAGTTGTTGAAACCAATACTTGTGTGTCATTGTCTTTGAACTTTTGCATGATGGCGTCTTTTTCATCAGCCTTCATCTTGCCATGTAATAAATCAACATGATACGTCGGAGAGAAAAAGGCAGATAAGTGCTCGTAAATTTCCGTTGCATTTTTTACATCTAGCATCTCTGACTCTTCAATCAACGGACAAATCACATACGCTTGTTGCCCTTGTTTTAGTAACTCACGCATAGTTTCTAAAATACTATCCAATTGTTTTGGCAAGGCCCAACGTGTTTCGATGGGTTTTCGTCCGGCTGGTAACTCATCAATAATCGACACATCCATTTCGCCATAAGCTGTGATGGCCAACGTTCTAGGGATTGGTGTTGCTGTCATAAACAACACATCTGGATGATTGCCTTTTTCTCGTAATATTTTTCGCTGATTCACACCAAAACGATGTTGCTCGTCTGTAATGACAATACCCAAATTAGAAAATTGGACTTCTTCTTGAATTAAGGCATGTGTCCCAACTAAAATATCAATTTCACCTTCTGAAAGCTCAGCTAATATTTGACGACGTGCTTTCGCTTTTGTCGAACCAGTTAATAACGCTACTCTAACTGGCGTATTTTCAAACAATTCAGTTAGACTTTCCATATGTTGTTCTGCTAAAATTTCTGTTGGCACCATTAATGCTCCTTGATAGGATGCCGTGTAAGCGGCAAATAAAGCAAGTGCTGCTACCATTGTTTTCCCACTCCCTACATCTCCTTGTAGTAAGCGATGCATGTGATAAGGACTTCTCATGTCAGCACAAATTTCGTTGACAACTCGTTTTTGAGCATTCGTTAATTCAAACGGTAATGTCTTAATAAACTGTTTCAACTCATCCACATCATATAAAATAGGATTACCATGTTCTTTGGCTGTTTCTTCTTCTTTTAATTGAATCATCTTTAATTGAAATAGGAAAAATTCTTCAAAAGCTAATCGCCTTTTTGCTAAACGATTTTCTTCAATTGATTCTGGAAAATGCATAGCTCTAACAGCTTGTTGTTTAGGCATCAATCTATATTTTTCCAATAAGTAATCTGGTAAGTTTTCTTCAACCAACTCGCCATACCCTTCAAACCCCTGTTTAATCAGTTGAACCAGTGTTTGTTGTTTGATGTGTTTATTCACACTATAGATGGGAGCAAACTCTTCTTCTTGCTGTTGTGTCGCCATAATTTTGAGACCTGTTAACGACTTTCTCTTTGCGTCCCATTTACCAAAAACTGCAATTTCCTCTGACGAATGAATTTTATTTTTTAAAAAGGGTTGGTTAAAAAACGTCACAGTTATAACAGCCTGCTCCACCATCATTCGAAAAACTAAACGGCTTTTTTTATGCCCATAATAATTGACTACCCCATCAGAAATGGCAATACCTTTTAAGACTACTTTTTCTTGATCACTAATTTCTTCTAACTTTTTTTCTTGGATATCGTCATAGCGAAACGGATAATGTGTCAGTAAATCATTAATCGTTTCTATGTGTAATGTTTTGAGTGTCTCCACACGTTTTGGGCCAACACCACTAAGTGTCGCTACACTATCACTTAACTGTTTCACTTTGACTCCTCCTTTTTAACTGTTAAAAAAAGTCAAACCAATGTTTGACTTTTTTATCTTATTCAGCTGCAAATAGATATGGATAAACTGGTTGATCTCCTTGGTGAATCTCAACTTCTAAATCACTATCCATTTCAAGCAATGCTTCTTCTAATAATGATGCTTCTTCACTTGTTCCATCTTCACCAATTAAGATTGTCACAATTTCAGTGTCATCATCAATCATTTGTTTTAATGTTTCTAAACTTGCATCAAAACGACTTGGCATTGATACCACAATTTTTCCTTCAACCATGCCCAAGTTATCGTCTTTTTTAATTTCAACGCCATCAATGCTTGTGTCACGAACAGCCGTTGTGACTTGACCGCTTGTTACACCTTCAAGCATTTCTAACATATTTTTTTGATTTTCTTCAAGTGATACTTGATCATTAAATCCTAATAGAGCCGTCATTCCTTGAGAAATTGTTTTCGATGGAATCACGATTGTTGGCACATCACTCACTTCAGCGGCTTGATCAGCTGCCATGAAGATATTTTTATTATTAGGTAAGATAATCACATTTTCAGCGTTCACTGATTGGATTGCTAACATAATATCTTCTGTGCTTGGATTCATTGTTTGTCCACCACTAATCACGTGGTTAACACCCATGCTACTAAACAAGTCTTGAACCCCTTTACCAGCAGCAATTGAAATAATACCATAAGGCACTTTTTCTTTTGGTGCTTCTACAGCTGGTGCACTTGGAGTATCAAGTAATGATTCATGTTGCAAGCGCATATTATCCACTTTAATTTTGATTAATGAACCAAATTTTTGACCATAATTCATGACTTCACCAGGTTGCTCTGTATGAACATGAACTTTGATGATTTCATCATCGGCTACAACTAATAATGAATCACCAATTTCATTTAAGTAATTTCTAAATGTGTCATAATCAAACGTACTATCAACTGTTGGTCCTTCACCAATTTTTACCATGATTTCTGTACAGTAACCAAATTTAATGTCTTCAGTTGACATATGGCTTTGAACACTACGATGATGTTCAGCATTAACCATCTCTTCCATTTGAGCTGGTGATGGTTGATAAATTTCACTTTCAACTACTTTGCCAGATAAAGACTCAACGAAACCTTCATAGATAAAAACAAGTCCTTGTCCACCACTATCGACCACGCCAACTTCTTTTAAGACAGGCAACATATCAGGTGTCTTAGCTAACGCTTTTTTAGCACCTTTAAGAGCAGCTTCCATGACTTCTAGTGCATCATCACTCTCTTTGGCTTTTTTCTCCGCGGCAATCGCAGCACCTCTAGAAACAGTCAGAATTGTTCCTTCAACAGGTTTCATCACTGCTTTATACGCCACTTCTACACCATTTTTAAACGCATCTGCTAAGTCTTGTGCGTTTAATTCTTCTTTGTCTTCAATTTTTTTTGAGAATCCTCTGAATAATTGTGACAAGATAACGCCAGAGTTACCACGTGCACCCATTAAAAGGCCTTTAGATAATATTGCAGCTAATTCTCCAGCATGTTCCGTTGTTGCCTCTCTAACAGCTTTTGCTCCACTAGTCATCGATAAATCCATATTAGTTCCCGTATCACCATCTGGTACCGGGAAAACATTTAAAGAATTGACAAATTCGGCGTTTTGGTTCAGTCTATTGGCTCCGACTTGTACCATTGCTTGAAATTGCCCTCCGTTGATTGCTTTTAGTTCCACTCAAATGTTCCTCCTCGTATATTTAACACTTAATATCGCATGATTTTATTCAGGTTGCACGCGCACGCCTTGGATAAAAACATTTACTGAATTTGCAACAACGCCAAGCATTGTTTCAAGATTGTATTTGACTTTTTCTTGCACATTACGACTTACTTCAGAAATTTTTGTTCCGTAACTTACCATAATGTACACATCTACTGCTACACCATTCTCTTCTTGACGTACTACTACCCCACGAGAATAGTTTTCTTTACCTAAAATATCATTTAAATTATCTTTAATTTGATTTTTACTTGCCATACCAACGATTCCGTAAATATCTGTGGCAGCACCACCGACAACTGTTGCTATAACATCATTTGAAATTTCAATGGTTCCAGCTTGTGTTTTAATTTTTACAGCCATTTTACTACCTCCTCAAAGTCAGTATTACCCATTATCATTCTTTAGTTTATCATAAACGCAATTTTTATTAAAGAATAATTATCTTTAAACGCTTATAACATCGCTCTTATTGTAACTTTATCATATTTTTTATTGCTTTTTGTTTCTTTTTATGATAAATTATTTTAGTATGATTAATAGAATCGTAAAAATGCCAGCAAAGCAAAGGAGGGAATATCATGGCAAAACAATGTTATATAACTGGTCGTAAAGCAAGAACTGGTAACAACCGTTCTCACGCAATGAACGCATCTAAACGTACTTGGGGAGCTAATCTTCAAAAAGTCCGTATTTTAGTTGACGGTAAACCAAAAAAAGTTTGGGTTTCTGCTCGTGCTTTGAAATCTGGTAAAGTTGAACGCGTTTAATAAAATAGATATTAAAAAAGCAACCTAACTAGAGGCTGCTTTTTTTATTTGTCTTTAGATTGGATGACACACATCATACCACTTGCAAATGAAAATCTTGTTGTTTTGCCAACGAATTCATTACTTGCATAGGAAGTTGGTTGTATCACATCAACATCATCTAAACGATACTTCGCATCATATAAAGATAAATGTGTCATAGGTGTTAAACAAACATATGCTAAATATTTTTTATCTGGCTCTTTTTCAATCGTATAATCTCCCGGTAGAAAATAAGAAAGCGTATTTTGATTGTCTTTTATCACAAACCTTGTAGCAATCGTTTTAAACCGTTCTTGGAATGGTAGCCATAGATTAGCTAAGAAATGATCTAAACGCCCACCCGTGCCACCTATTAGGATGATTTTAGCGTCTTCTGATAGTTCACTAGCGACAGAAATACCAATTTCAGTATCCGTCTCATCTTTTTCAGCTGGGTATTGCGTCACTTTTTCTACATGTTCTTTAACATAAGAAAGTTCTTCAAGACTTAGTGAGTCAAAATCTCCTACCGCCATATCAATAGATAATCCATGACGAACACCCTCGTAAGCTCCCCTATCAACCCCAATAATATGACTAGCTTCATCAAATATATCCATGCTTGGCCATAATGATTTATCACTACCGGCCAACACAATAACCGACTTTTTCATTACTTACCTGCTTCTTTTAATTTTTTAATCGGCTCAGTTACATCATCATATTTATAAACATATGATCCGGCAACTAACACATCTGCTCCTGCTTCAACACATTCTTTTGCAGTCTTATCGTCCACGCCACCGTCTACTTCAATTTCATAGGTGTATCCTTTAACTTGTCGTAACTCTGCTAGTTCACTTACTTTATCTAAACATTCTGATATGAATTTTTGACCACCAAATCCTGGATTAACTGTCATCACTAAGACTAAATCAACCATTGATAAAACAGGCTTGATCATCTCAACTGGTGTTCCTGGATTAATGACCACGCCAGCTTTCACGCCACTTGCTTTAATTTGTTGAATGACACGGTGTAAATGAGTCGTACTTTCAGCATGAACGGTAATAATATCAGACCCTGCTTTTGCAAACTCATCAATAAAGCGTTCCGGATCTACTATCATCAAGTGAACATCAAACACTAAATCAGTCACAGGACGAATAGATGAAATAAGGGCTGGACCGAACGTAATATTCGGAACAAATTGTCCATCCATTACATCAATGTGAATATAATCTGCCCCAGCTTTATCAACACGTTTAACATCTTCTCCCAATTTTGAAAAATCTGCGCTTAATATTGACGGTGCTATCTTTACCATAGTTTTTTCCTCACTTTTATTTATTTTTTTTATATACTGGTTTTCGGCTATCAATCTCATCATAAAATTGTAAATAGTGGTCATATCGACTAGCTAATATTTCACCAGTTTCAACTCTTCTCTTCACTTCACATTTTGGTTCATGACGATGTTTGCATTCTCTAAATTTACAGTAAGCTGACGCTTCAACAAATTCTGGAAAACGTTTTGGCAATTCATCTAATGTCATTTCTAAGAAATCAATTGAACTAAAACCAGGAGTATCTGCCACTAATCCGTCAAATAAATCGATCAGTTCAACATGTCTTGTCGTATGGCGACCTCGTCCCAAACTTTCGGAAATCTCTCCTACTTTTAGTGATAAATCTGGTGATAATTGATTTAACAAAGTTGACTTACCTGCACCTGATTGTCCCATAAACACCGTTAACTTATCTTTAAAAAAATTTGTTAAATCATCTAATGATTCTTTCTCTGCAAGTAAAATAGGGTACCCAATCTGTTCATAGGCTTTCTGGATTTCGCTCATCTCTTGCTTCACATCATCACTAGCTAAGTCCATCTTCGTAACATAAATAATGGGTGCGATATCTTTTTCAGATAACGTAACCAAAAATCGATCCAATAGATTAGTAGAAAAATTAGGTTCCACACAACTCGATACAACGACACCTTGATCAATGTTAGCAACAGGTGGCCTAACTAAATCATTTTTTCGTTCATAAACATCTAAAATATAGCCATCTGTTTCGTTTGTGCTTTCAAATTCTACCCAATCACCAACAAGCGGTGTAATATTTCGATTTCTAAAATTTCCTCGTGCTCGTGTTTGATAACGCTTGCCTTTATAGTCAATGTAATAAAAACCACTTAACGCTTTACAGATTTGTCCTTTAGGCATTTACTTCCTCCTTTGATAATCACATTATTCTATGTGTTATTGTACCATATTTTTATACCCTTTTTCTTTTTTTATACACACTTACAGCAAGAGAATAGACAATACACAAAATAAAAAAGCAATTATTGACATCATGACTACGACATCAATAATTGCTTTTTAATCATTCTAAATATCTATTCTTTTTTCTCTTTTGGTTCACTTTGACTTGGCTTGGTATTTCCGTTATTTTGATTTTGTTGATTATTATTTTGGTTTCCTTGATTTTGATTCGTTTGATTTCCTTCTCCAGAATGTTGTGTCGTTTCAGTAGAATCTGTTGTGTCGCTTGAATGTTCTGTTGAACTACTTGGTTCAGTTTTCACAGGTTCAGGCCCTAATGAATAAACTACTGTAATATAATCACCTTTTTTAACTGGTGTTCCTCCAGCGGGTGTTGTATATAGAACTTGGCCTTGTGGAACAGAAGAACTATAATCCTGTCCTTCACTTCGTAATAACAATCCTTCACTGTCAATATATCTAGCTACTTGGTCTCGTGTGTATCCTGTCAAATAAGCAAGCGAAAAGCTATCCGGACCTTTACTAATAGTTAAGGTGATTTTTTCATTTTCAGGAACAATTTCTGTTCCAGGTTGAATACTTTGTGACATCACATTATCTTTTTCCACATCACTAGAAGCTTCCTGTTTTTCACTAATGTTATTTTCTTTAAACCCAAATTTTATTAGTGCTTGTTTCGCTTCATTTTTTGACATTCCCTCAACATCCATCATCGAGACAGATTTTTTACCCGAACTGATATACAGAACAATTTCTCCCTTTTGCTTAATTTTAGATCCAATAGGTGGTTGTGTTTTAACAACACGTCCTTCTTCTATTTTATCATCAGAAATTGTCTCTATTTTAGGATTAACTTTAATTTTCTTTGCTTCTAATGCCTTAATCGCTTCAGACTGTGGCATGTTTTCTATATTAGGAATAGTCACCTCATCTTGCTTAGTTCCTAATGCAAATAATCCAATACCTATCACAACTAGTATACCAAGAATAGTAGCAATTACCTTTCCTCTTTTTTTCGATCGAGGTTTGTCATTTGATGTTTCATCATTTTGATTATGTAAATCCAAATCAGATTCTTCTAATGGCATTTTTGATACGACTGGTTCAGGTTCTTTAACAGGAGTTAACATGATTGTCTCATCTGTCATAGAACTTGGTGCGTAAACTGGTTCATTTGCTCTTTCAGGGCTTAGAGAAGTACTCAAATCTGAATACATGTCATTGACTGTTTTGTATCGATCAGACACTTCTTTCGCTGTTGCATGAAGCACCACATTTTCTAATGCCTGAGGAATACTTGGATTATATTGACGGACTGATGGCACATCTTTTTGGAAGTGTTTCAATGCGATTGAAACAGCTGATTCTCCTTCAAAGGGCACCTGTCCTGTTAACAACTCATAGAGAATAATCCCTAAAGCATAAATATCTGATTGCCTAGTCGACATACCACCTCTTGCTTGTTCTGGTGATAAATAATGAACAGAACCAAGCAGTGTATTAGTTTGAGTTAAAGATGTCTCAGATAACGCGATTGCAATACCAAAATCAGTAATTTTCACATTGCCTTGTTCATCAACTAAAATATTTTGTGGCTTCAAATCTCGGTGAATAATGCCATGTTCATGGGCAAGTGAAACAGCTGACAAAATTTGTTCCATCATATAAACAACCGTATCTAATGGGATTGGGGAATAGTTACGAATATAGTGTTTTAAATCTGTTCCTCGAACATATTCCATGACAATATACTGCATGCCATTTTCTTCACCAACATCATAAACACTCACAATATTGGGATGAACCATTTCTGTCGCTGCTAGTGCTTCACGTTGAAAACGTCGAATGGCGTTTTGGTCATCTTGAAAATCAAAACGCAATACTTTAATTGCAACTTCACGATTCAAAATCAGATCTCGAGCCAAATAAACATTTGCCATACCACCGCTACCAATATTACCAATTATTTCATAGCGTCCCCCTATTTTTGTTCCTATGTTTATCATGGTGTATCCTCCTGTAAGTCATCGTCAAAATCGATTATTAACACCGTAATGTTATCTGTTCCACCTGCTATATTAGCCAGTTCTATCAATTTTTCCACTCGATTTTTTAATAGTGAATCCGTCAACATAACTTCTTTAATTTCGTCATCGGTTAACATATTTGTCAATCCATCAGAGCATAGTAAAATCATGTCCTGTGGTTTAAATGAGATAAGAGAAATATCTACTTCCACTTCACCTGGTACGCCGATTGAACGAACCAAAATATTTTTCTTAGGATGATTTTGTGCCATTTCTGCTGAAATTTCACCTGTTTTTATCAATTCATTCACTAATGAATGATCATCTGTTAATTGCTTAATTTCTTTATCACGCACAATATAAGCTCGGCTATCGCCCACATGCGCTAAAATTAATTCATCTTCTAAAATAACCGTAGAAACGATGGTTGTCCCCATACCAAACATCTCTGGGTTTGTACTTCCTTGATCAAAAATTCGTGCATTTTCTTCTTGTATATGATCGACTAACCAATCACACACATCATCTTTTTGAGTTAACATGGTTTCTTCCCAAACTTCGCCTAATCCAGTAACAGCAAGATAACTTGCTGTGTCTCCAGCTTGATGTCCACCCATTCCGTCAGCTACAATAGCTAACGTAATATTTTTTTTATTTTTATAGACACCAACAGTATCTTGATTATTTTTTCTCTTACGTCCTACACTCGTTTGGAATTCAATTTGCATGTTTACACTCCCTTAATCTATGCTTTTCGTTTGAAACAACTGATGAAAAATCCATCTGTATGGTAATGATGCGGGTATAATTGTAATTGTTTCTGGTGATAACTTTTTTCTAGTTCTTCTGCTCCAGAAACATCTATCAACTCAAATTCAGGATGTTTGTTTAAAAACTTCTCTACCACATCTTTATTTTCTTCATGAGTTAACGTACATGTACTATACGTAATTATACCGCATTGCGATACTTTTGACACAATACTTTCTAAAATTTCTAATTGAATCCGTTGCAAGTTCATAAAATCTTCAGGAGTTTTATGATATTTAATATCTGGTTTTCGACGTAATAATCCTAAACCTGAACATGGTGCATCAATTAGCACTCGGTCAAAATAATCATCTGGAAAGTTATTTTTCACTTCTCTTGCATCTAATAATATCGCCTCAACAACATCTTCAACATGTAATCTTTCTGCATTTGACTCGATTAATTTTATTTTATGTTGATGAATGTCTAATGAAATCACTTTTCCGCCTTTATCCGCTTCTAAAAAAGTGGCGATATGTGTCGTCTTCCCACCAGGTGCTGCACAGGCATCTAACACAGTATCACTTGCATTGATTTGCATACTTGGTGCGACTAACATAGAACTTTCATCTTGAATGGTCATTCTTCCCTCTTTAAACAATGAACTACTTGCTAAAAATCCTTTTTCAGCAACGACTCCATAAGGTGAAATCTGACTTTCCTCTACTTCTAATCCTTCTTCACGCAACACGTTAATCGCTTCATCTCTTGCAATGACTCGTGTATCTATTCGTGCACTCACATGACTTGGTGTCAAAAGTGATTCTCCTAGTTGTTTGGTCTCTTCAAATCCAATATCATCTATCAAACGTTTGGTTAACCATAAAGGCATACTAATTGCAATTGATAAACGTTCTACATCATCTTTAATATCATCTATAGAAGGCACTCCATGACGTTGAATGTTACGCAATACGCCGTTAACAAATTTTCCAATACCAGGATTTCCTTTTGCTTTAGCAATCGTCACAGCGTCATTAAAAATACCATACTCAGGAACTTTATCCAGATAAAGCATTTGATACATTGATAAGTATAATAATTGTTTTACCCATGTATCGACTTTTTTAGCTTTTTTAATAAAAGGAGCTAAATAATACTCTAATGTCAAGTGACGACTGATTGTGCCATAGACAATTTCTGTCATTAAACGGGCATCTTTATCAGATAGCTGATGGCGTTTAATTGCTTCATTGATCAAAACATTTGAATAAGCTTGATTGTTCGCAATTTTCGTTAGTAATTCTAGTGCTGTATAACGAGCTGTGTGTTTAATGTGTTTTGGTACTTGTTTTTGTTTACTCAAGAACGTCTCCTACTTCCACTGTTTTTCCGATTCCATTTAGAAAATCTGTCACACTTAATTGGCCTTTTCCTGCTGGTTGGATAGTATTTAATTGTAAAACACTTTCCTTGCCACAAGCTACTTGCAAGCTATGTTTATCTTTAAAAATAATCGTCCCTGGAGATTTATCTGTGGTTTTATCTTGTACCGGTTGCACGTCCCACAATTTCCATCTTTTGTCTTGATACATCGCGTAAGCTACCGGCCACGGACGCATTCCTCTAACTTGGCAGTCGATTTCTTGGGCTGTTTTATTCCAATCAATTCTTTCTTCTTCTCGTGAAATATTTGGAGAAAAACTAACGAGTGATTCATCTTGCGGAGTTGGTGTCAACTTGTTAGCTAATAAATCTGGCAATGTTTTTAACAACAATTCTTTACCTAAAAGACTGAGTTTATCAAACATACTTCCAACATCATCTGTTCCTAAAATCGGGATCGCTTCTTGCGCTAAAATATCTCCTGCGTCCATTTTTTTGATCATTTCCATAATCGTGACACCAGTTTCTTTGTCACCATTGATGATTGAATAGTGAACAGGCGCTCCTCCACGATACTTTGGTAATAATGATGCATGAACGTTAATCGCACCAAATTTAGGAGCCTTTAACAAGCGTTCAGGTAAAAATTGACCGAATGCTGCGGTGACGATTAAATCTGGATTAAGAGCAATAACCTCTTCTAATTCAGTTGATTGGCTGATTTTTTCTGGTTGATATACTGGTAACTCTAAATCAAGAGCTGCTTGTTTTACTGGAGGCGGAGTTAACACACGCTTTCTTCCAACTGGTCTATCTGGTTGAGTCACAACACCAATCACATCATACCCTTCACTCACTAATCCTTCTAAAATTGGCACTGAAAACGCCGGTGTTCCCATAAATACTATTTTAGTCATAACCATGTTCCTCCATGTAATCAATTAATTCATCTGGTGATAGTCTTTCTATTATTTTATCAATAAATAGCCCACCATCCAAATGTTCTATCTCATGTTGCATCACACGTGATAAATAATCTGAGGCCTCAACCTCAACTTCATATCCTTCTCTATCAACAAATCTCACTGTAATATCATCAAATCTCTCCACTGTTCCATAAACTTCTGGAAAGCTTAAACACCCTTCGACATCAATGGTTTTTCCTGATTTTTTTATAATTTCTGGATTAATCATCTCAAAGATACCTGATTCGTCATCTATATGGACAATGGCCACTCGAGATGACACGCCAACTTGGTTAGCTGCAAGTCCTATTCCATCTTTTTCAAGCATAATGGCATGCATGTCATCTAATAAATCTATCAACTCATCATCAATTTCTGTCACTTTTTTTGTCGGGGTAGTTAATACAGTGTTAGGATATTTTATTATGTCTCTCATGTCAAACTCCTTTATTTTAAGCACTAAATAAAATGCTGTGGTTCCATATCGATACTAACGCGCAAGCCGCTTCTAATATCTTTTTGACTCTCTTGTAATATTTCTTCTAGTACTCGCCCTAAATTTTCTTCAAATCGATATTTTATCACCGTTTGATAAAAGTAACGACGATTCATCCTGGCCATTGGTTTTGGTGTTGGCCCTAAAATGATGGCTTGTGGTGTTAAGGCTTGTTTTATTTTATTTGCTATCTCGTGCATTTTTTTTGCTGCTTGAAGCTCTTCTTCATGGCTCACCACAAGTTGCACGGTGTAATAGTAAGGTGGGTATTTCCCTTGTCTTCGCAAATTCATCTCATGCTGATAAAATGCTTCGTAATGCTGATTTTTTGCTAAAGTAATCGCGTAATGTTCTGGGTTAAAGGTTTGAATAATCACTTGACCTAGTTTTTCTCCACGTCCGGCACGACCACTTACTTGTGTTAATAACTGAAACGTCCGCTCACTTGAACGAAAATCAGGTAGATTTAATGCTGTATCTGCATTTAACACACCAACTAACGTCACATTCGGAAAATCGAGTCCTTTTGCTATCATTTGTGTGCCAAGTAAAATATCTGCTTCTTGAGCTTCAAACTTTTGTAATAATCGTTCGTGACTCCCTTTTTTACGTGTCGTATCAACATCCATTCGTAAAATTCTAGCATCTGGTAATAATTGTTGCAGTTCTTCTTCGACTTTTTGTGTCCCAGTCCCATAATAACGAATTTTTTTACTATCACAAATTGGGCAACATTGTGGAATACCTTCTTCATGACCACAATAATGACACTTCATTGATTTTGTATCCATGTGAAGCGTTAATGAGATATCACAATTTGGACAAGGCAGAACATAACCACAATCTCGACACATCATGAAGGAAGAATACCCACGACGATTTAACATCAAGACCGACTGCTCTTTTTTCTCTAGGCGCTCAGTCAATTCAGTTAATAAAGGTGTTGAAAAACTACCTGTGACACCTTGTTTCAACTCACGTCGCATGTCTACCACTGATACAGTTGGTAAAATAGCATTGTCCGAAGCTCGTTTGGTTAACTGTAACAAGTGATACACATTTTTTTGTGCCCTTGCTCGTGATTCTAAAGATGGGGTCGCACTTCCAAGTAACACTGGACAACGATGATACTCCCCACGCCAAATCGCTAAGTTTCTAGCATGATACCTCGGTGATTCATCTTGCTTGTAACTTGTTTCATGTTCCTCATCAATAATAATTAACCCGATATTTTCTAAAGGAGCAAATACTGCCGATCTTGCTCCAACTACAACTTGAGCTTCTTTACGTTCTATTTTACGCCATTCATCATATTTTTCGCCTTGAGATAAGCCGCTATGTAACACTGCGACTTTATCACCAAAGCGTCGTTTAAATCGCGTCACGGTTTGAGGCGTTAAAGAAATTTCAGGAACTAACATAATGGCTGTCTTTCCTTCATCTAAAACATTTGAGATTGCTTGAAGATAGACTTCTGTTTTCCCACTACCAGTGATCCCTTCTAATAAAAATACCTCATTTTTGTTTTCAGATGTAGCTTTTGTCACTCTATCGAGTGCAACTTGTTGCTCATCATTTAAAACTAGCGCTTCGTCTTGCTGAAACACTCTATCTTTATAAGGATCGCGGTACACTTCTCGTTCTTCTTCCAATAGCCAACCTAATTCAGCTGCTTCTTTAATAACTTGTCGTGATAAATCATGCTCTTCAACCAATTCTTTCACTGAAAACTCACCTTCTTGAGCGTCAATAAAAAAATTAAGTAATCGATGCTTTTGATGTGCATTTTTTCTAGTATTTGCTTGAATATCTAATAGCATTTCTCTAGGTAAATTTGCTGTAACGACTTTCATTGTTTTAACTTTATTTTTAGTCGTCACTTCATAGCGAACATCGACACAACCTGCTTGTCTTAACCGGTGTAATTCTGACAAATAGGATGATTCCTTGATTTCTTCCCAATCTCGTTCTCCAAGGCCTAAAAAAACCTCTTCTTCTATGTGCTGTGGCACATCTTTTACCGCTACTAACCACTTTTTGTATGTCGAACGCATCACACTTGGTAACATCGTTTGCAAACACGTAATTTTAAATGCAAATGTGGTTTTTGCCATTTCATCTGCTAGTTGAAGTAATTCGTCATTAACAACTGGATGCAAATCTAAAACACCTACTAAAGGTTTTAATTGATCACTATCTTCTGTTTGATTATTTAAGAAATCAATTCCTACAACAAACCCTTGTATGTGGCGATTTCCATTCCCAAACGGCACTTCAACGCGTACACCAACTTCAACTGCCTCATCAATTTCTTGTGGCACAAGGTAGGTAAATGGCTGATCTGTTTGCATGATTGGAACATCAACTATCACGTGTGCTATCTTTGACATTTTTTCACCTTCTATCGAATAAAAAAACCCAAGAGGTCTATCTCTTAGGTTTTTTATTTACATTTTTTTCTCAAATTGGATGCGTGCTTCAAGTTCTTGATGTTCGCGTCGTTTTAATGCTTTTTTCTCTTCTTCTTGTCTTCTAAGTAATTCTCTTTTTAGCTCTGGATTTGGGTCAATAACCACATCTCCCACAGCGATTTCTTCTAACGCACGGCCAACATTTTTAACTGAAACAAATTTATCTGGTTCAATCATTGGTTGAGCACCTTCGTCTAGTTCATGTGCTCTTTTACTTGCTAAAATAACCAATGAATATTTTGAATCGACTTGCTCTAATAATGAATCTATTGATGGATATAACATAGTTTATAACTCCTTTAACATATTTTCATAGCGATCAATCACATGGTTCACACGGTAATGCTCGCTTTCAATAATTTTTTTAATCCGTTGTACTGCTAATTCAACCTCATCGTTGACTACCGCATAGTCATAATGACGCATCATTTCGATTTCTTCTTTTGCTTTAGTCATTCGTTTTTCAATAACTGCTAACTCATCTGTTCCACGATTAACGATTCGTGCTTTTAATTCACTAAAATCTGGAGGGGTTAAAAAAATAAAGACACCATCTGGCATTTTTTCTTTGACTTTCATGGCTCCTTGCACTTCAATCTCTAAAAAGACATCTTTACCTTCGTCTAGTGTCTTATTCACATAATCAAGTGGTGTACCATAATAATTTCCAACATACTCAGCATATTCTAACATTTTACCTTCAGAAATTAACTGCTCAAACTCTTCTTTTGATCGAAAGAAATAATCCACACCTTCGACTTCACCTTCGCGTTTATTGCGTGTTGTCATTGAAATAGAATACTCAAATTGATTATCATCTTTCTCAAATAACGCTTTTCTGACAGTCCCTTTTCCTACGCCGGATGGACCGGATAATACAATTAATAACCCTCGTTCTGGCATCGTGTCGTCCTCTCACTTACAATTTTCTTAGTTTACCTTCTATAATGCACCCTAAACTTTGTTTTTGCAAGTATCTATAAGAATTTTTATCAATTATTCAATATTCTGAACTTGTTCTCTGATTTTTTCAATCAATGTCTTTAGCTGAATCACACTGGATTTAACATCCAAGTTAGTTGATTTTGAACCAATCGTATTGACTTCTCGATTCATCTCCTGAATCAGAAAATCCATTTCTTTTCCAATAGGTGATTCTTTTTCAATTAATTGTTCCATTGATTGAAGATGCACACTTAATCGATCTAACTCTTCTGTGACATCTCCTTTATCAACTAAAATAGCGACTTCGCTAAGTAAACGTGATTCATCAACTAATGTCTCTGTCATGAGTTCTTCCATTTTTTGTTTTAATTTATCATAATGCTCTTGTTTCAGCTCATTTGTTTTTAGCAATACACGGTTTAGCTCTTCTTTAAGCAGATTAATATATTCTTCAAAAAAAGAGTGTAACCCTGTTCCTTCCGTTTGGCGACTAACATACAAGGCATCTAGAGCTTCATTAAATGTTTTAATTAAATCAATTTCTATCTCATCTGTTGCCTCTTTTTTCTCTTTTACCTCGACAATAGATGGATGCATGACCGCCCCTTCTAAAAACTTCTCAGCAGAAAAAGGTTGGTCTTGGTAACGATGGAATTCTGCCTCTGCCACCTCTTTAACTAAAGCATCTAATACAGCCCAATTAATACTTAATTCCTGTGATGACGCTGCTTCTTTGGTTAACGTAATAAAACACTCTACACGACCTCGTGATAATTGGTCTTTTAATTTATTTTTTAACTCAAGTTCAATATGGTTATACTCTCTTGGCAAACGAACTTGTGCATCTAAAAAACGATGATTAACAGATTTTATGTCCACAACTATCTGATAATCAGTTTTTTGGCATTCGCCATGGCCGTATCCTGTCATACTTTTCATTTTTTCACCTACATTTTTGTTAATGTTTCTTTTAATGCTGCAAACTCTTCGTTGGTTAAAGTGATTCCTTTACCCATCTTTTCATGGTTAGGTGCCCAATCTCGCAAATCAAATTTAGCTGGACGACCGTTCCAACTAATTAGATTCAACTCTTTTGTCCATCCTTTTGTATTTTCTGATAATACAGCAATCTCTTCTAAAATGTCATAAGAAAATTCTTGGCTCATTTGTTTCTCTCCTTTAAAAATCTAATAAACATTGCTTGTAATACTTGTCTCCAACTCACTTCAAATAATCGTTCCACAATATCTGATTTTTCATCTATTAAATGATAGGCATATTCTAACACTGTTTTTTCAGAAAAAGGAACTGTCTGCTTAACATAATCAATCATCCATTCACCTAAGGATATAAGCATATTCTCATCAACAAGTTCTTTCTTTTCATCAAATGATTTAACTAGCTCTTGTTCCAATTCTTGTAATGAATAAACTTTTGAAGGGTCCACTAAAAACATTTTAGCTGTTTCTTCTAATAAAAACACACCAAATACTTCTGGTTGAATGTGATGTTGCATAATCCATTGAACAGATATTTTTTTCCCTAATTTTTTTACGTCCTTACTTGTTTTAAGATACGCTAAAAAATGTTTAGTTAATGTGATGATTTCTTTTTTATATGTCGTAGATTTAATAGCATACCACGTTCCTTCATACACATGGAAAGCTTTCATGGTATCAAGATAGCCTTGCTGCATATTCCAAACCGCTCGTTCTTTATCAAATAACAAAACTGCTCCTAATCCCCATTTACTACTAACTAACGTTTCAGTCACATCTCTTGGTACTCTTGTTGGTTTAATAAAACCAGGCCCTTTAACGTCAATCACAATAAGTTCTGTTGCCCCATGTTTTACCAAAACATCTTTAGGGATATTATTGCGATAGCCTCCATCAATATAGTATTGACCATTAATCTCACAAGCTTTCATTGCCGGATAAAAAGAGGAGGTCGCAAGCAACCACTTACTTAACTCTTCTTTTTGAATATCACTTAAAGACACTACCACTTCTTCCATTTTAGGGGCTAATGTCGCAATAAAATAAAATTCTATTGGTTTTTTATTAGGATCAAACATTTTTTCTTCATCAACCATTGTTTCAATCATATGATAAAGCGGTGTGCTATCAACGCCATTTTCTTTTAAAGCTGACGAAGTTAATACCTTCACACCTTTAATTAATTTTTCTCTTGTTTTATGTTCTGTTTCATCTAATGATAAATTAAGGATTTTTTTCGTTGCAATGTTACGCCACATCTCTTCAGCATCCTCTAAATTCCCCTGAACCATAAAAGCACCATTCAATGCTCCAACAGAAGTGCCGCTAACTAAATCATACTTAATTCCCATTTCTTTAAGCGCATGCCACGCACCGACTTGATAAGAACCTCTTGCTCCTCCGCCACCTAACACAATACCCGTATGATAAGTCACTGTGTAGTAGTAACCTTCTTTGGGAGAAGATTGTTTAACAAAACCTAAGCGAAGTAGTCTTTCTTTTGCCAAAGAAACATCTGAAAAATCAGGTAAATATATCGTGGTTAAGCGACGACTTTTTACAATTTTTTCAAGCATCATCAAACATTCTTTAAATCCAAAGGCCTGTGACACACTTAAGATATTTTTTACAAAAAAAGTTTTTTCACAAACTTCACCATCACACATAGCTAATAGTTGCGTGCCTTTATACCATCCCACTAGTAAGTGGTTGTCATTTAAAGCGATAGTATTACGATAAACATCTTCAAATGCTTTTTGATGACTGTTTTTAAAGGGCAGCCATTCTTTCAAATTGTAACGATTTAAGTTATATAAGTCAGATAGTAGCCATTCCTTTATCATCTTTTTCACCAACTTTTCTTGTTTTTTTATATACGGCTCATTTTTTTATTATGATTATTTGTTTGACTAACTTCGTGATGATTCGTATAATAAAATGAAGAAAGACTTAAAAGGAGAATGACTGATGATTAAAAAGCAACCGTCTACAAAGTCGTCTAAAGAAAATCATGTCAAAAAGTTTACTCGTTTTATCTCCCGCTCGTCACAGCGTTTCATTTCGTCTTTTTTAGATGATGAATCAGAAAAAGAAAAACATTTAACGCATATTCACCAACAAATAAATAAAGCTATTCTACAAAAGAGCCTTGTTGTTTTACAATACCAAGAGCCTTCTCAAACAAATTATGAAACACTTGTTGGCAGAATTTACCAACATGCAGTTAATCGAAACGCCTTAGTCATTAAATTGCAAAAAACAAATGAAATTCGTATGATTTCAGCTAACTATATAAAAAAAATATCGATTATTCACACACACCATTCTCAAACATTATCTATTAGCAAATAAACGACTACCAATATGGGTTCGTTTATTTTTTTATTCTTCTAAAATAATTTGGGCAAATGCTTCCTTATCTGTATGAGTTATGGATACGTGAACACATCCCTCAAAAATCGATTGATAAACCACTGGCTTGCCTGTTTTATCTGATAATACTTCGATATCTTGAAATCCTACTTTTCCAATACCCGTTCCGTAAGCTTTTGAAAAGGCTTCTTTACAGGCAAATCTTCCACCTAAAAACTCTATTTGACGTTTTGTCTTTAATCCATTAAATACTTCAATCTCTTTATTAGTCAAAACACGCCTAATAAATTTAGGGTTATGTTCGATAATCTTCTCAATCCGATGCAATTCAACTGCATCTATACCAATTCCTATAATCATATTGGCACCCCTTTTTTAAATTAACTTAATTATAACGATTACCGAAAAAAAAAGCGAACAGAATCCTTTTATTAAAGTGAAAAATACCAACCTAACAAACGCTAGATTGGTATCAATTCATTATTTATCGTTACTACGGATAACAAATCCACGGCCACCATCTTTTTTCTGTGATGGTTTGTTGTTTGATTTGTTGTTATTATTTTTTTTAGGTGCATCAGAATTGTTATAACGTTTTTTCTTGTTATATTGATCTTTTCCGCGTCCGCCACCTTTATTATTGTTACGACGGTTATAGTTACCACCTTTACCACGGCCACCATTTTTATTGTTACCACGACGGTTTGGTAATGGGCGTTCTGGTGTGATTTTTACAGGAACTTCTGCTGCATCATCTTTAGAAATTTGTTTAATTAATAATGCCGCTAAGTCTTCTGCAGTGTATTCTTCTAGTAAATCACTTGCTGCTAATTGATATTTTTCTAAGCCATTAGCTGCTAATAAATCTTTAATTTCAGTAATCGCTGCACCAATTTGTCCTTCTACTGCTTCTTTTTTAGAAGGTGGACGAAGTGGTGTCATACGTTTTTTCGTTAAGTCTTCAATGACATGTAGATAACCCATTTCATTCGGTGTAACAAATGTTACTGACATACCTTCTTTACCAGCACGACCTGTACGACCAATACGGTGAACATAACTTTCTGGATCTTGTGGAATATCATAGTTGTAAACATGACTCACACCAGAAATATCTAATCCACGAGCTGCCACGTCTGTTGCAACTAAGATATCTAATTCGCCATTTTTAAAGGCTTTTAAAATACTCATACGTTTGTGCTGTGGTAAGTCTCCATGGATACCTTCTGCTTTGTAACCACGCATTTCAAGTCCACGAGCTAATTCGTCTACACGGCGTTTTGTACGACCAAAAACAATTGTCAACTCAGGCGACTGAACATCAAATAAACGTGTCATGACATCAAATTTTTCAAATTCTTTACAACGAACGTAATATTGATCAATTAGGTTAGCTGTCATTTCTTTTGCTTTGATACGAACATGCTCAGGGTCTTGCATGAATTTAACCCCAATACGTTTGATTGAATCTGGCATTGTTGCTGAGAATAATAATGTTTGGCGTTCTGCTGGAACTTTTGAGATGATGGCTTCGATATCATCTAAGAATCCCATATTTAACATTTCATCAGCTTCATCTAATACAAGTGTTTCCACTGTATCTAGTTTCAACGTACGACGGTTAATATGGTCTAATAAACGGCCAGGAGTTCCCACAACAATATGTGGTTTGTTTTTTAACGCACGAATTTGTCGACCAATATCTGCTCCACCATAAACTGATTGAACTTTAACTTTTTTCTCTTTACCTAAACGGTATAACTCTTCTTGTGTTTGAATAGCTAATTCACGTGTTGGTGCAATAACTAATCCTTGTAACTCAGGTCTATTAGGGTCAATTTTATTTAACATCGGTAACCCAAAAGCGGCTGTTTTACCAGTACCTGTCTGTGCTTGACCAATAACGTCTTTTCCTTCCAACGCTAATGGAATTGTCGCACTTTGTACGGGTGTTGCTTCTTCAAACCCAATATTTTCGATTGCTTGTAATAAGCTTTTTTCTAACTGTAATTCACTAAATTTCAAATGATATCCTCCTAGTTTGTTGCTATATCGACTGCTTTTCTTTTTATATAATGAAAAAAAATGAAAATAGGCATTCGTATAATACTATCATATTATCCAATAATTAACAATAAAACCTTGTCTATTCGTGACTTTTTAATAAAAATTCTACCACTTCACTCAGTCCCATTCCATTGCTTGCTTTCAGAAAAACAGTGTCTTTTGGCTGTATTTTTTCCGATAAATGTGTCATCATTTCTTTTTTTTCTGTTTTTCGGTAAAAATGAATAGACCCTTGTGGCATTCTATTATGTAACACGTTATAAAGAGATGCCATGTGTTCACCATACAAATACACTTGGTCAATTTTTTGGGGTGAAATATGTTCGGCGACACTTTCATGCATTTGACTTGAAAGCTCTCCCAACTCTAGCATATCTCCTAATACAACGAATTTTCTACCTTCTAATTTCAAAGCTGAAAATGTATCCAACACTAATTTCATTGCAGTTGGATTAGCATTATACACGTCACTTAAAAGATCAATGCCGTCATTTGTTTTTAACCACTCTGTTCTGTTTTTAGTTAAATCAAATGTTGCCAGCCCATTTTTCATTTTTGAAACTGGCACATTGAAAAAGCGGCCAATCAATAATGCAATTAAAGCATTTTTTACGTTATATCCACCTAAAACAGGAATTGAAAATACTTCTTCTTCAAATAGATTGGTTTCAAACTGTGTATCAACTTTCGTTTCTGAGAGGAGAGAGGCAGATAGAGTTGCTTCTGTTCCAACACCAAAACTTTCAACCGTTTGTGGCACATCTATAATCATTCGTTTTAACAATGGCTCATCATTTGGGATAATCAAAACGCCATCCTCTTTAAGTCCTGCCGTGATCTCCATTTTTGCTTCCGCAATACCAGCTCTAGAACCTAAATACTCAATATGAGATTCGCCAATCAATGTAATCGCAGCGATATCTGGTTTTGCGATATTAGATAGCACTTCGATTTCACCTTTATGATCCATTCCCATCTCTAAAACAAGCATTTCTGTGTCTTCTGGCATCGATAAAATCGTGTAAGGCAAGCCAATATGATTATTATAGTTCCCTTGTGTTTTATATGTTTTATAGTGCTGTGACAAGACTGCTTCTGTCATATCTTTTGTGGTTGTTTTCCCATTACTACCTGTTATACCAATTACTTTTGGATGTACTTTTTCTAAAAAATATTGAGCTAATTGTTGTAATGCAACTAAGGTATCTTTTACCTTGATATAGGAAACATCCTCTGACAATTCTCTTTCTGATAATACTAAAGACGCACCACTTTCAATGGCTTGTGGAATAAAATCATGACCATCTCTTGCTCCTTTAAGAGGAACAAACAAACTATTTTCAATCACTTTTCTAGTATCAAATTCTACCGACTCAACACATTGGTCGTCATGTTGTGTTGCATGATTTACCCCATTAACTGCTGCAACAATCTCGCGTACTGATAAATTCATGGTCTTCCTTCTTTCTATCATCAACAAAAAAAGTTGAACATGTGTCCAACTCTACAACTGTTCAACTTCAATTTGTTGTTTTTTTTCAAAACGTAATTTAGCTAGTTGGATTAATTCCTCTAATAAATCGCCATAATTTAAGCCCATATTTTGCCATAACAAAGGATACATACTAAATGGTGTGAATCCTGGCATGGTATTCACTTCATTTAAAAAGACTTCATTGTTAGCTGTTAAGAAAAAGTCACAACGACTTAACCCACTGCCGTCCAATGTTTGATACGCTTTTCTAGCGTAATATTGCAATGTTTCTTGCAACTCACCTGATATATCAGCTGGAATTTGTAACTCCACTTTATTATCCAAGTATTTTGACTCATATGTGTAAAAAGCAACATCTTTAACGATTTCTCCAGCTAAAGTTGTTCGGATTTCATCGTTACCAAGAACCGCTATTTCTAGTTCACGAGCTTCGATTCCTTGTTCGACAATGACACGACGATCAAAACGAAACGCTTCATCTATTGCTTGAATTAATTCATCTCGAGATTCTGCTTTACTAATTCCAACACTTGACCCCATATTAGCTGGCTTAACAAACATTGGATAAATCAAACTGCCTTCACATTCGGCTAAAATCTCTGCTTGATGGTCTTTGTAACCATTTTTTGTTACAGCCACATACGGTAACTGCGGAATACCTACTTGTTGGAATAATTGCTTACCGATGATTTTATCCATCGCACACGCACTAGCTAACACACCTGCTCCGACATAAGGCATATTAAGAACTTCAAACAATCCTTGAATAGTTCCATCTTCTCCATTTGGTCCATGGAGCACTGGAAATATCACAGCATTCCCCTCTTTTAAATCACTTGGCAAAATCGGTTGTGCGTTAGCAATCGTTAATCGTAAGTCATCTTCATTTAAAGGTGCTTCATTATATATACGTCCTTTTAACCAGTTACCATCCTGAGTAATATATACTAATTGCACAGAGTAATAGTTGTAATAAATCGCTTGTAAAATTGAAAATGCTGACAGTATTGAGACATCATGTTCAGCACTTTTTCCACCATATACTAAAAAAATCTTCATGGTCGTCCTCCTCAATTTGCTAGGATTTAATTATACTCTAGAATGTAATAAAATTCTATTCCTTATTTTTCATCTGTTATATAAAAAAATCCAACTAAAATACTATTGGGTTCTTTATGTGAGTAAAATGCCACGTCATCTTTTGATGTTTATAAGTTAGCACACCTACTTTTTCTTCCATAAACAATTGATTGCTCTCGATTTTTCGTAAATTATCTTCAACAACATGTACTGGAATTCTATACTCACCCTCATCTAGACCAACCTGAGAAAACTCAAATACCGTGCCTTCTTGCATAAGGCTTTTTAGTTCTTTTACGATATCATAAGGTAGAGGATTAATTGTTGTATATCGTTTTGAAAATATCGACCGGTTGGCATTCAATTGATACAATACCTTGTCCGTAATTTTCTTAGCTAACGATTGATAAAACTCATCAATATTTCGATAATATACTTTCATAACCTCTTGCTCTGTTTCGAAGAATGCATAATTATTCTGTAATTTATAAAAAAACGGCGAACGCAATTGCATTTTCATATGAGATAAGTACAATATTTCCGCAATTTCATTAGCTGTTAATCGCTTTAAAGTATCATATTCCTCAAAATCAAGCCACTTTATTTCCTGACGGTTATTATAATTTAGATTACTCAAATAACGATCCACTTGTTCTTGTCCACGAATGACCCTAAAACCTGTATGTGCTTCATACTCCCCTTCAATTTCACTAGCACTAAGCAGCAACAAATTTTTAGGGCGATGAACAGTATAACGATCAAAGTCCTGATGACCTAGTCCCTTTGTTAAAACAGAGTTACTAATGCCATCTAAATGAACATATATATTTTGTCGCAACACTTTCACCTAACTTTCTTTTACTTGTCTATTTCACTAATATAACTATACCATTTTCCTACAACAAAATGAACATATAACCACCTGTAGTTTAATTACGTTTAGATTACAAAAAGCACTTCTTTTTTTTGAAAAACGACATAATAATGTAACATTTTATAATCTTCCTTTCTTTATTTTTTTATTAATTATGGTATGATAGTTGTTAGAATGATAGAAAAAGGGGGCTACTCTCATATCTAAAAAACAAGACACGACACAAAATAGACGATCAACCAAACACAAAAAATCTCAAAAAACAATGGGACAAAAAATTAAAAACTTCTTTTTTAATCTCATTATGGTGATTTTATTTCTTTTTGGCGTTGCATTAATTTTCAATAACCAAATTAAAAACTTTTTAGTAAAAGAAAATACTGCTCAATATCAAGTTAATAAAATTACACGAGAAGATGTCGTCAAAAATGAAAAGAAAGATGCAACATTTGATTTTGACCAAGTTGAGTCTTTAGACTTTAATACAGTAACAAAGTCTCGTGGCCGTGATGTAGGAGATGTTATTGGCGGAATCGCTATCCCTAGCGTGGATTTAAATTTACCCATTTTAAAAGGTGTGTCTAATTACGTCATTTCAGTCGGTGCCGGAACAATGAAGCCTGACCAAACAATGGGTAATGGAAATTACGCTCTAGCAAGTCATTATATGTATGATCCAACCCTTTTATTCGCACCACTCGTTCGAGTAGAATTAGGATCCTCTATTTATTTGACCGACTTAGAATATATTTACGAATATAAAGTCACAATGAAAGAGTACGTTGAGCCAACTCGTGTCGACGTCATCGAAGACGTTCCGGGAAAACGACAAGTCACATTAGTCACATGTGATACTTCAGGTGAGCACCGCCTCATTTTACAAGGTGAGCTAGTTAAGAAAGTTAATGGTAAAAAGGCACCTAAAGATATGCATGATGCCTTTGAATTAGCTCAAAACAATTATTATTAAGACAAAATAAAGGCTCTATGTCAAATCGTGTTGATGGACAATAATATTGATGAAAAAGTCTCAAAAATGAAATAGAATTAATTGAAGTGAGGGAAGAAATTCTCTCGCTTTTTTATTTAACCTGAAAAACTTGATTTTGAATCAAAAAGATACGTCGTTTGAATAGTAGAAAGTTTCGATAGCCATAGGCCACACGTTTAATCACTTTAATTTTATTATTAATGCCTTCTAAGAAACCATTTGAATAGGAGTATTTAAAGGCATTCATGACTCCTTGGGAGAACTTACCAAATATCTTGAATTTATCTTTAAAATACTTTGGTAATTCAACAGGTATCTTTGAACATAACTCTAAAAATAAAACATAATCGTTGGTTCTATAAGCATACTTCAATTCTTGCATAAAATGATACGCTTTTTTTAATAGAGAACTATAAGAAAGTAACTCATCTACCAATTCGGTAGATGACATATTTCTCTTGAATAAAGGACGATAATAAAAGTGTTTATAGTTTAATTCAGAACTGTCCTTTAAAAGGAGTTTCCAATAACGCTTTAATCTTCGATACTGCTTTCCTTCCTCTTGATTGTGGCGTTTTAGCTGTTTCATTTCTTTTATTCTTAAGGTGTTGAAAGAGCGGTTAATATGTTGAATGATATGAAATCGATCTGTAACGATTTCGGCGTTTGGAAAGACTGTTTTTAATAGTTGACCGTAACTTGCATTCATGTCCATGACCAAAAATCTTACTTTTAGACGTGATTTTCTGGAATACTTCATAAAGTAAGAAACCAACTTATGCAATCTTTTATCAGGTAAGATATCGATTATTTTTTTAGATGCCGCATCAGCACAAATAAAGCTCATTCCAGCATGACAATCAGAAGTAGAGCTAAACTCATCTACACAAAGAGCTGTGGGCAAGAAGTTAAAATTAGGTTGCTGATTATTCGTAAATGATACTAACACACGTTTAACAGTATTTTCAGAGACACTGTGGTATTCTGCGATTTTTTTACGTGATTGATTCTCTTTTAAGTCAAAGGCAATTTGGTATTTAAGCTGTTTAGAAATTTGACAATAGTCATCTACTAGAGAAGTAGAAGCACTGAAAGTTGATCCACAGTTTCTACAAAGGTAACGTTCTCTGTGAAGTTTTAGATAAGTTGGGCGACGTTCAACTTCAGGCAATTGACTAATGGTTTGATACGTTCCATTTTTAACGGATTGATAACATCCACATTTCTTGCATTGCTTATCTTTATTCACTAATCTTCCTGTAATCATGTTAACTGAGCGGTTGTTTCTCGCTTCGCGAGACAACCAATCCTCATTAAAAATAAGAGAATCATCTGTTAAATTGAGTAGTTTTCTTGTATTATTATCCATAGGGGTATTCTCCTTTGTAATGTTAGTTATAGTCGACTTAATTTTACCAATAAGAATGCCCCTTTTTCTATGCCTAAAATAAAAAATCGCATTGATAGAATTTAATCTATCAACACGATTTAGTGTACAGCCCAAATAAAAACTTTTCAGCGTAGAACTAACCACGCTGAAAAGTTTTTTATATATTCGGCAAGTAAAAGTTACGATTATCTAATCCAAAAATACGTTCAGTATACTCACCTGGATTAATTTGTTTTAAAGAACCTAACATCATCTGAATTGACGCATCTAGATTATCTAAATGATGTAGGACTTCTGCTTCCATAATTTTCGGTCTAACAGGAGAACCATATTCTAACAGTCCATGATGAGCTAGTACCACATGTTTTAAAACTAATACTTCCTCATCTAACTCAGGGATGTTTAATTCAATACATGCTTTTGTAATTTCCTCATCAATCATGACAATATGTCCCAATAAATTTCCAGCTAATGTGTACTCTGTTGCAACTGGTCCTGACAGTTCATGGACTTTCCCTAAATCATGCAACATCACCCCTGCATATAATAAAGATGGATTCAGCTCAGAGTATTCATTTGCCACTGATTTTGCCAATCGCAACATCGTTAATGTATGAAAAGCAAGCCCTCCGGCAAACGCATGATGATTACGTTTTGCAGCCGGATATTCAAAGAATTCTTTTTGATATTTACTAAAAATATGACGGACAATTCGATGCCATTTTGCTTGTGTAATATCTAACAAATAATCATTAAATTCTTGCTTCATCTCATCAATATCAATCGGTGCTTTTTCCATGTATAACGACGGATCTGTTGGCTCACCTTCTTTAGCCAAACGAAGATGCATAATTTTCACTTGCGGCATATTTTGATAAAGTTCACGCTTTCCATTCAACAACACAACATTTCCTGTAGTAAATGTCGCAATGTCTTCATCTGACGCACCCCAATACTTGCCATCTATTGTGCCTGAGTTGTCTTGAAAAGTAAACGCGATAAACTTTTTACCATTTCTAGCGATTCGAACATCAGCCGTTTTGAGTAAAACAAATGTTTCAAACGTTTCATCTACCACTAATTCTCTCAATTTTTTCATGCTGTCTCTTCCTCTCCAATAACCAATACAGACTGATCTTTTGTTTCAAAATAATCCCTCATGGTTGTATCAGACGTTAAACAAATTACCTGGTTGTCTTTACCTAACATATCTAATAACTTAAACAGTGTGGCTTTACGTGTATCATCAAAGTGCAACCAACCATCATCAATAATAATCGGTGAGCCATAATCTTCACTATGCAAGTGGATAAAGGCTAAACGAAAGGCCATATACAACTGATCTTTTGTTCCTGTCGATAATTGGTCGATTTTCCACTGTCTTTGATGATTGTCTACAATAATGAGTTGACCATCATCAACTAGCACTTTGTGATACGTTTTATTAGTTAGTAAATTGAAGTAACCTGTGACAGTACCTAAAAGTGTTGGAAGCTGTTGATCCGATAAATATTGGAATAAACGTTGAACTAATTCTTCAGAAAAACGTAGCGTTAACCACTGTTCGGTCATTTCTTCAATCTTAGATAATTGAGTTGCTCGCTCTTGACGTAAATCATCCAATGAGCCATTTTTTTCCATTTGTTTCATATCATAATCAATCTGTTGCCACTCTGTTTGATAAGCCTTTTCTTGATCTTTAAGCTCATCTTGGTCTGCTTTTAATTTCATTAAACTTTTATTAATTGACAATAAGTTATAATTATTAGACAAATCAAATACATTCTCTAATTGATTTTCTAATTCATCCATACGATTGGCATTTTGATCCAACTGCTCTTGACGATTTAACCATTCTTTTGCTACATCAATTGGTGTTGATTTATGCTGATTAGTTAAGTCATTAATCAATGTTTGGCAAGCTGATTTTTGATGTCTGATAGAAGCTAATTCACTTTGGATGTTATTTGTTTCGCTACCTTCCAAACGATTGATGGCTTCTTTTTGTGTATCCGTAAATTTTTTGACTTCTTTAAAGCTCTCACGTATGTTTTTACCTTCTAAAGGAATCCAATCTTTGGCAAATGAAAGAGACTCTTTATATGACGTAATGGCTTTATCAATTGTTGCAAGTTGTAATGTCATCTCTTGCTCATTTTTTTGGATATCACGTAATTGACTAAAAACGGGTAAAGTCGTTAACCACATTGATACCGTTTCATCTATAGGGAAACCATAAGCTGTCACCCATTGTTCTTTTTGTTTTTTTACTAACGCTTCTTGTTCATTGAAACTTGCTAAGTTTTTTTCTAAATCATTTAGCTCATCAGCCAATTGATCGGCTTCATTTAGTTGCTGTTTATATATAGACTTAGCCTCTTCAGGTGTTACAGGATGATATTTGGGTACTTTATTTGCTTTAATAAACCCAAACACACCTAAACCAACAAATGCTGCTACAATAACGTACAACCATGACAAGCCTAAAACAATGGCCAACAATAACATCATGACTGCAATCGCAAGTGACAAACCAGAAAACATTTTGATTGTAAATGAATCAAAGAATGGTGCCTCATCTATCTCACCATCTTCTGAGTGACTCATTGATGGAATAGATAACTGATTTTCTGATTTAGATAATTCTTTATCTAGATTTCGTTGTCTAATTGACAAGCGACTTTTTTCATTAGATAAAATGACTTGTTTTCTAAGTAACTCTTCCTCTGCTTCAGCTAGCTCTTTTAACGACTCTTCTTCTTTATCTTCAATCACAACATCAAGTAAGGCATTTGACAAACGATACTTATCGTACAACTCTTTTTTACTAGATGTGTAAGCCTCCAACTGTTGTTGCAACACTTCTTGACGCTCACTGATAGATTGAACACTTAATTGATCATCTAACAATTGGTCAAATAATTCTTGATTTTCAAGATAAAATTGGACAGCTGGCGTGATATCTTTAATGATATCACTTTGATTTTCTAATAATTCAGTTTCTTTTTTCGTTAAGAATTTATATTCTTGTAACGCTTCAGACACACTTTTAACTGTCGTTTTTGGTGCTTGTTCTGTGCTACTTCCACCTGTTTCTTGATTTAGCGTTTGCCATTCAGTATAAAGTGGGAAATATTTTTGTTGCTCTAGTAATGTTTTTTCAAGAGACATACTATCTTCAAGCTCTTTTTTCTCTTTTTCTAATAGTTTTTCTAACTCAAGTCGTCGATTCCATTTAGTACGATAAGTATTTTCCTGTTCCTCAACCAATCTAATACTTTGTTCTAAGCGATTAAACTCTTTCAATTGTTGATTTAATAAAGGAATTCTACCTGATGGCTTATAAATTTGTTGTCTATCCTTTAAAAAATCATTTGAAATAGCTGTTAGCCTTTCACTGCCTGTCAAGCCAACCGTTAGGAGCAAACGCTGTAATCTTACTTCATTCAACTCATTTAGATCAGTCAGTTGTTCTTGTTGAAAACTGAATACTTCATCAAACACTTCTTTCGTTAGTGGTGTTATCAACGATATCAATAAGTGCTCATCACCTACTCGACCATCCTCTAATCTAACGTATGCTTGACCTTTATTCTTTTCTTTGAAACGTTCGATATATAACTCCCCATGAATAGGATGATCCACAATAATATGACCACCATACGTTGCACCTTCTACTGGAGTGAAATCACGTACCATGTCTCTTTTCTTAGGAAACCCAAATAAAATCGTGCGAATGAAATGATAAAGCGTAGATTTTCCAGATTCATTGTCACCAAAAATGAGCTGATTATCTTCCTTAAGATTGAAGACTTGATTATTAAATTTTCCAAATCCATTTATATATAATCGTCTTATTTTCATTGGCCTACTCCATTTTTAAAAATCATTTTATCTTTTACTAACTGACTACTTTCTTCAACAATCCGCTGAATGTCTTCTTCATCAAATATTATATTAGTCCCCACAATTGGCTGTTGGACAATGTCCTTAGCGACTGAAAAAAACTCATTTCGTTGTAGAAAATGCTGAGACAAATCATCAATTAAACTCGCTTCAAAGCCCATAATTAATTGATTTGATTTAATTGGTTCAATCACAATATCTACTAACCAAATATAATACGATGTTTTGCGTAGTAGTTGACGTTGTAAGTAGCTTAGTATTTCTTCTTTGTGTAATAATAATTCACTAATGCCCTCTTCTGATGATGGGCTTAGCTTTACAACTAATAACGTGACTTCTTTCATGTATCTAGCTGCTATAATTTCTTTTTCTATTTTTGCTAATTGTTCTGCTCTTGTTGTTTCTTTTAATGAGATATCTTGTTGTACCCATGTTGCTTTACTCACATCAATAAAACGTTGAGAAACACTTGATCCACTAATCTCAACAAAACTAACACCTTTAGTGTCTCGTTCTTTTCTTGTATGTCCTTGAGGTGTTCCAGGATAAATTGTTAATGGTTTTTCCATTAATTCTTCACTCTTATGAATATGCCCCAATCCCCAATAATCATATGTTGATTTTAATTGTGATAAAGAAAACGGTGCGTACTTACCTTCTTGTCCAATTTCGCCATGATAAAAACCAATATGATAATCCGTTTCAGTACTTCTCTCAGGAAATTCCAACGCTTTTTGGTCAGTAATCCACTGATGTTCATAAGAAAACCCACTAATCGAAACACTTTGACCGTTCTTTAAAGTCAGTACTTTTGTCGTTACTTCTTCTTTGTCAAAAAGTACGACATTTTCTGGCCAGTCAAACCAGTAACGACTCTTAGTATAGTAATCATGGTTGCCAAAAGACATCACCACTGTAATGTGATGCTCTTCTAATTTTTTAAACTGGTCCATAATAAATTTTTGTGTATAGATTGATGATGTTGCTTGATGAAACGTATCACCTACCACTAATAAAAAATCCACTGACTTTTTAATACACAAATCAATAATTGCTTCAAATACTTGATAATTTATTTGTTGTATCTCTTTTTGGAACGCTACATCTTCTGTAGTAATCCCAGAAAAAGGTTGATCTATATGTAAATCTGCCATATGAATAAATTTCATGCGCCACACTCCTTTTACTATCATCACATATTAAAGAAAATAAGTTCTATAAAAAATATAGGCGGTTAAGCACTTGCTTAACCACCCATTATTGTGTCGATTAATCTAACGTATATAAATCTTGAACTGGTTGCATAATGATGCGGTTTAAGTCATTAACAATCATACTAAAAGCTTGTTCTTTTTGCATTAAATCTTGGATTAATGCTTCACCTTGAACTTTTTCTGCCATTTCTTGTGCTTTTTGAGCATCTTCGTCAGAAAATTCTTCACCTTGCATTTGTTTTTGTTGTAAGGTCATTTGTAGTTCTTGAAATGCCTTAAATAATTCAAATGCTTCTTGATCAGCTTTTACTGCATCAAAAGCACTACTTAAAGCTAAAAATTCATCCATTTGACGAATTTCACGTTCGATTTGATTGGCACTATCATAAATATTATTTGACATATGTATGCTCCTTTAATAGAAATTTATTCTCTTAATATTGTAACATGTTTCGCTAAAAAAACCTACTCTTATTGGGTTACTCTGCCCCAAATACCTTGCCAAGCTTCGCCAACTTTATCTAGACCTTTTTTGATACCATCTCCAACTGTGTCTGCACCTTGTTTGATTTTTCCACCCACATCATTTAATGTGTCACCAATTCCGTCTAGTTTTCCATTAGTCGTCGTGTTATTTTCTTGGCTACCAATATACTCTTCAGTTTGTGTGGCGTCTTTTACTGGAAACGGCGTGTTAGGAGAGGCTCCCAATATACTTTGCATCTCTGTTCTAAACACATTTGAAATATAGCTACTATCGTTTCCTGGTAAATAATGGTCCGGGCCACTCTTATCAAAACCAATCCATGTAGCTACCACCACATCTGGTGTGTACCCTATCATCCACTGATCTTTTGACATACCATCTGCATTTATATTTTCAGTCGTTCCTGTTTTACCGGCTATTTGATAACCGTACGGCTGAGCAGCGGCTCCTGTTCCTGAACTATATACACCTTGAAGCATACTTGTCATCTCTTCAGCCACTTCAGGTGTTGTCACGCGTGTTGATTTTGGTTTTTGATTTTCATAAATAATCACACCATGTGAATCTTCAATTTTTGTAATAAAATGTGTTTCTTTTCTAACTCCCTCGTTAGCAAATACCGTATACGCACTTGCCATGTCGATTGGTCTAGCTCCTTTTGTTAGGCCACCTAACGCAAGTCCATAATACTTATCTTCTTGGTCTAGCTTAATACCAAACTGTTCAACTTTTTTATATCCTCTATCAATGCCAATCTCATGCATTAGCCAAACTGCAGGAGCATTTAAACTACGAATCAATGCATTCGTCATAGATGTTTCACCACTATATGTGCGAGAGAAGTTATGCACATCATAATAAGATAACTCTTCATCTTTTAACATATCATCTGGTTTGTATCCTGCTTCTAAAGCTGGCGTATAAACAGATAGAGGTTTCATCGTAGAACCTGGTGATAATTTTGAATCAGTCGCACGATTCCATCCACGATACGTGTACTCACCACGCCCTCCAATAATCCCCATCACACCACCAGAGCTAGGATTAATCGCCACAGACGTTCCTTCTACAATGGCACCATCTGACGCTGCAGGAGGAAACAAACTATCATCTGCAAACGTTTTGTCCATGCCTTGTTGATACACTTGATCTAAAGCTGTATATATTTTGTATCCGCCATTCGAAATTTCCGCATCTGTTAAGCCTGTTTTATCAGTCGCTTCAGAAATGACCGCGTCAAAGTAATAAGGATATTTGTATGATTCCTTATCGGGTACATAGGTATCCGTTAAATAAATCGGTTCTTTCATCAAACCATCTGCCGTAGCCTTATCTAATTTTCCATTATCAACCATCACAGATAGCACTGTGTTACGGCGATTGACTGCATAATCCATATGATCAATCGGATTGTATAAACTAGGACCTTTCAACACACCAACAAGTACAGCTGCTTCATCAATCGTTAAATCTTTAGCATCTTTACCAAAATATTTCTTGGATGCATCTTGAATTCCCCAAACTCCACTACCAAAGTACGATTTGTTTAAGTACATTTCTAAAATTTCATCTTTTGAATACTCTTTTTCCAACTCTATTGCTAAAAAGAGTTCTTTTGCTTTACGCGTATAAGTTTGTTGTTGGTCTAAAAAGGCATTTTTTGCTAACTGCTGTGTGATAGTACTCCCACCACCACCGCTATTATTTCTTCTAATCACTTTTCTAGCTGCGGCTCTTAAAATCCCTTTCACATCGTATCCTTTATGCTGATAAAAGCGGCGGTCCTCTGTAGAAATCAAGGCATCTACCACATACGGTGAGATGTTATCTAACGTTACAAACGTTCCACCATTTTTCCTTAGTTTACCAGCTTCATCGCCGTCTTTATCATAAATCGTCGTGGATTGTTCCAAACCTGCTTTTAACCCAGACACATTCATACTCTTAGCTAAATAAAACAGATAAATGCTTGTGACTAAGACAACTGTTAAAGCTGTTAATAAAATTATTTTATTGATATGGTATTTCTTCCATATTCTTTTTTGATGTACTCGAAATGTTTGCCAATGAGGTTTTAACCATGCACCAAACCTGATTAGCCAGGATTTTATCACTTCTAAATACTTCTTAACTTGTTCCATGATAATGTCCTTTCTATTAAATTTTATAAATTTAGTGTATCATATTATCATAAATAACTGATACGTCTAAAGACTTATCTTCATAAGTCTATTAAAGATACCAAACAAACATTAAATTACTACATGATATTTTTTAAAAAACGTTTAAATTAGAAAAAGGAGTCCACTTATGCAGCTGTCTATCACTTTACCAAAAGGAACACATGAAACTACGATTCGTGACCTACTAGAAAACGATTGGCTTATTCCTAGGAAAGTCCGACATTTTTTAAGAACACGAAAAAATGTGTTAAAAAATAATCAACCTGTCATGTTCCATGAAACTGTTATAGCTAGTGATACAGTGACGATGATTTTCGAAGATAGTGATTATACAAAGCCTGACATTTCCTTAGGGAATAAAGAGGCGGTCAATGTCTTATGGGAAGATGAACACCTCATCATCGTCAACAAAGCATACGGTCAAAAAACTCATCCAAATCAACCTCAAGAGTCAGATACCTTACTAAACGACTTGGCTGCATATTTAGCTCCTAAGAATCAAGAGCCGTATGTTGTGCATAGACTTGATAAAGAAACAAGCGGTGCCATTGTTTTTGCAAAACATCCAATTATTTTGCCTATACTTGGTAGATTATTAGAACAAAAGAAAATCAATCGCTATTATGAAGCCGAAGTAAGTGGGATTATCAAAGAAAAAAAATTGACTATTGATAAACCTATCGGACGCCATCGTCATGACAGACGAAAACGTGTAGTTGATACAAAAAAAGGTGCACAAGCTAGAACTCATGTATCCGTAGTTGAGGTGTTGAAAAATACAACTCATATCAAATGTAAACTTGATACAGGACGCACACATCAAATCCGTGTACACTTAGAGAGCATAAAACACCCCATCATTGGCGACCCTTTATACAATCCATCATCAACCTATCCTAGACTACAGCTTCATGCAAAATCGCTTCACTTAGTACACCCTTTTACGAATGAAGACATTGTTGTTCAAGCAATGCCCAGTTTATTTGAAATCAAACAATAGAAAGGACTGTTTAATTTGGCTAAAACACTTTATTTAATGCGACATGGACAAACTCTTTTTAATCAACTAGGAAAAATTCAAGGATTTTGTGATTCACCTTTGACAGATGAAGGGATTCGACAAACTCATATTGCAAAAAAATACTTTGAAGATAACCACATCGAGATTGATGCTTTTTATTCATCAACGCAGGAACGTGCATGTGACACGTTAGAAATCGTTGCTGGACACGATCACTATAAACGTTTAAAAGGATTAAAAGAATGGCATTTTGGATTATTTGAAGGTGAGAGTGAAAGATTAAACCCTAAAATTAAACCAGGTGAAACGTCATACGGTGATGCTTTTGTTCCGTACGGTGGGGAATCAGCCAGTGATGTCCAAAAACGTATGATCGATACATTAACTAAAGTAATGAAAGAAGATAACTCTGATACAATTTTAGCAGTTAGTCATGGTGGGGCTATGTACTTATTTATTCAAGCTTGGTTAGATTTTAAAACAGTCTCTACTATTGCTTTTTCAAATTGCTCAATCCTAAAATTTTCATTTGAGAACGATAAATTTATGTTTATTGAAGCAATCAATCATAAATTTTAAAAAGTAAAAGAGGCTGATCTAAAAGTATTAGAATAGAAAAAGTCCCATGAAATCCGTTAATTATAACGTTTATTTCATGAGATTTCTATTTTGATAATGGAGTGATTCTTATTTTAAAAGTTACTTTTGGGTCAGACTTATTTAATAGCCCCAGAAGGAATCACTACTCGCATAACCTCTAAATAGGGCTCTTAAAAGACTGCAAACCACTATTTGAGAAGACTTTTATTGTTTAAATGGATCCATATATTCTCGTTTAGTTATACAATATCTCTTACTCTGTCATCACTTCTTGTTCTGGAATATATTTTTGTATTGTCTTTTGATTTAAACCTACTGTGCTAACATAATAGCCTTTCGACCAAAAATTTCTATCTCCATATTTATATTTCAAATTTCCATGTTGCCCATGAATTAGCACAGCTCTTCTTCCTTTTAGAAATCCCATAAATCCTGAAGCTGATTCCTTTGGTGGAATTCTTACTAGCATAGGTATATGATCTGACATTGCATGAACCTCTATTATTTCGACATTTTTCATATCGCATAATTTTCTTAAAATTTTACCTATATCTTTTCTCAATTCCCCATATATCGCTTTTCTTCTATTATTTTGGCTCTTTGTCAACTACTGTTGGTAAGGATTAATACGTTAGAATTTAAGATCTAGAAAGCATTTAGTTTTCTAGATCTTTTTTGGTGCTGTAAAGGCAGATTCTTTTAAACAAATTGATAGTCGTAGCTTAAAATTATAAAAACTTCTCATGCCATAGGCATTACGCTTAACGACTTTAATGTGGTTATTCATACATTCTAATGGACCGTTTGAATAAGATGTTTCAAAGGTGTTTTTTATTTCTTCTCGATATTTTTTAAATGTTTTGAAAACAGGAATAAACTCTTTAAATCCTGTTTGTTGATTAATTAATTCCAAAAATAAAGAATAATCCTTTGTTTGAATCGCTCTTAAAATTTGTTGATAGGTGTTGTAAGCCTCTGTCAATTTAGAATCATAGGTAAGTAAGCGTTCAAGTAATTCTTTTTCAGAAAGATACGCTTTAAAGGATGGACGCCAATGCTGTTGGATATAATCTAATTTGTCATAACTTTTTTGAAGTAATTTCCAATACTTTTTAATTCGTCTATAGATAACCCCGTTATCTTTACATTTTAATTGAGTCATTATTTTAATCCGTATCTTTTGAAATGCCCTGCTGAGATGTTGAACGAGATGAAATTTATCTAAAACGACTTTAGCGTTAGGGAACACTCGTTTAGTTAAAGTAATGTAAGGTTGATAGATATCTGAAACGACATATTTTACTTGTTTTCTATTAGCTAGAGAGAAGCCATTAAAATAATTCTCAATTTTTGGTAATCTTCGATCAGGTAGAATATCAATTAATTCATTTGTTTCACCGTTCATCATAATAAAACTCATTGAACCAGCTACTTTTTTAACAGATTTAAATTCATCAAAACATAGTACAGACGGAAGTTCATAACTATACTTCTTAATCGGTTCATACCACTCTTTTAATACGCGAGAGACAGTTGAAGTTGAAACGCTCGTTTGTTTTGCGATATCACTCATGGCGTGTTTAGAGGTTAACTGTTTCGCAATGAGACGTTTTAAATTATTAGAAATAGAGTTGTTTCTAGAAACAAAAGGGGTATCTAAAACAAAAGTCGTATCACATTTTTTACAAAAGAAACGACGTTTCTTTAATCTAATATAAGTGACATATTCAGAAACACTAGGCATTTTAATTAGGCTAGTTGTATATCCCCATTTAATAATATTAGAGTGATTACTTTGACAATGCGGACAGCACGTAGGAGATTCTTCTAAAAAACCATGGAATATCCGAGAGAAAACGCCTTTTATTTTTTCAGTAGATAAACAATTTTCATTAAAAATAATATTTAGGTCTAGTATATTTAAGATATCTTTGATAGTCTGTGAATATGACATGTGGTATCCTCCTTAGTTTGTTTTTTCGCAATTTCATTCTAACGGATATCACATGTTTTTGTGTACAAAAAACTGTCGGTAACTTGTGTTACCAACAGTAAAAATTATAGAGCCATTATTTTGGGGTAAAGACTAAATGATACTTACAATTCCATCTTGTATGTGATAGACTTTTATCGTCATTAGACATAAAGAAACTCCTTTCGATTCTCTTATAGCGGTTGGTAGCCACTATTTAGTATATCGAAAGGAGTTTCTTAACGCTAAAGCTATTTCCTCCACACGCAATACGCATGGTTTTTTTGTGGCTGCACACTACTTCGTGTTCAACTGACTAAAGTCATTAATAAAAAATCGTGTTGATAGAATTTAATCTATCAACACGATTTAATATAGAATTAAAATTGAACTCTCAAGATAAGGAATTTGTGGAACTCTCTAATGAATTAGTATCACTTACTGATTTTTTATTTATATCAACTTCTAGTTGTTTATACAATCTCAAAAACTCATTTTTTAAAGTCTTATCGGAAACTGAATCAATACTTTTTTTCAAATCTTTTAGCTTAGAAGTATCAATATTGCTTTTTAACGTAGTCCTCTTACTATCTTCATAATAACTAGTAATTTCTTCCGCTATATTTGTCATTTTTTCTTTATCATTAGCACTTAAAGAATAACTAGCGGATATAGTTGTTGATCTAGTTTCTTTTTTACTAGTTGAAGAAACAGTCATATAATAAAATACTACTCCGCAAATGATAACTAACAATAATACTATTATCCAAAAATTATTTTTTCCTTTTTTTTGCCTAGATTCATTTACACGCTGATGATTTTCACTACCAAGAACATTTTCCTCAATTGTAATGTGTTCATCTGTTGTTTTATTATCTAATTCATTTTGATCGTTCATATTTATTCATTCCTAGCTTCTTTTTCTTTTAAATACAGCTACTAGAGAACCTAATGCAACTGACATTAATCCTAGTCCAGTTAGATTTTGGTTTAATTCACCTGTTTTAGGTAGTTCATTTTGTTTATTTACTTCATTTTTTGAAACTTTAGTAACAACTGTTTCTTTTTTAACCTCTTGTTGAGTACCTGCTGGTTTAGAAACTAATGTATTCTCTGCTTTATTATCTTCAGATGGCGTTGCTTCTGGTTTGTTTGTTACATCTTCTGGATTTGAAGGTGTTACAATTGGATTATTTGTTACATCTTCTGGATTATCATTATGTAATCCATTTTGTTGGATTTGTTGCTCAGCATTAGCAATCACTGCTGCTACTGCTTCTGCATCTACTGCTGATACAACTTCACTTAAATAGAAAGTATAATCTTCAGCAGTTAGTAACCCTTCATTATACCATGCAAATAATTGATCTTTGGCATCTTGTTTAATTTGCTCTAATGTAGCAGCTACTGCACCATCAATCTCTGCTTGAATTCCTGCAATAATATTGTTTACTTCATCAGCTGTTGTTGCATTATTAATCGCATTTAATCCATTAATATATTGATTATCATTGATTTGTCCATAAGATAACCAGTTAAATAATTGATCTTTGGCACTCTGTTTAATAGCATCTAAATCAACATGTAATCCATTTTGTTGTGCTTGTTGCTCAGCATTAGCAACCACTGCTGCTACTGCTTCTGCATTCGCAGCATTATTAATTTCATTTAAGTAGAATGCGTAATCATTTGGAGTTAATAAACCTTCATTAAACCATCCTAAAATTTGATCTCTCGCATCATCCTTGATTGTTGCTAAAGTTTGAGCAGTATTTGCTTGAATAATTGATTCTACATTTGCAATTGCTTGTGCTACTGCTTCTGCATCCGTAGCAGCAATAATTGCTTGTTGTGCATTCATATAAGTAGCATCATCAATTTGTCCATAATTCAACCAATTAGTAATTTGTTGTAGTGCTTCTGCTTTAATAGAAGCTAATGCAGCTTCTGGTGTCCCATCTGTAGCCATTTGTTCCAACACTTGATTCATAATAGCAGTAATGTCAGCACTATTTTCTGCAGCTGATAAATTAACCATTGCATTATTAAATACTTCAAAACTAATCATATTATTTTCAATGAAATATTGTAATGTAGATACTGCATTGTTATAATCTGCAAGGAAGTCTTTGTTTGTTTTTTCTTTTGATGCTGGTGTTTTCTCTGATTTAGTTGTTGGCGCTTCTTCCTTAGTTGCTGGTGCTGCTGATTCAGTCGTTGGTGCTGCTGATTCAGTCGTTGGTGCTGCTGATTCAGTCGTTGGTGCTGCTGATTCAGTCGTTGGTGCTGCTGATTCAGTCGTTGGTGCTGCTGATTCAGTCGTTGGTGCTGCTGATTCAGTCGTTGGTGCTACTGATTCAGTTGTTTCTTCTGTTGCTCCTTTGATTGCTTCTGCATTAGAAACAAATGGAGCTGCATATGTGCTTACTAAAATGGCAAGTAATGATGTTGCAATTGTTTTCTTTTTCATTTTTTATAACTCCCTTTTTTATAATTATTGGTTACAAAGGGTAGTTTATCATCTTCAAAAAACGTAGTCAATAAATAATGAGATGTTTTTTCATAAATAACGCACATTTTTTTCTTATTTTTTATAATACCTTGACTTATTTATGTTAATCCTGAGAATAATAGCAATAAATAACTTCACATTTTCTTCATATTTTACTAAAAAAGAGCATATTAGTGTATTAGCTACTATAACCATGTAGCAATTTACACCAATACCCTCTTCAAATATAAAATAATTTAACTATTTAATTACTACAAAATTCTACTTCCCTTCAAAAACAACTTTTTCTGGCAGTTTATAATTTTCAACACTTTTTCCATCAGCAAGTAAGGCTTCTTCAAAATCTGCAATACTCAAATCAATTTTCCTTGAAAGATCAAACACAATATGTAACATATCATGAAAATACATAGAATTTCCTTGTTCGAAGTACTCTTTATATTCTTTTGAGGTGTTACCAAACCCTGTTTTTTCTTCAAATTTATGCGATTCTTTTAAATAAATTGAAAAGTTTTCTTTTGTATAGGTAGCAAAATGGTTGAAAATTTCAATTGCTAAACATAAATCTTGATACCACAAGTCGTAACTTTTTTTAGCTAATCCACCTTTTGCTTCTATTAAATGAAATTTATCATCACGTAAATACTGTGTGATTAGCATCTCAATATTTAAACTAATACCTGTATATGATACATCATTAAACTGGAATTGCTTTAAATCTTCCAGCTCACCAATCAAACTTTGTGGGGTGAATTGTCTGTTTTCCATACTCTTATACACTTTTTTTTGTTCAAACATACTATTTCCTCCTACAGCTTTATTTTACTCCTTCATTATAACCCACTACTAACAAATCAACTACTTATATCTTTTCCTTTGACCGGATATTTTATCGCATTCTTAATTAATTTCTTTTCAATAATATCATCTATATCAAACCCTAATTTATCAGCTAAGGTATATGAGTAAATCAATACATCAGCGAGTTCTTCTTCTAATCGTTCTGTCTGCTTTAGCGCTTCTTCATTATCTAACCATTGAAACAATTCTAGTAGCTCACTTGCTTCTAAAGATATAGAAATTGCGAGGTCCTTTTCTTTACTATTATGGTGCCAACCTCTTTCATTTCTAAATACATTAATTTTATCCATTGAATTCATTATTTATTCTCCTTATTATGTCTTTTTCCTATTATAACAAATAATAAAAAAGCCTAGCCAAATTTTAGCGCCCTCTAAAATTTAGATTTTTGGTCTAACTTTTTTAGAGGGGGGACGCTTAAAATTGACTAGACTGTTTCAATTAGTACTTAACCAATACTTTTCCTTCTTTATCTTTTACAAGATGCACATCACATATAAAAACATCCTGCGGCGCAAAATACTCACTCGAAAACACAATTGTCAGTATATTTAATGAATCATTTTCTCTGATATTTAAGTCCTGAATACCATCTACTATCTTTTCTTTTAGTTCTTCTAAAACAATTGACAGTTTACTTTCATCACTTAGTTTCTCTTCTACATTTTTTAAGAACAAGTCATAGTTATCTTTAGTTACAAATAGGTGTTCTAACTCACTTATCATATTACTTCCTCCCAATAAATAATCTATGTAACAACTGTACACCTAAGTCATGACAAAAAGTAGATGAATATTTGAAAGTTTATAGGAAAGCAAAAACACATAGCATGTTTTTGCTATGTGTTTTTGCTTATTTTTAGCGGTGAATATAAGTATAACCAGATGCACTAATTGTTTGTGAGTTAGGTCCTGTTGGAGATGAGAACCCTGTACCACCTTGCGAAATCGTAATAGTGTTGTTAGCTGGATTATATGAATCAACATAAGCAACGTGTCCGTAAGAACCGTCTGCTGTCCATTGTCCTCCAACAGATTGACCTGCGGCGAATACGACAACTGCTCCTGTTGCTGGAGTTGAGTTGACTGTGTAACCATCTGCTGCTGCTGACGCTCCCCATTGAGCACCATTACCCCAATAAGTTCCTACCCAAGGAGCGACACTCTTAACATACCATGTACATTGACCAACAGCATACATATTACCTGAGCCTGAATGATCTACTCCTCCACCATTAGACGAAGTACTTCCTGATGGTGAACTAACTGGCGCTGAGTTTCCAGAAGAAGATGTACTATCAGTAGTTGGTTTTTCAACTGGTTTACTTTCTTGTACTGGTGCTTCAGAAGAAGTGGCCGTACTATCTGATGAGTTATCAGTTTTTTGATCTTCAACTGGTTTCTCAGCTTTTACTGCCGTTGCTTCAGCTGGTTTTTTAGATGAATCTTGTTGAGCTTTTAATACTTTTATTTGAGCAGCTTTTGCTTCTTCTTTTTGTTTGTTTAATTTAGCTTTATCACTTTCAGCAGTTGCTTGTTCAGCAGCTAAACTTGTTTTCAATACATTTAACTCAGCTTGTTGAGCAGCAAGAGCATCTTTTTGACTTTGTAACTCTTGATAAGTCGCTGCCATTTCGTTTATTTTTTCTTCATTTTCTTGAATACTTTGTTCAACTGATTTTTGATCTTGCTTTTGTTGTTTAACTAAATCATTGTTAGCATTAACAATTGTGCTCATAGCATGCACACGGCTAATAGCATCTGATAATGAATCAGCTTCTAATACTGCACTAACAAAGTTAGTATTTTGATCATTTGTTTGTGCATCTCTTGCTTGTTTTTGAATCGACTTTTCACGTTTGGCAATTCTTACTTTAAGTGTACCAATTTTTTCTTGTAATTTCTCAGTATCATTACTTAGTTCAGTTTGTTTTGCTTCTAATGATGCTACTTTTTCATTAACAGAAGCTACGGTTGATTCTAATGCATTGATTTCTGCTTGAGCTTTATCTTGTTGTCCTTTTAAGGCATTAATTTTTTCATCTTGTTGTTTAATTTGAACATCAACAGAATCTGCCAATGCGATACTTGGACTAGCCACAGCTGTTAATGCAATTGAGCAAACCATAATGGTTGATAAAATATTTTTCTTCAATTTTTCTTCCTCCAACGAACTTATCTAAATTTATATAAAGTAATTTCTATTTTAATAATTTCCCTTTTCTTAACGACCTATTCATTCTAACATAGCCATATGTCAGATAGATAAAGGAATTGTTACAAAAACATTTCATTCCACTCGCTCTATCAGATTAATATATTTTTATAGACCGTTTACGATACATTATCGTTCATTTTTAATGTATTTGTTCAACTTAATAAATAATAAAAAAGTCACCAGCAATATGCTAGTGACCTAAGGAGTTGTTTATTCATTTTGTTGCTGTTTATATAATAAACCTAATTTATGTTTATTTTTTTGTTCCATATAGAAATTTTTATGAATCTCTTTTTTACTTAAATACTTTAAATCTATCGTTGTTTTCCATATATTCTTTTTCTAATGCTGGTGATTCAATCGATCCAACGACTAATTGAGCACGCAATTTCCAGTTCGATGGTATATTCCATTCGTTCGCAACTTGCTCATCAATAACTGGATTATAATGTTGTAAATTAGCACCAATATTTTTTTCAGTTAAAGCAGTCCACACGTTTGATTGAGTTAAACCACTCGCTTGTTCTGACCAAATTGGGAAATTCTCTGCATATAGCGCAAATTGTTCTTGCAATCCTTTTACAATATCTGTGTCCTCAAAGAATAAAATAGTTGCTTTTCCTTTTGCGAAGCTTTTTAATTTTTCTTTTGTATTTTCAAATGCCTCAGCTGGTGTTAGCGGTTCTAATAATCCTTCTGTCATACTCCATAATTTTTCATGTGCATCATCGAATAAAAACACTACTCGTTGTGTTTGCGAATTAAATGCAGTCGGTGACTCTCTCACTACCTCTGTTACCAAGTCTACAATTTCATCATTAGTTAGTGGTGTATTTTTTCCTAAATCATATATCGAACGACGTTGTTTTAATAAATTTACAAAATTTGACATGTGTTAATCAATCCTTTTTATTTATTTGATGTTTATACTATAGCAACTAACATTAAGTAAGTAAAATTATATGCTTACTTTATATAAGAAAAAAAACAGCCGAAATATTTCGACTGTTTAGTTAAACTATTTTTTTGGATATAATTTCATAAAGTAATGTTTTAACATCGGTGGCGCAATCAATGTTGTTAGAATAACTGAAATAATAACTGTTGTGTAATATTCTTGAGAAAGTAGTCCTGTTGCTAATCCTGTTGTACCGATAATTAGTGCTACTTCACCTCGTGACACCATACCTGAACCAACGGCAAGTGAAGAGTGATTATCAAATCCTGTCATCTTCGCTCCTAAGAAGCCACCAAATAGTTTAGATAAAATAGCTACGATTGTACAAGCAACTAAGAATCCCATTTGACTTAGTACCCCATCAAACGAAATGCTTATGCCTACACTAACATAGAAAAATGGTACAAATAAGGCATTCGCAATCGGATCAACTGTTTGCTCAACTTCATGTTGAAAAGAGGTCTGTGAAATAAATAAACCAGCTAAAAATGTTCCGATAATTCCTGCCATACCTAACATTTCACCAAAATAAGCAAAGCCAAATGCAACAATTAATGCTGCAGCTGTAACCGGTGCTGTTACTTTAAACCTTGAAAATAATTGCAAGAATTTAGGCACAATATAGACACCTACTACAAAAGCCACAACAAAGAAAATAACTTTTTTTAGTAATAATAACGGTACTGATGTACTTGATGTATCTTCCCCCATAAATGACATAACAAATGCTAAAAGTGTCACAACTAAAATATCATCTACCACAGCTGCTCCTAAGATGGTGGTTGCTTCACGAGTCTGCATCATCCCCATCTCTTTTAAGACTTGTACAGTAATACTAACACTTGTTGCTGAGAAAAGGACACCTAAAAAGATTCCTTCATTGAACGAAAATCCGAATAATTCTCCCATAGCAAATGCACTAGCAAATGGGATAAGAATACCCAAGACTGCTACAGCAACTGACGGTTTCCAGTTTTTCTTTAGCTGTTCTGCGTCTGTTTCAAGTCCTGCAAGAAACATCAGTAATAATACACCTATTTCCGAAAACTCTTGAAAAATAGCTGAGTCATTTACCCAACCTAAAACAGCTGGACCAATTACTATCCCAATAAGTAATTTCCCTAAAACAGCTGGTTGTCCAAGCCGTACAGATAAATGCCCTGCTACCTTCGTTGAAAATAAAATTAATACAATCGTCAATAATAATTCCATATGTCATCCCCTACTCTTTTTTCTACCTACAATAATAAATCTATCAGACTATTTCATCCCTTGTAAAGATTTATCATATTTTTTAATGCCGATATCATAAAAAACCCCTTTTATAAAAAATAAAAAACGAATCTTACTTTTTTCAGTTCAATATAATCGTAATCGATAATTTTTTGCGTGTAAAACTATCTGATATTAGCAATAATGATAGCATAAAACACAAATAGAATGTTTTAATTCTTACCTGTAATAGTTGCTAAGAGCCTAAAAATCGTGTTAATAGACGTTAATCTAGTAACACGATTATTCACATATTATCTGTTAATTATTTAAATTCTAGCAATTGATAAACACCTTAAAAAAGGAAATGTTTATTCTAAGCTTCATAATCTAAAATAGTTTTTAAATGACGGCTAATAAGAGCATATGCTTGAATTTCTCCCCAAACTTCTTCAGTCATAACGTACTTACGAGATAATAGTTTAGGAGATTTGACATTATCATCAAGCTTTTTATAGAATCGATCAAATTTTTTCATCTTTGGTTCAGCCCATTTTTTAAATTTATTATCTTGATCTGCTAGCTCATCCCAACGATCTGATAATTCTTCAAGTTGTTCTTCAAAGGCCACATAGTCTTTTTTACGAATTTTTTCTTTTCCCTCTTCGTCCTCTGTTTCACTTAAAATAGTATCGACATCATCCATTACTGTTTCTTCATCATATCCTAAAACGTCGTCGTCATATTCTTCATCATAATCATAATCTTCGTCATAATCATAATCTTCATCATAATCATAATCTTCGTCATAATCATAATCTTCGTCATAATCATAATCTTCATCATAATCATAATCTTCATCATCATTTTCAACAGTGACTTCTTCTTCATCCGCATAATGATAGCCTTGATCAAGAGAATCTTCCAATTGAATTAAATCCAACGTATCAGACTTCTGTACGTCAAGATTATCATCATCCACCATGTCTACTGGATCAAAAACAGGTTGTGTTGGTATTTCAACCTCAGGTAAAACATCATTTTCTAAAGCTATAGAAGAGAATGTTCGATCTGCTATCGAGGTTGATGAGTAACTAGATTGTTTCAATTTAGCTAATTCTTTTTCTAAATCAAACACTCTATTAGCTGCTGCTCTGTAATTATTTTCTAATCGATTATAATTGTCTTGCCATTTAGACTGAGTTGATTCTTGTGAGTCCATTAATTGATTCACTAAATTTTGCTGTTTTTCTAAACGTTGAGATAAACGTTGGATTTCTTCATTTTTTGAATAAGTCAAATCATCAAACTCTTTTTCTCTTTTAGAAAGTTGATATTGATATTCTTGAACGGCTTGTTGATGCTCAAATGTTAATCGTTTCATTTCTTGTTCTTTTTGATTTAACTCATCGCTCAAATGTTGAACCATTGTTTGTCTCTCAGATAACAATCGATCTAGTTTATCTTGTTGATCTTGTAATCGTTCTTTTTCAGCAATAAGTTGCTTTTGTTGCATTTGAGCTTCTCTAATAGCAATTTGACTTTGTTGCTCTAGCTGAGATAGTTCTGATTCTTTTTCTTTTAATTTTTTGGTTGCATCACGTAAGGATTCTTGGACTTGCTCCTCAAATTGTTGATTTTCCGTAATTACCATACGTAATTCTTCATTTTCAATCTGAGCTTGCTGATGTTTTTGTTTCCAAGACTCGATACCTTGGTCTAGTTCAACAGTTAATTCACTAACCCTATTTTTCAATTCAAGTACTTCTGATTTTTTTAATTGTAATTGCTGTCTGAAGTCAATTTCGTTGTCCTGATAAGAAATAATTTTTTGCTTTAAAGCATCATTTTCTTGACTAATATGAGAAATTTTCATTTCGTATTCACGTTGAGTCGTTTGTAAATCCATTTCAAATGATTTCATTAATTGTGAATTTTCTGCCATTTTTTGCTCTAATTCATAGATTCGTTGTTGTTTATCCAATAAATCTTCGCTATCTTGAACAGTACGTTCTCTTATAAATAAATCTTGGGCAACAGATTTGTCCTTAACTATATGAGTGCTATTATTTATCTCATCATATCTATCATAATCCATTGCAACATTAGACGCTCCTAACTGATTAGCTGTTTGGTTTTCAAGAATACCAAATTGGTCATACGCCTCATTCATTGCTGTTTTAAACAATTTAGGTGCGTTCATTTTAATATTTCTAATTTGAGTATTTGAATACAATCTACTTGCATCAAACGTTACCAATAATTCTACTTTTTCACGCGTTGTATAGTCTAAAAAAACACGTTCAATTGGATACAACGAAAATGTGTTTTCCCAACTAGCTAAAAATAATTCAACTGCTTTACTAATAATTGATTGGGATAATTTCACTTTACGATTTGACCATTTTAACAATAATTGATTCTTCTTTGTTGCTATGTTCTGAACAGGTAATAAAATAACGCTCTGTTCATCTGGCTTTTTTGTTTCATCTTGATACAGTTGAACATCTATATCAAACTCCTCTAAAGGCATAACTTCAAACTCCCTCCACTATTTAGCTTATCATATTAACGTGTACCATCATTTATCTTAATTAGATACTCGTATTAATAGTACCTTTTCTGATGTGAATTGTAAAGTTGTTTTATTATAATAGACTAACATTTCTGTATCTTTTGTTTAGTTTTTATAAATAAAAAGCATCCCTTTAAGAGGGAATGCTTTTTTACTCATAAACATCCATTTCATACAGTTGCTTAAATCGTTTATTTGTTTTTAACAAGTCTTTGGGCCCACCAGACATATCAATTTTTCCATCTTCAATGAACACGACCTCATCAGCATGATGAATCCCAACTAAATGGTGGGTAATCCAAATCACTGTTTTATCTTTTAACACATGAAATACTGTTTCAAGTAATTGTTTTTCTGTTAGTGGATCCAAACCAATAGTTGGTTCATCAATAATAACAATTGACACATCTTGTAATAAGATTCTAGCTAACGCGATACGTTGTTGTTCTCCACCTGAAAATCGTTTACCGCCTTCTTCAACTAATGTGTCCATTCCCTGTGGCAAACGCTCCACAACTTGCTTTAGACCTGCTGCTTCGATGGCTTTTAATACGTCTTCATCTGTTGCATCTAAGTTACCTAAGCGCACATTATTTTTTAAACTCGTATTAAACAAGTATGGGTGTTGGTTTAGGACGCCAAAATAGTTAGCTTGTTGGCCTTCCATCTCTTTAATATCCACACCACCAACTAACACTTTACCTGATGTTGGAAGTAAATCTCCGCGAATAATCTGAGTTAATGTCGTTTTACCTGTTCCACTTTTTCCTAATAATGCGACAACATCCCCTTCTGGTATCGTTAAATTAAAATGAGATAGTAACTCTCGTTTACCTTGGGAATATTTAAAACTAACATCTTCTAACTGAATTGTGGTTGATTCTAAAGTAATTGAGTTTTTCGCCACTTCAGTGTCAACTTTATCCGGATCTGGTAATTTGGATAAACGCTGAACAGTATCTTCATAAATAGGTAACTCTTTAACTGAATCACTCACTGGCCCAAAGGCATCTAGTAATGGGAAAAATGACAGCACAAATGCCGCAATCCAATTTAGTGCTCCGGGGTTTCCTTGATTAATAAAGTATGATCCTGACCAGATAAAGAGACAAATAGCTATCACGCCAAAAATAAACTGCTTTACAATCCCTTCAAGTCTAGAGTAACGATTTAATTGATAATCTTCTTCTCTTACACTTGATTCAGCATCATTATACTGTGTTAGAAATTCTTCATAACGACCACTGTATTGCCAGTCAGCTACTCCTAAAACAGCATCTGTTAAATCATTATATAGCACATGTTTTTTTGCTTTTTTACGGTACACTCTAGCATTATTAACTAAGATTGCTGCTAGTGGCAATACCACTAGGATTAAAGCAAATAAAATTAACATTAATCCAGCAAATGGTAGAGAGAAGTATCCTAATCCTATCACAATAAAGAGATACAAAATATAAGACGTACAGATTGGGAAAATCGTTCTTAAATAAAGATTTTGGATATGGTTAATATCTTCTGATAATATCCCAAGTAAACTACCTGATTGGTAATTTTCTTTTGTATCTGTTGCCTCTGTTTCTAATGAGCGATACAATCTGACACGAATATCAGACGTCATTTTTAACACCCAGTTATGACTTCCTAAATGTTCGATATAACGAAACGTTGGTCTGGCAATACCAAATGCACGTGTTAATACAATTGGGACATACACCATTAGTATATTTTCAGGTTTTGCGGCCGAACGGCTAATCAAGTAGCCTGAGGTAAACATCAATGCTGCAGCTGAAAAAAACGTTAGAAACCCTAGAAATAAAACTAAGGCCAATAGTTTCTTATACTTCTTGAAAAAAGGTCTAACCCACTTATCTTGTTTTGTTAATAATAAGTGATCTTGTTTCATTTCTATAACCCTCCCTTCAATTGGTCAACAAAGTGTTGGTAGGCACCATTTTTAGCACGTAACTCATTATAAGTTCCTTGTTCCACAATTTTTCCATCTTCCATTACCAAGATATAATCCATCTCTCTCATCCAATGCAGACGATGCGTTGCAAAAAAGACAAGCTTATCTTCAAATAATGGCAACATAGTTTCTTTTAATTCATACTCTGTTTCCACATCTAGATGGGCTGTTGGTTCATCAAATAGTAAAACTTTTCGTTCTTTATCAAGCAACGCTCTGGCTACTGCAATTCGTTGGTATTGCCCTCCACTTAGTAAGTGGCCACCTTCACCAATCACAGTATCCCAACCTTCTGGTAATTCTTCAATGACATCTATCAAACCTGCTTGCTTGATGGCTTCAGCACATTCTTCAAAACTTGCTTCTGGATGATAGAATGTAATATTTTCTTTTAATGTGCCATGGAAAATATAAGGATCTTGAGGAATATAAAATAATTGATCTTGCCAAACTTTCTTTTGCAAATTACTCATAGCAGAATCATTAATATGAATACTTGGCTCTGTTGCTTCTAAAAACCCTCCTAATAGCTTAATCAACGTTGACTTACCAGAACCTGATAACCCAACAATTCCAATTTTCCCACTACCTTGCCAGTCAAAAGAAATATCCGTCAAGGTTGTTGCCTCTTGTGATTCATTATATTTTAACGACATATTTTTTAATGATAATGTATCTGATTCATTCCATGAACCTTTTAAGTCAATTGTTTCATCATTTGTTAATTCTTTTTGATCTAAAATTGAAAAAATAGATTTTAACGTGTTTCCACCATCTAATGTCGCATGGTAGTCATTTGAAAAATCTCGTAAGGGCAAAAAGAAATCTGGTGCTAACACTAAGGTTGTTAAAGCTGGTAATAATAAAATCTCTCCATTCATTAATTTAAACCCTAAAAAGACCGCCACAATTGCCACAGATAAGGTTGTAAAAAAATCTAGTGCAAATGTTGAAAGTATTGCAATTTTTAACGTACTCATTGTTGCTTTTCGGTAATCTTCACTAATGTCGTAAACATTTTTTTCATATGTCTTACTTAACCCTAAAAAATAAAGCGTTTCGATCCCTCTTAGAGAGTCTAAAAAATGATTACTTAATAACTGAAACCCTTCATATTGTCTATCTGCTTTGGCTCTTGCAGCGTATCCCAAAATAATCATAAATAAAATGATAACGGGAAAAACGATTAATAATATGACGCCTGAACGCACATCTTGCATAAATACAAACACTAAGATAATCCATGGTATGACCATCATATTGGTTAACTTCGGTAAAATTAACGTAATATAGTTTTCTACTTGGTCAATCCCTTCAATCGTCATAGTAACCATGTTACCAGTCCCTTCTTTTTGAACAAAGTTAGGACCTAAACGAAATATTTTCTGTAGCAATTGTTGTCGGACTTTTCTTGCTTCTTGATACGCGTACTTATCAAGAGATTTATCTCGTACATACAACACTAGCTGTCTACCAAAAAAACAAGAAAAAAACCAAATAAGCGACATCGTTTGCGATGCGACAGCTTCTCCGTTCCACAACGCACTGATACCTTTTGATAAAAAATAAGCCTGTCCGATAATTAATAAGGCTTGTAGGATTCCTAATCCTACAAGCCCAATTAAGACTGACCTAATTTTATCAATACGAAATAAATTCTTATCAATCAATCAGGTACAACTCCTTTTATCTATCTATCTTGACACGTTTGGCAAATTGTTTATATGCCCAAGCAACGTAAAGTAAGACGATTGGTAATAAGACAACTGTAACAATTGTCATTACTTTCAATGTATACGGTGTACTTGATGCATTTTCAATTAATAAACTAAATTGTGAGTCTTTGGCGATCATAACACGTGGGAATAACCCATTAAATAAGAATGCTACAATCCCAACGAAGACTAATCCAGTTGAAATAAAAGATAATCCTTCTTTGTCTTTATAAGTGCCATAAGCAGAAAGTGCTGCAAAAACAACAATTAAAACTAAAAGAATCAATGAAGAGGTAAAACGTTCAGTAAAGAAATCTGTTTTCAAATAAGCTAAGATAGCAAAAACAACTAATCCAGCAAATAATACTGGGTATAATTTTTTAGCAATAGCTAATGAACGTTCACGTACCGCACCTTCTGTTTTTAATCGTAAGTAGTTTAATCCATGTAAGAAACTAACTAAAGTCACTGCCACTCCACCAACGATAGAAAATAGGTTAACGTAATCAGTAAATGATGCATTCATCACGTTTTTAGACGCATTCATTGGTAGACCCATTACTAAGTCAACAAACATCATACCAAATAGAAATGGGACAATCACACTACCTAAAAACAATGCCCATTCCCAAGTATTACGTTCTTTCGCATTTTCAGAACTACTTCGGAACTTAAATGATACCCCGCGGATAATTAATCCTACTAAAATAAATAATAAAATTAAGTAGAATCCACTAAATAGTGACGCGTACCATTCCGGGAAAGAGGCAAACATTGCCCCACCAGCTGTAATTAACCATACTAAGTTACTTTCCCAAATAGGTCCAATTGTTTCAATGACTTGGTCACGTTCGCGTTTATTACGTGCAACCAGTTTAACTGACATCCCAACACCAAAGTCAAATCCTTCTAAGAAGAAGAATCCTGAAAACAAGACACCAATTAAAATAAACCATAAAAATTGTAAATTACTCATTTTACAGAACCCCCTTTGCAAATGGATCTATACCATCTTTTTTCGCTTCAGATGGATCCACATAGTAAGGCCCTTTTTTAACAGCACGTTTACAGAATACAAACATCACATAACCTAATACACTGAATAATAAGAAATAAACAATGTTACTAATTAATAATGATGTTGCTGATACACCAGGAGACACACTGTCTGCGATTGTAAACAATCCGTATACAGTCCATGGTGAACGTCCTAATTCAGTTACCAACCAACCGAATGTGTTTGAAATGAATGGGAAACTAATGCCTGCTACAAATAGCCATAGTAACCATTTCATATTTTGAATCTTGTTTTTATGAAGCAAGAATAGTCCCACAATAGCCATTAATGCCATTAGTGTACCAAAACCTGCCATGAATCTGAATCCCCAGAAAAGAGTCTTAACGGGTAAATAGTAGTCTACGTCTGAACCGAATTTTGCATCGTATTCGTCATGTAGATTTTTATTTGCTTGGTCCATCCCGATGTACTTATCTTCTCCACCTAAAAGTGTTAGTAAGTATGGCACAGAAATTTCCCATTTTGTTTCTTTTTCTTTTGTATCAATTGATGCAATAATATTCCATGGTGCAGGGGAAGTTGTATCTTCATAGATACCTTCCATTGCTGCAAATTTCATTGGTTGATCATTTGCAACAGCAATCATTTGTTGGTGACCAGCACCAATTGTTAAAATTGAACCAACTAATCCTAAAATCAATCCAATGTTCATTGATTTTTTAAAGAATTCCATGTCTTTGTTTTTAAGCATTTTCCATGCTGATGAACCTGCAATCACAAATCCACCGGTTACAATTGCTCCAAATAATACGTGAGGGTATTCTACCCATAATTGATGATTTTTTAGTAAACCAACAAAGCTTGTTAATTCTGCACGACCAGTTGCTTCGTTGATTGAATAAGCAACAGGATTTTGCATGAATGAGTTCGCTGCAAGAATCCAAAGTGCTGATAGTGCTGTACCGATTGAAACTAACCAAATAAATAATAAATGCAGTTTTTCGTTAAACTTGTCCCAACCAAACATCCATAAACCAATGAATGTTGATTCCATAAAGAATGCTAATAGTGCTTCAACAGCTAATGGTGCACCAAAAATATCCCCCATAAAGCGAGAGTATTCAGACCAGTTCATACCAAATTGAAACTCTTGGATAATCCCTGTTACAACCCCTACGGCAAAACCAATTAAAAAGATGTTGCCCCAGAATTTTGCCATATCTTTATAGATTTGTTCTTTTTTAACAACATACATTGTCTCCATTACCGCAACAGCAAATGCCATCCCGATAGACATTGGCACGAAAAAGAAATGGAAGACAGTTGTCATACCAAACTGGAACCGTGCCAAAAATTCGATATCCATAAATAATCCTCCTTATATAAATCTATTTAACAAACTCATTATACCCGATAGGTCAAGTAGTTTCAAAACTTTTTCAACTCGTTATCAAGTAATAATAAATTTAAATAACGTTTTTTACACACATTATCTCATTGTGACAAATTCTTCTGCTCCTGTTGGATGGATGGCAACCGTTTGATCAAAATCAGCTTTAGTTGCACCCATTCTTACAGCAACCGCAAATCCCTGTAGCATCTCGTCAACACCCAATCCAATACCGTGTAATCCAACAATCTTTTCTTCTTTTCCGACACACACAAGTTTCATCCAACATTTTTCGCGAACTTCAGTAATCGCAAACTGCATTGGGGTAAATCTAGACGTATATATTTTAACATCTTCACCATATTGTTCTCTGGCTTCTTTTTCTGTTAAACCAACTGTTCCAATCGCTGGATGTGAAAATACAACTGTTGGAACGGTATGATACTCTAAATATAAATTGTCTTGATTATTAAATAAGCGTTCAGATAATCTTCGTCCTGCTGCAATTGCTACAGGTGTTAAATTAATTTTATCAATGACATCCCCAACAGCATAAATGCCTTCTTGTGTGGTATTTTGATACTGGTCTACTTTTATAGCCCCTCTATCAGTTAGTTCAACATCTGTCACATCAAGGTTTAATCCATCCATATTTGGCACTCGACCGATTGCCCAGACAATTTCATCTACCTCGATTGATTTTCCATTTTCAAAGGACAAAACGTAACCAGAAGCTGTTTTGTCAACACTCTTTGGTACACTATTTGCATGTAAATTCATGCCACTTTTCTCATAACTTTCAGTTAATCCTTGAATTAATAAGTCATCGAATTCACGTAAAAATGTGTCACGTCTAAATGCCAAATGAGTCGTTGCTCCTAAGCCATGTAATACGCCAGCGATTTCCACTGCGATATATCCAGCTCCAACTACTGCCACTCGTTTTGGTAGTTCTGTTAATTCAAAAAAGCCATTTGAATCAATACCATATTCTGCACCGGGAATATTCGGACGAATAATTTTTCCACCTGTCGCAATTAAAATATGAGGAGCAGTAAATGTTTCTCCGTTTACTTCGACCGCATTTTTTTCTTTAAATTTCGCGTAACCCTTAATATGAGTCACTCCATTACTTTCTAGCCCTTTTAAATACAAACCGTTCAATCGTTTAATATATGTTTGGCGATTTTCGACTAAACGAGCCATGTCAAAGCCATCAACAGTGATATCAAAACCATATTCATAGGCTTGATGGTGTAGCATGTCATTCATTTGAGATGCTGACCACATCACTTTTTTAGGAACACATCCAACATTGACACATGTCCCACCAAGCTCGTTTCCTTCTATTAATAACACTTTAGCCCCATGCATACCTGCTCTATTAGCAGAAGCTATTCCACCACTACCTCCACCAATCACTATATAATCAAATGTTTTCATCCATTTTCTCCCTTCTTACTTCTGTTTACGAATCATATCACCAGGTTTAACTGGTTGTGCGACTGGCATTTTGACAATCATCATAGCATTTGGTGCTTTTTCAATTGATTCACCGTCTTCATTCCACATCTCTTTGATATCTTGTTCAAAGTGAGTAAATCCAGGTCCGTAAAATTCAATACGATCTTCGATTCTGAAATGATTTCGTTGTCGGATAGTGGCAATTTTAGTTTCGTCATCATATTCTAACACTTCACCAATGAATTTATACACTGGAATTTTCCGACGTTTTCCAAATAATTGTTCCTCATCTGTTGGAATATGATAATAAAAACCAGTTGCTAATTCTCGTTGTGCCACTTTCCATAGTTCATCAATCCACTCTTGTTTGCACTCATAATTTTCCGGATCAGCCATGTAACTATCAACTGCTTTTTTATACACATTAGATACCGTTGATACATAGTGAATCGACTTCATGCGTCCTTCAATTTTCAGACTGTCGACACCATTTTTTACCAAATCAGGAATGTGTTCGATCATTGACATATCCACCGCACTCATTGAAAACGGCTCACTCACTTCACCAGTGTCTGTTAATGACCGTCTTTCTTCACCAAATGGCATATCAAATAAATCATATTTCCAACGACATGATTGCGAACAGCCACCACGGTTAGCATCTCGATGACTCATATGATTTGATAAGGTACAACGACCTGAGTAGGAAATACACATCGCACCATGAATAAAGGCTTCAATTTCAATATCCGTATTCTCACGAATTTTCGCTACCTCGTCCATTGAGACCTCACGACCTAATACCACTCGCTCTAGTCCTTCATTTTTCCAAAACTCTAATGTTTCAAAATTTGTCGCAGAAGATTGTGTCGACAAATGAACCGGTAAACCAGGTGCTTCAGTAATGCATACTTCAATTAATGCTGGGTCAGAAACGATTACCGCACTAATGCCAATATCTCGCAATTTTCTGAAAAACTCACCAGCCCCTTTAGCATCTCCTTCATGCGTCACCATGTTAGCCGCCACATAAACTTTTGCTCCTCGTTCTTTGGCAAATGCGACACCCTCTTCCATTTCTTCATAAGAAAAGTTCCCAGCACGACTTCTTAGGCCGTAAGCATTTCCACCAATATACACAGCATCTGCTCCGTAATGTATCGCAATTTTCAATTTTTCAAGCGTACCAGCCGGAGCCAGTACTTCTGGTCGTTTCAATGTATTTGTCATCTTTACTCTCTCCTATTTTATTTCCTCAGGATCTAAATAATAAAAGCCAGTATCCAAACTTCTTCCTTTTGGATGATGTTCCATAATCGTTTTTTGTAGTGATTTTGCCAAATCCTGTGTCCAAGTGTCTTCAACCAACGCTTTTTTAGCTATAATAAAACTTGAAACAATACTCACAAAATCTTCCCCAGGAGTGTACATCCCATCTAATTTCCAATGTCTTAAACCAGCATCATATAATTCTTTTAATTCAAACATTAAGTCTACATCATTTGTGGCATAAATGTGTGTCCCATGCTTATCCTCGAAAATAGAATAATGCGTTTCTTCATCTTTAGGTTCAGATATAAACAACCCATCTTCTTTAGAAACATTGTCTTGTTGCTTCGTAAAATTAAAATAATTTGTAATCAATGGGCGTTTTGAGTGATGGATACACGTCGCACCATACACTAAAACTTCAGTAAAGACTTGCGTATCTTTGGCAATTTGTTGCAACTCCTCAAACGGAATTTCTCTAGCTAAAATTGCACCAGTTGCACCACGTTTGGCCCAAAAGTTTACTTGCCTTGAACTAGTCACCATTGTTTCAGCATTATATACATAAGGTAGTTTATATCCATCTCGTCGTAACACATAAATCACACCAGGATCGCCTACAATAATATCATCTACTCCAATTGACTCTAAAAAACCCAAATATTCAGGAATACGCTCCATTTTATCTGGATGCATAATCGCACTCACCGCAACACGAGCTTTTTTCCTTTACTATGAGCTAATTGAACCAATTCAGTCATTTCTTCTCTTGTGAAATAATGAGGTAATCTCAACCCAAATTCTTCTTCTCCAAAACAAATTACATCAATATCTAATTCGACCAGTTGACGTGCCTGTTCTAATGAGTCCACTGTCGTACTTATCTCTATCATTCTAGACACTCCTATCCTTTATAAACACTTTTTATCCTACCATATTGCATAGATAAATCGCAATCTTTCACAAGGTAAAAGCGCTAGTTATTTAACTAACTAACGCTTGTTCGTTACACTTTTTCTATCTTTTTTACTTTTGTATTAATTTTCCCTTTTGATGCGCCAAGAGTCACTATATCTCCTGTTTGAAGCTCACCAGACAAGAGTAATTCACTAAGTCTATCTTCGACTTCTTTTTGCAAAGCACGACGAATTGGACGAGCTCCGTATTCCGGATCAAACCCTTCACTACTGATAACATCAATAGCTGCTGGAGTTAATTTTAATGTAATATCTTGTTCTTTTAATCTCTCAACCACATCTTTAGACATGATCTTCACGATATCATGTAGTTGTTCTTTATTTAGTGAATGGAACACAACCACTTCATCTACACGATTTAAGAACTCAGGTCTAAATGATTTTTTCAATTCTTCTAATATACGAGATTTCATCGCTTTATAATCTTTGGTTTCATCTGCTACACCAAATCCAACAGTCTTTTCATCTCGTAAAGAAGTAGCACCGATATTTGATGTCATGATAATAATCGTATTTTTAAAATCTACTTTACGACCTTTGGCATCAGTTAAATGCCCATCATCTAATACTTGTAACAACACATTAAACACATCAGGATGGGCTTTTTCCACCTCATCAAGTAGCACAACAGAATATGGTTTTTGACGAATTCGCTCAGTCAATTGACCACCTTCATCATAACCAACATATCCTGGGGGTGAGCCGACTAAACGGCTTGTACTATGTTTTTCCATAAACTCAGACATATCCACTCGAATCAGGGCATCTTCTGAACCAAACATCACTTCAGCAATTGTTTTAGCTAGTTCTGTTTTCCCAACACCTGTTGGCCCTAAAAACATAAATGACCCAATTGGACGATTAGGACTCTTCAATCCACTTCTCGCACGTCGAATGGCACGTGAGACAGATTCTACAGCCTCTTCTTGACCGACAACACGTTCATGCATGACCTTTTCCAAATCAAGTAATCGTTCACTCTCTTTTTTCTCTAACTGTGTTAAAGGAATACCAGTCCATTGAGAAATGACAGATTCGATATCTTCTTCGGTCACTTTTTGTATATAACCGGCTGATTCTTTTTCTTGTTTTTCAACTAATTTTGCTAATTTTTTTAAGGCTTTCTTTTCTATCTCTCGAATTTCAACCACTTCGGCAAAATTTTGTGAGATAATTGCTTCTTCTTTTTGCTTATAAATATCAGCTAATACCTGTTGCTGTTTCACTATTGGAGATGGTTTTTCCGCCTGATTCAAACGCACTTTAGCAGCTGCTTCATCTATTAAATCAATAGCTTTATCAGGAAGTTGACGGTCATTTATGTAACGAATAGATAGTTTTACAGCTGCTTCAATAGCTTCTTCTGTAATCGCTACTTGATGATGCTCTTCATATTGTGCTTTTAACCCTGATAAAATATCAATTGTTTCTTCTTCATTTGGTTCATCCACTAAAATTTTAGCAAAACGTCTTTCTAATGCAGGATCTTTTTCAATATATTTTTGATATTCATCTAATGTTGTAGCCCCTATTGTTTGTAATTCACCACGAGCAAGAGCTGGTTTTAAAATATTAGACGCATCAATCGCACCTTCCGCTCCACCAGCGCCAATCAATGTATGTAATTCATCAATAAACAAAATAACTTCGCCGTCATGATAAATTTCATCCACTAATTTTTTCATACGATCTTCAAATTCACCACGATATTTTGTTCCTGCAACTACTGCTCCCATATCAAGCATCATCACTCGTTTATTTCGCATATCTTTTGGAACATTTGCCGCAACAATGCGTTGTGCTAATCCTTCAGCAATTGCCGTTTTACCTACACCTGGGTCTCCAACTAAAACCGGGTTATTTTTGGTACGACGACTCAATATTTGGATCAGTCTTTCCACTTCGGTATCTCGGCCAACTAACGGATCCAATCGTTTTTCTCTAGCACTTTGAGTTAAATCTCTAGCGAGTGATTCCAGCGTTGGTGTTCCTTCATTTGTTAGTGATTTTGCTGATTTTCGAGATTTTCCATTCTTACTATTTTCATTAATACCAACTCTTTTTAAAATATCTTTGCGTAATTTTTTTAAATCTACCGTAAAGTTCTGTAGAATACGTGCTGATAGCAAGGTATCTTCTCTAATTAAAGCAAGTAAAATGTGCTCAGTACCAATACTGGGTGCTCCTAGTCGTTTTGCCTCTTCTCCAGCAAAAGCTAACACATCCTTTGCCCTAGGTGAATATGGTAAAAGCTGACCTTTTTTCGTTTTATAGCTACCATATTGAACAACCTGCTCAATCTCCTCAAATATAACTTCTTCATCTATATTTAATTTTCTAATTGCTTTACCCCCAACTCCTCTTGGCTCTTTAACTAATCCTAATAAGAGATCCTCTGTTCCCACAGTATCATGCTTAAAATATCTAGCACTTTCTTGTGCCAATTCCAGAACATCATTTGCACGTTTCGTAAATAATTCGCTCATCTAAGTTCCTCTCTTTCTTTATATGTTAAACGCTCTATAATAGCAATCATCATATTAGATCTTAACAGTCTTTCTTCAGAAGAACGGCTAATCCCATTTAATTTAAAGGCTGCTTGCAACAAATGCCTTTCACGTAACGTAATAATATCATTATCATGTAGTTCATTTAAAATAGCAAATGCCTCACTTTCTGTCAAACCATTACTAATCATCTCAGGTATTTCTTCACACAATTTAGTTTTATATTGAATTAATTTCACCTTAACAATTCGAATATAACCACCACCGCCACGCTTACTTTCTACTCTATATCCTTTTGGAATCGTGAATCTCGTATTTATCACGTAATTGATTTGCGAAGGGACGCAATTAAACTGATTAGCAAGTTCCGCTCGTTTAATTTCTATAATATCTTCATTGGCCAACAATTCTTTTAGATGTTCTTCTATAATATCTGACATGTTTTTATTCTCCATTAGATTACCACCCCTTACTATCCAATTGACTTATATTGACCTTTATTATACTAAAAATTTATCGATATTTATAATAATACGATTTATATAAATTCTATTATTCACCAATTTTAAAATTAAGCTAGACAACTAAAAAAATCGACTCTATATCAAATCGTGTTGATGGACAATAATATTGATGAAAAAGTATCAAAAATAAAATAGAATTAATTGAAGTGAGGGAAGAAATTCTCTCGCTTTTTTATTTAACCTGAAAAACTTGATTTTGAATCAAAAAGATACGTCGTTTGAATAGTAGAAAGTTTCGATAGCCATAGGCCACACGTTTAATCACTTTAATTTTATTGTTAATGCCTTCTAAGAAACCATTTGAATAGTAGTATTTAAAGGCATTCATAATTCCTTGGGAGAATTTACCAATAAAAGGAGTTTCCAATAACGCTTTAATCTTCGATACCGCTTTCCTTCCTCTTGATTATGGCGTTTGGAAAGACTGTTTTTAATAGTTGACCGTAACTTGCATTCATGTCCATGACCAAAAATCTTACTTTTAAACGTGATTTTCTGGAATACTTCATAAAGTAAGAAACCAACTTATGTAATCCTTTATCAGGTAAGATATCGATTATTTTTTTAGATGTCGCATCAGCACAAATAAAGCTCATTCCAGCTAAGTCAAAAGCAATTTGGTATTTAAGCTGTTTAGAAATTTGAGAATAGTCATCTACTAGAGAAGTAGAAGCACTGAAAGTTGATCCACAGTTTCTACAAAGGTAACGTGCTCTGTGAAGTTTCAGATAAGTTGGGCGACGTTCAACTTCAGGCAATTGACTAATGGTTTGATACGTTCCATTTTTAACGAATTGATAAAATCCACATTTCTTGCATTGCTTATCCTTATTCACTAATCTTCCTGTAATCATGTTAACTGAGCGGTTGTTTCTCGCTTCGCGAGACAACCAATCCTCATTAAAAATAAGAGAATCATCTAAGAATGCCCCTTTTTCTATGCCTAAAACAAAAAATCGCATTGATAGAATTTAATCTATCAACACGATTTAGTGTACAGCCCCTATTTTGTAACCTATTAAAAATACACCATCACAAAATACGATGGTGTCAACTGTATCAACCGATATACCGGCGGCCGGGGTCGAACCGGCACGCCCGTGAGGGCACTGGATTTTGAGTCCAGCGCGTCTGCCAATTCCGCCACGCCGGCAAAACAAGAGGCGGTAACCGGATTTGAACCGATGATAAAGGTTTTGCAGACCTCTGCCTTACCACTTGGCTATACCGCCTTTAAACAAACTGGGCTAGCTGGATTCGAACCAACGAGTGACGGAGTCAAAGTCCGTTGCCTTACCGCTTGGCTATAGCCCAATAATAAAAAGGCGACTGATGGGAATCGAACCCACGAATGCCGGAGCCACAATCCGGTGCGTTAACCACTTCGCCACAGTCGCCATAATTATAACAGGGGTAGTAGGAATCGAACCCACGCTGACGGTTTTGGAGACCGTAGTTCTACCGCTAAACTATACCCCTTTAAATATGGAGGGGGGCAGATTCGAACTGCCGAACCCGAAGGAGCGGATTTACAGTCCGCCGCGTTTAGCCACTTCGCTACCCCTCCAAATGGCGCAAGACAGAATCGAACTGCCGACACACGGAGCTTCAATCCGTTGCTCTACCAACTGAGCTACTGCGCCAATAACGGTCCCGACGGGAATCGAACCCGCGATCTCCTGCGTGACAGGCAGGCATGTTAACCCCTACACCACGGAACCTATTATGGTTTTATTTCATTAATTGTTATGACCCGTACGGGACTCGAACCCGTGTTACCGCCGTGAAAGGGCGGTGTCTTAACCGCTTGACCAACGGGCCAATATAATAATTTTTTTAGATACGGAGAGTAAGGGATTCGAACCCTTGAGACAGTTATTACCGCCTACATGATTTCCAATCATGCTCCTTCGGCCAACTCGGACAACTCTCCTGAGTTTTCAACCTTACTATAAAAGAACTCCGGCAGTAGGACTCGAACCTACGACATCATGATTAACAGTCATGCGCTACTACCAACTGAGCTATGCCGGATAATAATTAATATAAGTACGGCAACGTCCTACTCTCACAAAGGGAAACCCTTCACTACCCTCGGCGCTAAGAAGCTTAACTTCTGTGTTCGGCATGGTTACAGGTGTATCCTTCTTGCCATCGTCACCGCACTTATATATTATTGAGTAATTGCTCACTCAAAACTGAATGTTAAAGTTATCTATCATCATAATTGTCCACCGCTTATTTTGGTTAAGTCCTCGACCGATTAGTACTAGTCCGCTCCATACATCACTGTACTTCCACTCCTAGCCTATCTACCTGATCATCTTTCAGGGGTCTTACTTCCTTAAAGGAATGGGAAATCTCATCTTGAGGGGGGCTTCACGCTTAGATGCTTTCAGCGTTTATCCCGTCCATACATAGCTACCCAGCAATGCCCTTGGCAGAACAACTGGTACACCAGAGGTATGTCCATCCCGGTCCTCTCGTACTAAGGACAGCTCCTCTCAAATTTCCAACGCCCGCGACGGATAGGGACCGAACTGTCTCACGACGTTCTGAACCCAGCTCGCGTGCCGCTTTAATGGGCGAACAGCCCAACCCTTGGGACCGACTACAGCCCCAGGATGCGACGAGCCGACATCGAGGTGCCAAACCTCCCCGTCGATGTGAACTCTTGGGGGAGATAAGCCTGTTATCCCCAGGGTAGCTTTTATCCGTTGAGCGATGGCCCTTCCATGCGGAACCACCGGATCACTAAGCCCGACTTTCGTCCCTGCTCGAGTTGTAGCTCTCGCAGTCAAGCTCCCTTCTGCCTTTGCACTCTACGAATGATTTCCAACCATTCTGAGGGAACCTTTGGGCGCCTCCGTTACCTTTTGGGAGGCGACCGCCCCAGTCAAACTGTCCATCTGACACTGTCTCCCACCACGATTAGTGGTGCGGGTTAGAATGGTCATAACACAAGGGTAGTATCCCACCAGCGCCTCCATCGAAACTAGCGTTCCGACTTCTACGGCTCCTACCTATCCTGTACATGTGTCACAAACATTCAATATCAAACTACAGTAAAGCTCCATGGGGTCTTTCCGTCCTGTCGCGGGTAACCTGCATCTTCACAGGTACTAAAATTTCACCGAGTCTCTCGTTGAGACAGTGCCCAAATCGTTACGCCTTTCGTGCGGGTCGGAACTTACCCGACAAGGAATTTCGCTACCTTAGGACCGTTATAGTTACGGCCGCCGTTTACTGGGGCTTCAATTTTGAGCTTCGCTATTGCTAACCCATCCTCTTAACCTTCCAGCACCGGGCAGGCGTCAGCCCCTATACGTCATCTTTCGATTTTGCAGAGACCTGTGTTTTTGATAAACAGTCGCTTGGGCCTATTCACTGCGGCTGAACTTGCGTTCAGCACCCCTTCTCCCGAAGTTACGGGGTCATTTTGCCGAGTTCCTTAACGAGAGTTCTCTCGCTCACCTTAGGATTCTCTCCTCGACTACCTGTGTCGGTTTGCGGTACGGGTCATTTGTTTCTAACTAGAAGCTTTTCTTGACAGTGTGACATTGAGACTTCGGTACTTTATTTCCCTACTCATCACAACTTGTCCTTAAAGATAAAAGCATTTGACTCTTATCAAGACTTGTTGCTTGAACGTGCACTTCCAGTCGCACGATCTCATAGCCTCCTGTGTCCCTCCATTGTTCAAACAAAACAAACGAGTACAGGAATCTCAACCTGTTATCCATCGCCTACGCCTATCGGCCTCAGCTTAGGTCCCGACTAACCCTGGGAGGACGAGCCTTCCCCAGGAAACCTTAGTCATTCGGTGGACAGGATTCTCACCTGTCTTTCGCTACTCATACCGGCATTCTCACTTCTAAGCGCTCCACCAGTCCTTACGATCCAGCTTCAACGCCCTTAGAACGCTCTCCTACCATAGAACCAAAGGTTCTATCCACAGCTTCGGTAACATGTTTAGCCCCGGTACATTTTCGGCGCAAGGGCACTCGACTAGTGAGCTATTACGCACTCTTTAAATGGTGGCTGCTTCTAAGCCAACATCCTAGTTGTTTGTGCACCCTCACATCCTTTTCCACTTAACATGTATTTTGGGACCTTAGCTGGTGGTCTGGGCTGTTTCCCTTTCGACAATGGATCTTATCACTCACTGTCTGACTCCCGGATATAAATGAATGGCATTCGGAGTTTATCTGAATTCGGTAACCCAAGACGGGCCCCTAGTCCAAACAGTGCTCTACCTCCATCATTCTCAAATCCGAGGCTAGCCCTAAAGCTATTTCGGAGAGAACCAGCTATCTCCAAGTTCGTTTGGAATTTCTCCGCTACCCACACCTCATCCCCGCACTTTTCAACGTACGTGGGTTCGGTCCTCCAGTGCGTTTTACCACACCTTCAACCTGGACATGGGTAGGTCACATGGTTTCGGGTCTACGACAACATACTCATTCGCCCTATTCAGACTCGCTTTCGCTACGGCTCCGCTTCTTCAGCTTAACCTCGCATGCTATCGTAACTCGCCGGTTCATTCTGCAAAAGGCACGCTATCACCCATTAACGGGCTCTAACTTCTTGTAGGCACACGGTTTCAGGTTCTATTTCACTCCCCTTCCGGGGTGCTTTTCACCTTTCCCTCACGGTACTGGTTCACTATCGGTCACTAGAGAGTATTTAGCCTTGGGAGATGGTCCTCCCGGATTCCGACGGAATTTCTCGTGTTCCGCCGTACTCAGGATACTCATAGGTGTGTTGTCAATTTCGTCTACGGGGCTTTTACCCGCTACGGCTGACCTTTCCAAGTCGATTCGACTATCCACAACAGCTACCACAGCTGAGTCCTACAACCCCAACAAGCAAGCTTGTTGGTTTGGGCTGTTTCCGTTTCGCTCGCCGCTACTAAGGAAATCGATTTTTCTTTCTCTTCCTGCAGGTACTTAGATGTTTCAGTTCTCTGCGTCTACCTTCTAATAGCTATGTATTCACTATTAGATAATATCCTATAAAAGATATTGGGTTCCCCCATTCGGAAATCTCCGGATCATAGCATACTTACTGCTCCCCGAAGCATATCGGTGTTAGTCCCGTCCTTCATCGGCTTCTAGTGCCAAGGCATCCACCGTGCGCCCTTATTCACTTAACCTTTTCTAACCTTACGGTTAGCTTTTTTTAATTAATGACTAACTAGCGATAGATAATCATTAATACATTTCACAGTTCTTTTTAAAGAAACTGTTCAACGCGGTGTTCTCGGTTTATGTTGATGTCTAACTTCAACTATCCAGTTTTCAATGAACAATTCGTTTGATGATTACTCATCAATGGAGCCTAGCGGGATCGAACCGCTGACCTCCTGCGTGCAAGGCAGGCGCTCTCCCAGCTGAGCTAAGGCCCCTAACTACTTTAAGAGTAGACCTCTCAAAACTGAACAAAGTAAAGACAAAATGTGTTTTCCGTAATTTTCCTTAGAAAGGAGGTGATCCAGCCGCACCTTCCGATACGGCTACCTTGTTACGACTTCACCCCAATCATCTATCCCACCTTAGGCGGCTGGCTCCAAAAGGTTACCTCACCGACTTTGGGTGTTACAAACTCTCGTGGTGTGACGGGCGGTGTGTACAAGGCCCGGGAACGTATTCACCGTGGCATGCTGATCCACGATTACTAGCGATTCCGGCTTCATGTAGGCGAGTTGCAGCCTACAATCCGAACTGAGAACAGCTTTAAGAGATTAGCTAAACCTCGCGGTCTCGCAACTCATTGTACTGTCCATTGTAGCACGTGTGTAGCCCAGGTCATAAGGGGCATGATGATTTGACGTCATCCCCACCTTCCTCCGGTTTGTCACCGGCAGTCTCGCTAGAGTGCCCAACTGAATGATGGCAACTAACAATAAGGGTTGCGCTCGTTGCGGGACTTAACCCAACATCTCACGACACGAGCTGACGACAACCATGCACCACCTGTCACTTTGTCCCCGAAGGGAAAGCTCTATCTCTAGAGTGGTCAAAGGATGTCAAGACCTGGTAAGGTTCTTCGCGTTGCTTCGAATTAAACCACATGCTCCACCGCTTGTGCGGGCCCCCGTCAATTCCTTTGAGTTTCAGCCTTGCGGCCGTACTCCCCAGGCGGAGTGCTTAATGCGTTAACTGCAGCACTGAAGGGCGGAAACCCTCCAACACTTAGCACTCATCGTTTACGGCGTGGACTACCAGGGTATCTAATCCTGTTTGCTCCCCACGCTTTCGAGCCTCAGCGTCAGTTACAGACCAGAGAGTCGCCTTCGCCACTGGTGTTCCTCCATATATCTACGCATTTCACCGCTACACATGGAATTCCACTCTCCTCTTCTGCACTCAAGTCCTCCAGTTTCCAATGACCTTCCTCGGTTGAGCCGAGGGCTTTCACATCAGACTTAAAAGACCGCCTGCGCTCGCTTTACGCCCAATAAATCCGGACAACGCTTGCCACCTACGTATTACCGCGGCTGCTGGCACGTAGTTAGCCGTGGCTTTCTGGTTAGATACCGTCAAGGTGATAACAGTTACTCTATCACTTGTTCTTCTCTAACAACAGAGTTTTACGATCCGAAAACCTTCTTCACTCACGCGGCGTTGCTCGGTCAGACTTTCGTCCATTGCCGAAGATTCCCTACTGCTGCCTCCCGTAGGAGTCTGGGCCGTGTCTCAGTCCCAGTGTGGCCGATCACCCTCTCAGGTCGGCTATGCATCATGGTCTTGGTAGGCCATTACCCCACCAACTAACTAATGCACCGCGGGCCCATCCATCAGCGACACTTAAAGCGTCTTTTATGATCTCGCCATGCAGCAAAATCAATTATGCGGTATTAGCACCTGTTTCCAAGTGTTATCCCCCTCTGATGGGCAGGTTGCCCACGTGTTACTCACCCGTCCGCCACTCATTTCTTTTCGGTGGAGCAAGCTCCGGTGAAAAGAAATGCGTTCGACTTGCATGTATTAGGCACGCCGCCAGCGTTCGTCCTGAGCCAGGATCAAACTCTCAATAAAAAGTTGATAACATCTTACGATATTTAAGCTCATTTGTTTAAAACTTGCTAGCGAATTGTATTCACTAAATATGGTTTGTTCCTACATAGTAGAAACGCCCTACACATTTGGTTTGTCTTACTTTGTTCAGTTTTCAAAGGTCTAAACGTCGTTGCCGTAACAACTTTTATATCATACCAAGTTAACAAGCGTCTGTCAAGATTTTTCGTAAAATATTTTTAGAATTTTCTGATAATTTAACAGTCAACAAAAAATTAAAAATATTTATTTCTAAGAACAAAACTTTCAAACTCGTGTCTCAAGGACATGTATTAATATAACAAGTTTATTCGATATCGTCAACCTTTTTTTAAAAAATTTTTTCACATACTTTACAAGTATATTACAATCGTTTATTCGTTATATTTAAGATTTTAATTCAGTTCTCTAACCTTTTACTAGATATACCTACTATAATGCGAACGTTTATCGTAAAACTTAGAGTAAATACCTCAAAATAAATAAAAAAAAGTGAAGAAATTCTTCACTTTTTTATCTCATTGTTGGAAATAGTAGCACATCTCTAATTGATTGTGAGTTTGTAAGCAGCATAACTAAACGATCTATCCCTATTCCTAAACCGCCAGTTGGAGGCATTCCATACTCTAATGCTTCTATAAAGTCTTCATCTATTCCGTGAGCTTCATCATTTCCTAAATCTTTTTCTTTCATTTGCGCTTCAAACCGTTCTCTTTGATCGATTGGATCATTTAACTCGGTAAAGGCATTTCCATATTCTTTTCCTACTATAAATACTTCAAAGCGATCTGTAAATCGATCATCTTCTGGATTTTTCTTAGCAAGTGGAGAAATTGAAACCGGGTGACCATAGATAAAGGTTGGTTGAATCAATGTGTCTTCAACAAACTCTTCAAAAAATTCATTAATCACATGACCATAATCCATATGTTCTTCTATCGTAACATTATGTTCTTTAGCGATTGCTCTTGCTTCTTCGTCTGATGTTACATTCCAGAAATCAACACCTGTGACTTCTTTAATCGCATCAACCATATGAATTCTCTTCCATGGTCCTTCTAAGTTAACATCAACATCGCCGTATTGGATTTGTAATGTTCCTAATACTTTTTGAGCGACTGTTGTAATGATACCTTCTGTTAAATCCATAATATCTTTATAATCAGTATAAGCTGTATACACTTCTAACATAGTGAATTCTGGATTGTGTGTCGCATCGATTCCTTCATTACGGAATACACGGCCAATTTCATATACTTTTTCCATTCCACCAACGATTAAACGTTTTAAATGCAATTCAAGCGCGATGCGTAAATATAATTCCATATCTAATGCGTTATGATATGTAATAAATGGTCTTGCTGCTGCTCCACCTGCCATATTATGTAGGGTTGGTGTTTCAACTTCTAAATAACCATGGTCATTTAAGTAATTACGCACTTCGCGGATAATTTCACTACGTTTAACAAATTTGTCAAAGCTATCACGATTACTAATTAAATCTAAATAGCGTTGACGGTATTTTTGTTCAACGTTTGTTAAACCGTGATATTTATCCGGTAACGGTCTAAGAGCTTTTGTCAAGAATGTAAAGTCAGTTGGCTTGATTGTCATCTCACCCATATCAGTTTTCATCACTTGTCCAGTTACTCCAACAAAATCACCTAAGTCAGCTTGTTTAAATAGTTCATAGGCTTCTTCACCAATTGCATCTTTACGAACGTAAATCTGTACTTGCCCTTCTCTATCTTGTAAATGAGCAAACCCTACTTTACCTTTACCACGTTTTGTCATGATACGACCAGCAATTGTCGCTGTTAGGTTTAGCTCTTGTAATTCTTCTTTAGTTTTATCATCATATTTTTCATGCAATTCTTTTGCATTGGTTGTACGCTCAAAACGTGTTCCAAATGGGTCTAATCCCTTGTCACGCAACTCCGCCATTTTTTCTCGTCTAACGATGAGTTGGTCATTCATTTCTTGACGCTCTTGATTATCTTTTGACACGTTACTTCCTCCTATACATTTTTTGCCATTCTACTCTCTCCTATAATGCCACAAATAGCAAAAAAAAGGCAAGTTAATTTGCCTTTTTTATCCGACTAATCCTTTTTCTTTTACAACTAATACATACTCATCCAAAATCTGATTCATTTCTTCTTGAGTTGTCGCTTTGTTAACGGCCAATCGTGTTTTCGTTGCACGTGGAGCACCTTTTAAATAATACGCGGCATGTTGACGGAATTCTAAACAGCCAATTTTTTCACCTTTCAAACGAATTAAACGGTCTAAATGAAGTTTAGCTGTCTCGATTTTTTCAGCTGGGTGTGGCTCTTCTAACAACTCACCTGTTTCTAGATAATGCTGTGTGCGATAAATCATCCATGGATTACCTAACGCAGCTCGTCCAATCATCACGCCATCGCAACCCACATAATCAAGCATGCGTTTTGCATCTTCGGGGGTTCTCACATCACCATTTCCCATAAATGGAATGGTTAAATGCTTTTTAACTTCTCTTAGTACATCCCAGTTAGCTTTTCCTTCATACATCTGCACGCGTGTTCGACCATGCATCGCTACCGCACTCGCTCCTGCTTTTTCAGCAGCTAATGCATTTTCAACAGCATACACATGTTCTTCATCCCAACCAATACGTTGTTTAACTGTCACCGGAATATTCACAGCACTTGCCACTGCTTCTACCATTTCATATACTTTGTTTGGATCAAGTAACCATCTAGCACCTGCTTCAGCTTTAATGACTTTATTTACTGGACATCCCATATTGATGTCAATCATATCTGCGGTCGTGTATTCTTCGACAAATTTAGCTGCTTCGACTAAATTTTCTTTATTGCCACCAAATATTTGTAAACTAAGCGGATGTTCTGTTTCATCAATATAAAGCATTTCTAGTGTTTTTTTATTACGCTGTTGAATGCCTTTATCACTAATCATCTCACATACCACAAGCCCTGCACCAAACTCTTTAACTGTTACACGAAAAGCCGAGTTACTCACTCCGGCCATCGGTGCCACAACCACTCGATTAGGAATCTCGACGTTTCCTATCTTCCACATCGGGTTTCCTCCTCTTAAGACTGCATAGCCTCATCTCTTAATACTGATAACTCTTCTGCTGTATAATGATATTTTTCATTACAAAAATGACAGACAGCTTCTGCTCCATTGTCTTCTTCTATCATATTGGTTAATTCATCGACTCCTAAAGTAATTAAGGCTGAAGAAAAACGGTCTTTAGAGCAATCACATTGAAACTCAACTGGCATCGTATCTAAAATTTCGACATTTTCTTTCCCTAATAAACGATAAAGAATTTCTTCTGGTGTTTCACCTTGATCTAATAGATTAGAAACTTGTGGAATATCAGCTAAACGTTTTTCAATTTCAACTAGTGTTTCCTCTGAAGCAAACGGCATCACTTGAATCATAAATCCACCTGCCGCTTTTACAACGTCATCATTTTCATTATCAACTAATACACTTAACCCGACTGCTGAAGGAACTTGTTCTGATGTTGCTAAATAATATGTAAAGTCTTCAGCTAGTTCACCTGAAACTAATGGAACTTGTCCTGTAAATGGCTCTCTTAATCCTAAATCTTTTACCACACTTAGAGATCCATTTGTTCCCACTCCACCACGCACATCAATTTTTCCTAATGCATTTGCTGGTAAATTAACTTGTGGGTTTTTAACGTATCCCTTTACATGTCCTTTTGCATCAGCATCAATGACGATAGCTCCGATTGGACCATCCCCTTGAATACGAACAGTTAATTTTTCGTCACCTTTATGCATTGAACCTAACATCAAGGCTCCTGTTAAAGAACGACCTAGTGCCGCTGTTGACGTGCGCCATGTATCATGACGTTGTTGTGCTTCAGCAACTAATTCTGTTGTGCGAGTTGCCATCGCACGAATTTCTCCATTAAAACATAAAGCTTTAACTAAATAATCTGTTGTTTGTTTACTCATTTATCGTGCCTACTTTCTTTCTTTATTCTTCCCAATTAAAAAGTGGGCTATACTTTCGTATATCCCACTTATCATAACGTATTTGATTCAATCTTAAAACTATTTTTACTCAGATTTATCTTCTTTCACAGCTTCTTCATCTTCTTTAATCGATTGTGATAATTCTTTGTCGCGCTCATTTAAAGAATGCTCTGCTTCTCTTTCTTCTTGAAACTCGGCTTTTTGTTTTTCTGCGTCTTTTTTCTCTAACGCTTCTTTAACTTCTTCAAAAGAACCATCTTTTTCACTTGGGTACTCTTCTGGTTTATCATCACTTGGCATTTTACCTTCTTCAAATAATGATTTAATTTGTTTCGCATCAAGTGTTTCGTATTTAAGAAGTGACTCTGCGATTAATTTATGTTCGTCGCGGTGAGCTTCAATGATTTCAACTGCTTTTTGATGAGCACGAGTTAAGATATTTCTTACCTCTTCATCAATTTGGAAGGCGATTTGTTCTGAATAAGTTTTTGTTTGACCATAATCACGGCCAACAAATACTTGATGGTTTCCTTCATATTGTACAGGACCTAATGAATCGCTCATACCATATTCAGTTACCATTGAACGAGCTAAGTTGGTTGCTTGTTCAAAGTCATTACTTGCTCCAGTAGATTTTACACCAAAGATAATTTCTTCAGCAACACGTCCACCTAGCAACCCAACGATTTGTTCAAACATTTCGTTTTGAGTCATTAAGAAACGATCTTCTTTTGGTAAAGCAATCATGTATCCTCCAGCACGTCCACGTGGAACGATTGTTACTTTATGGACAATTCTTGCATCGCTTAACACTAACCCACAGATTGTATGGCCTGCTTCGTGGTAAGCAACCATTGAACGTTCTTTTTTACTAATCATGCGGTCTTTCTTAGCAGGACCTGCAATCACTCTATCTTGCGCTTCATCAATATCTGATGCATCAATTTTCTTTTTATTACGTCGAGCCGCTACAAGGGCAGCTTCGTTTAATACGTTTTCTAAGTCTGCACCGGCAAATCCTGGTGTTTGTTGTGCGACAACTTTTAAGTCAACATCATTTGCCAATGGTTTGTTACGAGAATGTACACGTAAAATTTGTTCACGACCTTTAACATCTGGTGTTCCAACGAGAACTTGTCTGTCAAAACGTCCTGGACGAAGTAAGGCAGGATCTAATACGTCTGAACGGTTCGTTGCGGCAATTACGATAACTCCTTCATTACCATTGAAACCATCCATTTCTACAAGTAATTGGTTAAGGGTTTGTTCACGTTCATCGTGTCCACCACCCATACCAGCACCACGTTGACGACCAACTGCATCAATTTCATCGATAAAGATAATCGCTGGAGCTGATTTTTTCGCTGTTTCAAACAAATCACGTACACGACTTGCCCCAACACCGACAAACATTTCCACAAAGTCTGAACCTGAAATTGAGAAGAATGGTACACCAGCTTCTCCGGCAACAGCTTTTGCTAGTAATGTTTTACCAGTTCCGGGAGGTCCTTCAAGTAACACACCGGCAGGGATTCTTGCTCCAAGCTCCACGAAACGACGTGGGTCTTTTAAGAATTCAACCACTTCAACTAACTCTTGTTTTTCTTCTTCAGCACCTGCTACATCAGAGAAACGAACGTTGATTGATTTTTTATCTGCTTCTTTTGTTTTTGTTTTACCAAAGTTCATGACACGGCCGTTTCCGCCACCTTGTCCTCCTTGTCCCATCATCATATAGAATAGGAACACCATTAATAATACTGGTAAGAAACTAAACAATAGTGATACCCAAACGCTGTTGTTAGACTGCTCTTTAACGACAAATTTGGTTCCTGATTCACTCGCTGTTTCACTGATATTTGCAATCGTTGCATCATTCGGTAAGACAGAGGTTGTAAATCGTTTTGATTTTACTTTTGTTTTACCAAATACTGGTAAGCCACCTGAATCAGTGATTTTTTGTTCTTCACGATACTCACCTGTAATTTTGTAAACGCCATTTGATGGCTGTACGGTGAAATCTTTGACTTGATCATCTTTTAATTGTTGATAGAACGTTGAATAATTTATAGTAGGAGATTGGTCGCCGCCTTGCCCAAAGAAGAAGTATACTATTGTAATCATTGATAAAAACACAATAATATAATACAGCGAGTTACGCATCCCTGAATTCTTTTTATTCATACATGTCCTCCTTCTCTATATTAAGTTTTTAGTTTGTAATCATTCCTAAGAAATCATTGTAACATTAAACGTTCGAAAAATTAAGCATTTTCGTATATTTCCGGTTTAAGTACACCGATATATGGAAGATTACGATAATCCTCTGCATAATCCAAACCATATCCGACAACAAACTCGTTTGGCACTTCAAAACCAACATAATCCGCAGCCATATCGACGACGCGTCCTTCTGGTTTATCAAGCATTGTCACGATTTTTACTGATGCTGCCTTACGGTGTTTTAGTAAATCAACTAAGTACTTCAATGTACGGCCACTATCAATAATATCTTCCACTAAGATAATATGACGTCCTTCAACCACTGTACTTAAGTCTTTTAGAATACGAACTTCCCCTGAAGAAACTGTTGCATTTCCATAACTTGATACATCCATGAAATCCATTTCCATATGAATTGGCATCGCACGAACTAAATCAGATAAAAACGGTACAGCGCCTTTTAAAATACCAACAACTAAAGGAAATTTATCTTGGTATTCACGACTAATTTCTTTACCTAAAACGGCAACACGTTCTTGTATTTGTTGTTCTGAATAAAATGTTTTTTCGATATCTTTTTCTAACATTGGGTTCTCCTTCCAAACTTACTCATCTTCTTGATACAAGTAGACAAGCTTATACTGTATTTTATCAGTTTCGTACTCAATACTCAAATAAGATTCTCTAAATGGCAAAAGCCACAGAAGACACCCTTTTTCATCAAAAACAAGCCAACTTAAATCACGTAATTTGATGGGTATTTTCTCATCAATAAAATAACGTGATACTTTCTTAGTCTGACCTTTACGATTATATACGAATCTGTCTCCATCTTCACGTTTTCTGACTCGAATTGAATGATTTTCACCATGTGTGTAGACCAACTCTTTATACCGCCACGATTCCAACTCTTCTGGTAACGTTTCTTTCCCTACTTCAAACAATCCTAACCACTGAGTATCAGATAAAAATGCCCCTTGATTTTTTTCAAGATGAATTTTTTGATGTTTTACTGTGTTATGACTTTTTTTAGAGACTGTTATACTATCATAAGTTTTTTCAATGAGCCAATTATTCGGTAATTGACTTGTTAAGTTTGGTTTATCACTTTGAATCATGCCTACTACCTGATTCACATGTTCATATCCGACAGGTAGTTTGGTTTTATTTTGAACATCTGTTAGTAAATATCGAATTACTTCAGATTGTATCGCTAAATTATGTCTTTTTAACGAAAGATAATCTAATTGCCATATATTATTTTGATAAGTCATCAAAGTGTCAATCAATGGCTTTAAAAGCGACTCTACAACCATAGCCTGCTGATTGACTTCTTCAGCAAGACGCACAATACTCTCGCCTATATTAGGATTTTCGCTCTCTAACATAGGACGCACATGATGACGTATACGATTACGTAAATAATGATTGGAAAAATTACTACTGTCTTCATAATACGGTATGTTTTCATCTGCTGCGTATAAATACAGTTCTTTTTTAGAAAAACTTAATAACGGTCGAATCACTTGATACTTATTCCCCAAAGCTCGACTTGTTGCGATACCACTTAACGTCTTAAGTTGATTTCCTTGGATTAAACGCATTAACACAGTTTCAATATGATCATCTTTATGATGCGCTGTTAACAACATCTGACTGTTTGTCTCTTGCATCACATCTTCGAAAAAATGATAACGAAATTCACGTGCTTCTTGTTCGATATTGTTTTTAATAGTCAACCCACTATCCCATACGCCTATATAAATAGGCAAACCACATTCTTTAGCATATTGAGCAACAAATTCTTGTTCTTCAAGTGATTCTTTTCTTAATTGATGATTAATATGTGCAACATGAATCGTTGGACGCATGTTTTCTGGTAATTGACATAATAAATGCAACAACACCATAGAATCTACACCACCTGAAACACCCACAACGATGCGTGTATCAGGCGTCAAATGATAGTCTGCCTTTATTATTTGTTGAAATCTCTGATACAAAAGACTCTCCTCCTACTTTACCGCATAAAAAAAGGATAAGAGCCACCTCTTATCCTCTATCTATTAGTTACGACGTCCGCCGCGTCCACCGCGTTTTCCTTCAGTACTACGTTTAAGTGTGCTTAATCTATCATCACTATCTTTTAAGAAATTACTCATCAATGAGTCAAAACTTTCTTTTTGTGGAGTAGCTACCGCTGCAGGTTTACGATTATTTTTACCACGATCATTACCGCGATTATTGTTACGATCGGATTGGTAGTTATTTGATGAACGTTTGTATTCTTTGCGCTCACGTTGTGCTGGACGTTCTTCTTCATTTGCACGTTTAATGGATAACCCTATCTTTCCATCATCACCAACACTCATTACTTTTACTTCAACTTCATCATTCACTTTTAGGACATCTTTGATATCTTTAACAAAACTATTTGATACCTCACTGATATGCACTAAACCTGTTTTTCCTTCACCTAAATCTACAAACGCTCCAAAATTAGTAATACCTGACACTTTACCAGATAACTTTGTCCCCACTTCGATTGACATAAAAAAATTTTTCCTCCTCGAATCCTCTTAATATATTATTTTTTATTAATCTTTTAAGTTGCCGCTAACTTTTAATTTGCACCACTTAATCCTGGGATGCTATACACTTGTTCGCCTTCTTTAGAGTAAAAATATTTTGCACGAGCGACTTTTTCAACATACTCAGGATCTTTCAACAATTTAACTTCGTTTTCTAAATCCTTTTTCTCTGACTTCACTTGTGCGTACTCTTTTTTTACTTCGGTATGATTTTGTTGTAATGACAACAAATGTTGCCCATTACGAAATAAATTAATTCCCATAAACGTAAATAAACAAAACGCTAACACAAACATAAGAGTTAAACGACGACGCTTATAAATCATTTTTTTTTGTTCACGCTGAGACTTCCCCATATCAGAAGGAGCTATTTCTTCACTTGTCTCTAAACTTAATAATGGTTTTTGTTCACTCATGATACGCTAGACTCCATTTCTGTGTATACTTGTGTTTATTATACCAACTCACTTCATCAATGTCTAATACTTATCGTTAGTTTTTAGTCTTGATTTTTGGTTTCACTGATAATTTCATATAAATCTTTTGCTTCATCTTTTTTGGTTGTGTCTTTTAAGTCTAACACCTTCACTTCTAAAGTTTTATTACCAAATATAATTGTAATAATATCGCCAACCTTAACAGAAGTAGACGATTTGGCTAATTTATGATTGACCTGAATCCGACCTTTATCTGCTATTTCTTTCGCGATTGTTCGACGTTTAATTATTCTAGAAATTTTCAAAAATTTATCTAATCTCATAATATCCCTCCAACGTTATAATGATTCTAATAAAAATGGTCATGTATTTTTTGACCGAATGGTAGCATATTCCATTCATCATAACTAAATATTTTAAATTTCACAATACTTATCATATAAACACTAACACCAATCAACACACCAACCAGCGTGACAACAAGTGTCATACCACGGTGAGCACTTAATAACCCTTGTGTCACACATATATATCGAAATAGGGACACTAACAGTGCCATCATACTTAAACTAGCCATTAGTTTGACAATAAACAGAGTCCCAACTGATAATCTAAATCCTTTTCTGACGAGGTAGTGATGTAATACCATTAAGCACCCTAATAAGCCAAGCAGTGTGCTAATACTTGACCCTAATGTGCCAAAATAGTAAGTCAATGCTGGTGTTAATATACTTTTTAGTAAAACACCAAAAATTGCCGCTACAAATTGGTAATGCACTCGATTTTGACTTTGATAAATCGTTTGATAAGTTTGAATCATAGACGCCACACTAACTGATAATACAAACAATGATAATGTCAACACACCATCATTATTACTAAATAACGTCACATTTACAAATGGAATTAATAACGCCAAGCCAACTCCTGCTGCCATCGATATGGCAAGAGACACTTTTAAATAAGACGTCACGATTGACTCATAATCAGATATTTCTTTATTTTTGTAATAATGAGTTAACGTGGGCATAAAGGTAGCTGTCATTGATACCGCAACTACTAAACCCAATTGCACAAGTGGTTGTCCTCTATCAAATACCCCTTTGGCAATTTTTGCTGACAAATCTGACATACCAGAAAAGACTAAATATTTTTTTATAGTAAATGAATCAATCAACTGAAAAACCACTAGGTATGCACTAAAAAAACATAGTGTCCCACCTTCGAATATCAATCGTCTAAGCAAGCTTTTTTGGCGGTCTTTTTTTCGTGGAAATGGGTAAAATGACGTCATTTGTCCTCTGGCGTGATACAATAGCACGCCAATCGCTACAAGTCCACCAATAATAGCCCCAGACGTTGCAATTCCCCCTACTTCATAAACATCCAAACTATTTACATAAAATAACCAACCAGCAAATAGAATCACACCAACTCGAATACCTTGTTCGACTAATTGAGACGTTGCAGTCGGGAGCATATTCATCTCACCTTGAAAAGCACCTCGTAACGTTGATAAAAACGGAACAAGCAGAAAAACAAATGACACAACACGGACTAAAGGAGTTAACCCCTTATCCCCCATCATCAAAGCCACAAGAGGTGCACCAATGAACAAACCTAGAAATAAGAAAACGGATAACACGCTGACATAATAAAAAAATTGATTCGTTAATCTTTTTTTCTCTATAGGAGACTCCTCACTAGCTAAAATCTTCGATAGAAATACCGGCATCCCTGATAAAGATAAGGTCATCGCAATCCCATATATCGGGTAAACTTGCTGATAAACGTAAAACCCTTCATCTCCCACTAAATTTTGAAACGGCACTCGGTAAACAGCACTTAAAATTTTGACAATAAATGATGTCGCAGTCAAAATCAACGTACCTTTTAATACCGTTTTTTCGACTTTTAATTTATCCATCGACTTCATCCTGTGTCTCTTTTTTTTCATATCTTTCTTGTCGCAACGCTTCGACAAATGCTGATAGTTCATGTAACCAAGTTGCAACAGACACATCTTTCGGTAGTTTCAATGTCACTGCCAAATGGTCATCTGTACTAATTTCAGCTTTTAAAGTGGTTTTAGATAAGGCTTTAAACAATTGTTCTATTGTATAAGCAGAGGTTCCTTCTTTACTTAGCTCAATATAAATCGATTGTTTTTTCTTTTGAATTTTATTAATCAAAGCAAAATCAGCATTCATTTTAATCAATCCAACCGTTAATAAATTAGCCACTTCATCTGGGTATTCGCCAAAACGGTCTAATAAATCAGCTTCCAACTCATCATACATCTCTTGATTTTCAAGCTGGCGAATGCGTTTATACATCTCAATTTTTTGACGTTCATCTTCTATATAATCACTTGGAATGTAGGCATCTATTCCTAAGTCGATTTCCGTCATAGTTTTTGTTTCCTTCTTATCAATCCCACGCTTACGATTAACTGCTTCATTAAGCATATGCGTATACATATCAAACCCGACTGAATCAATAAAGCCATGTTGTTGAGCACCTAATAGGTTTCCAGCACCACGAATAGATAAATCTCGCATCGCAATCTTAAAACCAGAACCTAGTTCAGTAAAATCTTTAATTGCTTGAAGTCGTTTTTCACTGACTTCATTTAATATTTTTTGTGGTTCATACATGAAATATGCATAGGCAACACGGTTACTTCGACCAACGCGACCTCTTAACTGATAAAGCTGAGATAGTCCCATGTGATCGGCATTTTCCACAAATAACGTATTCACATTAGGAATATCCACCCCTGTTTCAATAATAGTGGTTGTTACTAAAATATCGTATTCCCCATTAATAAATTCCATTAAGGCATTCTCTAATTGTACTTCCGTCATTTGACCATGAGCATACGAAATACGTGCATCTGGTAACAACATTTTTAACTCATCGACTTTTTGCTCAATCGTGTCCACTCGGTTGTATAGATAAAAAATTTGTCCACCTCGAGCAATTTCACGTTCGCAAGCTTCACGTATCGCTCCTGGATTTTTTTCCATTACATATGTCTGCACTGGATAACGATTAGCTGGTGGGGTTTCAATAACCGACAAATCTCTCACCCCAAGCATTGACATATGCAATGTTCTTGGAATCGGTGTAGCTGTCAGTGTCAATACATCCACTTGTGCACGTAATTGTTTTAGTCGCTCTTTATGTTTCACGCCAAAACGTTGTTCCTCATCAATGATAAGCAGTCCTAAGTCCATAAATTCTAAGTCTTTTGATAAAATTCGATGCGTGCCAACAATAATATCTACTTGACCTTTTTTTAATTGATCAATCGTTTCTTCTTGTTGTTTTTTCGTTCTAAAACGGCTCATCAAGCCAATACTAACTGGGAAATTTTTAAATCGGTCGAGCATGGTTTCATAATGTTGTTGCGCTAAAATTGTCGTTGGTACTAAAAAGGCTACTTGTTTGCCATCTTTAACTGCTTTAAACGCCGCACGTAAGGCCACTTCCGTCTTACCATAACCCACGTCTCCCACTAACAGGCGATCCATTGGACGTTTTTTCTCCATGTCCCGCTTGATTTCTTGAATACTACGCAACTGATCATCCGTTTCTGAATACGGAAAGGCATTGTCAAATTCATGTTGATAATCATCATCTGGTGAAAAAGCATACCCAACTTCTGCTTCTCTAGCAGCATATAACTGAATCAAATCATCTGCGATATCTTCAACTTTAGCCGATACTTTTTTCTTTGTCTTCGTCCACTCGCTGCCACCTAATTTATTAATACGTGGTGCTTTTGATTCTGATGCCACATATTTTTGAATCAAATCAAGTTGCGTCACTGGAATAAATAATTTATCGTTGTTTTGGTAAAGGATAGTCATATAATCTTGATGCGTACCACCACTGAGTAATGTCTCCATCCCAATGTACTTACCAATCCCGTGATTAGCATGAACCACGTAATCTCCAGGACTTAATTCGTTATAACTTTTTAGACGTTCTGCGTTTGAAATAGTTTGTTTACGTGCTTGACGTTTCGTTCTAGTATGAAGAATTTCTTTTTCAACCAACACGACCAAATTATCTTGCGGTAGTTCAAAACCTGACTCTAGTAACCCAACTTGGATTTGAGCCTGTCCTTCTAGCAGCTCTTTCTTACCACTTACTACAACAGAAATACCCGCATCAATGAATAAACGTTCAATCGTTTTACTTCTCTCATCATTTTCAACTAACACAACTACTGTTTGTTTTTGTTTTGCCCAACGATCCATCTCTGCTTTTAATAATGGTAGTTGACCGAAAAACTGTTGCATCGAGCGATACTCAAAAGGATACACTGCTGAAAAACGTAAATTCCCCATTCCTTTTTGAAATAAAGAGAAAAACGTACGATTTTGCGGCATTTTTTTCATAATTTGCCTGAAATCACCACCAAGTGTGCGATCTTCAAAAACAGGATTATCTTCTAACTTAATCGTTAACCATTCAGCTTCTTCTCTTAATATTTCTTTTTCTGTATCCATCATCCGACTATAATCATCAAATAATACCAAATCATCAACTGAAAGGTAATCACTTAAATGATATTTTTCATCATAAATCAAGTCAATATACTGGCCAATGTCATCTGTTGGGTGGCCATTTTCCCATTCACCCACTGTATAGTTTTTATAAGCTGTTAGCTGTGCTTTTTTGTCTGGATCTTTTATACCATCCAATTTTTCGCTTAAAGACGCATCAAGCTCTTTTGAAGCATTGGCTAACTGCTCTTTCGTCACCACTTGGTCCATAGCTGGTGGAATCAATATATTCTCTACTTCTGACAATGAACGTTGCGTTTCGGCATCGAATAAACGTAATGAATCCACCTCATCATCAAATAAATCAATACGAACAGGATACTCACTAGTTAAAGGATAAATATCTACAATACTTCCTCTGATACTAAATTCTCCAGGCTTACCGATCATTTGTTCTCGAACGTAACCTAAAGAAACTAATTGCTCAGGTAATGTCGTTAAATCAAGTGTGCCTCCAACTGAGATTTGCAATATGTTTTCTTTCCAATTGTTTGGTGATGGTAAAAAGCGTCTTAGCCCTGCTAAAGGAGTCACTAAAATACCTGGTTCATCATTATTTAAAAACACTAAACTGTTAATTCGCTCAGCTAAAGCCTCAGGAGAAGAAAAAGACATCTCTACTGCGGCTACTTCATCGACTGGAAAAAAATGCAAATAAGACTCATCAACAACATGTTGTAAGTCATCCATTAACTTTGTCCCATAATATAGATTGGGGGTAACAATCATTATTTTTTTATTTTTTTGTAACAACGTCGACATAACAAGTGTTTTGGCTGAACCTGCTAAACCGGTAACAAGCTGCGCCTTATTTGTATCAATGGCATGATACCATTGATTGACCTGTTCGTCATGTTTGATAATGGATAATAATCCTTCATTGAGGTACATTACTTAATAGTCCTCCTTATTTTTTACTATTATATTGATTCATTGTATCGACAAAAGAATGACCATTTACCCAATATAAACTGGCATCTACAGCTAATTTAACAGCGGATAACATGTCTTCATGTGTATCTTTAGGAAAATTCCCTAACACGTGTGCAATCACTTCTTCTCCGCGTTTTGGTCGATCAATCCCAATACGTACACGATTAAACTCTTGTGTGCCGATATGAGAGATTAAGCTCTTTATTCCATTATGTCCACCAGCACCACCCTTTTGTCGCAATCGTATTTTACCAACAGGCAAATCTAAATCATCATAAATCACTAATACATCTTCTGGAGACACATTATAATAAGTCATCAATGGACCAACACTACGCCCTGATTCATTCATGAACGTTTGAGGTTTTACTAATAACACTTTCTCACCGTTTACAAAGAATTCTGCTATGTCTGCTTCAAATTGACTTTTATTGAATGTAGCATTTTCTTGATATGCCATTTCATCTAGTGCGATAAAACCAATATTGTGCCTTGTCGCACGATACTTCACTCCAGGATTACCTAATCCAACAATTAATTTCATCATATATTCTCCTATAACATCAAAAAACACGGGTTAAAGACACGTGTTCCTGCATGGTATTTGACTAAAAAATATTTCAAATAATTATACCATACCTTTACATTTACTATGAATAATAACTATTAATTAGATTTAGTTAACGTTTGTTTAATAGACTGTTATTAGGTAAATGACCTTTTTCTTGGGTTTTTCAGATTTTTAGTGGTATAATTCGTATTGGAGTAAATAAAACAACAAGGAGCGATTACATGAAACACTCAAATATTGATCATCAAAAAATTATTGTTGTCGGCAACGGAGCAGTTGGTTCAAGCTATATCTTTGCATTAGTGACACAAAACATCGCACAAGAGATTGGTATCATTGATATTGACGTCAACAAAGCTGAAGGTGATGCCCTTGATTTATCTCACGCATTAGCGTTCACCTCTCCTAAAAAAATATATGCTGCAACTTATGATGATTGCAAAGATGCTGATATCGTTGTGATTACAGCTGGTGCAGCACAAAAACCTGGTGAAACGCGTTTAGACTTAGTCAATAAAAATTTAAAAATTTTTAAATCAATCGTAGATGACATTGTTGCTTCTGGCTTTGATGGCATTTTCTTAATTGCAACAAACCCTGTTGATATTTTAACTTATGCTACTTGGAAGTTTTCAGGATTTCCGAAACATAAAGTGATCGGTAGTGGGACATCTCTTGACTCTGCTAGATTTAGACAAACTATTGCTGAATTAGTTGATGTCGATGCACGTAACGTTCATGGGTATATTCTTGGTGAACATGGCGATACTGAGTTTCCTGTTTGGTCACATGCTAATATTGCCGGACTACAAATTTACGAATGGGTGTCAGATCATCCTGAAATCGACGAAGAAGAACTCGTTAATATTTTCTTTAAGGTACGTGATGCTGCCTATACGATTATTGATAAAAAAGGGGCAACATTCTATGGTATCGCCGTCGCTCTTGCTCGTATCACAAAAGCGATTCTCTATGATGAAAATGCTGTATTACCATTATCTGTTTATCTAGATGGTCAATATGGGTTAGACGATATTTATATTGGAGCTCCTGCTGTTGTTAACCGCCAGGGAATCAGTCATGTCATTGAACTCCCACTAACAGATGCTGAACAAGAGAAATTTGATTTATCTGCTGAACGTTTAAAACAAGTATTGGATGAAGCTTTCAAATAAACTGAATGACGAAAAGACTGGAATAAATACTTTTCTAGTCTTTTCTTATTTTTTATTAACTAAAAAAGATATGGAAGCACTTATATTGTTTTTAATGAAGAATATGTTACAATAATGTTACAATTTTTATTATGGGAAGGGGCTTCATATGAAACGAAAATCGTGGTTATTAATACCACTAGTCTTGGTATTAATTATTGTAAGTATTTACTCGTATTTCGCAATCATTTATCAAAATAAATTCTTACCCAATACAACAGTTGGTCAAATCAATATTAGCCAATTGTCTAAGAAAGAAGCAATCAAAAAAATAGAGGATAACGTCCATCAAGATGAATTCCTTGTTTTAGATAGTGGGAAGACATGGAAATCAATTCCTAAACAACAATTAGGCATTACATTTGATGTTGATAAAACAGTTGATAATACTATAAAAAAACAAAATCCTTGGTTATGGTTTATGAATTATATTAATAAACCCAAAAATGTACCAATCATTATGACTGATTACAATAAAGATGCACTAGCTAAAGAAGCAACTGAACTGAAAACAACATTAACTGAATTTAATAAAAATCGCACGCCAACTAAGAATGCGATGATTGAAATGAAAGATGGTACATTCCAAATAACAAATGAAGTAGCAGGAAATACGATTGATATAGATAAATTTGTTTCTGCTTTTGAATCGCATGTTAAAGAAGGCGAAGGAACAATTGAGTTAGAGACATATATTCAAAAACCAACTGTCCTAGCAACTGATAATAAATTAAAAAAAGAGTTAGAAGACATTAACAAATTAACAGACGTTAGCGCAACTTATCTTATCAATGGACAAGAAGTTGCTATCCCTAAAGAAACAATCGCTAGTTGGTTAACAACAAACGAAAAAGGCGATGTCGATTTAAAGAAAGACCTTGTAAAAGAGTATGTTACTCAATTAGGTCAAACTTACAATACAAGTACTAATCCAACGAAATTTAATAGTACAAAACGTGGTGAAGTGACTGTCCCTGCTGGCACGTATAGTTGGACTATCTGGACTGATAATGAAGTTGAGCAATTGACTGAACTTATCTTATCAGGCAAAGGATTTACAAATCGTGTCCCTGCTTATCAAGGAAGTACAACACCAGAAACACCATTAATATCAAATACATACATAGAAGTTGATTTACAAGCTCAGCATATGTGGTATTACAAAGATGGCAAAGTAGCTTTAGAAACACCTATTATTTCTGGTAAACCAAGTACTCCGACACCACCTGGCGTATTTTATGTTTGGAATAAAAAACGGAACGAAATTTTACGTGGTGAAGACTATGCTAGTCCTGTTGATTATTGGATGCCTATTGATTGGACAGGTGTTGGAATTCATGATTCCCCTTGGCAAAATGCTAATGCATACGGTGGAACATCATACACAACAGTTGGCTCTCATGGTTGTATTAACACTCCTCCTGATGTTTGTGCCAAGTTATTCAATATGATTGATGTAGGCGTGCCTGTTGTTGTCTTTTAAAAACAAACATATTCAGTAACGGTTCTATAACCAGTCGTATGAATGGGCAGAAAAAGCTCTTTATCAACTATTGTTAGCAATGGTTAAAATATTAGACTTATAGGGATATAGAGACTAAACCAAAAATAGCTTTTAAAATGAAAATCACTAGACTAACAAAACAAAAAAACCATGAAATCAGTATTTTTAATAAACTGATTTCATGTTTTTTTTCTATTTTAGGACTTTTGGGATCAGTCTCTTTTTATAAGTTTTGAAAACTATCTGCTATTTATGGAGGGCAAAACTTATAAAAAATTATACATAAATTTTTTAATCTCCCCTATATATCATTTTATATAACTATCACTAATCAATACTTACTAATTATCTAAATATTACATTAATAAAAAATAAATAACTTACACACAAAAGTACTAAAAATCCAATATATATTGATATTACTTCAAATGTGTATCCAGTCCTTGGAAGTGTGTAAACAATATCTTTTTTATTTTTGACTACCATTTTAACTGCTTGTTTAGACGTTATCTCAAATCGTTGCGGACTATTATCTAACTGATATCCCGTAGGGGCAGTCGTTTCAACAAAGTAATATGATCCCACGGATAAACCACTGTACGCTATAATACCTGCTTCATTCGTCGTTAAGTTACTAGCTAATTCTTCCCCTGATTCATTATACAAACTAAAAATTGCACCAGACAATAACTCATGGCTCACCGCGTCTTCCTTTATTAATTCTACGGAACCTGTTTCTTCAGACACTCGCTCATTGCCTAGTCTTAAACGCACAACTTTACTGGTCTCGCCGCTTTTTATCTCAAATCGTTGCGGACTATTATCTAACTGATATCCCGTAGGGGCAGTCGTTTCAACAAAGTAATATGATCCCACGGATAAACCACTGTACGTTATAATACCTGCTTCATTCGTCGTTAAGTTACTAGCTAATTCTTCCCCTGATTCATTATACAAACTAAAAATTGCACCAGACAATAACTCATGGCTCACCGCGTCTTCCTTTATTAATTCTACGGAACCTAATTTTGGAAAAATTGGGTTCGGATCCCATCTATGTGTCTCACTATTTATGTTAATATTCCTACCAATTATACTTCCATCTAAATTTTGATTGACATTTATATTAGCTTTTGGGGCTAAAATAGTCCCTAAAAAAGGAGCCTCTATATTTAAATTTTTCGTGCTATTACCAAAGTTCCATATCAAATTTGCATCTGAAAAATCCTCTGTCTCATGATTGCTACGTTTGTTATATTCTATTTTAGAACGTACATTTAATGTATGATTTTCTCCTATCACATTCATGATTATGACTTTATTATGTGGATTAATAATTTGAAAAGGTGTGTTAATTTCCAATAATTCACTATTGATATCTATAAAAATAACATTTTCTTCACTATCAGGCACTACATATTTTCTAATATTTTTATCTTTAAAGCTGTCACTATTTAAGTAAATAGTACTTAACATAAAAAAATTAGTTGCTTTTTTTCTAATTCATTAAATTCATGCTTAAAATTTATATAGTTGTTATCTCTATCCTGGTAAATGGACGTTTTAGACACATGGTCTAATTTAATCCCATTAATAGAAACAGCACGACCATTATCAATGATATCTATTACATTATCTTTTCCAACTACAAATTTCGTAGAACGTTGATTAGTTTCCTCCACAAATGAGGAGCTAACAATACTATGAATTTTATTCAAATAAACAATTTCTTGTTTTAATATTCCCTCACGAATATCTGTGCCAAAATTTGAATTTGCAAAAAAGTGATTACTTGCAATATTACCATTAACGTGTGCATTTACTTCAACACTGTTCTCAGCAAAAATATGAAATCTAGATGCTATACCCAACTCCCCTAAATTATCTCCTACATCAGAATAAACATCTCCTCCTTCTGGATATGAAAGTTGATTGGCTAGAACATCCGTTTCAAAATTAAATAAAAAGAATAGTAGTAAGATGAATAATTTTTTTTCCACTTTTCTTCCTCCTTTTGTTATTAAAATCACAATTTCTATATCATAATTATAACACCAAATATAAAAAAATGTTTTTTATATAAACTTTAAATAACTCACATTATATTTATAAGCTAATAAAAAATGGACAATATTTTGTGTAAATAAAGATTTAGAATAGAAAAAGAAAGTCCATTCTATAAAATTAAAGTTACTACACACAAATTTTGTAGAAGGACTTACTCATGAAAAATTTTACTAAGTAATTATGGAAACACTAGTCAATAAAGACAATTTAAATGATTTATTTTTCCACCATCTGGAGTTTAGCTATTAACTAAGTATTAAAACCTAAAAAGACAGCTTTTCTTTGGTTAAGCATAATGTTATACTTCTGTCGCCTCCAACACCTAGTTTAAATTTATTTTCCATTCTTTACCTACTTTCTACAGTTCATTATGTTATGATTTTACTTAAAAGGACGGAATTATGAAATAACTAATAAAAATATTCTTATCAACTGTTTTATCATTGGCATGATTGCTATCTATTGTCTCAACATATTTACTAAAGGACGTCTTGATACATTATTTGAATTAGATTCTAACAAAATACTTAAACAACACCAAATCTATCGTTTAGTTACATTTGGTTTCTTACATGGTGGTGTTATTCATTTAATTGGTAATCTCTTAATTATAAGAAATATAGTGTATCCTTTTTTTCAAAATAAGCTTTCCTTCTCTTCTTTTCTAGGCATATTTGTTATGAGCACTTTCATAACTGGGATAGCACTAATTACTTATTATTCTAAAAATTCTTTTACTTTTGTTGGGTCATCTGTTGGTTTTTATGCGTTTTTTGGGTTAATGTTAGTTTTTTATATTAACAAAGGATGGGATTATTTTAATCTAAGCATTGGTCAACAACCATTTTATAATAACGGTCTAGTTTGGGCGATTGTCATCTTCTTTTTAGGAAGTTTTATCACGTCTTATTGGGAAAATTTCAAGCAATTCTCCGGATTATTTGCACATAATATTAGTTTTCTCACTGGTATTATTATTGGAGTTATCATTAATTTTGGTCGTTAATAGATTTTTTCAAAATAGACACATTCTAACAACGTATCTTTTGTTAATTTCTTGTTATATTTTTCCAATAAGAATGAGTAGTAACGTGTATGGATATCTAGCCAATTCTGAAATGTCCCATCTCCTTCAGCTTTGGCAAATTCCTCCGTCACGTCGCCGAATTTTACTACCTCAACAGATATAACTTGAACTCTACAAAGCTGTTGATCTAATCCGTTATTTATTTCCCATATATCCCCTATACAAGATAATTCTCTTTCTGTTTTTAGCTCAAATAACGAAGACGTTGCTGTTTTTTCTCCCATTAAAACAAGACTTGCCAACTCATTCTGTTCCTCTACTGTTCCACCAAATTTTACTTTACTATTCATTCTTTCATCCCTCTTTGGTACCTAATATATCTACCAACAGCCATTCCAATAAACAGTACAATAAGTAGGTATCGATTTTGTTCATCAACAATTAAACTTGCATTTCCTAGAATAATTGAGATAACCACATAAAACAGAGAAACTGCTCCAATAATTGAGGCAGAATCTGTTATCGCTTGAATCACACTACTTGTTCTTTCCTCCACTACTTTTTCCTCATTCGTATGAGTGATAATCTTAACCTCTTTCTTTTTAATAACTGTTAAATAAAAATATATTCCTAATAAAACAATACTCGAAAAAGGAACCAAGATGATTAATATAACACCCAAAATAATTAGCGTTGTTTTTGAAAAAAATCGCAAAAAATTTAATTCAATGGTATCTTTCTTTAGTTTTTCACTCACTTGTTTATCCCCTTTCAACATATAGTCTAAAGAAATGTCATACAGTTCACTTAGACTAATTAAACTTGAAATATCTGGAATATTTTTTCCGACTTCCCAACTCGATACAGTTTGTCTTGTAACGTTTAATTTTTCTGCGACATCTTGCTGAGTTAAACCTAGTTCATGTCGTTTTTCCTTTAGTATAGTTTCTAACATATTTTCTCCTCCATCTATCTATAAAGTATATGATACTACGAAATATCGCTAGCAACTATCTCTTGCATCAGTAAAACACACTAGCAATTTGAAATTGCGCCTTATATAACAAGGGTTATACTAATAATAGTACAAAAAATCACCAACCTTCCATCATGAAGATTGGTGATTTTTTCTATTAACCAAATGTTCGTTGATAAATATCTGATGCTAAGTCTGATAAACTGTCGATTTCACTTCCATTGCTAATCAAGATTACCATTTTCCCGCCTGACTTATCTAGTAAAACAGAAGATTGATAGTTACCAAGACTCCCATTGGTTTGTAGTAGTTCATCATTGCCCCAGAAAGCCCCACTATACTCTGGATTCCCTTGTATTAAATCAGAAAATTCATCTTTAGTAATCAATGTTCCATCAGTTAAGCCCTCTAAATAAGTTGCCAAATCTTCTGCCGACATCAATACATTTCCGGCACCGATTAGACTAGAGTACAAAGGTTTAGCTGCAACAAAATCATCCGTTCCTGTAGCATATTCACCTAGTAAAATGGAACTATTGTATGCTTTTGCTACTTTTTTATCTGACACGGTATCCCAGAAAAATGTATTAGATAAATGTAGTGGCTCAATGATTTCTTTGGTAAACAATGTTTCGTAGTCTTCTCCTGTAACAGTCGATAAAATACCTGCTAATAAAGAATAATTAGCATTAGTATAGCTAAAACTCATTTCACCTGTACTCTCAAGACTCTCTAAAACATAAGCCATTTGTTCTTTTTGAGTTTTTAACACGTCATCTGGTGCTATTTCACCCATTCGAATACCTGATGTTTGGTCTAGCAAATCACGAATGGTTATCTTATCACTGTACGAAATATCCGGATAAAAGTCCGAGAGTTTCGTTTCATAGGTTAATTTTCCTTTTGAAATTTCCTTTGCTATCAATGTTGCAGTCATCATTTTTTGCAAAGAGGCTACAGGAAATAGCGTGTCCAATGTGTTTTTTTCCCCTGCTTCATAATTACTATATCCATAAGCTGAGGCAGATAAAATATCACCATTTTCAAGCACCATCGCGACACCATTATAATTTTCATCGGCAAAATAATCATCTAGACTAACTTGAAAAGAGGTATCATCTTTTTCATTAGCAGCTAACACCTCATCTTTTATGATATTTTGTCGATAATAATGATTTAATCCTAACAATAATAAGACTGTTGCTAAAGCTGTTAGCGCTATTTTTCTAGCTATCTTTTTTTTCACGCCCTGACCTCCTTTGGGTAAACGATACGTTCAATTCACATGTATTGTAAAAGACTTTACTTAAATAAACCTTAAATCTATGAAGTCTATCGTATATTTCTATGCTTCTTTAATAAACAATTATAGACAAATTCACTCGGCTAGCAAATAATTTAACTTTTATATCTCTATCTTTGGTCATAATACCAACTATATTTATTCTAGTATAGTATTCCATATCAAACAACATAATGATACAATAATCATACTTTAAAAATAATCAGAGGTCACAATAATGAATAAATTTATTCCTTATCTCATCACAACGATTATTATCATTTGGTTTATCTATCTCACATATGATTTATATGCTAAATTCCAAGAAAGTCTCTTGCTTGGTTTCGGTCAGTTAATGTTTATGATTGTTTTACTAGCTACTATCATTTGGAGAAATAAAAAATAAGCCAAAGAAAAATATCTCTTCGACTTATCAATGTTCCTAAAACTCTTTATAAAATGCAACTGTGCTTCCTTTATCACACGATTCAAATCCAAAACTCTCATAAAACCCTCGAACATCTGGTTCATCTACAGTTAATAATACTTTTTGGCGCACATGTTTATACGTTTCTAATATGTCAGACATTAGTGTTGTCCCAATTTTTTGACGTTGATAATCTGGGTGAATCAACATATCTTGTACATATAAAATTGTTTGACCATCACCAATAACTCTGATTAAACCAACTAATTGTTCTTCATGCCAAGCACTTACCACATAAAGTGAATTAACTAGTGCTTGCTCTAAACCTTTTAAATCTTTTGTGTAAGCTATCCATCCAACACTATCATACAACAACTCTAGTTGTTCACGTTTTATATTACTTCCGTTTCTATACTCTATCATTATCTTTCCTCCTAATTTAATTTTTAAAATTAAGAGTCAAACTTCAACCGATTATTCATGATAAAATCCCCTTTCAGGTGTTTCGTTCATTGTATCATAACTATAAAAAAATCCTCCAGAAATTTTCTGAAGGATCACCTTTATTGTTTACTTTTTTGATAATCTTTTGAGACCATCATGATTTGATTAAATGTTTCGACGATTGAATCAGCATAATCCTCATTTGATACCATTTGTCGAATTTTTTCTAATACGGCTTCTTCTCTTGTCGTATCAAAAACTGGAATATGATTGTCTTTTTTTATCTTCGCGATGTGCGACACACAATCATATCTTTCTTCCAATAATGATACGATTTGTTCATCAATTTCATCAATTCGTTGTCTATCTTGACTTAACATCTTATCTCCTCATTTCGTATAAGAGTCAGATTATATATCAGAGAAAAAGTCTTCACCTTTTTGTTGCACTAAAAGATGAGGCATCATTAATGAAATGGGTTCTTTGTTTACCACAATCACCTGGCTATCAGGTTTGCGGTAATTAATCAGTCCGCTAAAAGGATACACTTGAAAGCTTGTGCCAACAATACATACAACGTCTGCTTGAGACAACCAAGAAATAGCTGTTTCTATATTAGCCTCAGACAAGCTTTCTTCGTAAAGTACAACATTCGGACGAATGATCCCGCCACATTCTTGATGATACATACTCTTCATATAGTCTGGAACAGAAACTGACTGACCACATTTTTGACAATAACAATCATACAAACTTCCATGAAACGACACCACATTTGGACTTCCTGCTTTAATATGTAAGTCGTCAATATTTTGTGTCACAATCCCAACTTGTTTCGTTTGGCTTAATTCTGCCATTTTTTCATGAATCACATTCGGTTTTGCTTCTGGATGGTATAATTGTTGGACAAATTGATAAAAAACATCAGGCTCACGTTTTAAACAAGTATGACTCAGCAAATATTCTGGATTTTCCACTCCATGATATACCCCTGTCATAGAGCGATAATCAGGAATACCCGATGCTGTTGAGACACCGGCACCTGTCATAAACACGATATTTTCCGCCTGCTGTAATATCTCCATTGCTTGTTCTTCCACATCAATCACTCCCTTACTTTATTATGACATTATTCGTCAAAAAAGCCTAATACAACCACAGAAATAATAATCGCAAAAATCATGATGTATTGTTTTTTCGTTAATTTCTCTTTTAAAAAAATTCGTGACCACAAGACTGACACAATACTATATGAGGCGATCATCGGTGCCACGACAATGGAATGACTCGCAATCGCACCAATATAGAAAAATTGTCCCAAGGTTTCAAAAAGTGCCGCAAAACCTTTATACTTTTCATGAAACACATCAATTTTTTCTCCTTTAGCTACTCGTAAATAACCCCACATCAGTAACCCAACGATTAAAAAAGTAAATTCATAACTCATGTTGGCTTGGTTTTCAGGTAAAATTTCCGCATACTCTAAATAATACCCATCCAAAAATGTCCCCAATCCATCAATCACGCAGTAAAGTATTGGAAAAATAATCGCAAGTGCACTTTTCTGATATTTTTTATCGACCACATTGCCTGATACTTTTAACTCATGATCAACTTCTTGCTTTTCATAAACAGACAACATAAAAATAGCGACTGAAATAACTGCCACAGCAATAAATTGAATCCACACCATTTTCGCTCCTAGTATCAGATACATTAATAAAGCTGACACCGCTCCTGAAGAGTTACTAATGGGTGAAGACACACTCAGCTCTATATAACGAAGCCCCACATACCCGATCGCCATTGATAAAATATACATGGACGACACAGGTAAATAAATCAATAAATTTTTCCATTCAAAACTCACACCCAAATACAAATAATAGTAGAAAAAGGCATGAAGTCCCATCACCAATCCCACAATGACCACTGTTTTTTGTGCACTATACTTATCTTTTTCATTGTTTCCCAGTTTATAAAATAAATCTGCTGTCCCCCATGCAAAGACAGCTACCAGCGCTGACATAAACCACATATTTTTCGTCTCCCTCAATTTTTCTATCATACTTACTTGTCTAAAAATAACGAATTAACGTGACTTGGTCAAATAAAATTTTCGTGAAAAGTCTGTCAATCGAAAATAAAAATGTCCCAAAATGAGGGCTCACATTAGCGCAATCTTTACTGCGTAAAACTTGCACTAATGTGACCATTATTGGTAAAATAAGGTACTTTTTGTTTCAGGCTGTTTTTTCAGCCTCATATTCTTCGATAGTACGGTCAATACTTTGAAGATACCTTTTGAAAGACTCAAGTTTCCACGGATGTGACTGTGGTGGAATGTACTTGCGTCTTTCTTTTTTTATATCTGAAGAAACCCCATCAAACTCTTTTGAATAGGTCTCGTGGTTTTTTAATCGTCTAGTAGGATAAATTTTTTCTGCTATATTAACATAAATCTCCCCGTTAAAAGCTTTTATAATTAATGCTTTCGTTTTCCTTGTAAAATATTTGTCGCTACCACCTTCCGTTGGAAGATAAAATTTATTTTGATACTTAATATGATGGCCATTATCGACTATACGATGAGAGACAGTAGCTAGTAATAAATTAATTTCAGCTGTTGTAGGAGAAGTTTCATAAACACTTTCTGCAGTTTTGTGACCAAATTGTCGATTAAACTTTCGAATCCATACAGATAGAAATTGATTAGCCTCCTCTATAGAATGTATATTTGCTATCTCAAGATCAACAGGCAATCTTGATTGCACTGTCCCATTTAAACGTTCTACACGACCTTTTGCTTGAGGAATAGAGGATGTTTTTATGTCAATACCTAATTGATGACAAGCAAACCCAAACTGCGTGAACGTATCTTCTTCTACAGCTTTTGTTGATTTTCTGTTGTACTCAAAGACGGTTCGTTTATCTGTTAGAAAAGTGGCAGGAATCCCTTGTTTTGTCAGAATTTGATGAAGAACATGGTAATAACCATTGAGCGTTTCCTGTTGGTCAAAATAAGCGCCAACAATATTACCTGATGCGTCGTCAATAGCTAAATGAAGATGAGTTATTTGATTTCCAAACCAATTATATGAACTAGCATCTAATTGAATTAATTCTCCTTTGTATTTTTTTCTAGGTCGACTAGGATGGGTCTTTTCAGGGAGTTCTAGGTAGTCTTCAGCTCTTGGAACCAATAGGTTCTCTGATTGTTTGGTTTGTTGACCTTCTTGCTTTATTAATTGTTTGAGTCTTCTTTTTGTCTTTTTTTGAGCCTTTGGTGAAAGTATTTTTTCTTTGTACAGGATGCTTCTAATTGTAGTATCTGTATAACAGATATGATGGTCGTTTTTCAGTATTTCAGTAAAATGCTTAATATTTGGTTTAATACTAAACGATTGATAACTAGTGATTATTTGTTGTTTTACTTTTTCAGGCACAGAGTGCTTATTTTTTCTCCCTCGATTTTTATGGACAAATGCTGATTTACCATTTTCCCTGTATGATTTCACTAAACGGTTAATTTGTCGTATAGATAAATTAAGTTCAACACTAGCTCTCTTTTTTTGTTTTTTATTTTCAGCGACAGCTTTAATAACTTGATACTTTTTGGTTTCATTCATTGTTAGATTTATCCTTTTCATAAAGTTATTTTATCATTTTGGGACATTTTGTCTTTCGACCTACTTAGGACATTATCACTTTCGAATGATAGTCAAATAAAATTTTCGTGAAAAGTCATGACTTTTTGAAAAAGGTATGATATAGTGTTAGACATATTAAGAAAAAATAACCGAATATTATAAATCTAGAGGTTGCAGTCTATCAATAACATTAGTCGAGTAGAGGATTACGTTGACACTAATGCACAGGGAAGATTGCCGAAATGTGATAAAGTTCCTCGCTTATCATGTTGGGGCTATAGTGAATAACTATAGAACTGTCTTAGTTAAAACTAAGATGCGCTATGATTAGATAACTTATTGTTAATCTGACTTCATAACAAGCAACCTCTATTTACGAGGTTGCTTTTTTATTTATCTAAAACAAAAGGAGAATTATCATGCAAACAAACAATCGTTCGACCAATCATGTCCTTATTGCACTATTATTTATGTTTATTAGCCTAATCATGCTGACACCAAAAGTGGAGGCAAATGATGATAAATTTGTCGTAGGAATGGAAGCTGGATATCCTCCATTCAACTGGACACAACAAAATGACAACAATGGCGCTGTTAAAATCCAAGGAGGAAGCGAGTACGCAAACGGCTATGATGTCATGATCGCAAAACGTGTTGCTGAAGGCTTAGGAAAAGAACTGGTCATTTACAAAACAGCTTGGGACGGTTTAGCTCCTGCTTTAACTTCTGGAAAAGTAGATGCTATTATCGCTGGTATGTCTCCCACTGAAGAACGAAAAAAAACCATCGACTTTACCAATGACTATTATCACTCAAACTTAGTCTTAGTCGTTGCAAAAGATGGAAAATATGCCAATGCCAAAAGTCTGAAAGATTTTGAAGGGGCAAAAGTGACTGCCCAATTAAATACATTTCACTATTCTGTGATTGATCAAATCGAAGGTGTCTCAAAACAAACTGCCATGGATGATTTTTCTGCTATGCGTGTGGCACTTCAATCCGGAAAAATTGATGCCTATGTTTCAGAAAAACCTGAGGGAATCACCGCCCAAAAAGTGAATCCTAATTTTAAAATGATTGATTTTAAAGATGGCCAAGGATTTAAAACAAATCGTGATGATACATCTGTTTCTATCGGTGTTAAAAAAGGCAGTCAAGATATCGCAAAAATTAATGACATTTTAGCCGGAATAAATCAAACTGAACGAGACAATTTTATGGATATTGCCATTAGTGAACAACCTGACTCACAATCAAATGAAAATTGGATTGTCAAAATCGTCAAAGAAAACTGGCAAATGTTCTTAAAAGGTGCTGGAGTAACGCTTTTAATCTCACTTATCGGGACAATTGTTGGAACATTCATCGGATTAGGAATTGGCTTATTTAGAACCATCCCAACGCCAAAAAGTATGGTGAACAAAGTATTATTTAAATTATTAAACACTCTATTTTCTATTTATATCGAAATTTTTAGAGGAACGCCAATGATCGTTCAAGCGATGGTGATTTACTATGGTTCTTCTCAAGCATTTGGGATTGATATGAATCCTCTTGCAGCAGCATTATTTATTGTATCAATCAATACTGGGGCTTACATGACAGAAATCGTTCGTGGTGGTATCTTCTCGGTTGATAAAGGACAATTTGAAGCAGCATCTGCTATTGGAATGACACACGGTCAAACAATGGTCAACGTCGTGATTCCACAAGTATTTAGAAATATTCTACCTGCTATGGGGAATGAATTTGTCATTAACATCAAAGATACTTCTGTATTAAATGTGATTGCAGTAACCGAATTATTCTTCCAAGCAAAAACAGTCGCTGGAAGTAACTTTAGATTCTTTGATACCTTCTTTGTTGTTTGTGTGATTTACTTTGTTATGACCTTTACTGTAACGCGTATTTTACGATTTGTTGAAAAACGTATGGATGGTACTGGTGAATACGCACCTTATGCTAATCAAATGCAAACAGCTATTTTAGAAAGAAAGGATGACAAATAATGACAGACTTAATCCAAATCAATCATTTACAAAAACAATACGGCAATCATGAAGTATTAAAAGACATTAATCTATCTGTAAAAGATGGTGAAGTTGTAACGATTATCGGGCCATCTGGTTCAGGTAAATCAACTTTACTTCGTTGCATTAATTTATTAGAAGAACCAACTGGTGGGGAATTACTTTTCAAAGGTGACAATATCCTTGCTCCTGGTTATAACTTACCAAAATATCGTGCTCATGTTGGAATGGTATTTCAACAGTTCAATCTATTTGAAAATCACGATGTCTTAAATAACTGCATTGTTGGACAAGTAAAAGTATTAAAACGCTCACGAGAAGAAGCAGAACGTATCGCGATTGAAAATTTAGATAAAGTCGGGATGAAAGATTTTGCTCATGCTAAACCTAGCCAATTATCTGGTGGACAAAAACAACGTGTCGCAATTGCTCGCGCCATCTCTATGGATCCTGAGGTGATGCTATTCGATGAGCCAACCTCAGCACTTGACCCTGAAATGGTCGGTGAAGTATTAAAAATCATGCGTGAGTTAACTGGGACTGGATTAACCATGATTATCGTAACGCATGAGATGGCTTTTGCCGAAGAAGTATCTGATCGTGTCATTTTTATGGATCAAGGAGTTGTTGCTGAAGAAGGTGCTCCGGAAAAAATTTTCCAACATCCAGAACAAGCTCGTACAAAAGAATTTTTACAACGTATTTTAGAAGGATAAAAAATAAGCTAGATTGAGCCAACTCAATCTAGCTTATTTTTATTTATCTAGTTTTTCTAATACATTCTTTGGAATATCACTTTTTGACACATCATTTGGTCCACTAATTACCCTTTTTTGACTAATCGATGCTTTTATATATGAACCTGGTTTTAATGGGATCACATTATCACCACTCAATTCATAATCCATTTTTTGTATTGTCCCATCTTCTTTTACAAAATCAAAATCGTATTGATACGTTTTACTACCAGTAATGACTTTTCCTGTATCATCTTTTGTCTCTTGCTCTGTAGGAACAACTTCAGGTACTTTAGCATAGGCAATATCACCTTTATAGGTCATATTATAGTACTCATATCCTTTATACCCACAAACGACGACCAATATTACAGCTACTACTAAAATAATTTTTTTTACCATATTATCACCTCATAAACAAATTAATTAACAATATAATCTAAAAAGATTTATACATGAATAATAACATGTATTTTAGATTAAAATAACTAAAACGACTCTCTTTAACCTAACAAAAACGTAAGTTTAAAGACAAAAAAATATTATTATTTCTTTAAATGAACAATTAAAAAAGAGCTATCATTTGTATTATTTCAATAAAAGCTTTACTATATATCTAATCATAAAAAGGAGGTTTTTTAAATGTGTACAAATATCACGTTAACTGCTAAAAATGGCGATATTTTTTTCGGTCGCACAATGGATTTAGATATTTCAATGTTTGGTGAAGATCCTGGATTAGATTTAGATATTACACTAGCAACTGTTCCAAAACACATCAATATAGCTAGCCAAGTTTCTCCTTGGACCAGTAAATACACAGTCTTAGGTGTTATGACAAAGTATACAACGGTCATGTATGATGGTATGAATGAACATGGCTTAGTTGGTGATATGCAAGTTCTAGTTGAAGCAACGACAAAAAACACTCAAGACATTATTGATGATGGCAAACAACCACTACTAACAGAAGAATTTGTCTTATATATTTTATCAAACTTTAAAACTGTAGCTGAAATTAAAGAACATTATAAAGAATTTGTTTTAGCCGATGAGCCTTTTGTTTATAAAGGTCAAAATCTTCATTTCCCTCTACACTACACATTCGTTGATACAACTGGAGAAGGTATCGTTTTAGAGCCTGTATTAGATGGCGGATTTAAACTATACGACTATGTTGATGTGATGACGAATAGCCCAGAATATAACTACCACACTACAAATATCAGACATTACATTAATTTAAGCGATATTGATCATCCCACTCATCGTGTGATGAAAAATAAAGTTGATGTGGAACCAATTGAACATGGTACAGGTTACGGATTATTTGGTTTACCCGGAGATTATACTTCTCCTTCTCGTTTTATCAGAAGTTTCTATCTAAAAAATATGTTAGATGATTTTGATACAAATAAAGGAATCAATAGACTATACAGTGTTTTTAGACCAATCATCGTGCCTCGAGGTTTAGAACACAAAAAAGCTGAAATGAGCATCACAGATTATACACGCTACTGGTCTGGTTATGATGTCACTAAACAAATCGCCTATACTCAAACAGGTGAAGGTCTTGCTATCACAGCGAAAGAATTAGATACTTCCCTAACAGACATCACGTATCATGCTATTCATTTAGACAATAACGTTGTCTTCGCTTCTTAATAAAGAAAACAGCACAGTTAATTCATTATTTTTTCGATAACTACGTGTAAGATTACCTTATAAGCATTGAATAAATGCCATCAATTTAACATGATGAAAGAAGGTAAAACCATGAGAACAGAACGAGATGGAGCCAAACAAAATCGCCGTTCATTTGAACAAGAAAAAGCGAAAGACATCTTCGAAGCTGATATCGATAAAAATCGTGAAAAAGTAGCGGAGAAAAAAGAAGAAAAAGCTGAAAAACGTTTAATCCGCGAACACAAATAAAAAAATAGCTACTCAAGTATTCATGGATACTTGAGTAGCTATTTTAATCTTCTTTATTAATCACATGTCTAATAGTCGTACCTAGTTGTTGGATAATATCATTTAATGAGCTAGGTTTTAATGCATTCAATCTTTCTTTAGGTGTCCACTTAACTTCAATATCTCCTTTTATATCACTTATCTCTTCGATTGGAAAAACCTCATAGACAAAGATAACTTGTTGATATGGTTTGTCCTTATAAGTGAACATATTTTCAACTACCGCTAAAAGATTTCCTACTCTAACCCTTATATTAGTCTCTTCTAAAAATTCTCGTACAACAGCCTCTTTAGATGTTTCACCTATTTTAACTGCCCCACCAGGTAACGTCTGACTACCATCAGATTCAACACTTGATAAAATATGATTGTCTTGACTTAAAACGCCACACGCTCTCACATCAAACTTACTATCTCCTATAACGACTCGAATGTCTTCCATAAATAACGTCCTTTTTAATTTAAATAAGTTAACATAATTTGTTTGTATTTATCAATCATATCTAAATAATTATCTATGTCAACATACTCATTGACTTGGTGTGGTAATGTTGATTCACCAGGGCCAAAGACAACAAAATCAAACGGATTAGACGATTTAATAAATTCTGCCGTATCAGTCGTCGCACCAATCCCAATAAGTGGTAATGGTTCATCAAATTGTTGTTGAATTGCCTTAATTAATTCAGACTGTTTGTTTGTTTTAACAGATAGTTTATTGTAATCAATAGTTAGTTTTAACTTGTATGGCTGATTTTTATTTAGTTCATCTACAGTGTCTTGTAATACTTCAATGATGGCATCATTAGAAAATTCTGGAATACTACGTATATTTCCTTGTAGTGATGCAAAGTTTGGAATACTATTGACCTGTTTCCCACCATTCATAATCGTAATATTATGGATCGTTGAACCTAATTCCTCATTTACATAGTTACTTGAAATCTCATCCATTTTTTGATTGATGTGGTACGAAAAATCAATCAAATGGTTTAATGCATTATATCCTTCTTGTGGCATAGAACTGTGTGCTTCTTTTCCTTCTGATGTCACTGTGTAATTGATTGACCCCATATGAGTATAGACGAGATTATAATTACTTGGCTCACCTACAATCAAACCATCTAAGTCATCAACATATCCTAGATTAGTTAATTGTTCAGCCCCTAACTCGCCCACTTCTTCTCCAACGGTTGCTAATAATTTAATCGTGCCATTAAATTCTTTTTGTTCTTCTTGAAGTTCAATCATTGCAATAACCATTGCCATCAGACCACTTTTCATATCCGTTGAACCACGACCGTAAAGTTTATTACCTTCTATAGTTGCAGAAAAAGGTGGATACTTCCAATCACTCGCATCCCCAGGGTCCACGACATCCATATGACCAGTTAACCCTAGAACTTTACCACTATTTCCTTTTTTAATCGTTGCCACTAAACTGCTACGATTATCAGCATATTGAATCAATTCAGTTGAAATATTAACTTGCTTTAATTTATTTTGAATATATTTTGCCACAATTTCTTCGTTACCATTGATTGTTTCCATCTTAACAATGTCTTGTAACCACTCGATTTTTTGATTCTTTTGCATGATTGTTCTCCCCTTTTTCTTTCATATTTTTGTATTTCTATCATACCACGTTCATTTAATATAACTAAATCATACAACTTCTCCTTAACATGTCTCTAAATATATTTAATCTAGTTTTAATGGTATAATAGACGTAATAAAAAGAAAAGAGGGATACTTATGTCAAATAAATCGATGCCCGCTCAACCAGTTATTCTGAATGACACTACCACATTAGAAAAAGAATTTGTCATAGAGAAAGATTTCATTAAAGAAAGAATAAACTCACTAGATCATGACGGATTTAACATTATTTTACCTGACAATCCTCAAGTTATCGAAGAAAAGAAAAAGAAAAAATAATGTCACGATAATCTTTTTTTCATCTTACTTTTTTAAGGTTAAATTAAGGTTTGGATATTATGATATAGACAGTTAAATCATTATTTAACACATCCTCTCCTCCCACAACAGAGGATAATCCCAAAGCATGTTACATTTTTTCATTTTTTTACTCCAAATCTATTTGACAGCTTAATCCCGAAAGTTGTTAACCATCTCCTCCTCTAGTGAAAACTAGAGGTTTTTTTATTCTAAATTATTAAGCCCTTCAAATAATTCATTAAAGCTTTTCATTTCTTTTACTCTACCAAATGATAATCGTGTATCGTCACCTGTTTTTTCTAGAAAACACTTTGTTAATTCTTCTACTGTGGTTTCTAATGAAATCATGAATTGTTCATACATAACCTGATATTCCGATGAAGTATCATCATAATGATTATTTATTAAGGTTTCAGTCAATTGATCTAATGGATATAATTTTAAATGCAGCAATTCATGAACAATTACTTCCTCTATGTTTTCATTACGAGGATTACGCTGATTTAAATATACCAAAGCTTTTTTATCTGTGATATCTATTTTTATATCACCTGTTTTGTCAAATGCTTCATCATCTACCGGAATAATATCTAAATCCCACTGATTTTTTAATCGTAATATATCTGTCCATTTATTTAAAATTGGTATCACATAATCTCTTTCTAACATCTTTTTTCTCCTAACTTTTCTTTTTTAAGGTTCATTTAAGCTTCAACCTTTATGATATAAACAAGTTAATTATAACAAATGAGTGAAAAGTAAATCAGACTTTAACAAACTTTAGGTGCAACTCCTATCACTCATCTAACTTCCTCTTCTCCCACAGTTGAGGAAGTACCCACAGTAAAATCTTTTTATTCTACTGTAAAACTCCTAATCATGTATTCTCTTTCTTCCCACGTTAGAGAATATACTCCTTCCTCTAGTATCAAACTAGAGGTTTTTTCGATATAAAAAACATTTTTTCGTTTATCTATTGACTTTTTTATTAATGCATCGTATTATGAACTTACCTTTATTTTACCAACCGCGGATACTTCCAAACATTTAATACCTTATACCCCGTGGTACACCCATTAATTTATTAATGGGTGTTTTTTTGTGCCTACATGGATATATTTTTATGAAAATTGCATGAAATTCAATTAAGTGTATATTTATATAATATTTTGAAATAATTAGGTACAAAAAGTGTTGAAATATGTTTTATTTTAGTTTATACTCTTTTTGTAATATACGTTTACCGAACGTAGTGTTATTATTTAAAAAAAGAGGGAGATATAGTAAATGAAAAGACAAGATTACAAAAAAATGATGCAACAAAAAAAAGCTGCAAAATCGTTCAAAAAAACCGCTTTATTAAGTGCCTTGAGCATTGGTATGATTAGCTTAACAACCACTGTTAGTGCAGAAGAAGCTAATGGAGGAGACGTGTCTAACGATGAAACTTATGATAATTCTTTAGTGTTTGAATCAGATGCTCCGATGACTCCAGATAATGGACTTGTTTTTGAACCAGATGCTCCAATGACTCCAGATAATGGACTTGTTTTTGAACCAGATGCTCCAATGACTCCAGATAATGGTTTAATCTCTGATGAGAGTACTGAAGACGAAGAGGCACCAATGGCCCCAGATAATGGACTTGTTTTTGAATCAGATGCTCCAATGACTCCAGATAATGGGCTTGTTTTTGAATCAGATGCTCCAATGACTCCAGATAATGGGCTTATATTTGAATCAGATGCTCCAATGACTCCAGATAATGGGCTTGTTTTTGAACCAGATGCTCCGATGGCTCCAGATAATGGGCTTGTTTTTGAGCCAAATGTGCCAATGGCTCCAGATAATGGTTTAGTTTCAGATGATGATGCATTAATGGCTCCAGATAATGGACTTGTTTTTGAACCAGATGCTCCAATGACTCCAGATAATGGGCTTGTTTTTGAACCAGATGCTCCAATGACTCCAGATAACGGGCTTGTTTTTGAACCAGATGCTCCAATGGCTCCAGATAACGGGCTTGTTTTTGAACCAGATGCTCCAATGGCTCCAGATAACGGGCTTGTTTTTGAACCAGATGCTCCAATGACTCCAGATAATGGTTTAATGGAAGACCCAACTGCTCCTGGTATTGACTTAGTTGTCAAACCAAGCACTCCAGAAAATGAATTAGTATCATCTACTGTCAACAAACCTACAGTATCTGAAGCAATCCAAACAGTTGTTATACCAACAGTTACGACTAATTCAACGACATCTGCTGTATTACCACAAACGGGTGAAACAACATCAAAAATGGCTACATCTTTAATCGGATTAGGGCTTTTAGGTTCATCTGCTGTTATTATTCGTCGTCGTTCAGTTAATGTAAAATAGATACATTAAAAGAGGCTGATTCAAAAGTAAGATTTTAACTAAAAATTACTAAACTAACAAAACAGAAATACCATGAAATCAGTGTTTTGATAAACTGATTTCATGGTATTTTTCTATTTTAAGACTTTTGGATCATCCTCTTTTTAATAACTGTTATTTATATAATGCCCATACCAACAAACATACCTAAAACAAATGAGATAACCCATAGAGTCCAAACACCTATACTAAACTTATGAAACTGTTTCTTTGCTTTTTCAGAACCTTTTTTATACACAGCGATTGCCCAAATTAAATGAAAGCCCATCAAAATAAGTGCCGCACCACCAGTAATTTGGTGTAAACCAAAAGTTGATTCTGTATTTTCAGAAGCAATTTGATTCATCAAAGCTGTTCCTGTCGAGTCAAATATAAGGCCTCCAACAAAAAATAAAATATGTTTTAATTGGATAGTTCCTGTTCTTCTTTCACCAAATACTCCTATACTGTACGATATTAAAGCAATAATCATAGCTATACTAGCTAAAATCAACTCTTTACTCATTATATTTCCCCTCTCATAAATAGTTTCTAAGTGACATTTTGTCACTATAAAAATATAATAAGTGACAAAATGTCACTAGTCAAACATAAATATAAAATTAGATGGTTTTCACATTTAATTTTATATTACCACAATTATAAGAACTGTAGTCACAATTGAACTGCTCAATGCTCAGTTATTGAAAAAATGCCATATTAGTAGTTTTATCACTCTGAAAAATATAGATAACGTTAATCGCTAAACTGTACCAAATTTCATTAACTAATGTTTTAAAAGTACTTAATTCCAACGAAACGACAGAAAGCAACATTTTTAGTCACCAACATAAACACTAATTTTTATGATTTCAGAGTGCGAGAAATGAAAGATTTGACTAGTCTAGAGGCTAATAAACTAAAAGCAAATTGGAAATTTCTTTTAAAAAACTAACTAAATGTTTCTATTTCTGAATTCAAAACCTAGAGAAATTTTCCTTCTCCTAAATATCCTCTTTTAAAAGAATCAATGATAATTGATCAGCTACTATCATGCCCTTCAAGTCTAAAAGAAGCCTATGATATCCTTCAACTATTAACCTACTCATTTTAGAAATAAAGACACTCAGTCATTTTTTGACTTATCGCCAATTGTAAAATTAAGCTAGACAATTAAAAAATCATTTATGATACACTCAAGTTGGATTTCCTACCAAAGAAAACAAGAAGAGTAATCAAAAATGACCTATACACATCTTACTAAAGACGAACTCGTTTTAATAGAATTATATTACTATCAAAATAAGAAAGTAATAATTGTTGCTAAACAATTGAACTGATCTAGACAGACTATTTACAATGTCTATAACGCATTAAACGATGAACTATCTATTCTTGATTATTATCAACGATACAAAACAAATAAAAAAAATTGCGGTAGACGGTTTACCTGATAACGAAAAAGAATATATCCAAAAGAAAGTGGTTCAAGGTTGGGCTCCCGATGTGATTGTTGGGCATGGCTGAGTTTCCTATTTCTTGTTCTCGAGTATATTTTTAGATTATCTTCTGATTCCATCCTACAGTACTCACATAATATCCTTTAGGCCAAAAACTTTTATTTCCATATGTATATTTCAAATTTCCTTGTTTCTCATGAATTATGACAGTACTTCTTACTTTAATAAATCCCATAAATTCCTTTCCTTCTGTATTTTGGAGTAAATACTAAATGATACTTAAAATTCTATCTTGTGTGTGCTAAACTTTTATCATCATTAGACATAAGAAACCTCCTTTCAATACTCTTATTGCGGTTGGTAGCCACTTTTTAGTATATCGAAAGGAGTTTCTTTACGCTAAAACTATTTCTTCCACGCTCAGTAAGCGTTGTTTTTCTGTTTCGCACGATTTCGTGCTCAACTCACTAAAGTCATTAAACTAAAAAAGATGATAAATTTGTGATCACTGTCATATTTACTCATAAGTCAAGTTTGACGAAAATCCATTTTTTATTTCAAAGCTTCCTCTAACTGCCTATACTGTTCATCCGTTAAAATTCCTTTATACGCTTCTAATATTTCTTTTTGCACTTCTTCCGTAATGGTTCCGTTCTCTTTACCTGCTTTTGTTGCTTTAAGAAAATCTGAAAACTCTTCATCAGATATGTTGGTTGTTTGTTGTCCTGAAGAAATCAATTTATTTACTTCTTCAGAGGAAATGATTTGACCTTTACTTGGTAAAGTAACTGTTTCTTTACTTGATTTTGAAGATACTTTTATATACATGACTAACTTTTTCAACCCGCTAGCATTAGCATCTTCTGCTGGTTTCATATTTATCTTAAAATCCATGGCATTTTTTTTAGTATCAACAGCTAATTTTACACTCACATCTTTAAACCCTTTAACTAAATCCTCGATCACTGTTTTAGAGTCTGTGGTGTCCATCGTTTTAAACTCATCATTTGACTTAATCACTTTATCACTTAATTTAATCATTTCTTTTATTTCATCGAAGGTAAACGTATGAGTAATCTTATTATCTTTTTTTTCAAATGTATTAGCATCTAAACTCTTAATATAAGAAACGACCTCTTTTGCATAAGCTTGATTGAACTTCTCATTTACCGACAACTCTTTTCCTAAGTCAGTTAATGTATTTGTCTTATTTTGATTTTCTGATAAATCTGAAATATCAATGTATTTTCCTTTTAAAGAATTTAATGTCTCTTGATCCACAGGTAAGGTTTCTCCTGATATACTTTGAACGATTTCCATAATCGAAGATAAACTATCAGTTGATAAATACATTTTAGGTGTTTTTTTCACTGAGCCTACCAAAGACATAGGAATACTCATTCCCATTAAATCAAATTGGACGTTTGTTTCAACCAAACTATCCTCTTTACTATCCCTCATATTATGAATACTTATCTTAGTTTCTTTTAATTGAGTGACTAACATGTTTACCATTGGATTTTTACTGTTTTCTGTCGTCACTTCTATATCAGATAAACTAATATCCATTGTCATGTCATTATGTTTCTTATTATTAACTGACTCCATTCTTCCCACGAACTCGTCTGCTGTTTTACCTGTACATCCAACAAGACTTACTCCCATGATAAACAACATCACCATTTTAACAACTCTTTTTTTCATAAAAACCTCCATATATGTTATTTTTTTAACGCTGCTTAATTATAACAAAAATTTAATAAGAAATCTCTATTTTTTTAAACACCTTTTATTATAACAAAACGTGTTTATGAAAGGCTTTCATTTGAATTTTTTAGGTATTTTGATATATAGTTAAGATACATCAATAGAAATAGGAGGAATTTAATATGACTGATACAGGTAAAGTTGACAAAGCGGTAGGTAAAGTAGAAGAAACTGCAGGTGACATTACAAATAATGACAAGTTAAAACATAAAGGCCTTTTAAAACAAGCTGAAGGCAAAGTAAAAGAAGTATCCTCTGAGATTAAAGAAAAAACAGAAGAAGTTGTTGATGATGTGAAAGACAAATTCAAAAAGCATGAAGACAAACAATAAAATAATATATGAGGCTAACCCAAAAGTCTTAAAATAGAAAAATCCCATGAAATCAGTTTAGCAAAAGACTGAATTCATGGGATTTCTGTTTTATTAATTTAGTGATTTTCATTTAAAATGTTACTTTTGGATCAGCCTCTTTTTATTGTTTTATAACTAATAATTAATCATCCAATAACATCATTTTACATATATTATGTTTTTTTATAAACTTAAATTAGACATATTTTACTTTTATATGTCAGAAAAGAAAAGGAGCGGAAATTATGAAAATTATTATGGGAGCAGATCCTTCAGGCTTAGCTTTAAAAAATGATGTGAAAAAACATCTACTATCAAAAGGATTGGATGTAACTGATATTACCCAAAATAATGAACAGGCATACTATTCTGTTGGTTTTAACATTGGAAAAGCGATAGCAAATCAAGAATACGATCGAGGATTTATTTTTTGTGGAACTGGTATGGGGGTGAGCATTGTCGCAAATAAATTTACGGGGGTATACTCTGCCTTGTGTGAAAGTATTGAAACGGCTACGTTATCAAGAAAAATAAATAATGCTAACGTACTGGCAATGGGTGGCTTGATTATAACGCCATATATAGCAAAAGAAATGGCTGATGCCTTTTTAAACACTGATTTTTCGTATAATTTTTCTGAAGGAAGCCCTGAGTACTTACAATCAGCATACAAAACGATACAAAATCTTGAACCGACTATTTTAAAAGAAAATAATTCTCTTTAAAAGTAACTCAACTTCTAGAACTTATCCAATTCATTTTGTTTATTTGGATAAGTTCAATTTATTTCTGTAAAGTATTTCCCATTGGCGAACAAAAAACATACTGTGGATAGTTTTAATTATCCACAGTATAGTTTTTCACATTAAAAAGACTATTTTTTCAGTGTTTTATAAACTTATACACATTGTCCACAAGTTTATCCACAGGTTTTATGTTATCTTTACACACGAACAACTATTTTCACTTAATTTACCTAAAATTTAAAATCTATATTATCAACCTATATAGATAATAAATCTGTCTATTAAAAAGTTGTCCACACTTGTCCACAGAAAATGTGGACAAGTTACTAAGTTGATCGGATTTTGATAAGAAAAGAGGATTTATTTAGCTTATCAAATTTTTTTGTTATAATAAAAGTTAGTTTATTAACAAACATATGTTAAGAACATGTTAAAAGAAAAGAGGAGATCCACATGCTTGAGTTAAAGAATATCAAAAAATATTATACTGTTGGTGGCACAACAACAAAAGCCCTTGATGGCGTATCAGTATCATTTAGACGGCAAGAATTTGTTGCTATCTTAGGAGCAAGTGGTTCTGGGAAAACGACTTTACTGAATGTCATTGGTGGACTCGATAATTATGATTCTGGAGATATGATTATTGATGGGAAGTCTACAAAAGATTTTAAAGATAGCGATTGGGATGCTTACCGAAATAATTCAATAGGGTTTGTCTTCCAAAGTTATAATTTAATCAGTCATTTAGGCATTATCGAAAACGTCGAGTTGGGGATGACTCTTAGTGGTGTATCAAAAGAGGAAAAAAGAAAACATGCTACAGCTGCCTTAGAAAGAGTAGGGCTTGCTGATCATATGCATAAAAAACCAAATCAATTATCAGGTGGACAAATGCAACGTGTCGCGATTGCTCGAGCGCTTGCAAATGATCCAGATATTTTACTATGTGATGAGCCAACAGGAGCATTAGATACAGAAACTAGTTTACAAATCATGAAGCTTATCAAAGAACTCTCTAAAGAAAAATTAGTCATCATGGTCACACATAATCCAGAACTTGCTTATGACTACGCTGATCGCATTATCGAATTTTCTGATGGGAAAATAAAAAATGATTCAAAGCCTCACACAGAAGAGAGCCATGACAATGAGTTTAAATTAAAACGAACAAAAATGAGCTTTTTCACTGCATTAAAACTATCATTTAATAATTTACGAACTAAAAAGGGACGAACCCTTCTGACAGCATTTGCTTCTAGTATTGGGATTATTAGTATCGGAATTGTCTTATCATTATCAAATGGCTTTCAAATCCAAATTGATAAAACACAAACCGAGACATTATCTAAATTTCCAATCACGATTTCACAAGTTACAACTGACCAATCAATGAATCAACGAAATGCTTTAGGAAGTGACCAAGCAAAATATTCAAAGAAAAAAGAAGTAACACCAAAACTTAGTGAACAAGATAAATCACAACATATCAATAAAATTAATCAAGAATATGTTGATTATATCAAAGATATTAATCCAAACTTAACTAACAGTATTGGCTACTCTAGGACAGTGGCGATGAATATGTTAGGAAATGTTGATGGTGATATCAAACCAATTAGTTTCTCAAATGCTGCACCGAATAATAACAACTCAATGGAATCAGCCATGTCTTCTATGACTGGAATTGGTATCTCATCATTTCCAACAAAGTTAAACAAAGATTCTAAAGATTTCTTACAAGAAAACTACAATGTGATTGCCGGAGACTACCCAAGATCTTCAACAGATGTCGTTTTAATTGTTGATAAACAAAATTCAACCAATATTAATGCCTTAAAAAATATTGGTTTAGATGTAAAAGAAGATGACCCAATTCCTTTTGACGATATTGTTGGAAAAGAATTTAAATTAATTTCAAATAATGATTTTTACCAAAAAATCCCAACAGGAAATTATATTCCTAACACTGACTATAAAAAAATGTATGACAGTAACAACAACACAACTATCAGAGTAAGTGGGATTTTACGTATCAAACCATCATCTAGCATGAATTTATTATCACCCGGTTTTGCCTATAGTAATGACTTAACTGCCAAAATTGTGGAAGAAAATGAGCAATCTGATATTGTCAAAGCCCAACGTGACAGTAATAAAAATGTCATGAACAATGAAACACTGGATGCACAAGCTAAAGAAAACTTACTGGCTTATCTTGGTGGTACCACTACTCCTTCAAGTATCCTAATTTATCCTAATAACTTTAGTGATAAACAAGATATTTTAACTTACTTAGATAAATACAATAAAGGCAAAGACAAAGCAGATCGTGTTTTATATACTGACCTAGCTGGCACGATGACTCAACTGACTGGTGGCCTAATGGACGCTATCACCTATGTCTTGATTGCGTTTGCTGGTATTTCTCTTGTTACTAGTATGATTATGATTGGTATCATCACTTATACTTCTGTTCTTGAAAGAACAAAAGAAATTGGTGTTCTAAAAGCATTAGGTGCTAGAAAGAAAGATATCACACGTGTGTTTGATGCAGAAACATGTATTTTAGGTATTGCCTCTGGTTCACTAGGAGTCCTTATTGCTTATGCATCAACGTTCCCTATTAATAACCTATTATATAAACTAACTGATTTAAAAAATGTAGCTCAACTTAATCCAAAACATGCGATTATTTTAGTCATCATTTCAACAGTTTTAACAATGATTGGTGGTCACATCCCAGCTCGTATTGCTGCGAAAAAAGATGCTGCGATTGCATTAAGAGCTGATTAAATAGTAAGTAATCAAAAAGAGGCTGACCCAAAAGTCTCTAGAATAAACTAAAAGGAAGAAAATCTTTTTTCGATTTTCTTCCTTTTTTGACGTAAAAAATAGCACTATCCTTTATAATTAAAGCGACGAAACCAACTAAAAAGGAGTGCTATTTATGTATAAGAATTATAACACGAAACAGGTTACTTTATCACTGAATTTAGATATTTATTTAGAAGAAAATGATATCGCTTTTGCGATTGATGAATTAGTAGAAAATATCCCTGTGGATGTGTTCTCAGTTTTTGAGCATCGAATGGGAACTTCGTCTTATCATCCAAAAATGATGTTGAAGCTTATTCTGTGTGGCTACACTCAATCTATTTTTTCAGGCAGAAAGATAGAAGCTATGTCTAAAGATAGCATTCGTGCCATGTGGTTAACGCAATCACAGACACATAACTTCAGAACAATTAATCGATTCAGAGTGAACCCACTGGTTCAACCGATACTTCAAGAATGTTTTATTCAATTTAGAAATCAGCTTGTTTCTCAACAATTAATTGATGAAGAAGCTATTTTTATTGATGGAACAAAGTTAGAAGCCAACGCAAATAAATATACCTTCGTTTGGAAAAAGAGCACACAACGCTATGAAGAATCTTTGAGAGAGAAGTCAAAGTCCTATTACCAACAACTTGTAGAAGAGCAAATTATTCCATCTATTTGTTCAGAAGATGATGAGTTAAACACAGAAAATTTAAAACAAATCATTGATGAGTTGGAAATGAAAGTAAGTGATTTAAGTACTAAAATTGAAAATACTTCAGATGTTCAAGAGAGAAAAGAACTTCGTTCTGAGCGTAAAGAGCCTAAAAAAGCATTGAAAGCTTTTTCTGACTTTATCTATAGAAAGCAAAAATATAAAGAACAACATGATATTTATGACGGTAGAAATAGCTACTCTAAAACAGATCATGATGCCACTTTTATGAGAATGAAAGATGACCACATGATGAATGGTCAGTTAAAACCTGGATATAACGTTCAAATTGCAACCAATCATCAATACGTTTTAGCATATGAAACATTTTCAAATCCAACGGATTTTAAAACAATGATTCCTTTCTTAGATACTATCAAGAAATCTTATTTTGACTTACCTAAATACATTGTGGCTGACGCAGGTTATGGTAGTGAAGAAAACTATCAAGCAATTTTAGATGATTTTGAAAGAACTCCATTAATTACTTATACAATGTATCAGAAAGAACACACTAAAAAATACAAACAAAATCCATTTATTCCAGATAACTGGATTTATAATGAATTGGCAGATACTTATATTTGCCCGAATAATCGAGAAGTCAAATTTAGAAATTACTCTACTCGAACAGATAAATCTGGATTCAAAAGACAACTTAAAATGTATGAATGTGAGTCTTGTTTAAATTGCCCAGTTAGAGCATTATGTACTCGTGCGAAGAGTAGTAAAAATCGAGTGATTCAAAGAAATGGGAATTGGGAATATTTTAAGGCTCACGTAAGAGAGCTTTTGAAAGAGGATGTCACAGGAGAAATATACCGTCAAAGAAAAATAGATGTTGAACCAGCCTTTGGAAATCTGAAGGCTAATTTGGCATTCAATCGATTCTCTGTAAGAGGAAAAGATAAGATTTCACAGGAGCTGGGATTTGCGTTAATGGCACTAAATTTAAGAAAACTGAGAAAAAATAGGAAGGATATTAGTGAGAGAGCACGAAAAAACAAGCATTCTGAAATGAGAGGTTTCATTTTGGAATGCTTGTTTTCTGTAAAGAGACTTTTGGGTCAGCCTCTTTTTTCTTTTTTTATGTTATAACCAATACAAGGGAGTGTCTCATGAAAAAGAAAAAATATATTATAACTGTGCTTTTAGCAAGTCTTTGTGTATTAGGAGTAATTTTGATACAAAAACATTCAAACCAAAAAATTATCAATAAAATATACTCACACCGCGGAGCAAGTGGTGAGGAAACCGAGCATAGCTTTCCTGCCTATGATTTAGCTCTACTATATGGTTCACATAACATCGAACAAGATTTAGTCACATCAAAGGATGGAACTCTCTATGTTTCTCACGATGATAACGCTAAACGTCTCACAGGTGTCGATCGCCTGTATTCTGATATGACTGATGAAGAAATTAATCAACTTAGAACAAGCGATAATAATCGCATTCTACGCTTACAAGATGTATTTGACCGTTACAAAAAAACAACTCATTATGTCATTGAACTAAAAGAAAACGATAAACAAATCGATTTATTTAACAACATCATCAGACAAAATAACATGGAAGATTTTGTGATTATTCAAGCTAGAACACTAACTAGTCTAAATAAAATTAAACAAACCTTTCCTAAAATGACCACTTTACTTTTAGCAAAAGATGATATTGAAGCACAAAATGCATGTAAGGCTGACTATGTAGATATTATATCTTTAAACACTAAATTTATGACAAAAGACATCATTAAGATAATTCACGAAGCTAATAAACAGGCTAACTTTTGGACGCTAAATAGTATGGCAGATATTAACAAAGCAACTAACCTTGGAGCTGATTCTTATTTTACAAACTATACAGCAAAAGCTATTGAACTCGAAAAAAAAGCACATGCTTCTTTCTTTCATTAAAACAAAATCCCATCAGTTCATGATTGAACTGATGGGATTTTGTTTCTTATTTAATTAAACGATAAATCGCATCAGCGTAAATCACTGTTGCATTGATTAAATCATCAACTGAAATAAATTCATTTTTTTGGTGCATTGTATCGATACTATCTGGGAACATTGCGCCATAAGCAACGCCACGTTCTAATAAACGACCAAATGTTCCACCACCGATAACTTGTTCATGACCTTTAAGACCTGTGTGATCTTCGTAAACTTCTAATAATGTTTTCACCAATGGATCTTCTGGTGATACATAGTGAGGACCTTTTCCACCAGCTTTTTGAATCACTTTAGCTGATGTATTCGCTGTTTTTTCAGAAATACGATCAAAAATCATCTCTTCAGTTAACCCTTTAGGATAACGGAAGTTCAACGTAATAATATTATCATCTCTTGATGAATCAAATTTGAACACACCAGCATTCATTGTTAAATCTCCCATAATATCATCGACATGATTCACACCAAAGTGTTTACCTTCAGTATCAGTATGGACATAATCTGCAATCGTTGTTAGGTAATCTTTTGCTGAACCTGAAAAATCATAGAAGCTTAAGAAGTTTGCTAAATAAGTTCCGGCATTAATTCCTTTACTTGGCATAGCGCCATGAGCTGCTTTACCATGAACCGTTAATGTAGCAGTAGATCCTACCACTTCAATATCACCTGTTACAGGTGCAGTTGCTAAATATTCTTCAAATTCTTTTTCAAATGCATTAATATCACCTGAAATTTCAACGACAGCTGTTGCTGTTTCTGGTACCATGTTATCACGCATACCTGAATCAAATTTAACTAATGTTAAGTTTCCTTCATTTTTACCAGGATACTCAATTAAAATAGTTGTATTTCCTTTTTCACCATTGATGATTGGAAACTCAGCATCTGGTGAAAAACCAAAATCAGGTGTATCTTCCACTTCTAAGTAGTGGTCCATACATTTCCATTCACTTTCTTCATCTGTCCCAATAATGACACGTGTTTTTTTAGAAACTGGTAGTCCTAACTCTTTGATAATTTTTAATGCGTAATAAGCAGCCATTGTAGGGCCTTTATCATCACTAGCACCACGCGCGTAAATACGTCCATCTTTTTCTACTGGTTCAAAGGGATCTGTATCCCAACCTGGTCCAACTGGTACCACATCAACGTGACCAAACACACCTAACGTTTCATCGCCATCACCAAATTCAATATGACCAGCAATATTATCTACATTTTTAGTTAAGAAACCATCACGTTCTCCTAGTTCTAAAAATTTTAACAATGCAGCTTTTGGTCCAGGACCAACTGGTGCATCTTCTGTCGCTAAATCATCTTCTCTAACACTAGGAATACTTAATAATGTAAATAAATCTTTCATCAAGTCTTCGCGACGAGCTTCGACTTCTTTTCTCCAATCGATTGTCATACAAAAATACCTCCTGTTGATTTTATCTTACTTTATCATATCATTTTTTCGATGTTTTAGATAATATAATTTAGGATTTAAGCGGGTTTATTCGTTATTTTTTAACAATTTCAGCTCATTTTCAGTTAATGGGCGATACTTTCCTCGAGGTAACTCTTTATCTAGTGTCAGATTTGCCATTTCAAGTCTTTCAAGCTCTATGACTTTTTTCCCAACAGCTTCAACCATTCTTTTCACTTGATGATACTTGCCTTCCATAATTTCTAAATGAATAAGGGTTTGTTTTTTTTCCATATCAATAGATAAAATTGTTAATGTCGCTGGTAAACACTTTTCACCATCTAGCTGGATACTTCCACTAGAAAAAATCTCACTATCTTCTTTCGTCATCTCTCCTTGAACCAAGGCTTGATACAACTTTGGCACTTTCTTTTTGGGAGATAATAAATCATGAGCCAAAGGACCATCATTAGTTAACAACAGTAAACCAGTCGTATCTTTATCTAGTCTTCCCACTGGAAACAATCCCTTTTTATAATCATCTGCTTTAACTAAATCAATCACTGTTCGAGAGGATGCGTCCTCTGTCGCAGAAATCACTCCTTTAGGTTTATTTAACATGTAATAAACATATTTTTCATATAAAATAGGCTGTCCGTCGACACAGACCTCATCCTCGTTTTCATTAACTGAAAATTTAGCATCTCTTATCATCGTTTGATTGACCGTCACTCGCTTTTTCTTCAGTAACTCTTTTACTTCTTTACGACTACCAAATCCTGTATGACTTAAAAACTTATCTAAACGCATCTATTTCTTCTCCTAATGCAAGAAAGAACACCTAAATAGATGTTCTTCCTGTTTATTTTATTCTAAATTTCCGACGATATTTTCGTGCTTTTGGGCCAAGTAATTGATCTGCTAATCTCACACGTAGTACTAACCAACCATAACTGATAATACCAAATACCACACATATCATAATGATAATAAAGGCTTGAAATTTTCTATCAGGACTTAACATCATGTATAGCCCACTTCTGACAAGCCAAGTAACAAGTGACATAATCGCCCCTAAAATCACGATTAATAAAGTTCTTTTTGCTGTCATTGCTAAATCAAATTTGGTAATTCGGTAAATCGAACGTGTCATAAACATTGCAGCTACACCTAAACCAATGGCTGTCGCAATAAGTGGACCGTATGTTTCAAACATACGAATCATTGGGTATTGTAGAACTAATTTTATGATTAACCCTATACCCAATAATAAGATCGCCTCTCGGTTTTGGTACAATCCCTGTAATGTCGTTGAAATCAGAATGAAGTACCCCATCACAAGACCAACCAAACTAGCTTCAATCAGCACACTCACGCCTAGTGTTTCTGGTATATAAAATAAAGCGTACATAGGTCTTGCTAAAACAATCATTCCTAATATCGCTGGTACCATGATGAAAAGTAGCAGCTGAATGTTATCACTAATTAATTTAGCTAATTCAGGTTTTTCATTTTTTGTATATGCTTCTGTCACAAGAGGCAAGCTTGTCATAGCCATCCCTGTAGCTAAAGATACCGTAATCATAACCAATTTATCAGGGTTTGCACTAAAAATACTAAACAAAGCTTCTAATTGTTTCGGTGAATAATTTGTAAAGCTTGCCATCATTCTTTCAAATGTGTATTGGTCAACCAACTTAAACAAGGTAATGGCAGAACCAACGATAATAAACGGAATCGCTTGTTTAATCATCTCTTTAATCAAATGATTTTCAGAGATTTCTACCTCATTATTACTATTTTCAACCAAGTAATTCATACGTGATTTTTGTTTACTATAAAACCAAATTAATGCAGCAAATGCACCAAGCATTCCGATAAACGCAGCAAAGGTTGATTGGATAACAGCATCAACATAATCACCTGTTGTCACTTTCATAATAATAAACGTCATAAGTAACATATAAAATACTCGGGCAATCTGTTCAATAATTTGTGATACCGCAGAAGGCATCATATTTTGATTCCCTTGAAAATACCCACGAATGACACTCATCATTGGAAAAATCAAGATAGCTGCACTTAGAGCTCGCATCACTGGAATTAAATCAGCGTTTCCATCCGCCAAAATTGGGGCAAACAAATACATGACTCCCGAACAGGCAACACCAAACACACCCATTATTACCATCGTCCGTCTAAATAAACGTCGGCTAATACCATACTCATTTAACGAATTATAATGTGAAATTTGTTTTGCAATCGCACCTGGAATACCAGCTGTTGCGATCATTAAAAATAAGGCGTAAATGTTATACCCTTTATTAAATAAGGCGTTTGCTATATTAGCATCCGTGCCCATCCATGCATACCATGGGATGACATACGCTGCACCTAGTAATCTAGAAAAAACATTTCCTATTGTCATCCATAAAGAGCCACGAACCATTTTTTCCTTTGCATTCAACTCTTTTTCAGTCTCCTCAAAAGAAGTGTTTTGATTTGGCATGATTCTAACCAACTTTCTTCATTATACTGCTCTAATTGTATCGACAATTGTACGTTTATGCAAACACTTTTAATGGATTTAAACGTATTCTTAACTTTAATTAGCCACAATATTAACTAATTTATTTGGCACAACAATCACTTTACGAATCGTTTTTCCATCAAGTTGACCTTTCACCGCATTATTTTCCATAGCGATAGTTTCTAATTCCTCTTTGGATAGATCACGAGCAACTACTTCTTTCCCACGAACTTTTCCATTCACTTGGAAAATTACTTCAACTGTGTCTTCAACTAAGGCTGATTCATCATAAGTTGGCCAAGCGACATAACTGATAGATCCTTCATTGCCCATTCTTTCCCATAATTCTTCTGAGAGGAATGGTGCAACAGGAGCTAGTAATTGTAAGAACCCGTTCATATACTCAACAGGTAGCGCTTCTGCTTTATAAGCTTCATTTACAAATGTCATTAATTGAGAAATCGCTGTATTAAAATGTAGGTTCGTATAATCTTCTGTCACTTTTTTCACTGTTTGATGATACACTTTTGTCAATGCTTCATCATTGTGTTTCGTGATACGATCGCGTAAGACAAAGTTTTCGTCGATAAACAAACGCCATACACGGTCTAAGAATTTACGACTTCCTTCTAACCCTTTTTCGCTCCATGCAATTGAGCCATCAAGTGGTCCCATAAACATTTCATATAAACGTAATGTATCAGCACCATATTGCTCTACGATATCATCTGGATTAACCACATTTCCTTTTGATTTCGACATTTTTTCATTGTTTTCACCTAAAATCATGCCTTGATTATATAATTTTTGGAATGGTTCTTTTGTTTCCACTACTCCAATATCATATAAAAATTTATGCCAGAAACGAGCATATAGTAAATGAAGTACCGCATGTTCTGCTCCACCTAAATAAACATCAACAGGCATCCATTCTTTTAGTTTTTCTGGGTCTGCTAATTGTTCGTCATTATGTGGGTCAATAAAACGCAAGTAATACCATGAGCTACCTGCCCATTGTGGCATAGTATTCGTTTCACGACGACCTTTCATGCCAGTTTTTTCATCTACAACATTAATCCACTCCGTCATATTAGCTAATGGCGATTCACCTGTTCCACTAGGTTTAATATCATTTGATTTTGGCAATACTAATGGCAGCTCCTCTTCAGGAACAGCTGTCATCGTTCCATCTTCCCAATGAATAATTGGAATAGGTTCACCCCAATAACGTTGGCGAGAGAATAACCAGTCACGCAAACGATAACTTGTTTTTTGTTCACCGATGCCTTCTTTTTCCAACCACTTAATCATCGTTGCAATACCATCTTCTTTATTCATACCATCTAAGAAGTCTGAATTAATATGGTCGCCATCTCCTGTATATGCTTCAGTTGACACATCTCCACCAGCTACAACAGGAACAATGTCTAGATCAAATGTTGTCGCAAATTCATAGTCACGTTCGTCATGAGCTGGAACGGCCATGATCGCCCCTGTTCCATAAGTTGATAAGACATAATCCGCAATCCAAATTGGAATTTCTTTGCCATTCACTGGGTTTACTGCATAAGCACCTGTAAAGACACCTGTTTTTTCTTTTGATAACTCAGTACGATCTAAATCTGTTTTCTTTTCAGCTTCTTTGATATAAGCATCCACTGCATCTTTTTGTTCTGGTGTCACAATTTCTTGAACCAGTGGAAGCTCAGGTGCCATAACAGCATACGTTGCACCAAATAATGTATCAGGACGCGTTGTAAATACTGTGAATTGTTTGTCTGTTCCCTTAATGTCAAAATTAACATTCGCTCCTTCAGAACGACCAATCCAATTACGTTGCATCTCTTTAATACTCTCTGGCCAATCAATTAACTCTAAATCATCAATTAAACGATCCGCATAAGCAGTAATACGTAACATCCATTGTTTCATTGGAACTCGGTATACTGGATGATCCCCACGTTCTGATTTTCCATCAATGACTTCTTCATTAGCCAATACGGTTCCTAAAGCTGGACACCAGTTAACCGGTACTTCGGCTTCATAGGCTAGTCCTTTTTCAAACATTTTAGTAAAAATCCATTGCGTCCATTTGTAGTATGAAGGGTCTGTGGTATTAATTTCACGGTCCCAATCAAAACTAAAGCCTAATGCATCAAACTGGCGTTTAAAGGTTTGAATATTTTTTTCAGTAAATTCAGCTGGGTCATTTCCTGTGTCTAGTGCATATTGTTCAGCAGGTAAACCAAACGCATCCCACCCCATTGGATGTAGCACGTTAAATCCTTGCGCTCGCTTCATGCGAGATAATACATCTGTTGAGGTATACCCTTTTGGATGCCCTACATGTAACCCCTGTCCTGAAGGGTAAGGAAACATATCTAGTGCATAAAAATTTGGTTTATCTGTTTCTTCACCTGTTTTAAACGTGTGATCTTTTTTCCAATAGTCGCGCCATTTTTTTTCAATTTGTAAATGATTGTAAGCCATGAATCTTCCTCCTAAAATTTTATGTAAAAAAACGTCCTACAAAAACACTCTTGTGTCTTCATAGGACGTTGACTGACGTGGTACCACCTAAATTTGTGCCTAGATATACTAGAACACCTCTAATCCATGTTAACGAAAATAGACTTTCCGACAAGTAACTTTTTCTTAAGACAAGTTCAAATAGTCCATTTGTATGTTTCCACCAACCACATACTCTCTTAAAAACTTTCTATTTTACTACTTCTTACCTACTTGTTTTGATATTATTAAACTAATCATATCAAATGAATGTTACTTTGACAACTAGCTTACTCGTAAGACTTGATTGGCATAAATAATATTCGTGGATAAGTTATTCCACTTCTTCAGTTGACTCACACTTGTGTTGTATTTTTTAGAAATTGCCCACAAAGATTCCCCTGCTTTGACTGTGTGACGTGTATTTTTAGATACTGAATCACTACTAGTACCAGGTAATGTCAACTGTTGACCAACATAGATAAAGTCGCTACTTAAATTATTAACTCTCTTTAATTCTTTAACAGTGGTTTTATTATCTAATGCAATACGATAAAGTGTGTCACCAGATTTAACAGTATATTTTCCTACTGTTGTTTTAACCGGTGTTGTCGTATTTGTTTTACTTGACTGATTAATTTTTAATGATTGACCTACATAAATCAAATCACTATTTAAACCATTCCATTGTTTAATATCATTAGATGAAACATTATATCTAAGACCAATACCATACAACGTATCACCACGTTTTACAATATGCGTCGTTTGAGCACTATTTTCAGTATTACCTGTTGTTGACGTGCTCTGTTTTGTGATAACTTTTAAAGATTGACCAATATAAATGGTGTCACTACTTAAGTTATTCAATTTTTTTAATTCTTGAACACTAATGCCATATTTCAAACCAATACCATACAGTGTATCACCGCGCTTAACTTGATAACTTGTAGTATTTGCCGCCGTATTTTCTGATGAATTAGTTGAAGAAGAGCTACCGCTTGATGTTTTACCAGCAATTTTTAGTTGTTGACCTACACGGATTAAATCACTCGTTAAACCATTTAATTGTTTTAATTCTTGGACAGTCATACCATTATTTAATGCAATTCGGTACAATGTATCGCCACTCTTCACTGTGTAAGTTGCTGAGGAATGGTTTGAACTAGTTGAATTATTTGGCTTATTATTGTTTGAAGTACTTTCAGTTGAACTAGTATCATCCACAATAGAATCAACTGTAGGTGTTTCACTATTTCCTTTGACTTTTAGTTGTTGTCCCACATAAATCATATCCGTTGTTAACCCATTCAGTTGTTTCAATTCTTGGACGATCATACCGTAATTTTGCGCAATACGATATAATGTATCACCACTTTTCACCGTATAAGTAGAAGAATCTCCCATTGTAGATGAATTACTTTGACCACCACCATTGTTGTCACTTCCTGTCCCGGTAGGTGTTGTCACGGGTCCTGTATAACTAGCATCATCATATTGCGTCAGATTATAAGTCATAATCAAATTGTTTAATTTGATATTGTAAGTCGGATCTGTCGCATATTTACCGGTTAACCATTTAGTCGCATCCATATAAGAACTTGTATTTGACTTCCACGCACCTGAATAAAAATAAACTCCCGGAGCAAATGATGTCGTTTTTAATACATGAGCATTATCCTGCAAAGACTCACGGTATGATGGATACTTTCTAAAAGCATCATTTATAGTGACGTATTGACCATTATAGAACTCTTGTGTTTGCATCGTTACAGACTGCCCATTATATTTCCCTTTAATGCCAAATAAATTATGATTTGGTGGTAATGACAATGTGCTTGATCCATAACCACTTTCAAGAATAGCTTGAGCAATCATCACGGATGCATAGAGGTCATTTTCAGCTGCAACACTTTGTGCGTGAGAAGCAATACTTTCAATAAAAGTCGCTTGAGGCGTTGCCGCTTTAAGTGGCCCTACTTTTGGTGTTGGAACTACGATAGTAGCTGGTTTTGGTTCTTCTTTTGGTTCTTCTTTTGGTTCTTCTTTTGGTTCTTCTTTTGGTTCTTCTTTTGGTTCTTCTTTTGGTTCTTCTTTTGGTTCTTCTTTTGGTTCTTCTTTTGGTTCTTCTTTTGGTTCTTCTTTTGGTTCTTCTTTTGGTTCTTCTTTTGGTTCTTCTTTTGGTTCTTCTTTTGGTTCTTCTTTTGAAGTGTCTGTTGTAGAATCTTCAGATTCAACAGGTTCATTTGTACTTGTTTCTACTTCAGAATCAGTAGTTTCTTCAGAATCTTCTAATAAACCACTTGATGCCATAACAGACACTGATTCACTTGTTGAATCCGTTGTTTGTTCATAGGTCACCTTTTCTTCATTTACTGATGACTCTGGCACTCGCTCAGTTTCTTCTACCTGACTTGATTCAGATACTGTATTGTCCTGATGTTCAACAGAATCTTCTAATAAATCAGATGTCGCATTTTCTTCTTGAGGATTAGCAATCGTTTTAATTATTTTAGATGTGACGCTTTCCCCAACGGAGAACGCCACTGTTTGTTCCTTTAAATCAGCCTTTTTAAAATTTATAGGAACTTGGATAATCGCTTTTGTAAATTGTTTTTCTGTAAATGTTAATGATAATTGATTTAACTCACTATTAATAGTATACGTTCCGATTACTCTACCCGTCTCATCCTTTATTGATAAATCGGCTACGTCAGATTTAATCACTGTATTCGCCGATACATTTATCACAGTATCTAGGTTTTCGACTTGATGAGCTTCTAAGTTTACAGTTAAGTCCAATGGCTGATTATTTTCTATCCACTCATTTTCTCCACTAATAGACAACAACGTCCAACGATTTGCTGCTTTTTTATCCTGAGTTGTTTCATTAGATGCATTTGATATGTCATCACGGATACTCTCAGAAGCCAACACGGTAACACCGGGTAAAAGCGCTGTAGACGACAACAAGACAGTGCCAAACAAAGATGCATGACGAATCATTGGTTGATTCAGTAGTGATTTATTTTTTTTCATATTTATCTCTCTTCTCCTAAATGATAAAGTCTAAAAAATAACCTAATTGCAAAAACACAATTAATGCTATGACCTATTTTTTATATTAAATCAAATTATTTCAGTTCATTTTTCGTTCATATATTTGTTAAAAAAAGTCTTATTACTATCATTAAATCATCTATAAAAATGAATAGCAAGCATATCTGTTGTTTTTTTTGATTGTCATACAACTGACATATTAATTCATTAATTACCTGGTAAAACTCATACTTTAGGATGATTTATCTCTCTTTTCATTGTTATACAATTTATTAGAAGGTATATTAAATTTAATAGTCTTAATAGACAGGAGAATGAGATGAATAAAGAACATTTTTTGATTGAATTAAAACTTTATTTAAACCAATTATCTAAAGAAGAACAACAAGCCATTCTTGATACTTATAATCAGATTTTTGATGAAAAGGCTGCCCTAGGCTTATCTGAATATGAGATTACTCAAGCTCTTCCTTCCCCTAAAAACATTGCCCAAAATATTTTGGAAAAACTCGGATTAACTTTTGACACGCAGTCTGATTACGAAGATGACTGGATTGAAATAACTCATGACACTACTAAGCAGGATGAAGCGTACAATAAATATATCCCTCACAATTCACGAATGAATCGACTATTCGAAATTTTAGGAATAACACTCCTAAATAGTTTTTTTATGATATGGGTCATCTTACTTATTGCTATTATCCTAATGAGTGGATGGTTGGTTATCGGTATATTTCTTGCTAGTCCTTTATTTAGCCTGTTTATATTAGGAACGGCCGTTTCAACATATGCTTGGTTCCAATTCTTTGTTAGTTTAATACTACTTGGTATTGGTTTAATAGGATTCATTATCATAAGACCTATTACTAAAGGGGCTTTCAAATTATTTATGATTTATCATCGATGGTGTTGGTCTGTTTTAAAAGGAGGTTCTACTAAATGAAAAAACGAACTTTCTTCGCTATAGTTATCGCCATTATTTTTATGATTGTTGGTGGAATAGGAACTTTTATTACGCAAAAAAAACTAGTAAACGAACGTGAAGAAAATACTATTCATAAAAAAATAAAATCTAATAAAAATAAAACTCTCGATATTCATTTTAATACACCAACCAGTGTGACGCTTACTCGTTCAGATGATCAGTATATTTATATGGATAAACAAGGTGTCGACTTCAAATTGGATAATAGAAAACAAGCTGATTGGACATTTAAAGAAGGACAAGATACGTCTTCTTTAACCATTAATAATCCAACAACGAATAAAGAAAATCCGTATCCCTTTGCTATTTTCAATATAAATAACTACACTGATGATACAGTTTACTTACGTATTCCAACACATTACGAAACGGTGACAATTAATGGAAAAAATGTCAATCTATCAATGCATGATTTTTCAATGGATAATATCAAATTAAATATGGCAAATGGAAGTGCATCACTTAGTAGCATTCGCGCTAATCAAGTATCACAACCTAAACAAGACACAGATTTTTCTATAGATGATTCTAAAATATCAGAAGAATTATCTGTCAATACGACACTATATGACATCAGTGTATTAAATACAACGGCTAAGTTGATGACGCTCACAACAGATATGGGGGATGTTTTTACCGCCAATACAAAAGGTGACCTACAAATAACAACGGAAGATGGCGACATCTCGATTAATCATACAACAGGAAAATCAGTTGTTACATCAAAACACGGAGATATTCTCTTCCATGACAATCATATAGACTTTGATACAGAATTGACGACTACAAATGGGGACATAGATATTGAAACAGATGAATCTTCCATTTCAGATAATAAACTTGATTTTGAAACCACTTTGGGAGATATTTCAATTTTTAATAAAAATTTATCTTCTAATAGAAAATACAAAACAAATAAAGGGAAAATAAGCATTAAAGCAACCAGTAAGAATGGTGAAATTGAAGTGGAAGAACTTGATAGCGATGACACACATTATGGTTATGATTAAATCATGTTATAATAAACAGGCTTTGTTATTAAGTTAATAAAGTCTGTTTTTTGATTTTAGGAGGTTATATTGATGAAAACATCGAAATTATATTGGTCTTATGCTGCAAGTATTTGTTTGTTACTTTTTGCAGTAATTGCTTACTTCGTGGTATCTAACGAGGCGATACTAAAAGCGATTGATCAACCCATTCAACAACTTATTAGAGGAACACTCACACCTGAGAAAACCATTTTTTTCAAATATTTTACTAAATTCGGTAATACCGTTACGATTGTCTTATTATTCATCGTAAGTTTTGGTGTCTTATTTTTTAAATTAAAAAATAAGGTAGCTTCTTATTGGCTAGCTATTAATACTGTTCTTCTATCAGGTATTGGGAATATTAGCTTAAAATATCTATTCAATCGTCCGCGTCCGTCTGTGGAACATCTCGTTGTGGCGAAACATTCAAGTTTTCCAAGTGGGCATGCTATGGGGAGTATGCTTTTTTACGGAACACTCATCTTTTTAGCCTATCAATATATTGATAATAAAGCGATGAGACTTGTCATCCAAATTGCGTTGGGAATCATTATCTTATTGATTGGTGCTAGTCGAATTTATCTTGGCGTTCACTACCCAACAGATATTTTAGGTGGCTATCTATTAGGAGCATGTTGGTTAACGTTTAGCTATCCATACTTTAAAAAATATGATTTTATTCAACGATTTGAAGGGACAAGGTAGACATGTTTGCTTACAAAAAAGGAGATTTGAAACGATACTACACGTGGAATGCCGCACTCAGGGAAGTTTTTTCAGAAAAAGTTTTTAAGGTACCAATCGACGGAGGATTTGATTGCCCTAACCGAGATGGAACAGTAGCACGTGGTGGATGCACATTTTGTAGTGTCTCAGGTTCTGGTGACATGATTATCGCACCAAGTGATCCATTACCTGTACAATTCCGTAAAGAAGTCGACCAAATGCATAAAAAATGGCCAAATACGACACAATATATCGTATACTTTCAAAATTTTACTAATACTCACGCTCCTCTTGACGTCTTAAAACATCGTTTTGAACAAGTAATCAATGAAGAAGGTGTTGTGGGGTTGTCAATTGGTACGCGTCCGGATTGTTTGCCGGATGACGTTGTTGACTATTTGGCTGAGTTAAATCAACGATTATATCTTTGGGTAGAACTTGGTTTACAAACAACTTATGAAGAAACAAGCGACTGTATCAATAGAGCACATGACTATCAAACTTATTTAGATGCTGTTGAAAAACTGAGAAAACACAATATAAATGTCTGCACTCACTTAATTAATGGGTTACCGGGTGAGAACTATGACATGATGATGGAAAATGTTAAACGAACTGTATTAGATTCTGATATTCAAGGAATTAAGCTTCATCTTCTGCACTTAATGTCTAATACCAAAATGGAAAAAGATTACCTTGAAGGACGATTGCAACTCATGACACAAGAAGCATACACGAAATTAACGTGTGATCAACTTGAAATTATCCCACCAGAAATTATTATCCATCGTTTAACAGGTGATGCACCAAGAGAATCGATTATCGGTCCCATGTGGAGCTTACAAAAATGGGAAGTACTCAATGGAATTGATCAGGAGTTAGAAAAACGACAAACCTATCAAGGTATTTATAATGTTAGAAAAGGAGCTCAGGGACATGCTTAAAACAGCTCTTCATTTTAGTCATCAGCTATTAAGTGAATGTGTTCAACCTGGTGATGTGGTCATTGATGCAACCATGGGAAATGGACATGATACAGTCTTTTTAAGTCAATTAGTTGAGAATGACGGACATGTTTATGCGTTTGATATACAAGAAAAAGCCTTGGAATCAACACGACAAAAATTAGAAAAGCAAGGCACTCAAAATACATCTCTTATTAAAGATGGACATCAAAACGCCTTAACTTATTTACCAGATAATACAATGATTAAGGCTGCTATCTTTAATTTAGGTTACTTACCTCGAGGTGATAAACAAATTACCACAAAGAGTAAAACAACACTATCTGCGATTGCTTCACTACTAACCATTTTAGTAGAAGGTGGCCGATTGGTTTTAGTACTTTATTCAGGGCATGATGAAGGTATGAGTGAAAAAAAAGAGGTCCTTTCATTTGCTAAAACCCTACCACAAGATTCCTACTCCGTTTTAACCTATCAATTCATTAACCAACAAAATAATCCCCCATCAGTCTTATGTATTGAGAAAAAGAAAGCCAAATAATAGGCTCTCTTTTTCTATTTATTTTTTATACATCTTGTTCATTATTCGTTGTTTAAATCAGTTGTTTTGACTAATTAACCAAATAATTATTACATATATATCTTTTGTAGGCTATAATCAAAATTATTATCAGTCAAGGAGTTCGTAAAAATGCAACAAAAATTTAGCCAATTGATGAGTCGCTTTTCATTAAAATCAATTATTATATTTATTGTGCTTCTGACAACGCTTATTTCACTCATATTATCATCCATATATCTTGAACGCTATGTTGTTCAAAATGAATACAGATATGCTAAAGATAAAATGTCTACTATAGCTAAAGTTTTTGCTACAGATGAGCAAGTAAAGAATGCTCTAATCAACGATGAAACTTCTAAAAACATTCAAGAGCTTTCTTTAGAAATTGCAAAGCTTAGTAATATGGACTTTATTGTCGTACTAGATAAAGAACTTATACGATTGTCACATCCAGACCCCAATGCCATTGGACAACATTTTTCCGATCTAGATGATGCTAGAAGAGCGCTTAACGGTGATGCTCATTTTTCTCAAAAAAAAGGAATTCTAGGGGATGGCATTCGCTTTTTTGTTCCAGTAAAAGATGAGAATCACCGTATCATAGGAGTAATTTGTGCGGGCATTACCTTAGACACATTACAAAGCGATATTAGTAATATACAAATCAAAGTAGCCTTAATTTTATTAATTGGATTAGTTATAGGGATTATCGGTGCTCTAATTAGTAGTAAAGCCATTAAACATATTCTATTAGGTTTGGAACCTGGTGATATTTCCCGTTTAGTTCAAGAAAAACAACTCATTAACGATGAAATCAATGAAGGTATTATTGCTATCAATAAAGATAAAGACATCACTCTGATTAATCAAGCTGCTGTTAATTTATTAACTTCACTAGATTCATCATTTCAACTAGCTGAAAACAACAAAATTGATACTCAATTATATACTGTTTTTTTTAAAAAATGCTTCACATCAAAACAAAAGCAAACTGATCAAGAGTTATTGCTCAATACTACTACTTTCATTGCCACAACTTCACCAGTTATGATTCGCAATGTTTTTAATGGGGCTGTTGTAACATTTAGAGATCAATCTGAGATGAGTCAACTCATTCATACATTAAGCGGCACGCAACAGTACATTGATGCCTTACGCGCTCAAACACATGAATTTATGAATAAAACACATGTCATTATGGGGCTTATTGAACAAGAAAAGTATGACTTAGTTCAAGAATATATTCAACAAATCAGTCATGATTATAAACAGGAAGTTGGGTACGTTACTGACATCATAAAATCGCCTGCTATTGCTGGTTTTATTCTTGGAAAAATAAATGAAGCAAAAGAACAAACTGTTTCATTAACACTGAATCCAACATCATTTTTACCAGACTTAGAAATGGATAACTATGTGCATAAGATCATTCAAATCCTAGGTAATTTACTAGATAATGCCATTGATGCAACAAAAAATCAGCACACTAAACAAATAACTCTTAGTCTATCTTATGAAGTAGAAGGGCATATTTTGATTATAGAAGTGATTGATAGTGGATATGGTATCCAAAGTAGTGACATAGATAAGCTCTTTCAAAAAGGGTTCTCTACTAAAGGAGCTGGCAGAGGCTACGGATTACATGCCATTTACCGCATCGTCAATGAACATGGCGGTTTAATTGATATAACTAATAATAATGACAATACAGGAGCAACGGTCTATATTGAGCTACCTTTGAGCCGAAAAGGAGAAAAAAATGAACGTTCTAATTATTGAAGATGATCCGATGGTTGCTAAATTAAATGCAGATTTTTTAACACATATTCCCTCTGCTCATATCATTGGAAATTGTCGTTCAACTATTGATGCTACGCCTTTTTTAACAAACTATTCAGTAGATTTAATATTACTAGACAACTATCTACCAACTCGAACAGGCATAGACTTTTTAACTGAATTACGCAAAAAGAATAATCAAGTACCAGTTATTCTCATCACCGCTGCAAACGATATGGAAACCATTCAAAAAGCATTAACTCTTGGGGTTGTAGATTATTTAGTTAAGCCGTTTACTGTTGAGCGGTTTACTTTAGCAATACAAAAAGTGATAAACCAAAAAAAATTAATTAGTCAAATAGATCATGCTAATCAAGAAAGCATTGATGCTTTATTTAACGAACATACGCCTAAACAACCTTCGCTTTCCATATCTTCTTCTTTACCAAAAGGACTGGCAAAATTAACCATGGAGAAAGTGCTTAAGAAAATTGAAGATGAGTCACATCCTTTTTCAACAGAAGAGTTAGCAAAAAAAGTGGGGATTTCACGTATTTCAACTAAAAAATATTTAACGTTTCTAGTCGAATCAAAATACCTCACAGAAGATATTGTCTATCAAGAAATTGGACGGCCAATCACACGCTATAAAAAAACATAGAAAAACACCTCCAAAGTGCATTGGAGGTGTTTTTCTTATAGAACGCTGTTAACTGTTTTACCTGATTCTAACACTGAATGGAAATTCTCAAAACTTGTTTCAATCATATTGATTAACGCTTCATCTGTATTAGATCCAACGTGAGGTGTAACCAATACTCTAGGATACAGTTTAATTAATTCTTCTACTGTCGGATCTGGTAATGTTTGTTCTGTACCAAATTCTTTGAAGAATAACTCTTTTTCATTTGCAAATACATCAGTCCCAAAACCTTCTAATTGATGTGTGTGTAAGGCATCTAAAATAGCTTGATTATCTTGTAATTCCCCACGAGCTGTATTAATCAAGATAGCCCCTTTTTTCATTTTACTAATAAATTCTGCATTAATCATTTGGTCATTTTCACCAGGAATATAAGGTACATGGATACTGACAATATCAGATTGTGCTAATAAATCATCTAGATTTGTATAAGTTAAAACATCTTTTGCTGCATCATTTTCATAAATATCATAACCTAGTACTGTTGCACCTAATCCATCAAATAACTTGGCTTCTGTTAGACCAATTTTACCAGTCCCAATAATTCCCACTTTACAGTTTCTAATTTCTTTACTAAACATCGTGTTATCTACAATAAAGTTTTTATTACTTGTTTTCATGGTCATATAAGAAGTATGTCTTAACAACATCATAGCTAAAGTCAATGACAATTCAGCGATAGCATTTGGTGAGTATGATGGTACTCTTGCCACTTCCATGTGATAATCCTTTGCTGCTGCTAAATCAATATGATTAAACCCAACTGTACGTGTAAAGACAAATTTTACACCATGTTCTGACATTTTCTCGATATTTTCTCGATCCGCTACACAATTTCCTCGTAATAAGACCGCATCATGGTTATATGCTGTTTCAATATTATCATGCGTCAATAATTCTTCAATTAATGTTAAATCATAATTATATTTATTTAAATCGTTAAAGTATTCCACCTCATTTGGTCGTACACCGTAACAAGCTATTTTGAATGTCATGTCTATCCCTCTTCTTTCTTAATCATGTATTAGGTTAAAAAATACCCATTTTACTAATCATTTCTAGCACTACAATCCATACTGGTGTCATGACAACAGCTAATACTGTTGAAATAAGAGATGCATTTGAAGCTAGAAGTGGTTTTTTATCAAAGCTAATCGCATAAGCAGCCGCTACTGTAGCTGTTGGTGCAGCCATCATGATGACGATTGTTGCTAATGCTTCGTAACTTACTGGTAAAATGTGAGTCATAGTTAAAATCGCTAATAATACAATGTTTATAACTGGTACAACAATGACTTTCATCACACTGTAATACCAAGATGTTTTGTCTGATGCTGCATCTTTAAAGCTCACTTCACCTAAAGTAGCCCCAATTGATAACCAAGCAAGTGGTGAAGCTAGTCCTGCTAAATAAGTCATTGGTTTAAATAACCAAACAGCTGTTTGATCGATACGTAAGAATGCCACTTGATTAACCACACCTTCAGCATTTGTCACACTAACTTGTGGTAAATATCCTTGGAATACCCAGATGAATAATCCTGCAAATGTTGCAATAACAATTGGGTTTAAAAACATTGTTTTAATATTTTTAAGTTCCATTTTTAATCCACTCATTTTGATGTAGCCGTATGAGTATAAGAAAATTCGGTAACCAATGTTAAAAATTGAAGAAAACATCACACCAATTGGTCCGTAAATAGCACTCACGATTGGTGTGCCAAAAAATGTTGTTGACCCAAAAATAGTTAAAACGCGTAAAGTATCTTGTTTGTCACCTTTATATTTCATAAATAATGGCTTAGAAACAAAAATTAAAATAATATAAATGACAATACCCCAAATTAACACGTTCATTCCTTGTTTTAGTGTTTCACTTTTGATATCTTGCATAAATGCATTAAAGGCCAATGCTGGCAATGCCACACTTAATACAACTTTTGATAAAATTTTTCCTACTTCTGCAGAGAAAATTCCTTTCTTGCGACAAAAGAACCCTAATAAAATAATAAATACTGTTGATGTTATCGCACTGATAATATTCATATCAGTCATGGTTGTTTTAATGACTTCTCCGATATTCATATGTAAATCCTCCATTAATCATTGTGTGTTATATCACAAAAGGTTGCATGCTCCTTTGCTTTACATACATATCATAAAGCCATTCTGTGAATAAGTGAACAATCTGTAATTAATGATACTTTTGTAAGTTATGTAATCAAAATAATCTTTAGTGAAACACAGTAAAAAAACTCAAAACCTTGTTATACCAATACGTATTTGTGCTACTTCATTAAACAATAAATTGTGAAAAAACAAATAAAAGAGACCTAAAACGTAACAAAATGTTTTAGGTCTTTTTTATTAATTTAAAATATTATTTAATTGTACTATTCATATACTCATCCACTAAACGATCAAATGTTGATTCGTTATCTCCAACGACTTCAACAGTATAATCTTTTAATTGCTCTTTTGTATGGATGATATTTGTAATATGGGGTAACACATCCTGTGCTTCCTCACTATCTTCACGATGTATGACATCAATCAATAAATAGTGATTGCAATCTCTTACTTCTATCACATCGCCTATTTCAGGTGCACGATTTAAATGACTTAATTTTTTTACATCTTTCGGGATATACAATCCAACTAAAGGTTCTACAATAGATATTTTTTCTGTTTTATTATCTAGTGATTCAATTAAATAACCAATACCAATATTTTCTCTCATACTACTTATACCACCTTTCTCAAGTTAGTGTTTAGTTTATTACAAAAAAATGGTTTTTATATGTAAAAAAAACTATTTATCTTTTTAAATATTTTGAATTTATTCGACTTTTGTTTACAAAAAATTTTTATTTGAACACTATAATAAACCATATAAACAAACAGATTCAAAAAACACTAAAGGAGTGAGAAACATGACAATATCAAATGCTGAAAAATTCAAAGGGATGACCCTTCATCTTAAAAAATTAAAAGAAGACTTGCTTGTTATCTTAGAGAAAGATAGTTCTATCATGGAGTCATTAGAATCTGACCAATATGAAGGTATTTACCAAAATGCTGAATCTCTAGTAAAACAATTAAAAGAAGACTTCAAAAAGCATCCAGAACAGTTTTCTGCTGAAGAGTTAAACTATGCTGAAACGATTGAGCGTAATGTCGTTAATCTAGGTCATAATTTACATGAAATTAGTACAAATATCTCTGCAGATAAACGTAAAAAATTAACTGAAGATGCGTATCTTAATGTCACTAAAGCTTTAGAGGCTGTTGAATCAATGTGATAAAAAGGCCCTATCACTCATGATCTAGAGAGATAGGGCCTCATTTTTATTCTTTTTCTTGGAAATAGTTAAGTACATAAGAGACAACAACTAATAACAAACCGATTAAAAACACATTATGAATACTATTATATAAAATATCACGTAAACCATCAATCAACTCTATTGGTAATCCTGACGCGGTATTTGGATTAATCAACTCGTTCATCATGTCTTTTGTAGCTCCAGGTACCACATTAGATGATAGTTGATTATCCATTGTTTTGTTTAATGCCAAACCAAAAATTGAAATCATAATGGTTTGACCAATTGTTCGTGATAATGTAAAAAATGATGTTGCCACTCCTGTAAATTTTTCAGATACAGACGTTTGGGCTAATACGGTAAGTAGCGTCATCGTCATACCAAACCCTATCCCCATGATACCTGAAAATATTAAGAACAATCCGTAAGATGTTCCTTGGCTTGATAAACTCAAAAAGACTGCCCCAACCAATATTGGCAACATACTAATTACAATGGCTAAGCGATGATGCCATTTTTTCATCGCTCGTCCCCCAGCAAATGAGCCGAACATCCAGATAACTGACATAGGAGCTAATACAATTCCCCCTAAAGCAGCAGATTTCCCAACAACTCCTTGCATCCACATCGGAATGTACACTTCAACACCCATTAAGAATCCACTAATTAATGCCGCAATTAAGTTAACCAATACAAAGGTGCGATTTTTGAAAAGATCAAGAGAAATAACTGGATCTTGTGCTTTTTTTTCTGTTCTGACAAATAATACCAAACTTAAAATAAAGATGGCAAAAGCAATAATTGTAATTAAGTTAAAGCCATCATTAATTTTTTGAACCCCATATAACAATGATAGCAACATGGTCATCATATAGAAACTGCCCATATAATCAATCGGACTTTTTTCGACCTCTCTTTTATCTTCTATCAAATAAATCCATACTAAAATCATTAAAATAATACCAATTGGTACATTGATTAAGAAAATCCAATGCCAACTAAACGCATCAACGATAAATCCTCCGGCAAGTGGACCAACGATACTGGCAATTCCCCAAGCGGCACTATTTAAACCTAAAACACCCGCACGTTTATCAACTGGATAAATATCCGCAATAATTGTTAAAGATACTGGAACAATAGAACCTGCCCCAATCCCTTGAATCGCACGGAAAATAATTAATTGAATCATATTTTGACTCATTCCTGATAACGCCGACCCAATAATAAATATAAATACCCCAATCAAATAAATTGGTTTTCGACCAATTTTATCTGCTAATTTACCGTAGATTGGAGTCATCATAGCATTTGTTAATAAATAAATTGAAAATACCCAGTTCATAATACTAATGCCCTTTAATGACCCAACAATCGTTGGCATAGCGGTTGATACAATGGTCCCTTCCACTGCTGTCATAAAAGTAGCGATAAACACACAAGCAGTGATAATTTTAACATTTGTTTCTCTTTTTTGTTGCATGGTTTCCTCCTCAAAATAATAATCCTTATTAGCCAAAGTGCTTGCCAAATAAGGATTACTGTTATTTTTTTATTTTGCTAAAAATTGTTTCAAGTCGTCCACTTTATCTGTTTTTTCCCAGGTAAAGTCTTCATCATCACGACCAAAATGACCGTATGCGGCAGTTTTTTGGTAGATAGGACGTCTTAAGTCCAACATATTTATAATACCAGTTGGTGATAGATTAAACAAGGCTCTCACAGCCGCAATCAGTTCTGATTCTTTGTAGTCGCTTGTTCCAAATGTTTCAATCGAAATCGAAACAGGTTGAGCTACCCCAATGGCATAAGCAAGTTGAACTTCACATTTTGTCGCTAGTCCTGCACCCACGATATTTTTTGCAATATATCTAGCAGCATAACTTGCTGAACGGTCAACTTTTGTCGCATCTTTTCCCGAGAAGGCTCCACCACCATGGCGAGCATATCCTCCATAGGTATCAACAATGATTTTTCGACCTGTTAATCCAGAATCTCCCTGAGGTCCACCTATAACAAAGCGACCAGTTGGGTTAATATAGTATTTTGTTTTATCATCAAGTAATTCACTAGGAATCACTTCTTTAATGACTAAATCAATCACATCTGTTTTAATGGTTTCAAGCGTCGTGTCTTCATCATGCTGTGTACTAACCACAATGGTATCCACGCGAAGTGGTTTGCCATCTTCATCATATTCTACGGTAACTTGTGATTTAGCATCTGGACGTAAGTAAGATAAGCGACCATTTTTTCTTAACTCAGACAATTTTTGAGTGATTCGATGACTTAAAGCAATCGGTAATGGCATTAATTCTGGCGTTTCATCAATCGCAAATCCAAACATTAATCCTTGATCGCCAGCTCCTAGGTCTTCCTCACTAGCTGATGTTTCACGTGTTTCTAAAGAGGCATCAACTCCTTGTGCAATATCTGGTGATTGTTCATCAATCGCAACCATGACAGCACATGTATCACCATCAAAACCATATTTTGCACGTGTATACCCTATGCTTTTTATTGTATCCCTCACTACTTTTTGAATATCAACATAAGCACTTGTTGTGATTTCACCAAACACTAGCACTAAACCAGTTGTCACACTTGTCTCACACGCTACTCGTGCCATAGGGTCTTTTTCTAATATCGCATCTAATATCGCATCACTTATTTGATCTGCTACTTTGTCAGGATGTCCTTCCGATACAGACTCTGACGTGAATAATTTTCTTTCTTTCATCTTTCATTCCCCCTAAATATAGTCGGTTACAAGGCATCTTTACACGAGATGTAAATCCTATCGGGAATCTTGCAACATAAGTCAGTATATCAGATTTTTCACTTTTTACCTACATAATTCAACTGATAATCTTGACCTTTTTATGTTATTGCCATAAAGTATTATTATCACTAACATACTAAGGAGACATACTTTGCAAACGAAACCAACTTTGTGGAAAAATATTCCACTAACTTTTTTAATTGCAATTTTACAAACAGTTATTTCATTAATACCAGGCGTTTTATTCTTAAAAAACAGTAGCCATGGTGCCTTAATTTTAAATTATATGATTCTTTATTTATTACTGAGTGATTTTTTTCAACTCGTTGGGAAAAATACTTATAAAAAAGGACGTTCCATGCCTATTGCCATCTATGGGTTAAAACTTATCATCAGTGCTGTGTTGATTTACTTGATTATTCAAAAAACAGCTATCCAATTCGGGATTATTCTTTTAGCTTATGAATTATTCCAAATGATGATTTTTTCCAAACAGTTTTACTATGTTGATTCGTTGTTTTATTCCTTTACCAATGCTTTTTTTAAAGGTATCGTGTTTAATCAACTATTAACTATCAGTTATCCGTTTGATTATGATTTTGAACTAATCAAACCGTTTATTTTTTCTTTCCTAATTGTTTTATTTTTAACGATTTTCACACAAGGAATGTATTCTTATCTGTCAAGACAACCAGTCTTTTTGATTTTAGGTGTCCTTTCTTTGATAGGTATTTATTACTTGGTGATACAACACTACATGTCTCATCAACTAGAAACATGGAAATTAGTGTCATTTATTGTTGTGACTCTTCTATCACTGTCCCTATTTATGAAAACAAAAAAGGCCAAAAAGAAAGAGTTTATCCTCAATCTTTTTGCCTTAGCTAGTCTAATTATCTACTATATCCAGTAAAAAAACAAGTAAGAAATAATATGTCTCTACAAAAAAATAAGGCTATAGGTATCTGACACTCTGTAGGTATCTATAGCCTTATTCTATCATTTATTATCATAACTTATATTTCAGACTTAATCTCATTTTTTTAATAAATTATGATAGATGATACAAATAATTAATGATTTACCTCGCATACTCAGACCTCTCACAAAAACTAATACTTTAATATATTCTCTATTAATTTATACTGTCAATCGAAAATAAAAATGTCCCAAAATGAGGGCTCACATTAGCGCAATCTTTACTGCGTAAAACTTGCACTAATGTGACCATTATTGGTAAAATAAGGTACTTTTTGTTTCAGGCTGTTTTTTCAGCCTCATATTCTTCGATAGTACGGTCAATACTTTGAAGATACCTTTTGAAAGACTCAAGTTTCCACGGATGTGACTGTGGTGGAATGTACTTGCGTCTTTCTTTTTTTATATCTGAAGAAACCCCATCAAACTCTTTTGAATAGGTCTCGTGGTTTTTTAATCGTCTAGTAGGATAAATTTTTTCTGCTATATTAACATAAATCTCCCCGTTAAAAGCTTTTATAATTAATGCTTTCGTTTTCCTTGTAAAATATTTGTCGCTACCACCTTCCGTTGGAAGATAAAATTTATTTTGATACTTAATATGATGGCCATTATCGACTATACGATGAGAGACAGTAGCTAGTAATAAATTAATTTCAGCTGTTGTAGGAGAAGTTTCATAAACACTTTCTGCAGTTTTGTGACCAAATTGTCGATTAAACTTTCGAATCCATACAGATAGAAATTGATTAGCCTCCTCTATAGAATGTATATTTGCTATCTCAAGATCAACAGGCAATCTTGATTGCACTGTCCCATTTAAACGTTCTACACGACCTTTTGCTTGAGGAATAGAGGATGTTTTTATGTCAATACCTAATTGATGACAAGCAAACCCAAACTGCGTGAACGTATCTTCTTCTACAGCTTTTGTTGATTTTCTGTTGTACTCAAAGACGGTTCGTTTATCTGTTAGAAAAGTGGCAGGAATCCCTTGTTTTGTCAGAATTTGATGAAGAACATGGTAATAACCATTGAGCGTTTCCTGTTGGTCAAAATAAGCGCCAACAATATTACCTGATGCGTCGTCAATAGCTAAATGAAGATGAGTTATTTGATTTCCAAACCAATTATATGAACTAGCATCTAATTGAATTAATTCTCCTTTGTATTTTTTTCTAGGTCGACTAGGATGGGTCTTTTCAGGGAGTTCTAGGTAGTCTTCAGCTCTTGGAACCAATAGGTTCTCTGATTGTTTGGTTTGTTGACCTTCTTGCTTTATTAATTGTTTGAGTCTTCTTTTTGTCTTTTTTTGAGCCTTTGGTGAAAGTATTTTTTCTTTGTACAGGATGCTTCTAATTGTAGTATCTGTATAACAGATATGATGGTCGTTTTTCAGTATTTCAGTAAAATGCTTAATATTTGGTTTAATACTAAACGATTGATAACTAGTGATTATTTGTTGTTTTACTTTTTCAGGCACAGAGTGCTTATTTTTTCTCCCTCGATTTTTATGGACAAATGCTGATTTACCATTTTCCCTGTATGATTTCACTAAACGGTTAATTTGTCGTATAGATAAATTAAGTTCAACACTAGCTCTCTTTTTTTGTTTTTTATTTTCAGCGACAGCTTTAATAACTTGATACTTTTTGGTTTCATTCATTGTTAGATTTATCCTTTTCATAAAGTTATTTTATCATTTTGGGACATTTTGTCTTTCGACCTACTTAGGACATTATCACTTTCGAATGATATTTAATATATTCTCTATTAATTTATACTTGACATAGACTTCTCCATCATTAATAATGTATATGTTGAAAAAATATTAAAGGGTGGTTTTATGAAAAAGGTTTTAAGTTTAGGGTTATTAGTACTAGTGTTTATCTTGGTAGGATGTGGTGCAAAAAAGGAAACCACAACTTTCACTCAGACACCAATGGAGGGGACAGATACCTTTATCGTTGTAGAGCATGAGGGAGATAAAGTAACTAAAGTATCTGCTAAAGTCGTATTTGATAATAAAAAATTAAATATTACCGATGAATCTACTGCTGATCAAGTAGCAAAAGCTTTTGAATCTTCATCTAATTTAGCAAATACATCAGTAAAATATTCTGAAAAAGAAACCACCATTACATATGATGCTCCTGACACTTATGTAAAATCTGGTGGCAGTTATAAAGATGCTGAAAAATCTCTAACAAGTTCAGGTTTTAAACAAAAGTAATGTATTAAAATAGAAATCCCATGAAACCAATGTTTTTACAAACAGGTTTCATGGAATTTTTAATTTAGGCTGTACACTAAATCGTGTTGATAGATTAAATTCTGTCAATGCGATTTTTTGTTTCAGGCATAGAAAAAGGGGCATTCTTATTGGTAAAATTAAGTCGTCTATAACTAACATTACAAAGGAGAATAACCCTATGAATAATAATACAAGAAAACTACTCAATTTAACAGATGAATCTCTTATTTTTAATGAGGATTGGTTGTCTCGCGAAGCGAGAAACAACCGCTCAGTTAATATGATTACAGGAAGATTAGTGAATAAAGATAAGCAATGCAAGAAATGTGGATTTGATCAATCCGTTAAAAACGGGCTCTTTGTCAACTACTGTTGGTAAGGATTAATACGTTAGAATTTAAGATCTAGAAAGCATTTAGTTTTCTAAATCTTTTTTGGTGATGTAAAGGCAGATTCTTTTAAACAAATTGATAGTCGTAGCTTAAAATTATAAAAACTTCTCATGCCATAGGCATTACGCTTAATGGCTTTAATGTGGTTATTCATACATTCTAATGGACCGTTTGAATAAGATGTTTCAAAGGTGTTTCTTATTTCTTCTCGATATTTTTTAAATGTTTTGAAAACAGGAACAAACTCTTTAAATTCTGTTGGTTGATTAATTAATTCCAAAAATAAAGAATAATCTTTTGTTTGAATCACTCTTAAAATTTGTTGATAGGTGTTGTAAGCCTCTGTCAATTTAGAATCATAGGTAAGTAAGCGTTCAAGTAATTCTTTTTCAGAAAGATACGCTTTAAAGGATGGACGCCAATGTTGTTGGATATAATCTAATTTGTCATAGCTTTTTTGAAGTAATTTCCAATGCTTTTTAATTCGTCTATAGATAACCCCGTTATCTTTATATTTTAATTGAGTCGTTATTTTAATCCGTATCTTTTGAAATGCCCTGCCGAGATGTTCAACGAGATGAAATTTATCTAAAACGACGTTAGCGTTAGGGAAAACTCGTTTGGTTAAAGTAATGTAAGGTTGATAGATATCTGAAACGACATATTTTACTTGTTTTCTATTAGCTAGAGAGAAGCCATTAAAATAATTCTTAATTTTTGGTAATCTTCGATCAGGTAGAATATCAATTAATTCATTTGTTTCACCGTTCATCATAATAAAACTCATTGAACCAGCTACTTTTTTAACAGATTTAAATTCATCAAAACATAGTACAGACGGAAGTTCATAACTATACTTCTTAATCGATTCATACCACTCTTTTAATACGCGAGAGACAGTTGAAGTTGAAACGCTCGTTTGTTTTGCGATATCACTCATGGCGTGTTTAGAGGTTAACTGTTTCGCAATGAGACGTTTTAAATTATTAGAAATACAGTTGTTTCTAGAAACAAAAGGGGTATCTAAAACAAAAGTCGTATCACATTTTTTACAAAAGAAACGACGTTTCTTTAATCTAATATAAGTGACATATTCAGAAACACTAGGCATTTTAATTAGGCTAGTTGTATATCCCCATTTAATAATATTAGAGTGATTACTTTGACAATGCGGACAGCATGTAGGAGATTCTTCTAAAAAACCATGGAATATCCGAGAGAAAACGCCTTTTATTTTTTCAGTAGATAAACAATTTTCATTAAAAATAATATTTAGGTCTAGTATATTTAAGATATCTTTGATAGTCTGTGAATATGACATGTGGTATCCTCCTTAGTTTGTTTTTTCGCAATTTCATTCTAACGGATATCACATGTTTTTGTGTACAAAAAACGGTCGGTAACTTGTGTTACCAACAGTAGAAATTATAGAGCCTAAAAAACGGAACGTATCAAACCATTAGTCAATTGCCTGAAGTTGAACGTCGCCCAACTTATCTGAAACTTCACAGATCACGTTACCTTTGTAGAAACTGTGGATCAACTTTCAGTGCTTCTACTTCTCTAGTAGATGACTATTGTCAAATTTCTAAACAGCTTAAATACCAAATTGCTTTTGACTTAAAAGATAATCGATCACGTAAAGAAATCGCAGAATGCCACAGTGTCTCTGAAAACACTGCTAAACGTGTGTTAGTATCATTTACCAATAACCAGCAACCGAATTTTAACTTCTTGCCCACGGCTCTTTGTGTAGATGAGTTTAGCTCTACTTCTGATTGTCATGCTGGAATGAGCTTTATTTGTGCTGATGCGACATCTAAAAAAATAATCGATATCTTACCTGATAAAAGATTACATAAGTTGGTTTCTTACTTTATGAAGTATTCCAGAAAATCACGTATAAAAGTAAGGTTTTTGGTCATGGACATGAATGCAAGTTACGGTCAACTATTAAAAACAGTCTTTCCAAACGCCACAATCAAGAGGAAGGAAAGCAGTATCGAAGATTAAAGCGTTATTGGAAACTCCTTTTATTGGTAAATTCTCCCAAGGATTTATGAATGCCTTTAAATACTCCTATTCAAATGGTTTCTTAGAAGGCATTAACAATAAAATTAAAGTGATTAAACGTGTGGCCTATGGCTATCGAAACTTTCTACTATTTAAACGACGTATCTTTTTGATTCAAAATCAAGTTTTTCAGGTTAAATAAAAAAGCGAGAGAATTTCTTCCCTCACTTCAATTAATTCTATTTTATTTTTGAGACTTTTTCATCAATATTATTGTCCATCAACACGATTTGATATAGAGCCTTAATTTAATCTTCTTTAATTAATGTTTCAAGTCCAACAATCATCATGTCATTAAATGTCATTTGACGTTCTTCTGATGTTGTTTCTTCACCAGTAATCATATGATCACTCACTGTCATCAAAGCAAGTGCTTGGACGTTGTATTTAGCTGCTAGATAGTAAAGCACTGCCGCTTCCATCTCAACACCTAACACGCCATATTCACCTAATTTAAAGACATCTGAATTGTCATCTGAGTAAAACGTATCATTTGATAATACATTTCCAACATGGATATTAAAGCCTTTTTCTTTGGCAATATCATAAGCTGTCGTTAATAAATCAAAATCAGCGATTTGTGGGAAATCAAAATTCGGAAAATCTTTACGAATAATCGCTGAATTGGTTGCTGCCGCTTGAGCTAACACTAAATCTCTCACGTGTACATCTTTACGAATGGCACCACATGTTCCAACTCGCATTAATTTTTTCACGTCATACTCGCGAATTAATTCATTCGCATAGATGGCTGCTGAAGGCATTCCCATACCTGTTCCTTGAACCGATATTTTATGGCCTTTGTAAGTACCTGTATAGCCTAGCATGCCTCGAACTTCGTTATAACACTTAGGATCTTCTAAAAATGTTTCGGCGATATATTTCGCTCTTAATGGGTCTCCTGGAAGTAAAATTTTATCTGCAATTTCTCCCTTTTTTGCTCCAATATGTACGCTCATTCTTCAGTCTCCTTTAAATTAAAGTTTTTCTAGTGTACGTTTCACTAGTTCTTTGAAATCTGCTTTCACTCGTTCTGTTGTCTCGACCACTTCTTCATGATTTAAATTAGCTTGCATACCTGCTGCTAAGTTTGTCACACATGTGATACCTAGTACTTTCATTGACATATGATTAGCTACAATCACTTCAGGAACAGTTGACATACCAACAGCATCCGCACCCATCACACGAGCCATACGTACTTCTGCTGGTGTTTCATAAGTTGGACCAGAGAATCCCATATAAACACCTTTTTGTAAGTGAATAGATAGTTCTTGTGCTACTTTTTTCGTTACTTCACCATATGCTTTGTTATAAGCTTCTGACATATCAGGGAAGCGTGGACCTAAATCTTCTTCGTTTAATCCCATTAAAGGATTGTCACCGGTAAAGTTAATTTGATCGGTAATTAACATCAAATCGCCTGGTGAAAAACTTGTATTTACCCCACCAGCTGCATTGGTTACAATTAATGAATCTGCTCCTAAAGCTTTCATCACTCTCACGGGGAATGTGACAGTTTGCATTGAATGACCTTCATAATAATGAAAGCGTCCTTGCATTGCTAAAACTTTTTTACCAGATAATGTTCCGTAAACAAGTTGTCCTGCATGACCTACCACTGTTGATACAGGAAAATGTGGAATGTCTTCATAAGGAATAACCACGCGATCTGTAATCTCGTCAGCTAGCTCTCCTAAACCTGATCCTAAGATAAGACCAAAATCAACGGCTCCTACCCCTTTTTCTTTAATATATTGTGATGTTGCTGCTAATTTTTCGCTTAATGACATGTTATAGTCTCCCTTATTTCAATAATTCTAAAAAGCTTTTTCCGTTTTCTGTTGGTTTAACATCAAAATTATCTGCAATTGTCGCAGAAATATCTGAGTAATAACCTTGTGGCAATTGACCATGTCCTTGCATTTTTTTACTATAAGCAAGTAATGGTACATACTCACGAGTGTGATCTGTTCCCGGGAAGGTTGGATCGTTTCCGTGGTCTGCTGTGATTAATAATAAATCATCTTCTTGCATATTAGCATAAATCTCTGGTAAACGGGCATCAAAGTCTTCTAATGCTTTAGCATAACCTGGTGTATCTCTTCTATGTCCAAATAACGCATCAAAGTCAACCAAGTTAGTAAAACTTACTCCTTCAAAATCTTGTTTCATCACGTCTAATAATTTATCCACGCCATCCATATTTGAAGCGGTACGGATTGCTTCTGTCATCCCTTGACCGTTAAAGATATCGTTGATTTTACCAACTGCGATAACATCTTTTCCAGCATCTTTTAATTCGTTTAAAACTGTACGACCAAATGGATCAAGGGCATAGTCATGACGGTTAGCTGTACGTTTAAAGTTACCTGGTTCACCTAAGTAAGGTCTAGCGATAATACGACCAATCATATAAGGATCATCTTTCGTGATTTCACGAGTGTACTCACAAATTTTGTATAATTCTTCTAATGGAATTACATCTTCATGAGCAGCAATTTGTAACACAGGGTCAGCTGATGTGTAGATAATTAAGTCCCCTGTTTTCATTTGTTCTTCACCAAAATCCTCAATAACTTGTGTGCCACTATATGGTTTATTAGCACCCATAATAATGCCACGACCAGAAAATTCAGTGATTTTGTCTAATAAATCTTGAGGGAAACCTTCAGGGAATACTCTAAAAGGTGTTTGAATGTTTAATCCAGCAATTTCCCAATGACCAGTCATTGTGTCTTTACCAACAGATACTTCTTCTAGTTTAGTCGCATAGCCTTTATGATCTTCAATCGCTTTGACACCTTTTAAAGGTTCAATTGTTCCAAGACCTAATTCTTCCATATTAGGAACATGTAACCCATGCTCAGCTATATGACCTAGTGTGTGACTTCCAACATCGCCAAATTTTTCAGCGTCAGGAGCTTCACCAATTCCAACAGAATCTAGTACTACTAAATGAATTCTTTTAAACATTACAATTCCTTCTTCCAAGTCATTTTTATATTTTAAAACCTCCCTCTGTTTAGAGGAGCTAGAGGAAGGAGTTAATTACTATTTAGATTTAATATATGTTTTACCGCCTGCTTTAGGTCCTTGTGCTTTACCTAAGAACAATACTAACACAATAATCGTTAACGCGTATGGAGCACTTTGTAGGTACACTTTTGGAATACTTGAAATAAGTGGAATGCTGTCTCCTACAATACTCAAGTTTTGAGCAAATCCAAAGAATAGAGCTGCTCCCATTGCACCAAGTGGATTCCATTTACCAAAGATCATCGCAGCCATTGAGATGAAACCTTGACCTGATATGGTTGTCACAGCAAAACGTCCAGCGATTGTTTGAGCAAACACTGCTCCACCAATCCCACCTAAAAAGCCAGAAATTAATACACCTGAATATTTCATACCATAAACATTAATCCCTAATGTATCAGCTGCTTGAGGATTCTCACCTACTGAGCGTAATCTCAAACCAAAACGTGTCTTATAGATAACAAACCACGCGATGACTGACACTAAAATAGCTAAAAAGGCAGGTGCTGATGTTTTTTCAAATAATAATGGCCCAATCACTGGAATCTTACTTAATCCAGGAACTTCCCAGTAACCAAATGTTTGTGGTACTTGGTCTGTTTGACCTTTACCATATAACACTTTAACTAAGAAAATACTTAAAGCTGGTGCCATCAGGTTGATAACAGTACCACTAATAATATGATCGGCACGCAAGTTAATTGTTGCTACAGCATGAAGTAATGAGAAAATCATTCCGACAATTCCACCAACTAATAAAGCAATCCATGGTGTCCAAACGCCAAATACTCCGGCATACGTAATGTTAAACACAACTGAGCTGAATGCACCCATTACCATGATACCTTCTAACCCAACGTTAACAATCCCACCACGTTCTGAAAATGTTCCGCCTAATGCTGTAAAAACAAGAGGTGTTGAATAAACAAGTGTTTGCGTAATAATAGACGCAACTGTTGACATAGTATCTGCTGCCATCACGCTTTACCTCCTTCAACTTTGCTAGCTTTTGGTTCTTTTTTTGTTTCAAGTTTTGTTAAAATCAATTTGATTAAGTAGCTAATACCAACAAAGAAGATGATAGAAGCAATAACAACATCAACCAATTCAGTTGGTACACCAGCCAATATTGGCATACCTTGTCCACCTAATTTTAGGATACTGAACAATAAGGATGATAGTAAAATACCGATGGATGATCCTCCACCAAGTAATGAGACTGCCATACCATCAAATCCAATACTTAATGAGTTACCTTGAACAAAGAAGTTACCAAATGTTCCTAATCCATACACAACGCCACCCATACCAGCTAATGCTCCTGATATAACCATTGATAACACAATAATACGTTTACTACTCATCCCTGCATATTCTGATGCAAATGGGTTTAAACCAACAGCTGTAATTTCATAACCTAATGTGGTTTTCTTCATTAAAAACCAAATCAAGATTAAGAAAATAAAAGCAAAGATAATACCTAAATTCAAACGAGATCCATTACTAATTGAGGTTAAAAACTCTGTTCTAAGAGACACATTTGCCCCAATCAATTTAGTAGTTCCTTTAGTTGAAATAAATTTCTCTGGAATAACATTATTAACGATATGTGTACTTGTATAAAGTAAAATGTAGTTCATCATGATTGTAACAATGACTTCACTTGTTCCAAAATAAGCTCTTAATAAACCAGGTATCGCCGCTGTTAAAGCTCCAGCAATCACCCCTGCTAAAATAGCTGCAGTTAAGGCAACTAATCTTGGCGAGTCTCCCATTGAAAGTCCAACCCAGATACTTGCTACCCAACCAGCCAACGCCTGACCTGAAAGCCCGATATTAAAGAATCCAGCAGCACTTGCCACAGAAAATCCTAAAGCCGTAAAAATTAAAGGCCCAGCTGTTACAAAAATTTCTCCAATACTTTTTGGTGATTGAAATGCTGTTGTCAACATGGCTTGATACCCTTGAACTGGGTTATAACCAAATAGCAACATAATAATAGCACCTAATACAAATCCCATAATAACCGATAAAATAGGAACCAAGATTCCATTCATCTTACTAAATTTAAAATTACTCATTAGTTACACCTACCTCTGTCCCTAATTCTCGTCGTGCTTCTTCCAATGTGTATCCAGCCATTAATAATCCTAACTCGTTTTCTGTTGTTTCTTTTGGATCAACAATCCCGACGATTTGGCCTGCATGGATAACAGCAATTCGGTCCGACACATTTAAGATCTCTTCTAATTCAAAGCTGACTACTAAAACAGCATTGCCTTTATCACGGTGATTAATTAAACGTTTATGAATGTACTCAATCGCTCCAACGTCTAACCCACGAGTTGGCTGAGAAACAATTAGTAACTCAGGATCTCTATCCATTTCACGAGCGATAATCGCTTTTTGTTGATTACCACCTGAAAGTGACTTAGCTTGTGCATGTTCACTTGTTGTACGAACATCATACTCTTCGATTAATTTTCTCGCATAAGAATCCATGTAGTTATAATTCAGTACACCATTCTTACTAAACGGTTCGTGATAATAAGTTTGTAAGGCAATATTTTCAGATAATGTCATGTCTAAAACAAGACCATATTTATGTCTGTCTTCAGGAACATGTCCCACACTTGATTCTGTGATTTGACGAGGTTTTAAATTCGTTATGTCCTTATCACGTAACATCACTTTACCAGATTCAATTTTCTTAAGACCTGTAATAGCTTGGATTAATTCCGTTTGACCATTCCCATCAATACCAGCAATCCCAACAACTTCTCCAGCTCGAACATCTAAATCTAATCCTTTAATTGCTTCAAGTCCACGATTATCTTTTACATGTAAATCTTTAACTGATAAAATGACTTCTTTAGGATTTGATGGTTCTTTTTCTGTCTTAAATGATACCGAACGACCGACCATTAAATCCGCTAATTGTTGTGAACTAACATCTTTTACGTTCACTGTTTCAATACTCTTACCTCGACGAATTACCGTACATCTATCCGCCACTTTTTTAATTTCATCTAACTTGTGCGTAATAATAATGATTGATTTACCTTCTTTTACTAATTCCTTCATGGTCATAATCAACTCATCAATTTCTTGAGGTGTTAATACCGCTGTCGGCTCATCAAAAATTAATATATTCGCGCCACGATACAATGTTTTTAAAATCTCAACACGTTGTTGCATTCCAACTGAAATATCACTGATTAAGGCATCTGGATTAACTTCCATACCGTATTGTTCTGAGATTCGTTTTAAATCTTCCACTGATTTTTTCTTATCCAGCACACCAGATTTTGTTGGTTCATCACCTAAAATAATGTTTTCAGTTACTGTAAAAGCATCTACCAACATAAAATGCTGATGGACCATCCCGATTCCTAAACGTTTGGCATCAGTTGGATTAGCAATCGTTACTGGTTGACCATCCATATAGATTTGTCCACTAGTCGGCTGTAGTAATCCTGATAATACATTCATCAAGGTTGATTTTCCTGCACCATTTTCACCCAATAACGCATGAATTTCGCCTTTTCTAATTTGGAGATTGATGTTGTCATTTGCTTTGAAATCACCAAATTGTTTTGTGATATTCCGCATTTCTATGACATAGTTTTCCTCACTCATGATTTCACACCTCTTTATCATTATCACACTTCAAAGTTTAGACTTTGAAGGAAAGAGAAAACTTACTTTTCCCATTCCTTTAAAGCCTAAAAGAAAAACTTTATGGAAAAGTTATTCAGTTTATTTTGAACGTTTCCCATAAAGTTTTCTATCAACGACTTTTCAACAATTTTTATTTTTTAGCTGGTTTTTCTGGAACTTCTACTTTTCCATCAATAACTTCTTTACGAGCTTTTTCTACTGCATCAATTGCTTTTTGATCTAAATGCCCTTTAGATAAATCAACTCCGCCTTCTTTAAGACCATAAACTAATACGTCTCCACCAGGGAATTCACCTTTTTGAGCTTTTTCAGTTACGTCTTTAACAGCAGTTCCCACACCTTTAACACTTGATGTTAAGGTGAAGTTTTCTTCTTTACCATCTTTGTCTTTGTAGTTACCATCTTCTTCTTGATCTCTATCTACACCAATCACCCAAACACGTTTGTCTGCTGATTGTTTTTCATTTAAATCTTTAGCTTCTTGGAAGACTCCTGCACCAGTACCACCTGAAGCATGGTAAATAATATCCACACCGTTTTGGTACATATTGGCAGCTAAAGCTTTACCTTTAGCAGGGTCACCAAATGATGCTGCATATTGAACGTCTACTTTAATTTTTTTATCTAATTCTTTTGCTCCATCTTCAACACCTTTAACAAATCCTGCTTCAAAACGGTCAATAACTGCGCCTTCTTCGCCTCCAACAAATCCAACTTTATCTGTTTTAGTAGAATACGCTGCTGCAATCCCTGCCAAGTAAGCCGCTTCATTATCCTTAAATGTTAAAGATACGACGTTATCTTTTCCTTCAATAACTGAGTCTACGATACCAAATTGTGTGTCTTTATTTTGATCTGCTGCTGCTGAAATGGCATCTGTTAATAAGTAACCAATACCAAAAATAGTTTCAAATTTACTTGCGACAGCTTGGTCAATATTTGTTGTGTATTGAGATGCATCTGTTGATTGGAAGTAATCATAACCATTAGCACCTTTTTCAAGTTTGTTAGCTTCTCCCCACTCTTTCAAACCTTCCCAAGCACCTTGGTTAAACGATTTATCATCCACACCACCAACGTCAGTTACAATTGCTGCTGTATGAACTGACTCATCTGGTTTTTCGCCTGAAGTTGTTTTTCCACCAACGTTACCGCCTGCTTTATTTCCCCCACAAGCTGTTAACGTTACTGCTAATCCCATAACTAATAATCCTGCACCAAATTTTGTTGATTTTTTCATTTTTGAAAAACCTCCGCTTATAATTTTTAGTTGTTAGTTGATAGTTATTTTTCTACTTCGACAAATGAGTATGGAAGTAGTTCTTTCATAGTTGTCTCTTTTGTGTCTCCATTTAAATTGCATAATGTAATTGGCATATCTGGATCACAAAATTCGACTAAAACCTGTCTGCAAGCCCCACAAGGAGAAATCGGCTCTTTAGTATTTCCAATAACTACTAAATGGTCAAACTCTTTTTCACCTTCTGATATTGCTTTAAAAACCGCTGTTCGCTCTGCACAATTCGTTAAACCAAATGATGCATTTTCTATGTTACAGCCTTCATACACTTTACCTGATTTAGTCACAAGAGCCGCACCTACAGGAAATTCAGAATAAGGAACATATGCTTGATGATACGCATGTGTTGCATGGTCAATCCAATTTTTGTCTACTGTCATAATATATCTCCTACCTTTATTTACCTATGAACATCAACCCAAAGACTTTATCAGCTTATTTTGATATCGCCCGCCCCCCTCTTTTTGATAAGAAACATCTTTTCTACCAACCTATCACAACTATACCAATTTTTTTATATTTAATCACTTACCCTAACTTTTCATTTGAAAACTCTTACTTTGTTAACATTACGAAAAAAACGAGTAAAATAATAAATCACTGTTATTTAACAATAAATTAGGTAAAAAAGACTTTAATCATTTATAATATCTCTAAAATTAAAGATACTATTTTTAAGAGAAATTATCAATATTCATTAGAATAATATGAACGATTTTTTATCATTTTTTATCATTATTCGGTTATTATTTTGTGAATAAGAACTGGTTCTTCTCCGATATCACCAATCTCTATATTATCGTAGATAACGTTTAGAACATCATCAACATTTTCACGGTTTGCTTGAATGGTCACTAATGATTCGCCTTCAAATACTGAATCTCCAACTTTTTTATTCAAAATCAATCCAACTGCATAATCAATTTCTTCTTCTTTTGTTCGTCGCCCAGCACCTAAAAGCATGGCCGCAACACCAATTTTGTCTGCAACTATTTTAGAAACAACCCCCGTTTTTTTAGCTGGAACTTCTATAATATAGTTTGCTTGTGGTAATTTTTCAGGAAAATCAACAACAGAATCATCCCCACCTTGATTACGGATCATTTCTTTAAATTTATCCGCAGCTGCGCCACTTGTTATGCTGTTTTCTAATAATTGTCGTGCTTCTTCTAAAGTAGACGCTTTTTCTGCTAGAACGACCATTTGACTCCCAAGAGTGTATACCATTTCCATTAAATCTTCTGGTCCTTCACCTTTTAATGCATCAATTGCTTCTTTTATCTCGTTAGCGTTCCCAATCGCATTTCCCAAAGGTTGTGACATATCAGAAATAATTGCCATCGTTTGACGATTCGCTAAATGACCAATTCGAACCATTGTATGAGCCAATCTTTCAGCATCCTCGATATTCTTCATAAAGGCACCATCACCGGTTGTCACATCAAGTACTATCGCATCTGCACCTGACGCAATCTTTTTACACATGATAGAACTAGCAATAAGCGGTATAGAGTCAACCGTTGCTGTTACATCACGCAATGCATAGATTTTTTTATCTGCTGGTGCTAAATCTCCGGATTGTCCAGTTACTGCAACATTACTTTCATTAACAAATTTAATAAATTCATCATTTTCTAGCTCAACTTTAAATCCTGGTATCGCTTCTAATTTATCAATTGTACCACCTGTGTGACCTAATCCTCGACCACTCATTTTAGCTACTTTTGCTCCAACTGATGCCACCAAAGGAGCTAATACTAATGTTGTTGTATCTCCTACGCCACCAGTTGAATGTTTATCAACTTTAATTCCTTGAATGGCCGATAAATCAATCATATCTCCCGATTGACTCATCGCTGTTGTCATACATGTAATTTCTTCATCTGTCATATCATTAAAATATATAGCCATTAAAAGGGCACTCATTTGATAATCTGTTACATCACCTGTAGTATAACCATTAATAATAAATTCAATCTCATCTTTTGATAAAGCTAAACCGTCTCGTTTCTTCTTTATTAAATCTACCATTCTCATTATGTGTTCCTCAATTCTCATCAAGTAAAACGATTTACTACAACTAATTTACCTAAGTAAATCGTTTTACTCTTTGTAGTATTAAACTAATAGCGCTTACAATTAGATTTTAACACGTTTTCATGTTTTGTCAATAGATATTGTGCTTCCTCGTTCAATAAACGTGGTTTCGAAAGTTTTATTAGGAATAATTTCATTAGGATGATCTATTTCTTGTAACAAATATTGAGCGGCCGTATAACCAATATCAAAAGCTGGTTGTTTTACTGTTGTTAATGGTGGATTTAAAAAAGCTGAGATTTCTAGGTCATCAAACCCTATCACCGATAAGTCTTTTGGAATAGTTAAACCTAATTCATAGGCTGCTCTGTAAGCTCCAATCGCCATTTGATCGTTTCCACAACATAATGCTGTGATAACTTGTTTTTCGAGTAAACCTTTAGCAGCTAAGTATCCACCCTCTATTGTCACAGGACCGTCTGCAATAAAATCAGGATTATATTCAATATTATTATCTTTTAGACATTGATAATACGCATCAAATCGCTCTGTCATTTCATAATAACCGGATTCATTTGTCAGCATACCAACTCGCGTATGTCCATTATCAATTAAATGTTGAATAGCTTGATAAACACCACTATATTCTTTTACTAACAGATTTCCTTCTGTTCTCGTATTAAGCCCCCTATCAATTAAAATATATGGACTTCCTTTTAGATCACTCTCTAACTTTAAAGAATTCGGACTTGCTAATAAAATCCCTGCAACCGATCGATTTTGAAGTTGTTTGATATAATCTTTCTCTTTTTCTGCTGAATGTCTTGAATTACATAATAAAATCATATAATCTTTTTTATTAAAGTAATCCTCAACACCTTCAATTACCTTGGAAAAAAATAAGTCAGTTACATCTGGAACAATCATTCCAACTGTTTTAGACTCCCTATGAACCATATTTTTAGCAAAGTAATCAGGATTGTAATCGTATTCCTCAACCGCTTTTAAAACTCTTTTGCGTGTTTCTTCGCTAAATCTTTGCCCTTTATTATTTAATATCTGAGAAACGGTTGTCGTAGAAACACCTGAGATAGCTGCTATTTCTTTGATTGTTATTTTCATTTTTGTCACCTCAATTCATATGTCGCCTTCATCATATCAAAAGAGAACCAAAAAGGATAGAATAAACAACAAAAAAGGTAAATAATAGACAATCTATTACTTACCTTAACAGTATAATCTTAGCTTATTTTTTTCTGAAGAATAATAAAGCTGAACCTAACATAGATAATACTCCACCAGCAACTAAACCAGTGTTTACAGTATCATTTGTTTGTGGTAAAACAGCTGCAGATTTTTTAGCTTCTTCTTTTTTTGTCGCAACTTTTACAGCAGCTTTTTTAGAGTCTGTTGTTTTAGTTTCTTCTTTTTTAGAATCAGTTGTTTTTTCTGCTTCTTTTGAAGATTCAGTTTTAGAACCTTCTGTTTTTGATTCAGAAGTTTTAGTTTCTTCTGTTTTTGATTCAGAAGTTTTATTTGCTTCGTTTGCTGCTTTTTCCCATGCATCTTTCCATGAGTCTTCTGTAGCTTTTCCTTCTTCAGCAGTTGGAGTATTCCAGTCTTTTTCTACTGAATCTTTGGTAGCTGCTGCTTCCCATGCATCTTTTACTGCATCTTCTTTTGCTGCTGCATCTTTTGCTGATTCAGCATCAGAAATTTTTTCTGGTTGGTAAGGGCTGTAAGCGTCTCCCCATGGATCATTGCTTTCTGCAGATGCTACCATTGGTGCTACTGCTGTACCAACTAATAATGCTAACATAGCTGTTGTTAATTTAGCTTTTTTCATTGTATTTCTCTCCTTAAAAACGTATTTTTGCATAATCTGCGATTATAGTATGCCATTTCAGAATACTAATTCAACAATTATTGATTAATAAGTATTATTCTATAATAATATTTTACAGTTAACTTTCTTATTGTAAAAAATATACGTTTTTTAAGAATCAAAACCTCCAGTGAGAACTGGAGGTTTGTTCTTCGGCTGAAAGCCTCTATTACCGGCCTGAGCCTGAAAGGCTCACTGAAACGGTTTCCCTTATGCACCACATTTACTCGCTGATCCTAAAAGGATCTATTATTTCTTTTTATTTTTCTCTCCTGTAAACGGATCATATTCTTCAAATAATGTTAGTTGATCTGCCACATAATCTTCTTGAATTTGATTTCTTATGTATTCCTCAATTTGTTTCTTATTTTGTCCTACTGTATCAACATAGTAACCCCGACACCAAAATTTTCTGTTACCATATCTATATTTCAAATTAGCATGTCTGTCAAAGATCATAAGACTGCTTTTTCCTTTTAAGTAACCTATGAATCCTGAAACACTTAATTTTGATGGAATACTTACTAACATATGAACATGATCTTTACATGCGCTAGCTTCAATTATTTCAACACCTTTTCGCTCACATAATAACCTTAGAATTTCTCCGATACTTTGTTTGTATTTTCCATAAATAATTTGTCGTCTGTATTTAGGAGCAAAAACGATATGATACTTACATTTCCATGTTGTGTGTGATAAACTTTGATTGTCCTTTTTCATAAGGATCCTCCTATATGATTGATATGTTGTGGTCGGGAAACCAAATTTATCTTATCATTTTAGGAGGATTTTTTAATACCACGCTAAAAGCTCTCTAGAACCACCCGCATAGCAGGTGGTTTTCAAAACATATAAGAAAAAAGCAAGAGGAAATGCCCTCTTGCTTAATCAATTATTTATTCATGATGAACTTCCCGAAGACCCACCTGTTTGGGATTTCTTTATCTCATCTAATTTCGTTTGTAAGTTTTCTTTTACTGTACTACCTTCCAGTTTATCAATCTTATCTTGGACTGACGAAAACTCTTTTTTCGTTACATCAGTTCGATATCTTGTAGGATCACCATTAACAAATAACTCTTTCATAGCATCCAATGCTACTTGTAATTGTTCTGATTCTTTATTTACAGTTGAAACTTGTGTCTCTTTAGTCTTTGTTGTAGTACTGCTCTTTTGCTTGTCATTTAAAATATAACGACCTCCAAAGATAACTCCCACTACTATTGCAACTAAAATGACTAGTTTAACTATAATATTGCTTGATTTTTTATCTTGTCGTTTTTCCACAACAAAATCCACCTAAATTTAAATTATTTTTTTCTGAAGTATAATGCTGCAGATGATAACATTGCTGTTAATCCACCTAAAATTAAACCTTTTTCTACAGTGTCGCCAGTTTGTGGTAAAACTTTTTTACCATTGTTTTTAGTTGTTTCTTGTTTAACTACTACTGATTTTTTAGAGTCAGCTTTGTTGTTACCTTTGTTAGCGTCTGTTTTAGCTGGTTCTTCGCCTTCACCTGGTTTTCCTGTTTCTTCACCTGGTTTTTCTGTTTCTTCTGGAGCGAATAATGCACGGAAGTCAGCCATGATTGCTTCAACTTCTTCTGCAGTTTTAGCGTTTAAAATTTGAGCTTTATATTCTTTATATTGAGCTGGAGTAATTTTTCCTTCTGATAAGAATTCTAATAACTCAGCATCTGCTGCAATTCTAGCTGCTGATAAAGCTTTTGCAGTTTCTAAAATTTCATCTACTGTTTTAACATCTTTTGCATTTTCAATTTGTTCTGCAAAGTGGTAGTAGTCATTTAGTGTTAATTGGTCAGCATAAACCATATCACTAATTGTGTATTTACCAGCTTCTTTAGCTTCGTTTAAAGCTACTAATTGTTTAGCTGTTTCAACAACTGATGCTACTTCTTCTAATGTAGTTGATGCATCAATATCTTTTTCAAATGTATAGTAATCATCTAATGTTAGTTTACCTGCATGTACTAAGTCATTGATAGTATATTTTGCTTCTAATTTAGCATCATTTAATGCTACTAAATAGTTTGCTGCATCTACAACTGATTGAACACCTTCAAGAGTTGTTGCTGCGTCAATATCTTTTTCAAATGCATAGTAATCGTCTAATGTTAATTTACCTGCATGTACTAAGTCATTGATAGTATATTTTGCTTCTAATTTAGCATCATTTAAGTCTGATAAATAGTGAGCTGAAGCTACTACTGATCTTACTTCCCTTTCAGATGTTGCTGCATCAATTTGTTCTTCAAATGCATAGTAGTCTTCTAAAGTGATTTTACCTGCATGTACTAATTCGTTAATTTCATGTTTTGCTTCTAATTTAATCGCATCTAAAGCTACTTTTGCTTGTGCATCAGCTACAACAGCTTTTGCTTCTTCTGGTGTTTGTGCAGCGTCAATACGTTCTGCATATGGGAAGTACTCATCTTCTGTTAATTTTCCTTCATATACTAAATCAGCTACTGCTTGTTTTGCATCTTTTTTAGCTTGGTTTAATTCTGCTAATTGTTTTGCTGATGCTACTACTGATTGAACAGCTGCTGATGAGTCTGATTTTTCGATTTGGTCAACGAAATTCCAGTAATCATCTGGTGTGATTTGTTCTTTGTGGCTTAAACCAAGAACAACTTCTTTAGCTGCTTCTTTTTCTTCATTTAAAGAAACTAAGTTGTTAGCTTGTGCTAAGACAGCGTCAATTTCACCAACAGTTGTTGCATTGTCAATTCCTGGTACAAGGTTATAGTATGCCTCTTCACTAATTTTACCAGCGCGAACTAAGTCAGCTAATTCTTGTTTTGTTGATACTTGAGCTTTGTTGATGTCGCTATTAGCAAATGAATTTGCTGCTGCTTCAACTGCTGCAATACCGACAAGTGTTTTTTCTGCATCAACTTTTGCTGCAAAGTCATAATATTTTTCTAATGACATTAATCCTGAATGGTGTAATTGAGCGATATTACCTTTAGTTGTTTCTTTTAATGCCGCTAATTCAGCTGCTACAGTATTTTTCGCTTCGTTAACTACTGCTTGAGCTTCTTCTGGTGTTTGTGCAGCGTCAATACGTTTTGCATATGGGTAGTATTTATCTTCTAACATTTGTCCTGAATGGAATAAGTTAGCTACTTCTTGTTTAGCAGTTTCTTTTGCTGAAGCTAATGCTGTGCTTGTGTCTACACTTCTTGCTGCTCTTGGCATAACTTTTGGTGTTTCGTTTCCAGTTGCTGGTGCTGGTGTTTGTGCACTAGTTTTATCTTCTATTTCTTCTTCTTTAGGTGCTGATTCACCAATTGAGTCATCTGTTACTTCTGGTTTTTCTACTTCTGTAGATGATGGGGTGCTTGCTGATTCTTCTGCATTTGATACCATTGGTGCTACAACCGCTCCAGCTAACATTGCTAATGTCGCTGTCGTTAATTTAACTTTTTTCATTTTAGTTTATCTCTCCCTATTTTTATCTTTTTATATAAACTACACAAATATTATAACATTATAATACATTAATTCAACATTTTAACCTATTTCAAGTTATTTTTATTTGTTTTTTGTTAATATATGTATATTTGTTGTAAAAAGTTTATTTTTATTATATTATAAAACAATTTTTATTTTATTAGTTTTTTAGTTTTAGTTTATTATCAAAAAAGTTCTTAAAATGAAATGAGATCGTTTTAAAACAAAAACCGTTTAACTTGCAATGATAATCAAGTTAAACGGTTCATTATTTACTCATTTTTTTGCCCATATGTTCTAAGTTGACCATACGTACCGAATTTTTCTACGACTTCAGATAGTTGTTCATCATCTAAAAGAACTGGTTTTCCAATAGATAATGCTCGGTAATAAAGTTTAGCTATAAACTCAATATCTTTAGCCACTGAAAAAGCTGAAGCTAAGTCTTCACCCACAGCAATCGTTCCATGATTACCTAAAAGTAATCCTTTATCCTCGCCTATTGTGTCATATACAGTTTGTGCCAATTCTTTCGTTCCAAACGTTTCATATTTGCAACATCTTATTTTTTTACCAACTGACCCAATAATATAGTGCAGTGGGAGAATATCTTGCTGTAAACAAGCAAAAACGGTAGCAAACTCTGAGTGAGTATGAACAACAGAATTGATATTGTCAGTATTTTTATAAAAAATACAATGCATATCATATTCACTAGATGGTTTTCGATCCCCTTCAAGAACTTCCCCATCTAGTGTCATTAACACGATATCTTCAGGTACTGTATCCATATAGGGTATACCACTTGGTGTGATTAACATAACATTGTCTTCCCTAATATAGATACTTAAATTTCCCCCTGTTCCGGTCGTTAGTTTTTCTCCAATCATTTGTTTACCATAATCTACAAGTAATTGTCTTTCTTTTACATACTTCATCTTTATCATCCTTTTATTTACTTCTTTGTTTATCTTACATCTGACAGATTATTGGTAACTCTATAAATCAGACTAATAAAATCTTGTTTGTTCATGTGTGAAATAGGTGGCTAAATCATAAGGTGAGTAAAGTCCTTTATCGGTTACAATCCCACTAATTCTACTTGGTGGTGTAATATCAAATGATGGATAGATACCTTTCACACTTGGTAACGTATTCTTAATCCCTCTGTATTCAAGGACTTGTTGTGGGTCTCTTTCTTCAATCACTATATCTTCACGACCAAATTTATCTGTATCAGGAATTCCCGTAACATAATAAGGCACTTCATAGTGTTGTGCTAAAATAGCAATTTGATTTGTTCCAATTTTATTCGCAATATGACCATCTCTTGCAATCGTATCAGCCGCTGAAGTGAAAACATCAATTCCTTTATTTTCCATAATATAAGCAATCATATTATCTGTCACAACGGTTGTAGAAAACCCCAAATCCGCCACACAACTAGCTGTTAATCTAGCTCCTTGGAAATACGGTCTAGTCTCGGCGCAATAAACCTCTAGCTCATACCCTTCTTTTTTTGCTGCTCTAAATAGCGTACCGATAATGGTTTCTCCAAAACATTGTGTCAATACACTCCCTTTTTTAGGCAATTGTTTTAACAATGTACATCCAACCTTATCCATAATAGTGTAGCGACGATTTAAAGAGTCAATCGTCGTATTAAAAATTGCCTCAATTGCGCTTGTTCCATGATCTAATGCTAATTTTCCGACATTGGCACAATTTTCAGTTATTTGTGTCATACGATTGGCTGTTGTAGGTCTAGCATAGCCAATTGTATGAGCTGCTTTATCCAAATAGTCTTTTTGTTCATCTATTGGTAAATCTTTTACTTCATATGCTGCTAACGCCATGCCCATACCAGCAGCTGTATAAGGACCAGCACTTTGTGTCACCATATCTGTGATTGCTTGCGCAACTTCTTGATGCGTGTGACACTCAACAAAAATAATTTCTGTTGGATAAATTCGACGGTCTAATATTCTAACTTTTCCCTCTTCATACCAGGCAACATTTTCATATTGTAACAAAAATGGCATGTCATAATCTGCTCTTTGCATCATTATATCTCCCTTACTTTAATGTACAACTTTTTACTAGACGGTAACAACGTATTAATTGATCACCTGTCTCTATTTTATCTCTATCCATAATACAGTCTATCGCAAATGTTAGGATGACTCTCTCCATTTGGATTCTTTCAGATGTTTCTGGTGCTGACGAAATCTCTTTTACTTTAGAATCCCCTATTGTACGACGAATCATTTCTGTCCCTGCATACCCTAAAGCATCCTGCATCACAGTTGAAACATAATTCTCAATAAAAGAAGCATTTTGATATAATGGTAAAGTTGTTTTTTCTTTTATTACATAACTCATTTTCTCCTTAGTTAAATCATAGATAGAAACAATCGTTTCAGATAACCACTTTTTAAAAGAGGCGTCTGTATTAAAAAAGTCATTATGTGCTAGAGAGAAAAATAAGTTGCCTATCACATTACCAATGTCGTAACCCATTGGTCCATAAAATGCAAACTCTGGATCAATGATTTTAATGCCCTCTTGATTCGCAAATATTGAACCTGAATGTAAATCTCCATGCACAAGTGATTGCGCATAATTCATGTATTTGTCACGTAATATCGCAACTTGTACACTCAATTCTTCATTTTGATAAACGAACTCCTCAACAAATTCCTTATTATCTTCTAAAATGATATTTTGATTCTTATAATCATAGTAAGGTTCAGTAAAAACTAAGTCTTCGCTAATATCACACATATCAATATTAATAAAATTCTTTACTTGTTCTTTTTTATCTTTTCTATCCCATACCAAATCACTCGTTGAGACTAAAACGTTGGCCATAAATTCACTAATTTCTTCAGCTAATTTTGGAAATTGTCGTTTTTCTAATAATTCATAGCGTAAATTTTTGTAAGCTGAGATATCTTCCATCGTAAGAGCTGCCATTTTTTCATTATAATCATAGATTTCTGGAATGTATTCAGGCATCAAATCATACTGAATTTTTAAAATATCTGCTTCAATTTTATTTCGATTAATATCTAACGGACGACCAGACGAGCGTAATAAAATATCTGCTTGTTTTACAACCACACTTTTATTGCTATTTGGATCAGTCACCTTAAACACATAATTAATATTACCATCACCAATTTCTTCAACAACTAGAGTATCCATCTCTTCAAATAATCCTAAATATGTTGATACGTACTCTCTAACATCGTCATGTGACATTAAAAAATGTTCGTCAAATTGTCTCATTTTACGATTTCTCCTTCCACTACTGCTTTATCTGTCGCAAATTTACTATGATCTGATAACTTCCCTTTTGGGAAACCTAAAGCGATTGATACTAAAGCAACTACAATCATTAACAATGAATACCAATTATAAGGCATAATGCTTACTGGTGACACTCCTGCCATACCACCAATCACTAATAGTTGTCCAGCATATGGTAGTAACCCATTAAAAGCTGCTGAAAAAATATCTAATAAGCTAGCTGTTCTAGATGGCGATATACCAAATTGATTTGAGATATCTTTTGCTAGAGGTCCTGCTGCGATAATTGAAATTGTATTATTTGTTGTTGCGATATCCATTAAACTCACTAGGGCAGCAATAGAAAGTTCTCCACCACGAGCACTCTTAGTATTTTTAGTTAAAACACTTAGTAACCAGTCTATACCACCTAAATAATTCATTAAAGCAACTAATCCACCTACCAATATAGCAATGATCGCCATATCTTCCATGCCTTTCATTCCATCATGAGCAATCTTCATAAATTCGATTAAATTAAAATCACCATGTAGCATACCAATAATCATACCTGAAAAAATACCTGCTACCATAACTAAAACAACTTGAATACCAATTAATGATAAAATAATAACTAACACATAAGGTAATATATTAACGAGATTAAAATCATGCGTTGCACCAGATAACGTCGTTGTGTCAATTGGTTGAAAAGCTAATAATACCAAATTAATCACAACAGCTGGTAGTACTAGTAAAATATTTGCTTTAAATTTATCTTTCATTGATACACCTTGACTTCTCGTTGCTGCAATTGTTGTATCAGAAATAAATGATAAATTATCTCCAAACATAGCACCACCTACAACTATCCCACAAACTAAAGCTAGATTAGAGTTCGTTTTTCCTGCAATGTCAATGGCAATTGGTGCCAGTGCTGCAACTGTTCCCATTGAAGTCCCCATTGAAAAACTTAAGATACACGCTATGATAAACAAACCGGGAAGAATCATATTAGATGGTAAAATCGTTAATCCTAGATTTGTGATTGAATCAACTGCTTTCATTCCATTAGCAACACCATAAAATGCACCCGCTAAAATAAAGATAACGACCATCAACATTAAACCTGAATCTCCCCCACCTTTACAAAACATCATAACACGTTCATCAAACGTCGTTGGATTATCTTTATTGTTCATAGTTAGAGCGATCCCTATTGCTATTAAAATCCCTATCATAAGAGGCATACTTTCAAAGCTTCCTGAAATAAGCCCTGTTGCCATATATAATATCAAGAAGACTATTAGTGGTACCATCCCTTTAAAATGCCCTTTTTTCTTCGACTCCATAATCTCTCTCCTTTTTCTTTGTTTTTCTTCGATTCTAAACACATTAAAATAAACACTTAAAAGCTTTGTATACGTTTCCAACAAATCCAATATATCTTTATTTTCTTTTGAAAACAATAGTTTTTAATTTTTTATTACAACAAACGAAGATATTTAAAGAATTTAACTGTGAAAATCTGTGTTAATCTTTTTTTGTATTTACTTTTGTCTTTTTTTTCGTTACACTACACATAGAATGATTTTAAAAGAAAGGGAATCGTATGATTAAATATGACCGCTTACAAGCTATTCTTTCTTTACTAGATGAACAAGGTAGTGTCCGGGTAGGTGATTTGAGTAACCAATTTAATGTCACTGAGGAGACTATTAGAAAAGATTTAGATACATTAGAAGAAAGAAAACAATTGAAACGAGTACGAGGAGGAGCTTTCAAACCGAACATGAAAGATAAAGAAGTTCCCTTCCTTTTACGCGAAACCATGTATCAAGAAGAAAAACAAATTATGGCTGAGCATTGCATGTCACTTATCGAAGATGGTGACTCGATTGCATTAGATAGTTCAACAACGTGTCTTACTATTGCTAGTTTTTTATCTAAAACAAACTTAAAATTGACAGTTATTACTAACTCTTTAGATATTTTTACTGTTTTAAAAGGGCATCAAACAATTAATCTGATTGGGATTGGTGGTAACTTTAGGTCTGTATCCCACTCTTTCGTCGGTGCAAATGCCCAATCGGATATATCTAGATATTTAATTGATAAATCTTTTATTAGTAGCTCCGGTTTATCCTTTGGTATTGGTCCAACAGATAATAGCGAAGTTGAATCCATGGTGAGGTATCAATTTATGAATCAATCGAATGAAACTATCCTAGTGGTAGATCATACAAAATTTGATTTTAGAACAGTACATATTATTTCTGATTTCTCACAAATTAATACTGTCATCACAGATCAAAGACCACTAAATAATAAATGGATAACTTTTTTCGAACGAGAAAATATCCAATTAATTTATTAATAACCCTTTGTTTTGTATACTTTCCAACAAAAGACAACTAGACAAAGGAAGGGTATATGATGTTAAATTTTAATTACTACAACCCAGCAAATATTTATTTTGGTAAAGGTGAGGAAAATAAAGTAGGACAGCTCATTAATAGCTTAACAACTACTAAACGTGTTCTTGTTCTATACAGTGGAGATTACATTTTTGATTTAGGTATATGGGATACTATTGAGCGTTCTTGTAATGACTATAATATTACTCTTTTTAAAGACGGTAGTGTTGTACCAAATCCCAAATTATCATTAGTCCAAACGTTAGAAAATTTGGTTAGAAAAGAAAATATCGATTTTATTTTAGCTGTAGGTGGCGGTAGTGTCATTGACACCGCAAAAGCGATCTCTTTTGGTTGCCTATATGATGGTGATACTTGGGATTTCTTTACAGGAGAAAAAACAATAGAACACGCTCTACCAATTGGCGTTATTTCGACTGTCGCTTCTTCAGGTTCAGAAATGTCTAATGCTACTATTATTTCCAATGGAGCATATAAATTAGGAGTAGAAACAAACCTTATTATTCCGAAGTTTTCAATTTTAAATCCAGAATTTACACAACTATTGCCTGCTTATCCAACTGGAGTAGGTGTTTCAGATATATTAACTCACCTGTTAGAAAGATATTTTACCTCGGTTTCTGATGTAACTTTAACCGATTTTCTATTAGAGGGCGCGATAAAATCACTTATTATAAACGGTACGAAACTCATGGATGATTTATCCAATTATCAATTGCGTGCAGAAGTCATGTGGACAGCTTCTATGGCTCATAATAATTCTCTTGAATTAGGGCGAGAACCTGACTGGGCATCTCATCGTATTGAGCATGAGGTGAGTGGGCAGTATGGCGTAGTTCATGGGGAAGGGATGGCTATTATATTCCCTGCTTGGATGTCATATGTTAGTAAGTTCCATCCTGACATTTTTGTACAGTATGGAGTAAGAGTTTTTAATATTGATCCTTTTGCTTATACTCAAACAGAGATTATCGAGCTCAGTATTGAAAAGACGAAGAACTTTTTTACTAGTATGGGAATGAAGTCCAATTTAAGTGAGCTATCCATTAGTTCAGAGCACTTTAAAGAAATGGCAATGCGTGCAACAAAAAATGATACACAACACATTGGTCACCTGAAATCTTTAAATTCAGATGACATTATCCAGATATTGAACTTAGCTTTATAAAAACAAAAAGAGGCTGACCCAAAAGTCTCTAGAATAAACTAAAAGGAAGAAAATCTTTTTTCGATTTTCTTCCTTTTTTGACGTAAAAAATAGCACTATCCTTTATAATTAAGGTGACTAAACCAACTAAAAGGGAGTGCTATTTATGTATAAGAATTATAACACGAAACAGGTTACTTTATCACTGAATTTAGATATTTATTTAGAATCTAAATTGCAATATTAAGTTAGCCACCTAGGTAAAAACATCTAATTTTTTGTGTTATTCTATTAAAATCCATCCTTACCAACATGTTTTGATTTTAAGCTTTTGAATTTCTTCTAAAAATAATGTAGCTGGTTGTCTATAATTTAAGATTTTACGTGGTAAAAGATTAATTTTTTCAGTAGCCAGTTGAATGAATTGTTTTGAGTAGTTGCAGATTGGAGTTCCTTTCGGAATAAATTGTCTTAATAAACCATTATGTCTTTCATTTGTACCTCGTTCCCAAGAAGAATAAGGATGAGCAAAATAGACATCCGTTATTTGTTGGAGAGTATCATGAAGCGAGCTAAATTCACTACCATTATCAGCAGTAATTGATTGAAACATCTTGCTAAAATTAACTTGTCCGAACTCAGATTTTAATTGATTAACAGTATAACAAACAGACTCTTCTGTATGATCATCTAAAACAACAGTGATCATGTAACGCGTTTTTCTTTCAACAAGAGTAAGTATAGCATTATCATCTTTAGATTTTGAACCAATAACGCTATCTATTTCCCAATGACCAAAGTTTTTTCTATCATCAACTGTACTTGGTCGTTCATCAATCGATTTTCCTAGTTCTTTTTTATGCTTACGACTTCTTTTCTTTTTAGGTGAGAGTCTGATCTTCATCTTGAGATGATGGTTTCTAATAGGTAAAAAGCCACTATCAATATAATTATAAAGTGTCTTAGTAGAGACAGTAGGTGTATTCCAGGTCCTCATGGACTTGGTAAAACCAACAATTGCATCTGGTGACCAATTAAAATCAATAATCTGTTTACAGGCATAATTAATAAAGTCAACAGCACTGGCTAGCTTAGAATTAGCACCACAACGCTTTCTATTTTCTATATATTTAGCTTGTCCTGTCTCAGCAAAATAGAGTTGTCTAGGCTTTTTATTTTCTTTGATTTGCGTTGTTGTACCACGTTTTAGCTCATTGTTTATTGTTTGATGGTGTCGACCTAATCGTTTACCGATTGCTCTATTAGAATCACCTCTATTATGCCAAACTTCAATAAGTTGTCTTTCTTCAAAGGAAAGATGTTTATAAGTCAATTTTTGTGTGGTATTCTGAATTTGCGCCATGATAAAAATTCCTTTCGTTGTTGGGTAGATACTTCAATGATACATGAATTTTTACCATGGTGTTTTTTTATTATTTTAGGGTGGCTAACTTGATTCTACAATTAACCTATTTATTTAGAAGAAAATGATATCGCTTTTGCGATTGATGAATTAGTAGAAAGTATCCCTGTGGATGTGTTCTCAGTTTTTGAGCATCGAATGGGAACTTCGTCTTATCATCCAAAAATGATGTTGAAGCTTATTCTGTGTGGCTACACTCAATCTATTTTTTCTGGCAGAAAGATAGAAGCTATGTCTAAAGATAGCATTCGTGCCATGTGGTTAACGCAATCACAGACACCTAACTTCAGAACAATTAATCGATTCAGAGTGAACCCACTGGTTCAACCGATACTTCAAGAATGTTTTATTCAATTTAGAAATCAGCTTGTTTCTCAACAATTAATTGATGAAGAAGCTATTTTTATTGATGGAACAAAGTTAGAAGCCAACGCAAATAAATATACCTTCGTTTGGAAAAAGAGTACACAACGTTATGAAGAATCTTTGAGAGAAAAGTCAAAGTCCTATTATCAACAACTTGTAGAAGAGCAAATCATTCCATCTATTTGTTCAGAAGATGATGAGTTAAACACAGAAAATTTAAAACAAATCATTGATGAGTTGGAAATGAAAGTAAGTGATTTAAGTACTAAAATTGAAAATACTTCAGATGTTCAAGAGAGAAAAGAACTTCGTTCTGAGCGTAAAGAGCCTAAAAAAGCATTGAAAGCTTTTTCTGACTTTATCTATAGAAAGCAAAAATATAAAGAACAACATGATATTTACAACGGTAGAAATAGCTATTCTAAAACAGATCATGATGCCACTTTTATGAGAATGAAAGATGACCACATGATGAATGGTCAGTTAAAACCTGGATATAACGTTCAAATTGCAACCAATCATCAATACGTTTTAGCATATGAAACATTTTCAAATCCAACGGATTTTAAAACAATGATTCCTTTCTTAGATACTATCAAGAAATCTTATTTTGACTTACCTAAATACATTGTGGCTGACGCAGGTTATGGTAGTGAAGAAAACTATCAAGCAATTTTAGATGATTTTGAAAGAACTCCATTAGTTACTTATACAATGTATCAGAAAGAACATACTAAAAAATACAAACAAAATCCATTCATTCCAGATAACTGGATTTATAATGAATTGGCAGATACTTATATTTGCCCGAATAATCGAGAAGTCAAATTTAGAAATTACTCTACTCGAGCGGATAAATCTGGATTCAAAAGACAACTTAAAATGTATGAATGTGAGTCTTGTTTAAATTGCCCAGTTAGAGCATTATGTACTCGTGCGAAGAGTAGTAAAAATCGAGTGATTCAAAAAAATGGGAATTGGGAATATTTTAAGGCTCACGTAAGAGAGCTTTTGAAAGAGGATGTCACAGGAGAAATATACCGTCAAAGAAAAATAGATGTTGAACCAGCCTTTGGAAATCTGAAGGCTAATTTGGCATTCAATCGATTCTCTGTAAGAGGAAAAGATAAGATTTCACAGGAGCTGGGATTTGCGTTAATGGCACTCAATTTAAGAAAACTGAGAAAAAAGGCTCTTTGTCAACTACTGTTGGTAAGAGTTAAAACGTTAGAATTTAGGATCTAGAAAACAACATGTTTTCTAGATCTTTTTTGGTGTCTTGAATACAGATTTTTTTAAACAAATTGCTATTCGTAATTTGAAATTATAAAAACTTCTCATGCCATAGGCATTACGCTTAATGACTTTAATATGATTGTTCATACATTCTAAAGGACCGTTTGAATACGATGTTTCAAAAGTATTTTTTATTTCTTCTTGATACTTTCTAAATGTTTTAAAAACAGGTATATACTCTTGAAAAAGAGTTTTTTGATTGATTAAATCTACAAATAAAGAATAATCTTTTGTTTGAAAAGCTCTTAAAATCTGTTGGTAAATATTATAAGCATCTGTAAGTTCAGCATTGTAAGTAAGTAGGCGTTCAAGTAATTCTTTTTCAGAAAGATACGTTTTAAATGAAGAGTGCCATTGTTGTTGAATAAAGTCTAGTTTGCCATAACTTTTTTGAAGTAATTTCCAATATTTTTTTATTCGTCTATAAATAATTCGATTATCTTTATGCTTTAATTGATTCATTATTCTAATTCGTATTTTTTGAAAAGCTCTACCAATGTGTTGAACTAGATGAAATTTATCTAAAACGACTTTAGCGTTAGGAAAAAGTCTCTTAGTTAAGATGATGTAGGGTTGATAAATATCAGAAACAACATACTTCACTTGTTCTCTGTTAGATAAAGAGAATCCGTTAAAGTATTTCTCGATCTTAGGTAATCTTCGATCAGGTAAAATATCAATTAACTCCTTAGTGTCACCATCTATCATAATAAAACTCATAGATCCAGCTACTTTTTTTACAGATTTAAACTCATCAAAACAAAGGACAGCTGGTAAGGAATAACTATATTTCTGAATGGGGTGATACCATTCTTTAAGTACCCGATAAACAGTTGAAGTAGAAACGTTTGCTTGTTTTGAAATGTCACTCATAGATTGTTTAGAAGTTAGTTTTTTAGCAACAAGACGTTTTAAATTGTTAGAAATAGAATTGTTTCTAGAAACAAAAGGCGTATCTAAAACAAATGTCGATTTACAATCTTTGCACAAGAAACGACGTTTCTTTAATTGAACATATGTAACGTATTCCGAAATAGCAGGAACTTTAATTAAACTAGTAGTATATCCCCACTTAATAATGTGTGTATCCTTTTCTTCGCAATGAAGACAACATTCTGGTGTTTCATCTAAAAAACCTTCAAATACTCTAGAGAAAACTCCCTTTATTTTCCTAGTAGACAAACAATTTTCATTAAAAATAATATTTAGGTCTAGTATATTTAAGATATCTTTGATAGTCTGTGAGTATGACATGTGGTATCCTCCTTAGATTGTTGTTTCGCAATTTCATTCTAACGGATAACACATGTTTTTGTGTACTAAAAACTGCTAGTAACTTTCGTTACCAACAGTAGAAATTATAGAGCCAGAAAAAATAGGAAGGATATTAGTGAGAGAGCACGAAAAAACAAGCATTCTGAAATGAGAGGTTTCATTTTGGAATGCTTGTTTTCTGGGCTCTATGTCAAATCGTGTTGATGGACAATAATATTGATGAAAAAGTCTCAAAAATGAAATAGAATTAATTGAAGTGAGGGAAGAAATTCTCTCGCTTTTTTATTTAACCTGAAAAACTTGATTTTGAATCAAAAAGATACGTCGTTTGAATAGTAGAAAGTTTCGATAGCCATAGGCCACACGTTTAATCACTTTAATTTTATTATTAATGCCTTCTAAGAAACCATTTGAATAGGAGTATTTAAAGGCATTCATGACTCCTTGGGAGAACTTACCAAATATCTTGAATTTATCTTTAAAATACTTTGGTAATTCAACAGGTATCTTTGAACATAACTCTAAAAATAAAACATAATCGTTGGTTCTATAAGCATACTTCAATTCTTGCATAAAATGATACGCTTTTTTTAATAGAGAACTATAAGAAAGTAACTCATCTACCAATTCGGTAGATGACATATTTCTCTTGAATAAAGGACGATAATAAAAGTGTTTATAGTTTAATTCAGAACTGTCCTTTAAAAGGAGTTTCCAATAACGCTTTAATCTTCGATACTGCTTTCCTTCCTCTTGATTGTGGCGTTTTAGCTGTTTCATTTCTTTTATTCTTAAGGTGTTGAAAGAGCGGTTAATATGTTGAATGATATGAAATCGATCTGTAACGATTTCGGCGTTTGGAAAGACTGTTTTTAATAGTTGACCGTAACTTGCATTCATGTCCATGACCAAAAATCTTACTTTTAGACGTGATTTTCTGGAATACTTCATAAAGTAAGAAACCAACTTATGCAATCTTTTATCAGGTAAGATATCGATTATTTTTTTAGATGCCGCATCAGCACAAATAAAGCTCATTCCAGCATGACAATCAGAAGTAGAGCTAAACTCATCTACACAAAGAGCTGTGGGCAAGAAGTTAAAATTAGGTTGCTGATTATTCGTAAATGATACTAACACACGTTTAACAGTATTTTCAGAGACACTGTGGTATTCTGCGATTTTTTTACGTGATTGATTCTCTTTTAAGTCAAAGGCAATTTGGTATTTAAGCTGTTTAGAAATTTGACAATAGTCATCTACTAGAGAAGTAGAAGCACTGAAAGTTGATCCACAGTTTCTACAAAGGTAACGTTCTCTGTGAAGTTTTAGATAAGTTGGGCGACGTTCAACTTCAGGCAATTGACTAATGGTTTGATACGTTCCATTTTTAACGGATTGATAACATCCACATTTCTTGCATTGCTTATCTTTATTCACTAATCTTCCTGTAATCATGTTAACTGAGCGGTTGTTTCTCGCTTCGCGAGACAACCAATCCTCATTAAAAATAAGAGAATCATCTGTTAAATTGAGTAGTTTTCTTGTATTATTATCCATAGGGGTATTCTCCTTTGTAATGTTAGTTATAGTCGACTTAATTTTACCAATAAGAATGCCCCTTTTTCTATGCCTAAAATAAAAAATCGCATTGATAGAATTTAATCTATCAACACGATTTAGTGTACAGCCGTTTTCTGTAAAGAGACTTTTGGGTCAGCCTCTTTTACTTTCATTTCCTATCCGCCAATTAAGAAATCTAAAATATTCATTCCTGATGATGTTTCATTACGGTATAATTCGGTAAAACCACATTGCTTACAACTAATTGTTGTAAATTTTTTATTTTGAACATTAAATATTTTTGAAAAATCGCCACCTGTTGCTTGAATTTGATCCGCTGTATAGTCTAAACACCCACATTTTTCACACTGATATTGTTTTTTTGACATCTTCTTCTCCCCCTTTTTATAGGTAAGATAATTTTACTATATACCAAATAAAAAAGCATTTTATAATCGCCCTAACCCACTAGAAAGCCATTATAAAATACTTTTATATTACTTAAGTTAATATAATCCCTAATAATAATCCTATAATCTGTGCCCCATTAAATAATACTAGATTTTTAATAGCTACAGAAAACGTGGTTCCTTTTTCTTGTTTCTTATTAAATTGAGAGACATTCTTTTTAACCAGTGGAAATGTCACTAAAATAATCAACATGCTCCAATGATAAATGCCTAGTATAACCCCAATGACTATCACAAAATAGCAACTATACATTAATAAGTCAAATAGGTACACGCCATTTTGTCTACCAATATAGAATGGTAACGTATAACGATGATTTAAAATATCTTGATCTAAATCACATAGATTATTGGCTAGCATAATGTTGGCAATGGTAAACATCATAGGAATAGATGCCCATACACTGACGATTAACTCCTTAATATTGCCTGATAGCATGAACTGACCATTCGCAAAATTAAGAGCTAAAAATCCTGTATCATACACATTTAAATATAACGTGATAAAGAAAATGCCAAATCCCATCGTCACACCACTAAATAACTCTCCTAGTGGCATTCTCGATAACGGGACTGGACCAAATGTATAAAAGATACCAATCAAAAAACATAGACCACCCATTGGAAGCAATAATAGACTTGTACGAAACGTTAACAACAAACCAATGATACTAGAAAATACAATCATTCCAATAATCATGTCTCTAACTTTTGATACTTTTAACCCAGCTCTTCCAATAATGTTAGTCAACTGTTGATAGCTATCATCCTTAGCTTTTAAATAGTCCATCAGGTTATTAATCGCTGTGGTTGCCATATCAAAAACAAACATCCCAATAAAAAATAGACACATATTAACCCAGTTTACTTGCCCAAAATAGTACAACGAAAATAATAATCCAATAAAATAAGGAAAAACACTTGCTAGTTTTGTTCGAATTTCAACTAATTCAAAAAACACTGCCATGAATAAATAACTCCTCCTTTTAACACTACTTCAACTCTTTTATATCTTTAAGCTTATAAGGAGATTCTTCATTTAACTTAAAGTTACCTTGTAATCCTTTACTTATGTAGATACTATCATCTTTTGTAATAAAAATGGCATCGACACCATCCAGGCTATCTACATAAGCCATACCTTCTTTAACACCTTTAGAAAACACAGCTGTTGACAGGGCATCTCCAGCAATCGATGTATCTGATACAATCGTCACACCTGCAATCTCATTATCAAATGGGTAGCCTGTTTTAGCGTTAAACAAATGATGAAAAACGTTGTCGCCAACTTTTAAATAACGTTCGTAGATGCCAGACGTTACAAGTGATTTATTTTTTTCTTCTACTGTTCCAACGACAGTATTTCTAGCTTCATTGGGATCTTGAATTCCGACTTTCCACTTACCTGAATCACTCCTAGGATTATCACCTAACACATAGACGTTTCCCCCTAAATCAACAATAGCACTTGTGACGTTGTTATCTTTTAAGACAGACACTACCTCATCTGTAATGTATCCTTTAGCAATGGCACCTAAATCTAGACTCATCCCTTTTTCTTCTAAATAAACAGTTTGCTCTTTATCATTTAAAACTACTTTTTTATAATCTACTTTTTTAAGTGCTTCATCAATCTCACTTTGGTCAGGCTTTCTAGCATCGTCAAATCCAATATGCCATAGTTGTGTGATTGGTCCAATAGCTAAATCAAACCCTCCATTAGAGTCTTCTGTATACTCTACAGCAGCTTTGATCAAATCATACACATCTGAACTGACCTTTACTGGTTTAATCCCTGCCTGATTATTAATCTCATCCACTTCAGATCCTTTTTCATTAACTGTAATTTCTCTATCTAATACACCTATGCGATCAAACGCTTTTTTTAATACATCTTCTTTTCCTTCATTGTAAATTTTGACTTGTACATAAGTTCCCATCAAAAATTGTCTTTCTGAATAAGGCTCTTTTACAAGTTTTTCTTGTTTAGCTGTTGTATTAGAATCTGTTTTCTTACTTGAACACCCTGCTATTAAAAAACTCGTGAAAGTTAATAATAGCATACTCGTGATTATATTTTTTTTCATGAATGCTTCCCTCGCTATAAACTTTTAAAAATAAAAAAGGTGGCAAACTTAAAAGCTTGCCACTCATTATTAATCAAATATTAGTTTATTATTTTTCTACTTGATTGTCAATTTCAATTGTTTTAGTATCACCTTTTTCAGCTGCTTCAATTAATTGTTTTGCATATTCTTTGAAGCTATCTGTTGAGTGTGTCGCACCAGTTATGGTATCAATATCTGAAGGATTTTGTTTTTCTAATAATGCTTTATTTAACTCTGGTATATATTTTTCTGGTGATGTTTTAGCAACTTCTTCCATTTTTTTGTTATAGTCTGCATCATCAACTTTTGATTTACCTTCTTCATTCACATTATCATAGTTAGATTCGGTGATTTTTCCATCTTTTACAACTATTGTAAATACGACACGGTAACCATTATTGTAATTTTTTTCTTCTAACTTATACTCACCATCTTTTAATTCACCCATTACAAATGAATCTGCTGTTGATGAAGAATCTGCTACTGCGGTGCTTGATGAAGCTGTACTTGATGAAGCAGATGTATCATCCTTTTTATCCCCACCACAAGCAGCTAACAAAACTGTAGATAACGCTAACATTGCAACGCCTGACACTAATTTTTTGAATTTCATATGAATAACCCGCCTTTTTATATTCTTTGTGAACTTCTAATCACTTGTAATCTTATAATATTGTGACTAAAAATGCAATGCCTTTAAATAACTTTATTCATATTTTCACATTTTTTTAATCATTCTCTCAATTCTTTCTATTTTTAGTTTTTTTTAAATATCAAAGATTTGTTAGACTTTTTTTTTATAACACTGTATAATTGTAAGTAATTGTGTAAATTTTTTCACGTTATTATAAATAGTACTTATTCTGCACAATTCACAAACTAATTTTTATAAAAAATAAAAGGAGAGTGTTTTATGGCAAAGACTGAAATAGTAGTTGTCGGAGCAGGTTATTCTGGAATAGCTGCTACAAAGATGTTATCAAAAAAATTAAAAAAGAATCCAGATGCTCATATTACATTAATTGATCGTCATTCTTATCAAACGATGATGACAGAATTACATGAAGTTGCAGGCGGGCGTGTTGAGCCAGAAGCAATCCAATATGATTTACAACGTTTATTCTGTAAACGTAAAAATGTCAGTGTTGTAACAGATACAGTCACAACAATTGATAAAGAGAACAAAATCGTTAAAACCAAACAAGGTTCTTATTCTTTTGACTACCTAGTTTTAGGTATGGGAGGAGAACCTAATGACTTTGGTACACCTGGTGTTAAAGAACATGGATTTACTCTATGGTCTATGGATGACGCTATTAAAATTAGAGAGCACATCGAACGTACGGTTGCGCTTGCGGCTGTTGAGCCAGATGAAACAAAACGTAAAGCGATGTTGAATTTTGTTGTTTGTGGTTCTGGATTTACCGGTATTGAAATGGTCGGTGAATTAATCGACTGGAAAGACCGATTAGCTAAAAATAATAAAATTAAACCAGAAGATATCAATTTAATGGTGGTTGAAGCTGCTCCAACTATCTTAAACATGTTAGACCGAAATGATGCTGGAAAAGCTGAAAAATATCTAACTAAAAAAGGGGTTAGCATATTAAAAGATATGCCTATCGTTGAAGTACACGAAGATCACATCATCTTAAAATCTGGTGAAAAAATTCCAACTCATACATTAATTTGGACTGCTGGTGTTAAAGCAAATAGTGATGCTGAAAAATTCGATATGCCTGCTGCACGTGCAAATCGTTTAGTTGCTAATGAGTACATGCAAGCAAAAGGTTACGAAGAAAAAAATATTTTTGTTGTCGGAGATTTAGTTTACTTTGAAGAAGCTGATAAAGAAAACCGACCAACACCACAAATTGTACAAGCAGCTGAACAAACTGGTATCTGTGCTGCAAAAAATATTTTAGCTACTATCAATGGAACTGAAAAAGAAGCTTATAAAGGAAAATATGATGGCTTCATGGTATCTATTGGTTCTAAATATGCTGTTGCTTGTGTCTTTGATAAATATCACTTAAGTGGATTCTTTGCAATGTTGATGAAACACATTATTAACTTAAGATACTTCTTTGATATTCGCTCAGGTTATTATATGTTCCAATATATTATGCATGAATTTTTCCGAATTAAAGATGAACGAAATGTTTTCAGAGGACATACGTCACGTAATAGTAATGTGTTATGGTCTGTTCCATTACGCGTATTCTACGGATGTGTTTGGTTAGTTGAAGCCATGAAAAAAGTCATTGGTAATGGTAAAGTATTACAACCAAGTACGTGGTTTGGTGATGGCTCATGGTTCACCAACACTGTTGCGTTTCCGTTTGAATGGTTACAACCAGCTGATGCAACATCAGGTGCTTCTCAAGCCGCTGATGCTGCTGCAACTACTGCTACTGCTGATCCAACGTTTGGATTAAGTTATGCCTTTGGTGAAGAACCAATGCTTGTCTTTAAATCAATGCCTGACTGGTTTGGCTCTATTATGAAATTCATGATGCCAAATACTGAAGTTGCTTTATTTATGCAAAAATTCATGACACTATTTGAAGTAGCTCTAGCTCTAGCCATTATCTTTGGTTTATTTACTTGGTTAGCTAATGAGACTACGATTGTTTTAGTAGTTATGTTCTGTCTGTCAGGTATGTTCTATTGGGTTAACATTTGGTTCTTATTTGTTGCCTTTGCTTTAATGAATGGTTCTGGACGTGCCTTTGGATTAGATAAATGGGTTATCCCATGGATTCAACGCAAATTAGGTAATTGGTGGTATGGAGACGTCAAAGCTCGATACGGTGAAAAATCATAACCTAAGATACTTCATCAGAAAGTTCTAGAATTATTTCTAGAGCTTTCTTTTTATTCAAAGTATTGCACTATGAATAAATTGATAGTATTCTCACTATGATAGGAGAATAATCATGTCAAAAAATAAAAAAATTATCTACATTGCTCTACTTGTTGCTCAAGGTGTTATTATAGGTTTACTTGAAAATATGATTCCTTTTCCTTTTGCATTTGCTCCAGGTGCCAAACTTGGATTAGCTAACTTAATTACCATTATTGCAATTTTTACTATGCCTATGAAGGATAGTTTTACCTTAGTCGTTTTACGTTTGTTTTTAACCACACTACTAGGCGGAACTGTCTCAACATTAATGTATAGTGCTGCGGGAGCCTTTCTAAGTTATTTTGGGATGCTTACACTCAAACAATTGGGTCCAAAACGTATTAGTACAATTGGGATCAGTGCTTTTGGTGGCTTCCTACACAATGTGGGACAACTTCTCATCGCTAGTTGGATTGCCAAATCATGGACTGTTATGCTCTACCTACCCATTCTTTCATGGATTGGTATTTTAGCCGGGGTCGCTATAGGAATTGCTGCCAATTATTTAATGTTACATGTGAAAACACTACAAGAATTTCAGTTGGCCTATGATAAACATACTCTAAAATAAGGAGACTATTGATGGAACCTCATGATATGTGGACGTCATATCCGTCCTTAAAAAAAGACTTACAAAAAACATTAAATTTAATTTCAGAATCAATTTATCTACCTAATAAAGAAGTCGAAGATGCTATATTAGCTATTTTCCACTCTGGTGGGAAACTACTTCGTCCAGCGTATCTGCTTTTATTCTCCGAATTTGGAACAAAAGTGGATAAGAAAAAGACCATTGCTCTTGCTGCTGCGATTGAAACACTTCATACTGCTACGTTAATTCATGATGATATTGTTGATGTCGCTGATACTAGACGTGGAACTAAAACGATGAATGCTGCTTTTAGCACTGACATCGCGGTATACTCTGGTGACTATCTATTCATCGTTTGTTTTAAATTATTAATTCAATACCAAAATTCATTAAAAAGTATTGAGCTTAATACAACAAGTATGGAAAAAGTTCTACTAGGAGAACTTGGCCAAATGAGTGAACGCTATAATATCAATGTCACTGTTGATGACTATTTAGCCAATATCACCGGAAAAACAGCGGAATTATTTGCATTAAGTTGTTTTATTGGATGCTTTGAAAATGGCGGAAGTAAAAATCTTGCGAATAAATGTCGTGAAATTGGAAAAGACATCGGTCTTGCATTCCAAATTGTGGATGATATTTTAGATTATTCTCAAAGTGAAGAAACTCTTGGAAAACCTGTATTAGAAGATGTTAGGCAAGGGATTTATAGCTTACCTTTGATTTGTAGTATTGCAGAACATCCTGACTTTTTTGAGCCGATACTTAGTAAAAAAGAAGCCATGACACAAGAAGATGCGAAAAAAATCCATGATTTAGTAATCGATTGCCATGGTGTAGAAAAAGCCTATGAATTAGCATCTCACTACACAAATCGTGCTCTAGACGGCATCCAATCTCTTCCTAATAATAAACAAAACACTAAAGAAATAATCTATACTATTACAAAATCGATTTTACAAAGAACGTTTTAAACCTTAATCATTTCCTTGATTAAGGTTCTTTTTATTCATATGGTTGCACCAAGTGTTTAAACCCGATATAATCGGGGAGATACGATAGACATTACAACAACATTAATAAAGAAAAAGTGAGGGATTTATTTTGATTACTGTTTCAGATGTAAGTTTACAATTCCCGGATAGAAAACTATTCGACGATGTAAATATAAAATTCACACCAGGAAATTGTTATGGATTAATTGGTGCAAATGGTGCTGGAAAGTCAACTTTCTTAAAGATACTTTCAAATGAAATTGAACCAACCACAGGATATGTTGCTTTAGGACCTGATGAGCGATTAGCAACACTTAAACAAAATCATTTTGACTATGAGGACGAAACGGTGATAGATACTGTTATAATGGGACATAAACGTCTTTATGAAGTGATGCAAGAAAAAAATGCCATCTACATGAAAGAAGATTTTTCTGATGAAGATGGGATTAAAGCAGCTGAACTTGAAGGAGAATTTGCGGAATTAAATGGTTGGGAAGCTGAACCAGAAGCGGCAAGTTTACTACAAGGTTTAAATATCACAGAAGACTTACATAGTCTGAAAATGAGTGAACTAACAGCCGGACAAAAAGTAAAGGTATTGCTTGCTCAAGCACTATTTGGCCAACCTGATGTATTACTACTAGATGAGCCAACAAATGGTCTTGATAGAGAGTCTATCGCATGGTTAGAAGAATTTTTAATCAACTTTGACAATACTGTTATTACGGTTTCCCATGACCGTCATTTCTTAAACAAGGTATGTACACACATGGCTGATTTAGATTTCGGAAAAATTAAGCTATACGTTGGGAACTATGATTTCTGGTTAGAGTCTAGCCAGTTAGCTGCTAGACTTCAAGCAGATCAAAATGCGAAAAAAGAAGAAAAAGTCAAAGAATTACAAGCCTTTATTGCAAGATTTAGTGCCAATGCTTCTAAATCTAAACAAGCAACTTCTCGTAAAAAAATGTTAGATAAAATTGAACTAGATGATATCCAACCATCATCACGTCGTTACCCATTTGTAGGATTTAACCCAGAACGTGAAATTGGAAATGACTTATTGCAAGTTGAAAATGTGTCAAAAACAATTGATGGGAAGAAAATTCTAGACAATATCTCATTTACACTAAGAAAAGATGATAAAGTAGCCTTTATTGCAAAAGATGATATCGCAACGACTATTCTTTTCAAAATTATTATGGGTGAAATGGAGCCAGATACTGGTTCGGTTCGTTGGGGTGTTACAACATCTCAAGCTTATCTACCTAAAGACACAACAGAAGAATTCAACAATGATATGACCATCGTGGATTGGTTACGCCAATATGCTTCAAAAGAAGAAAATGATAATACATTTTTACGTAGTTTCTTAGGACGTATGCTTTTCTCAGGCGAAGATGTATTAAAACCTGTTAATGTGTTATCTGGGGGAGAAAAAGTACGTTGTATGTTGTCGAAACTAATGTTATCTAAGTCAAACGTACTTGTATTAGATGATCCAACCAACCATTTAGACTTAGAATCAATTACAGCTCTAAATGATGGCTTAATCGCCTTTAGCGGTTCTATTCTTTTTTCGTCACATGACCACCAGTTTATCCAAACAACTGCAAATCGTATCATCGCAGTGTCAGATCAAGGTGTAATTGACCGTGCAGAAACAACCTATGATGAGTTCTTAGAAAATGAGACAGTAAAAGAGCAATTAAAAAAGATATTCAAATAAAAGTGGCTGATCAAAAAGTAACTTTTTAAATGAAAATCACTAAACTAACAAAATAGAAATCCCATGAAGTCAGTGTTTTAATAAACTGATTTCATGGGATTTTTCTATTTTAAGACTTTTGGGTCAGCCTCTTTTTTAATCATATAAACTAAGAATTAACTCACCATTTATCCATTCACCTAAGTAAACATTTTGAATTTCTACTCCCTGTTTATTTAATTCATTAAATAACCAAGATTCATCTCGTTCAATCATTTCTAATACTTCCTGATTAATGTATCCATTCGTAATTATAGGGTATTTAACATTTTCCTCGCCATATAAAATAATAGTCAGCTGACCATTCTGTTCTTGGATTGCACGTTTTACTGAACGTGTTTCATAGACATTGGCTTGTCTTAATTTAAACATTAAATCATTAGCGGAAATGCCTTTTTTACTGCATTCATCTACCAATACTTTGCCGTTTTTTATCAATGTTGTGGGATATCCATCTATCATTTTTTTTACAATCGCAACATTCTCTTTTAAATATTTAAACAATGTTACTAAAAATGTCCACATCACCAACACCAGAAAGTATTGTAAGATTGATATTTGAGCATTGTATATCATCCCACCTATAATTCCCCCTAAAACAAAGTTCTGTAATTGATCTAGTGGTGACGTTGGCGCCAAATTAGCTTTTCCTAATAAATTCATCTGAAAAATCAATGTAATAATCCCTATAGCTAACTTAATTCCTATATCTAAATACTCTTTCATTTTCTCATCACTTCCCTGTTACCTTGATTGATTCATCATTGACTAACACTGTCTCTTCTAGTTTAAATGTTGTAAAATCACTGTTAAAGTTTACCTGATAATACTTATTATTTATTTTAAGTACCATCTCATCTTTTAAATACTTATAATTCACGCTGATTGTTTCAGGATCAACTAATTTTTTCTTACTAACTGCATCTAAAAAGAAAAGCATCTGAGAGTAGTTTCCTTTTTCTGCCTTACCTTTTTGATAGTCATTTGTCTGAATTCCTATTAAAAAGACTAAAAGTAATGATAATAGAATAATCAAATCACGATATTTTAATCGACTTTTATTTTTTGAACGCCTTAGAATCAATAATAGAATAATTATCAAAGCCAATATAACTAATAAATATTGATAAATATGGCTGTTACTAGATTGATTAACAAAATAATTGTATGTAAAAAACTCCATATATCGCAACTCCTAATTTTAATGATGACATAATTATACTATTTATCATAATAAATAGATAATATAATAACAAAACAGACATCTATTACCGTTAATTAATGGATGTCTGTTTGGTTATTTATTTTTCTTTACCAAATGAAAAAATAGCTAATGCGCCATATCCTGTATGACTAGCAATAGTTGGTCCCATTCGGCGCACTGAGATACTCTGCACATTAATTTTTTCTTCTAATATTCTTTTTAATGCTTCTCCTGACTCTTCATCCCCAGCGTATGCAATCAAAATATCTTGTGTTGTTTCATTTTCTATCGTATCTTTCGTTAACTCCACAATCTTATCAAGAGAATGTTTGCGTCCTCTAACTTTTCCGGTATTAATTAATTTTCCTTCTGCATTCATACAAATAATTGGTTTAACTTTAATCATACTACCAATCACAGCACTCGTTTTCGAAATTCTTCCACCACGTTCCAAATGTTTTAAGTCATCAACCGTCACCCATGAATGAACACGCGGTATATTAGTCTTAAGCCAATCTAAAACTTCTGATATTTCTTTTTCTTGTCGTCTAAGTGATAAGACATTCTCTATGATTAGTCCTTCTCCTAAAGAAGCCGCTAATGAATCAACTATAGTAATAGGCACACTACTGCCACTTTCTTCTTCCAACATAGCTAAAGCTGTGAGTGCATTATTATATGAACCACTAAGCCCTGAAGAGAAGCAAACATAAAGTAACGGTTGATTGCCTGAAGCGTAATCTCTAAAAATATCTAAATAATTGCCAATGTTAATTTGTGAGGTCGTTGGTGTTGCACCATTTTTTAATTCAGACATAAACCATTCATAATCAAGCGTTTCTTGAAAATCATCAAGATACTCTTTACCATCTAATTGGATTGTCATACTTATTTTTCGAATACCTGTTTCTTGCAACAGTTCATGTGATAAATCACAACATGAATCTACCAACAAATCAAATTTATAAGTCATTTTTTATTTTCTCCCTATTATTGGTCTCACGCTATTATATAATAAAAAAATGGAGAGTTCGATAACTCTCCATTTTTGTTCTATTTATTGGGCATTTAAATTTGTTCCCAAACGTTTTCTAAGATATTTGTTTGTGTTCTATCTGGACCTACAGAGAACGTTGAAATACGGACATCAACTAATTCTGATACACGTTTAACATAATTTCTAGCGTTTTCTGGTAGTTCTTCTAATGTTTTACAACCTGTAATATCTTCTTCCCAACCTGGTAATTCTTCATAGATTGGTTTACATCTAGATAACTCTTTTAAACTCGCTGGATAATGAGTTATTTCTTTACCATCTAGTTCGTAAGCTACACAAATTTTGATGACAGGTAATCCTGTTAATACATCAATAGAGTTCAATGAAAGATTCGTAATACCTGACACACGTCTAGAATGTCTCATCACAACACTATCAAACCAACCAACACGTCTTGGACGGCCTGTTGTTGTTCCATATTCGCGACCTACTTCTCTAATTTGGTGTCCTGTTTCATCAAATAATTCTGTTGGGAATGGTCCATCACCAACACGAGAGGTATAAGCTTTACAAACACCCACCACTTTATCAATTTTTGAAGGACCGACACCTGTTCCGATTGTTACACCACCAGCTAATGGATTAGATGATGTGACAAATGGATACGTCCCTTGATCAATATCTAGCATAACTCCTTGAGCACCTTCAAATAGTACATGTTTTCCATTATCTAATGCTTCATTTAAGATAACTGATGTATCAGTTACGTATTCTTTGATTAATTGACCATACTCATAATATTCGTCAAACACTTCTTCAAATGAAATTGGATCGACTTCATATATTTTAGTGAATAATTTATTTTTTTCTTCTAAATTCACTTTCAAACGTTCTTCAAAAATATCTTTATCTAATAAATCAGCTATACGAATACCTACACGAGCAGCTTTATCCATATAAGCAGGACCAATCCCTTTAATTGTTGTTCCGATTTTTTGATCACCCTTAGCATCTTCTTGAAGTTGATCTAAAAGAATATGGTATGGCAAAATTACATGCGCTCTGTCTGATATTCTTAAATTAGTTGTTGGAATATTGTGCTCTTTTAAATAGTTTAATTCCTTGATCAATGATTTTGGGTTCACTACTACGCCATTTCCAATCACGCTTATTTTATCTTGGTAAAAAATACCAGATGGAATTAAATGGAGTTTGTAAGTTGTTCCATCAAATTGAATAGTGTGGCCTGCATTGTCTCCACCTTGGTATCTTGCAATAATTTCTGCATTTTCACTTAAAAAGTCAGTGATTTTCCCTTTACCTTCGTCTCCCCATTGAGTTCCTACTACTACAACTGATGACATACGAACACTCCGTTCTTCTCTTTTATTCATTACTTGACTATATTACCAAAAAGAAACCTCAAACACAACTAAATCAGAACATTTAAAATAAAAAAACACATTTCAATCACAAATCACGAACATCAAAACTCTTCGCGTGGTGAAATGGAGGTAAACTTATTATATTCTTTGATAAACATCAATTCTACTGTTCCTCTTGCACCACTTCTATTTTTTTCTATAATAACTTCGATAATATTATTAGACTCTTGTACCGGCTCATCATCACCGTCCTCACCATCTCGTTGATAATAATCATCACGATATAAAAAGGCTACAATATCTGCATCTTGCTCTATAGAACCAGATTCACGAATATCGCTTAATACGGGACGTTTATCTTGTCGTTGTTCGACACCACGTGATAACTGTGATAACGCAATAACAGGAACTTTTAACTCTTTAGCTAATTTTTTTAACTGACGTGAAATCTCAGACACTTCTTGTTGTCTGTTCTCGCGTCCTGTTCCCTCAATCAGCTGCAAGTAATCTATTAAAATTAATCCCAAATCACCTTGTTCTTGAGCTAATTTTCGGCATTTGGCTCTAATTTCAGATATTTTGATTCCTGGAGTATCATCAATAAAAATATTTGCTCGTGACAAACTACCCATCGCAACAATTAGACTATTCCACTCTTCATCAGTTAATTGACCCGTTTTCAAATGACTTGCTTCGATAGAACCTTCTGAACATAGCATACGATTTACTAACGATTCAGCACTCATTTCTAGACTAAAAATAGCAACTGATTCATCTGTTTTAGTTCCTACGTTTTGTGCGATGTTTAAGGCAAAAGCGGTCTTACCTACCGCTGGACGAGCTGCTAAAATAATTAATTCTTCCGATTGAAGCCCTGCTGTCATTTTATCTAGTGCATGATAACCTGTAGGCAATCCCGTGATATCGTCACCCTGTTGTGATAACTGCTCAATCTGCGCGATGGAGTCACTTAATACATCAGATATCGCTAAAAAGCCACTCCTATTTCTTTTTTCTGACACTTCCAGTATTTGACGTTCAGCTTCATCTAAAATAAATTCCACATCTTCGTCTTGCTCGAACCCTCTAGTTACAATATCAGTAGCTGTTTGTATTAATCGACGTAGCAATGATTTTTGTTCCACTATTTTTGCATAGTAACCGACATTTGCTGCAGTTGGAACACTCGTTGTCAATTCAGATAAATAACTAATACCGCCTACATCTTCAATTAATTGTTTCTGCTCTAGTTCTGTTTTCATTGTAATGACGTCAATTGCTTCATTACGATTATTTAAATCTAACATCGTTTGAAAAAGTAATTGATGTGAACGACGATAAAAATCTGCTGAATCAATATATTCCATTGCCTCAATCAAAGCATCGGCATTTAAAAAGACAGAACCCAAAACTGCTTGTTCTGCCTCGATGCTTTGAGGTGGCACTCTATCTTGTTGAATATGTTCCATAGATTACAACCCTCAATTTCCGGTTACTCAACTACAACATGAACGCGTAGTTTTGCGACCACTTCTTTATGTAATTTCACTGGAACAGTTGTATAACCTAATGCTTTAATTGGTTGTTCCATTTCAATTTTACGTTTATCTACCTTAATGTTATGTTGCTTTTGTAAGCCATCTGCAACTTGTTTTGAAGGAATAGATCCAAATAAGCGTCCATCTTCTCCGGCTTTTGACTTTATAATAACTTCAAAACCTTCAAATTCAAATTTTTCTTTTAATTGTTTCGCTTCCTCTAAAATCTCAGCATCTTCTTTTGCTTTAGCTTTTTCTTTTCCTTTTAATTCACTTAAGCTTTGAGATGTTGCTTCTTTAGCTAATCCTTTTTTTATCAAAAAGTTTTGTGCATACCCTACGGCAACATCTTTCACTTCTCCTTTTTTTCCTTTTCCTTTAACATCTTCTAAAAAGATAACTTTCATCTATATCCACTCTCCTAACGATTCTAGTTATATACTCTTATCATTTTACCATAATCCATAGTATTTCTAAACTATTCTTCATTGTTTCACGTGAAACAAAAAAAAGACATTCATTAGAATGTCTTTTGATTGATTTTAATTAGTCTTCACTAACGAATGGTAATAATCCCATAATTCTTGCACGTTTAATTGCAATCGTTAATTTACGTTGATGTTTAGCACATGTACCTGTCACACGACGAGGTAAAATTTTACCACGTTCTGAAACAAAGCGTGATAATAATTCAACATCTTTATAATCAATATGATCAATATGGTTAGCTGTAAAGTAACATACTTTACGACGACGGCGTCCGCCTCTTCTTTGTTGAGCTGCCATTTTATGCCCTCCTCTATTATTAGAATGGTAAATCGTCATCCGAAATGTCTATCGATGATGAGTTTCCAAATGGATTACTGTTATCACGATTGAAGTTCGGCATGTCATTACTTGAAGATTGGCCAAATGATGATTGTGTATTTTGATTATTTTGAGAAAAATCATTAAATCCACCAGCATTGTTATCAAAGCCACCAGATTGTTGTTGTCTTTGACTTGATGCGTTTTTAGATTCTAATAATTGGAAATTCTCACAAACCACTTCAGTCACATACACTCTTTGTCCCTGTTGATTCTCGTAGTTTCTTGTTTGAATACGGCCAACAACTCCTAAAAGAGTTCCTTTTTTAGCATAGTTTGCTAAAGTTTCAGCTGGTTTTCTCCAAATCACACAGTTAACAAAATCTGCTTCTCGTTCTCCACTTTGATTAGTAAAATTACGATTAACAGCCAAGTTAAAAGTGGCTACGGCAGAACCATTTGACGTATATCTCAAATCTGGGTCGCGAGTAAGTCTACCTACCAATACAACATTGTTAATCATTGGTTAATCTCCTTTCGTTATAAATGTTTCACGTGAAACATTATTAGTTTTCTTCTTTAACAACCATGTGACGTAAAATGTCATCATTGATTTTTGCTAAACGATCAAATTCATTGATTGCTGCAGCATCTGTAGAAGAAACTTTAACGATATGGTAGATACCTTCACGGAAATTTTGGATTTCGTAAGCTAAACGACGTTTTTCCCATTGTTTAGATTCCAAAACTTCTGCTCCATTATCTTTCAAGATTGAATCGAAACGATTTACTAGAGCATTTTTTGCTTCCTCATCAATGTTAGGACGAATTATATACATGATTTCATAATTTGATACCTGACTCATTGATTTTCACCTCCTTATGGACTAAAGGTTCCTTATTTGTAAGGAACAAGGAGAGTAAATTTTCATTTACTCACAGTATTAAATTATACACTTTTAGATGATTCATTGCAATATAAATTTATAATATCTTTATTTTAATCGACTTCTTGCCAATGATGTGTTTCTTCAAACTGTTTAATATCATGAGTGGCATTCTGGGTAATTTCTTTAGGAAACCCAACAATATCTAATAATTTAATAGCATTTCTTTGTGTGTTAATACCTCTTTTTAGTTTATAATCAAATGAAAATTGATCATCTCTTACAGTTTCTGAAAAATAAATCATTTCGCAATGTTTTGATAAAATATGCGGAAGTTCCACATCATGAGTTGCTACAAATAATAGACAATCATTCTGACTCAACCATTTTATTGTATTTGCAGAAGCACCAATACGTTCGATTGTATTCGTTCCACGTAAAATCTCATCAATAAAACAATAGCTAAAACACCCCGTAGCGACACTATCAATCATCTCTTTTAATGACTTTATTTCAGACATGAAATAACTATCACCTTCAGAAATACTATCGCTGACTCCCATAGATGACATCACTAGACCAGGTCTTAACTTAAACTCATCTGCTAAAGCCATATTTAACGTCTGAGAGAGAATACAACTAATACCTAATGATTTTAGGTTGACTTTCCAGAAGCGTTAGAGCCCGTTATAAGGACTGTTTTATGACAATCAAACGAATTAGCAACTGGTCGTTGGATTAAAGGATGAATTAACGACTTTACCTCAATGGCTGTTTCATTAGAAAAATCTGGTTTACACCAATCACCTTCATTCATTTGTCTAAAATTTAAAACACCACAATTAGCATCCAGTTTCCCTAACAATAAACATAATTCCTGTAACTCATCTTGATGTTGTCTAAATTTTTTATCCACCAATTGAAAAGATACAAAAGGTAATAAAAACATCGCTGAAATTGATTCTATCAAGACTTCTACTTCACTACCTGATTTTATTCTGAAAAAAAATCCATATTTTAATACTGACTTTAAGGGATTAATTAATGGCCTGATTTTATCTTCAATGAAAGACAGCTTAGATACTTTAACCGATATACCTATTGTTTGGACAAAATAAGATAACATTATTAATTCCATCTCTAGTTTTGCTTTATAAATCAAATAAAAAACTACATTGAAAAATATTGATGCAATAAAAATTCCTAAACCAATTTTAGGTGTCAGTATCATCAGAAAAAGCGATATAATTGGTAAACATGCTGCAATCTTAATAAATGGACTGGATAAAATAGTAAGTGGCATTAACTCATCAGAAAAATAACGATAAATCCCATTTGTGTTTACCTTTTTCCTAATTGATTCAATTGATATTGCAGTTCTTCCCTAACATCATTATTTTTTCCCAGATAGTCTTGCCATTCTTCCACTACAATATAATGATGTGGTGAGTCTAATTCCACTGACTTTAAAGATGAGTAGAGCATGTCTTCACCATATTTACTATAGGTTAAATTTATCTTTTTAAACACGTCAAACATGTCTAAATCATGCCAAGTAGCTGAATTAACATTGTCTTTCCTATTCATCATACTAAGTAGGTAATACGTTGCTTCAGTCAAGTACTCCTCATTTGGAGAGTGATACGCAGATGGATCTTTTCCCCATCTCTTTTGAATCATTTGTCGGTATCTTCGGCGTTCTTTCATGCTTACAAATATAATAAAACAAATCACTCCTATAAAAACTAGTCCTATAAATCCTACTTCATTCATTTATACACCCCTTTATTTAAACTTTTTTGTAAAAAAACCATTCAAAATACAGTATATTTTGAATGGTTTTACTTTTATTCTTCAGAATTATTTTCTTCTTCTACTTCTTCTGTGACTTCAATTTCAATTTCTTCTGAGACAATAGTTTCCTCATCTTCTTCAACTTCAATTGTCGCCATAGTAGATACTAAAGCATCTTCTTCTAAACGAATCAAGCGGACACCTTGGGTTGAACGTCCAGTTTGAGAAACTGAATTCAATTCAAAACGGATGATAACACCTTTGTTCGTTACTAACATGATGTCTTCTTCGCCACTAACAGTTGTTAAGCCGACAAGATGACCATTTTTTTCAGTAATATTGACGGTCTTGATCCCTTTACCGCCACGACCTTTAATTGGATACTCTTTAGCATGTGTTCTCTTGCCATAACCATTTTCAGTAATAACTAATACTTCCATGTCTGGTTTTAAAATATCCATGCCAATAACATAATCATGCTCTCTTAAACGAATACCACGAACTCCAGCAGCACTACGTCCCATTGAACGCACCGCTTCTTCTTTAAAGGTAACTGAATAACCTAAGTTAGTTCCAATAATGATTGTATCATCACCATTAGTCAAAGCTACGTTGATTAATGAATCCCCATCTTTTAAGCCAATAGATTTCAATCCATTTGTCCTGATGTTAGCAAACTCTTGAACTGAAGTACGTTTTACCGTTCCTAGCTTAGTTGTGAAGAATAGATATTGATTCGAATCAGCTTTACCTTCAACATTGATAATCGCTTCAATTTTTTCAGACGAATCAATGCCTAACAAGTTAATCACTGGAATTCCTTTAGCTGTACGACCATACTCAGGAATTTCATATCCTTTGGCACGATAGACTTTACCTGTATCAGTAAAGAATAATAACGTATCATGTGTCGAACATGACAATAAGTTTTCTACAAAATCATCATCATGCACGCCCATACCTTGTACACCACGTCCACCACGATTTTGCGTACGGAATTCTGTACTTGGCAAGCGTTTAATATAGCCATTATGAGTTAATGTAATCACGACATCTTCTTCTTCAATTAAGTCCTCATCTTCAAGGCTCAATACTTCGCCGACTAATAATTCTGTACGACGATCATCACCATATTTACGTTGTACTTCATCAAGCTCTTCAGCGATGATTTCAAGTACTCTATGATGATTAGCTAATATGTCTTTCAAATCAGCAATTAATACTAATAAATCTTGGTATTCCGCTTCGATTTTTTCACGTTCTAAACCAGTTAAACGACGTAAACGCATATCTAAAATTGCTTGTGATTGTCTATCCGATAAATCAAACTGTTCCATCAAAGTTGCTTTTGCCACATCATCAGAATCAGATGCACGGATAATTTTAATAATTTCATCAATATGATCTAACGCAATTCTCAATCCTTCTAAGATATGAGCACGTGCTTCTGCTTTTTGTTTATCAAATTCTGTACGACGAACAATGACTTCTTCTTGATGTTCTAGATAATATTCTAGAATTGATTTTAATCCTAAAACTTTCGGCACACCTTTCACAATGGCTAGCATATTAAAACCAAAACTTGTTTGTAGTGAGGTTAATTTGTATAAATTATTCAACACAACAGATGCACTTGTATCTCGACGAATCTCGATGACAATACGCATACCTTCACGTGATGATTCATCTCTTAAATCAGTAATACCTTCGATTCGTTTTTCACGATGTAACTCAGCAATACGTTCAACTAGTTTTGCCTTATTCACCATATATGGAATTTCTGTTACAATGATGCGTTCGCGGCCATTAGATTTTTCTTCAATATCCACTTTAGCACGAACAATAATTGAGCCTCTACCAGTCTCATAAGCTTTACGAATACCAGATTTTCCCATAACAAGTCCACCAGTTGGGAAATCTGGACCAGGTAGAGCTTCCATTAATTCATTCGTTGTTACTTCTTTATTATCCATCAACAACTTCAACGCATCAATGACTTCAGATAAGTTATGCGGTGGTATATTCGTCGCCATACCAACCGCAATACCAGTTGTCCCATTAACTAGAAGGTTAGGAAATCGTGCAGGTAATACTTCTGGTTCTCTTTCAGTTTCATCATAATTCTTTTGGAAATTAACGGTATTTTTATTGATATCACGTAACATTTCAATCGCAATCTTACTCATACGAGCTTCCGTATAACGCATCGCGGCAGCCCCGTCACCATCGACAGAGCCAAAGTTACCATGCCCATCAACTAACATGTTACGGTAACTAAATGGTTGAGCCATACGCACCATGGATTCATAAATCGCACTATCACCATGAGGATGGTATTTACCCATAACATCCCCAACGATACGTGCTGATTTTTTATGTGCCTTATCAGGTGTTACACCCATTTCATTCATCCCATATAAAATACGACGATGAACAGGTTTTAATCCATCTCTTACGTCTGGTAACGCACGAGACACAATGACACTCATGGCATAATCAATAAAGGACTCTTCCATTTCTTGTGTCAAATTAATATCTTGAATATTTTCTCTGATTTCTTCAGACATGAACGTATCTCCCTTACTTAAATATCTAAATTCTTAACATAATGTGCATTGGCCTCGATAAACTCACGACGGGGTTCTACTTTATCCCCCATCAACATATCAAACACAGCATCTGCTTTAGCAGCATCTTCAACTGTTACGCGTAACATTGTACGTTTGGCTGGATCCATTGTTGTATCCCACAATTGATGGTCATCCATCTCACCTAGACCTTTATAACGTTGAATACTTGGTTTTGGTGTCGCTGGAAGATCGGCGACTGCTTGTGCTAATCTTTCGTCTGCATCTTTTCCAGGTTGAATATATGTAATCTTTTTCCCTTGTTTTACTCCATATAATGGCGGCTGAGCAATATAGACATATCCAGCTTCAACAATTGGACGCATATAACGATAAAATAGCGTTAATAAAAGGGTTCTAATATGTGCCCCATCGACGTCGGCATCGGTCATGATAATTAATTTATGATAACGTGCTTTTGATACATCAAAATCGCCACCAAACCCCGTTCCCATTGCTGTAAATAGTGAACGAATTTCTGCATTGGCCAATATTTTTTCCATGCTTGCTTTTTCGACGTTTAAGATTTTCCCACGAATAGGTAAAATGGCTTGATACTTACGGTCACGACCAGTTTTTGCTGATCCTCCCGCAGAATCCCCTTCGACAATATATAATTCACTTTTCTCAGGATCACGACTTGAACAATCAGCTAACTTACCAGGTAAACTACTAATTTCAAGAGCTCCCTTACGTCGTGTTACTTCACGTGCTCTTTTAGCTGCCAAACGAGCTTTAGATGCTAAAATTCCTTTTTCAACGACGCGTTTTGCTACATCAGGATTTTCTAACAAAAATTTATTAAAGGCTTCTGAGAATAATCGATCTGTAACTGTTCTTACTTCAGAGTTACCTAATTTCGTTTTTGTTTGTCCTTCAAATTGTGGTTCTGGATGTTTGATAGAAATAACAGCTGTCATTCCTTCACGTACATCATCCCCACTTAAATTTTCGTCATTTTCTTTTAATAATTTTTGACGTTTTGCATAATCATTAATCACACGTGTTAAAGCAGTTCTAAAACCAAACTCATGTGTTCCCCCTTCATAGGTATGGATATTATTAGCAAAACTCAACAAATTAGTATGGTAATCGTCAGTGTACTGGATTGCTACTTCAACACTAATATCTTGTTGTTCACCTTCTGTGTAAATTGGATCTGGAAAAAGAACTGTTTTCCCAGCATTTAAATACTCAACATAACTCTTAATCCCACCTTCGTAGTGGTAAGATTCTTCTTTTTCAGGACTCACACGTTTATCAGTAATACTAATACGTAACCCTCGATTTAAGAAAGCTAATTCACGAATACGCGTTGCTAATTTATCATATTCAAAAACGGTTGTTTCTTTAAAAATTTCAGCATCCGGTTTAAAGTTAACAACTGTTCCACGATGGTCTGTTTCACCAATTACTTCTAAGTCATCTACAACTTTTCCTCGCTTAAATTCTTGATGATGAATTTTCCCATCAACATGAACTTTAACATTAAGTGATTCAGATAACGCGTTTACAACGGATGAACCTACACCATGTAAACCACCTGAGACTTTATAACCCCCACCGCCAAATTTTCCTCCAGCGTGTAAGACTGTAAAGACGGTTTCAACAGCTGGTCGTCCCGTTTTTTCTTGAATCCCTACTGGAATACCACGTCCATTATCTTTGACTGTGATACTGTTGTCTTCTTCAATCGTGACATTAATTTCTGTACAATACCCTGCTAACGCCTCGTCAATCGAGTTATCGACAATTTCCCATACTAAGTGGTGCAAACCTTGTGGACCGGTCGATCCAATATACATTCCTGGGCGCTTTCTTACCGCTTCTAATCCTTCTAAGACTTGAATTTGACTTGCATCATATGCTGAAGCTTGGCCTTCGTTTACTTGTTTATCCGTCAACGTCTTCACTCATCCTTTCTACTTCTCCATTTGTTACATAGAATACTTCAGGTTTAATGTTTAATTTATCATTTAAGTGCGACACACTCGTTGTTGTTAAAAATGTTTGGAGTTTATTATCAATAAATTCCATCAATTGTACTTGCCTTGCATCATCTAATTCACTTAAAACATCATCCAATAATAAAATAGGATATTCACCAATTTCATCATTAATTAACTCAATTTCCGCTAGCTTAACACTCAAAGCTGTTGTTCGTTGTTGACCTTGAGAACCATAAGTTTGAACATTTTGTCCATTAACCATAAAAACTAAATCATCTCTGTGTGGACCAACACTTGTTGTTAATTGAGCTAAATCTCTTGCTTCTGATTGTTTAAGTTCTTTCATGAGTAAATGATATAGCTCTTCTTGAGTCATCTCTTCTGTCAACACTAGAGATGTTTTATAAGTAATGTTGAGTTTTTCTTTACCATATGAAATACTCTCATGAATTGTATTTGCCCATTTCTCTAATAATCCAATAAAATACAAACGTGAAAAGAGCACAAAACTTCCTTCTTGTGCTAATTGTTCATTCAATACATCTAAGTACACTGCATCATGTGTTTTATTATAAGCTGATTTTTTTAGATACTGGTTGCGCTGTTTCAAAACAGATTGGTAATTACTTAAGTGATGCAAATATTGTGAGTTGATTTGTCCAATTTCCATATCAAGAAATTTTCGACGATGTTGTGGTGAGCCTTTCACTAAGGATAAATCTTCAGGGGCAAATAATATGACGTTTAAATAGCCTATATACTGGCTCAATTTGGTCTGTTCTAATCCATTTATTTTTGTCTTTTTACCTTTGTTAGAAACAATCATCGTTAAATCAATGTCCCCATTTTTTTTACTGATATTCCCCTCAATTCGAGCAAATTCTTTTTTCCATTGAATTAACTCTTTTTCATGATTACTTCTATGACTCTTTGTTAATGATAAGACATAGATACTTTCTAATAAATTTGTCTTACCTTGTGCATTATCTCCTACAAATACATTTAATTTAGGTGAAAAATCTAATGTTAACTGATTATAATTACGATAATTTGTTAAGGCAATTTGATTTAGTTGCATGATTACTCTTCATCCAATGTATTTTTTTCCATAAAAAAAGTACCTACATCAGGTATTTCTATCATCATATCTGCATATAATTTTCTGCCACGACGGTTTTCTGGTTCTCCATCTACAAATACTGTATTCTCTTGTAAAAACCACTTAGCCATTCCACCACTTGAAATCACATCAACTTCTTTTAAAAATTGACCAAGAGTCATGTATTCTGTCTTTAATTTAAATGCCTTTTTCACAAATTTTCACCTTCTCTGTTTCAATTTACGGTTACTTACATTATACCCTTTTTACAGTCTAAAAACAAATTTTCTTTGGTAAAATCGTTTTTTAAGCATATATAGAATAAATCGATACTTTTTTCATTTTTAAGTCTAAATCTCTTAGAACGTAAAATAATGAATATTTTTATAAAATTCGACAGTACGAATAAAAGTTAGTTATTAAATTAAATGAAGTAGATTATTTTAGAATTTAGATATGCGAAATTAATTTGCTTTTCATACGCATTTTTACTTTAACAAAAAAAACAAAGTATCGAAGCGATCAATACTTTGTTTTAGAATTTGAAAGAATGACTGATAAAATTATTCTTCAAGTAAGCTATTAATATAAGGAATCATTTTTTCTGGCTTATCCATAGGTGCAAAACGTTTTACGACATTTCCATTTTTATCTACTAAAAATTTTGTAAAATTCCACTTGATTTTATTACCTAAAAAACCAAATGTTCCTCCAACTAAATAATCAAAAATTGGATTGGCATATGCTCCATTAACTTTGGATATTTCATGCATTGGAAAACTTACTCCATACGTCATTCGACAAGTTTGGCTTGCTTTTTTACTATCTTTTAATTCTTGATGAAACTGATCTGATGGGAATCCTAATACAATAAAATCTTGATTTTTATATGTTTGATAAATTTCTTCTAACTCCTTAAATTGTGAAGCTAAACCACATTTAGTAGCTGTATTAACAATCATCATCACTTTTCCTTTATATCGTTCCATAGAGTAAGTTTCACCATTATCCAATGTGGCAACATAATCATAAATAGTCATGTTATTACCTTCCTTTTAATCTCTTCATTTTCCGTTAAATTTGATCTTTTTATAAAAAAACCTCACGTTATAAGTGAGGAATTCATATTTAATTAGTTCGGACAGGGGTAATTAATTGAATAAATTCAATGTCTCCATCTTTAGGTTGTAATGTAAAGGGACGAATAGGTGAAATAAAACGAATTGTAATATCAATATCACCAAATGATTTTAATGATGCCTTCATATAATCTGGATTAAAAGATATAACTATAGGTTCTCCTTCAACTTCTAAGTAAGATAATTTCTCCTCTACATTTCCAATTTCTGGTGAATTTCCATATATAGTAACATTCTCTGAATCGATTGACAGTTTGACTATATTATTTCGACCCTCATGAGACAATAAAGATGCTCTATCTATTGCTGATAAAAGATTAGAAACATTAAAGTTTATTTCTGTATTAAAACTTGTAGGTATTAATCGATTTGTATCTGGATAATTACCTTCTAATAATCGAGAATAAAAGTTCATAGTCTCTGTTCTAAATAAAATTTGATTATCCATTATAGATATATCAACTAATTCTTCTTCATCTTTAAAAGAACGTGATAATTCGAGTAAACTTTTTCCAGGAATAACGACATCAAATACTTGATTTACATTATCTAATTCAATTTTTCGTTGACTTAGTCGATGACTATCTGTTGCCACAGCTAGCAATTGGCTGTTATTCAATGTTAAATGTACCCCTGTGAGTATTGGTTTACTTTCTTGAGAAGATACTGCGAAAACAGTTTCGCTAATTAGTTTATTTAATACCCTAGCAGGTAATTTGAAGCTTGTTTTATCATCTACAATAGGTAATTGAGGGTAACTCTCTGCATTTAATCCATTAACATTAAATAAAGCTTTACCTGATGTAATAATGACTTGATTATTTTCTATTAATTCTAATGTTAATGTTTGCTCGGGTAATTTTTTGATGATTTCATTAAAAAAGCGAGCTTGAATTACAATAGAGCCAGTTGATTCAATTAACATATTCGCTTTTTCATTGTTTACATTTAAAAATGTTTCAATAGATATATCAGCATTACTTCCTGTAAGAGTTAAACCTGATTCTGTAATCGTTAATTTTACTCCTGTTAAAATAGGAATAGTTGTTTTACCTGAAATAGCTCGTTGAACTGTAGCTAATTCTTCTAAAAATGCTGATCTATTTAGGGTAACTTTCATTAAGAGATCTCCTTTTAATTAATATTATATAAAATAGTAGTAGTAGTAGGTGCTGTTCATACTGTGGATAAACCCTTTTTGTGGATAACTGGTAAAGGATTCAGCTTGTTGAAAAGCTGTGGATAAATCAATATTAAATTTTGTTTTTTTCCACAGCTTTTCAAAGAAGTTTTTGTTTAATATCATTTACTTCTTTTTGTATAGTTATATCTTTTTCAATTAATTGTTGAATTTTTTCATGTGCATGTATGACTGTCGTATGATCTTTACCACCAAATTCTGCGCCAATTTTTGGTAAAGAATTATCTGTTAATTCACGAGATAAATACATAGCGATTTGTCTAGGAACAACGATGGTTTTGACACGTTTTTTCCCCTTTAAATCTTTTAATTGCAGATGATAATACTTACATACTTCTTCTTGAATACCTAAAATAGATAATTCACTTTTTTCTTTCAAAGGTTTTAAACTTTTTAATGCATCAGCAGCAAGACTAGTTGTAATATCTTGTCCTTTCATTGTTGAAAAAGCTTGTACACGTACTAGGGCACCTTCTAATTCACGTATATTTGAATCTATTTGACCAGCGATATAGGATAATGTATCGTCTGGAATTTCTAATCCTTCTGCATCTGCTTTTTTACGCAAAATGGCAATACGCGTTTCTAAATCAGGAGGTGTTATGTCTACTGATAACCCCCAAGCAAATCTTGAAACTAATCGCTCTTGTAATTTTGGAATTTCATTTGGTAAACGATCACTAGTCAATACAATTTGATGTCCCTCGTTATAAAGTGTATTGAATGTATGGAAAAATTCTTCTTGTGTCCCCTCTTTATCAGCAAAAAACTGAATATCATCAACTAGTAGTAAATCTACATTACGATATTCTTGCCTAAAATCTTCAGAAGTACTGTTTTTAATTGAATTAATATAGTCATTTGCAAATGACTCACTTGTCACATATTTTATTTTAGCGTCAACATTATTTGCCAACATTTGGTGTCCAATAGCATGCATTAGATGTGTTTTCCCTAGTCCTACACCACCATAGAAGAATAGTGGATTATATGTGGCTCCAGGGTCTTCTGAAACAACTAATGCAGCCGCATGAGCCATCTGATTTCCTTTTCCTATGACGAAGGTGTCAAAGGTATATTTAGAGTTTAGTAACGCTTTTTTACTATTTTTTTTGACAATGTTTGGTAATTCTACGGGAGAATCTTTTTGTGTTTTGGTTACAATAGGCTCATCGTCTTGAATAATAAAAACAGGCGTAATTTCTTCACCTGTTAATTCAAAACCAGTTTCTACAATTTTTGCAGCTAAATTTTTTTCCCAGTAATTTTTATGTAAATCTGATGGCAGTTCGATTGTTAATATATTATTTTGCAAATTAATCGGTTTTGCAGGATCAATCCAGGCACTAAAACTTGGAGAAGTTAGTGATTTACGATAGTTTTCAACAAGTTCCTGCCAAATAAAATTAAAATCGGGCATAGTTATCCCCCTAACTAATATAGTCTTTTATATTCTAGCACTAAAAAAAAAAGTTTTCCACTGAATTTTTTAGTTGTGGATATTTTATTATCAAGTCTTAATAAAAGATATGCACAGCTAGTTTTATTTTGTGTATATCTTTTATTAATTTTATTTATTAACAAGATATACACAAATACAAACGTTGTTATAACAATATTTATACATAGTTGTTAACAGGATTTAGAAAAACTGTTGATAACTTTTAAATAGCTGTGTGGTTGTTGATAACTCATGATTAAGTATATATCTTTTTTTTATTACTTATCATTTTTTAACAGGGATGTTATTAGATTTTATATTTTGTGGATAAGTATATATTAAGAAGAGTCTTAATATAGTTGACAAAAGGGGATATTTATTTGTATAATGTCATAGTCTGTCTAATGTGATTATTTAGAAAGCATATTAGTTTATAGGAGGTGTATGAAGATGAAAAGAACATATCAACCAAAAAAACGTAAACGTCAAAAAGTTCATGGGTTCCGCAAACGTATGAGTACTAAAAACGGTCGCCGTGTATTAGCAAGTAGACGTCGTAAAGGAAGAAAAGTATTAGCAGCATAAATCACTGACTCTACGAATCAGTGATTTTTTTTTATAATAAATTAAAAAAAAGCGGACTTTATGCTATGATAAGAGTGGTTTAATATGAAAAAAGCGTATCGAATTAAAAAAGAAAAAGAGTTTCAACAAATCATTGAGAATAAGCAATCTTTTGCCAACAGAAATTTTATAGTGTACGTCTATGAATCACCTGAAAACACTCATTTTCGTGTAGGCTTGTCTGTAGGTAAAAAAGTAGGAAATGCTGTAACACGTAATTATGTGAAACGATTAATACGAACTTCTTTATACGACATGAAAGAGATGATTCAGCCGAATTACAATATTGTATTAATTGCAAGACCTCAAGTCATTAACTTATCTTTCGAAGAAGTGAAGAAAAATATCGTACACGTGTTTAAATTAGCTAATTTAATGAAATAAGAGAGGGTTAGTCAGTGAAAAATAAGAAAAAATGGGTGTTTATTCTGTCCATGTTTGTTCTTGTCTTGATTTTGACAGGATGTGGTACAGGGGAAATCAATCAAAGTAGTGCTGGTGTATGGGATAGATATATTGTGTATTATTTTGGTGAGGCAATTAAAGCGTTATCTTTTGGAAATCCAGGGATTGGGATTATCATCTTTACCATTATTATTAGAATTATTCTATTACCATTGATGCATTACCAAACAAAAAGTATGCGTAAAACGCAAGAATTACAACCGAAATTAAAAGAGTTACAAGAAAAATATGCATCAAAAGATTCGGAAACAGTTAGAAAGTTACAAGAAGAGCAGCAACGTTTATATAGCGATGCAGGAGTTAATCCGTTGTCAGGCTGTTTACCTTTATTAGTTCAGTTACCAATTATGATGGCATTGTGGCAAGCAATTTCTCGTATACCAGAATTAACACAAGGAACATTTTTATGGTTAGAGCTAGGTAAGCCAGATCCAACATATATCTTACCGATTCTAGCTGCTATCTTTACTTTTATTAGTACAAGATTAACAACAATGAGCCAATCAAATGTTCAAGGTGCGATGAAGGCGATGAATTATGTGATGCCTTTAATGATTTTATTTATGGGTGTTAAATTAGCTAGCGGTTTATCACTTTATTGGGTAATATCAAATGCGTTCCAAGTATTACAAACGTTGTTGATTAATAATCCATATAAACTTAGACGTGAACAAGAAGCAGAAGAACAGCGAAAAAGAGAATTAGAAAAAGCATTGCGTAAAGCAAATACTTCAAAAAAACGAAAAAAATAAACTGAGGGGGTTCGTATTATGCCTACATTTACAGGAGAAAATGTTGATCAAGCCATAAAAAAAGGTTTGGCTTCACTTGATCTAAATCGTGTCGATGCGGATATCTCCATTATTGAAGAGGGAAAAAAAGGGTTTTTAGGTATTGGTAAGAAAGAAGCCGTTGTTTCAGTTGTTGCCAAAGAACCAGAAGTGGAAGAAATTGTTGAAGTAGTAGAAGACAACATAGCCACAGAAGTTATTGAAGAACCTGTCACTGTTACACACTCGGAAATAGTGGAAGAAGATAAGTCAGTACCAGTTTCCTCATCAAAAGATGTTTCACTTGATGACGCGATTACAGAATTATCATTGTATCTAACAGACATGACAAAAGCATTGGGAGCACCAGCAATGGTTCGAGTACAAAGAGATGATAATCAAGTCGTGTTTCACTTAGATACAGACAAAAAAGGTTTGTTGATCGGGAAGCATGGAAAAGTATTAAATGCTATTCAATATTTATCACAAGTTTATATTCATCGATTGGTTAAAAATCGTTTAACTGTTATTGTAAATGTCGGTGATTACCGTGAAAGACGTGAGATAGTGGTGAAAAGATTAGCTCACCAAGCTGTCAATAAGGTAAGAAATACTTCCCAGCCAGTGTTTTTAGAACCAATGCCAGCCTTTGAACGTAAACAAGTTCATTCCCTTTTGTCTAATGAAAAAGATATAAAAACACATTCTGAAGGTAATGAACCCCATCGCTATTTGGTTGTTGAGTTAAAAAAATAAGATGTTATCTAGTCATGCCTAAAATGGGTGTGACTTTTTTTATCCCTCTTTTTATGTCAATCGAAAATAAAAATGTCCCAAAATGAGGGCTCACATTAGCGCAATCTTTACTGCGTAAAACTTGCACTAATGTGACCATTATTGGTAAAATAAGGTACTTTTTGTTTCAGGCTGTTTTTTCAGCCTCATATTCTTCGATAGTACGGTCAATACTTTGAAGATACCTTTTGAAAGACTCAAGTTTCCACGGATGTGACTGTGGTGGAATGTACTTGCGTCTTTCTTTTTTTATATCTGAAGAAACCCCATCAAACTCTTTTGAATAGGTCTCGTGGTTTTTTAATCGTCTAGTAGGATAAATTTTTTCTGCTATATTAACATAAATCTCCCCGTTAAAAGCTTTTATAATTAATGCTTTCGTTTTCCTTGTAAAATATTTGTCGCTACCACCTTCCGTTGGAAGATAAAATTTATTTTGATACTTAATATGATGGCCATTATCGACTATACGATGAGAGACAGTAGCTAGTAATAAATTAATTTCAGCTGTTGTAGGAGAAGTTTCATAAACACTTTCTGCAGTTTTGTGACCAAATTGTCGATTAAACTTTCGAATCCATACAGATAGAAATTGATTAGCCTCCTCTATAGAATGTATATTTGCTATCTCAAGATCAACAGGCAATCTTGATTGCACTGTCCCATTTAAACGTTCTACACGACCTTTTGCTTGAGGAATAGAGGATGTTTTTATGTCAATACCTAATTGATGACAAGCAAACCCAAACTGCGTGAACGTATCTTCTTCTACAGCTTTTGTTGATTTTCTGTTGTACTCAAAGACGGTTCGTTTATCTGTTAGAAAAGTGGCAGGAATCCCTTGTTTTGTCAGAATTTGATGAAGAACATGGTAATAACCATTGAGCGTTTCCTGTTGGTCAAAATAAGCGCCAACAATATTACCTGATGCGTCGTCAATAGCTAAATGAAGATGAGTTATTTGATTTCCAAACCAATTATATGAACTAGCATCTAATTGAATTAATTCTCCTTTGTATTTTTTTCTAGGTCGACTAGGATGGGTCTTTTCAGGGAGTTCTAGGTAGTCTTCAGCTCTTGGAACCAATAGGTTCTCTGATTGTTTGGTTTGTTGACCTTCTTGCTTTATTAATTGTTTGAGTCTTCTTTTTGTCTTTTTTTGAGCCTTTGGTGAAAGTATTTTTTCTTTGTACAGGATGCTTCTAATTGTAGTATCTGTATAACAGATATGATGGTCGTTTTTCAGTATTTCAGTAAAATGCTTAATATTTGGTTTAATACTAAACGATTGATAACTAGTGATTATTTGTTGTTTTACTTTTTCAGGCACAGAGTGCTTATTTTTTCTCCCTCGATTTTTATGGACAAATGCTGATTTACCATTTTCCCTGTATGATTTCACTAAACGGTTAATTTGTCGTATAGATAAATTAAGTTCAACACTAGCTCTCTTTTTTTGTTTTTTATTTTCAGCGACAGCTTTAATAACTTGATACTTTTTGGTTTCATTCATTGTTAGATTTATCCTTTTCATAAAGTTATTTTATCATTTTGGGACATTTTGTCTTTCGACCTACTTAGGACATTATCACTTTCGAATGATAGTGTGACTTTTTTTATCCCTCTTTTTATTGACTAAAATAAATTATATGATATAATCCTTTTACAAACATTAATTGACAAAATGTGATGATAAGGAAAGTACTTTTTTGATAGCTTAAAGAGAGTCTCGCTTGGTGGAAAGAGATAGTGATAGGAAAAGGAAAATGGCCTTTGAACAGATTGGTTGAATAAGTTAAGATCAATTCAGGGACGCCTGTTATAGCGTGACAGTATGATAGTACTGGGAAAGTGGGCTTTTTTACAAAGCCAATTAAGGTGGTACCGCGATAGCTAAACGGCAAGCTCTCGTCCTTTTATAAAGAAGGATGGGAGTTTTTTTGTTTACATTTTTCTAGCTGCTAATCATAATTTTGTCATGTTCAACCAAAACAAAAGAGTTAGACGTTTGTAAAGATAGGTCAAATATGGAGGGTAATAAATGAAAAAGAAATGGATTGTGGGTTTAGCTCTAACAACACTTGTATTAACAGCGTGTAGTGGAGGAGAAATGAAAGAAAAGAGTGGTGAAAAAGAAACTGGTAAAGTAAGTCAGGTGATAGAAATTAGCTCACCAGCACCAATTTCAACATTAGACACAACACAAACAACGGATAAAAATACTTTTACGATGGTGCAACATTTATTTGAAGGGCTATATCGATTTGATGATGATAGTACACCAATTCCTGGATTAGCAGAAAAAGTGGATATTAGTGACGATGGATTAACATATAAATTTACTTTGAAAAAAGACATCAACTGGAGTAATGGTGAGCCTATTACATCAAATGATTTTGTTTATGCTTGGAAAAAATTAGTCAATCCAGAAACCATTGGACCTAATGCTTATTTATTAGACAATGTGAAAAATAGCCAAGACATTAGAAATGGCAAAACAGATGTTTCTGAATTAGGAATTTCAGCACCAAGTGAAACAGAATTTGTGGTTGAATTGACTCAAGCACAACCATCATTTCTAACGGTTGTTTCTATTGGTTGGTTAGCACCTCAAAATGAAAAATACGTCAAAGAACAAGGCAAAGACTATGGTATTGATAGCGAACATTTAATCTATAGTGGGCCATTTGTTATCGCAGATTGGGATAGTACGTCAGACACGTGGACGTTGAAAAAGAACAAAGAGTATTACGATGCGGATGCGGTAAAATTGGAAGAAGTAAAAGTAAGCACGATCAAAGATGATAATACAGGTATAAATCTATATCAATCAGGCGAGTTGGATTTAGTGCGTATCACAGGTCAGTATGTAGCACAAAATAAAGAAGATAAGGGATATGTTACTCATTCTGATGTGGCCAATTATTATTTAGATTTTAATAAAGCAAAAGATTTACCGACAGCTAATGAGCATTTACGTAAAGCATTTGCTCAAGCAATAGATAAAAAGACCTTAACAGAGAATGTTTTAAATGATGGATCAAAGCCATTAAATGGCCTAATTCCACGAAATCTATATGCTAATCCTAAAACGTCTACTGATTTTCGTGAATTTAGTGGCGACTATCTAGAACATAATTTGGACGAAGCTAAAAAGGAATGGAACCTAGCTAAAAAAGATTTAGGTGATAAGGTCACAGTATCGTTATTAGCCTCTGATGATGAAAATGGTAAAAAGATATCTGAATATGTCCAAAGTCAATTAGAAGATAGTTTAGAGGGATTAAAAGTAGAGATAAAAGCTCAACCAAGGAATAATTTATTAGAATCTAGAACGAAAAAAGATTTTGAAATGTCACTTTCAGGTTGGATTGCTGGAAGTAGTGATTTAGATTCTTACTTTAATCTTTATAAGAGTGATTCTTCTTATAACTATGGCGAATACAAAAATGAGGAATTTGATAAATTAGTGAATGATGCCAAAACAGTCAATGCAAATAATTCAGATAAACAATTTGAAGATTATAAAAGAGCAGAAGAAATCTTAATTAAAGACAATGCAGCACAAGTACCTCTTTATCAAAGTGCATCAAATTATTTAATTAATCCTAATATTAAAGGAATGAGTTATCATTTATATGGTGATTACTTTAACTTAAGAACAGCATCAGTATCTGAATAATTGCATCAAAATAAGTCATAAATTTCTTGTGTGGCTTATTTTTTTCGCGGTTTAATACATTGTCAATAGATTAAGAGTATGCTATTATTTTTATGATTATAAATAAGATAGCAGTCAAAGTGCTTATCTACTTTTTTGTATATGCTTTTTTGCATAGGTAAAGGGGTGGAGTGGGCGCTTTTTTATATGCACTTTTTAAGAAAGGATGGTAAAAATGAATATTACTAAAGAGTTTGACACGATTGCTGCCATTTCAACGCCTCCAGGTGAAGGCGCCATTAGTATTGTCCGTTTGAGTGGTGATGATGCGGTGACAATTGCTCAAAGTGTGACGAATTATAAAGAAAAAGATTTAACAAAAGTACCTACTCACACGATTCACTACGGACACATAAAAGACCCTAAAACGAATCAAGTGTTAGACGAAGTGATGTATTCCGTGATGTTAGAGCCTAAGACTTTTACACGCGAAAATATTGTAGAAATTAATTGTCATGGTGGGATGGTAGTAGCGAATCAGATTTTACAACTATTACTAAGACAGGGAGCAAGATTAGCAGAACCCGGTGAATTTACGAAGCGTGCATTTTTAAATGGTCGTATGGATTTATCTCAAGCAGAAGCTGTAATGGATTTAATACAGGCTAAAACAAGTGAATCAATGGATTTAGCTCTTGGACAATTAGATGGTCGTTTATCACAGTTAATTCATTCATTAAGACAAAAATTGTTGGTGGCCTTAGCACAAGTAGAGGTTAATATTGACTACCCTGAGTATGATGATGTCGAAGAGATGACGACTAAAATCATGAAAGAAAAAGCACTTGAAGTAAAAAAAGACATTGCTCATTTATTAGAAACAGCAACACAAGGAAAGATATTGCGAGAAGGATTAGCAACAGCAATAATAGGACGCCCAAATGTTGGTAAGTCTAGTCTTTTAAACGACTTATTACGAGAAGATAAAGCGATTGTGACTGATATTGCAGGAACAACTAGAGATGTTATTGAGGAATTTGTCAATGTTCGTGGTGTACCATTAAAATTAATTGATACTGCAGGGATTCGAGAAACAGAAGATATTGTTGAGAAAATTGGTGTTGAAAGAAGTCGAAAAGCATTATCTGAAGCAGATCTAGTGTTACTTGTGTTAAACCAAAGTGAAGCTATTACAGAGATGGATCGTGAGTTAATCTCTTTAACAAAAGATATGCAACGTATTGTATTACTGAACAAAAATGATTTACCAAATAAATTAGATAAAAATGAATTACAAAATTTATTAGGCGAAACACCATTTTTACCGATATCAGTTTTAGAAGGTAGAGGTATTGATTTATTAGAACAGTTAATAAAAGACACATTCTTTGCTTCTAATACATCTGAAAAAGATGCAACATATATTTCTAACACAAGACACGTAGCATTGCTAGAACAAGCTGATATGGCTCTTGATGAAGTGTTAGAAGGGATCGAAGTTGATATGCCTGTTGATTTGTTGCAAATTGATATGACAAGAGCATGGGATTTACTGGGGGAAATTATGGGCGAGAATGTTCAAGATGAATTAATTACCCAGTTATTTAGTCAGTTCTGTTTAGGAAAATAAGGAGATTAACGTAATGGAAAATACTGAAATAAGAGATTATGATGTCATTGTCGTTGGTGGTGGTCATGCGGGTTCTGAAGCGTCGTTAGCAGCAGCGAGAATGGGCATGAGTACGTTACTTGTGACATTGAATTTAGATATGATTGGTTTTATGCCATGTAATCCATCAATCGGAGGACCAGCTAAAGGAGTAGTGGTGCGCGAAATTGATGCGTTAGGTGGAGAGATGGGGAGAAATATTGATAAAACTTATATTCAAATGCGTATGCTCAACACAGGTAAAGGTCCAGCTGTAAGGGCCTTACGAGCACAGGCGGATAAACATGCATATCAATCTGAATTAAAACATACGCTAGAAAAAGAAGATAATCTGGTAGTCAAACAAGGAATCGTTGAAAAATTATTAGTCAAAGATGATGTGTGTTATGGTGTTGAGTTAAGTACAGGAACACAATATACAAGTAAGGCAGTCATCATTACAGCAGGAACTGCTTTACGTGGAGAAATTATTATTGGTGAATTAAAATATTCATCAGGACCCAACAATTCACTACCGTCTATCGGATTAGCAAATAACTTAAAAGAGATTGGTTTAGAGATTGAACGATTCAAAACGGGCACACCACCGCGCGTAAAATCAAGCACAATTGATTATTCGGTGACAGAAGAACAACCAGGAGACAAGCAACCAAATCATTTTAGCTTTGAGAGTCATGATGAAAACTATCTGACAGATCAATTACCTTGTTGGTTAACTTACACGAATTTAGATACTCACACATTGATTCGTGACAATCTACATCGAGCGCCTATGTTTACTGGGATTGTGGAAGGAGTGGGCGCAAGATATTGTCCATCCATTGAAGATAAAATTGTGCGTTTTAGTGATAAACCACGTCATCAAATCTTTTTAGAGCCAGAAGGAGAACATACTGAAGAAGTCTATGTACAAGGATTATCAACGTCATTACCAGAAGATGTGCAAAAAGAGATGGTTCAGAGTATTGAAGGGTTAGAACAAGCTAAAATTATGCGTAGTGGTTATGCCATTGAATATGATGTCGTTGTGCCCCATCAATTACGTCCAACACTTGAAACAATGAAGATTTCAGGTCTTTATACAGCAGGACAAACTAATGGAACATCAGGGTATGAAGAAGCTGCTTGTCAAGGATTAATGGCAGGAATAAATGCTGCTTTAAAAATTCAAGGTAAAGAACCGTTTATCTTAAAAAGAAGTGATGCTTATATAGGTGTATTGATAGATGATTTAGTAACAAAAGGAACAAATGAGCCATATCGTTTATTAACATCTCGTGCTGAATATCGTTTACTATTACGTCATGATAATGCTGATTTACGTTTAACAGATATGGGACATGAAATCGGGTTAGTTGATGATACGCGTTTTACTCAATATCAAGAGAAAAAAGAGATGGTAGAAAATGAATTAGAACGTTTAGGAAAGATTAGATTGAAGCCAACACAAGAAATTCAAACATTCCTTGAAGAAAGAGGGTTAGCACCATTAAAAGATGGTATATTAGCTCGTGACTTTCTAAAACGACCAGAGATAACTTATTATGATGTGAGTGCGTTTATTCCAAGTCCTGAAAAAGAACTTCCTCGTTATGTGATTGAACAAGTAGAAATTCAAGTGAAGTATGAAGGATATATTAAAAAAGCCAAAGATAAAGTTGAAAAACTAAAACGTATGGAAGCAAAACGTATCCCAGAAAATATTGATTATAAAGCAATAAACAGCTTAGCAACAGAAGCAGTTCAAAAGTTAGAAAAAATCCGCCCAGAAACAATTGCACAAGCAAGTCGAATAAGTGGCGTTAATCCTTCAGATATAAGCATTTTGATGGTTTATATCGAACAAGGAAGAATAGCAAAGATAGACAGTGAAAAGGCCTAGCAATAGGTCTTTTTTATTTCAAATAAATCACAAAAGGAACGATACTTTGATATAATAGAGTTAGAGGTGAATACTATGACGAGTGTATCAATTATTATTGGAATTATTGCTATTTTATTAAGTAGTTTTTCCATATACTTAACTAATCAGATAAATAAAAAAATAACAGAAAAACAAGTAAAACAAGATAAAGATATTAGTAAACTTTCTGCTAAACAAGAAAGCTTTATATTCATGACACAAAAGCAATATGAAAAAGAATACAATTTGTTTTGGAATTTGTTTGAGTTATTGCAAAAAACAATCGATAAAACTAAAAGTGTGAAAGGTAGTTTACAGTTGCTACAGGAGAATACGGAAACAAGTTTAGAAGAAACTTATATTAAATTAATTCAAGAAGGAATAGTGAAAAGTAGTGATTATTTAAATGAATTAGATAGCAAACTAAATCAATATGAACCATTTATACAAGAGGGACTGTTTAGAGATTTTAAACAGTTAATAAAAGAATTGAGAGAATTTCAACAAAGAAGATATAACTATTTTTATTATGAAGATGTAACACAAGACTCAATTAATAGTTTTATTAGAGATATTGAATCAACACTAGATTCTATTGATGAAAAAAGAGTAAAAATAGTGGGTTTTTTAAGAACGTATTTTGAAAATATTCGAACAAGTTAAAATGTTCCACGTGAAACATTTGGGAAATAATATTAGATTAACAGCAAGCTTATGTATTAGTTAAGTTTGCTTTTTTTATTAAAAACAAGTTCTCGCCATTGAACTTTTTCGGTAGATACGATAAAGTGTATTTATCCGTGAAACACTATTTTGTTTCACATGAAGGAGAATGAAGATGACCCCAGAAGAGTTTAAAAATAGTTTGAAAGAATATGGGATAGAGTTAAATGACGAGCAAATGGCTCAGTATGAATTGTATTTCAAACGGCTTGTTGAATGGAATGAGAAAATCAACTTAACAGCAATTACTGAAAAAAAAGATGTTTATTTAAAACACTTTTACGATTCACTAACATTAGCTTTTGAACGAGATATGACAAGAGATGGTTTAAGTTTATGCGATGTTGGATCAGGAGCAGGTTTTCCTAGTATACCACTAAAAATAGCTTTTCCTAATATGGAAATTTCAATTGTAGATTCTTTAAATAAGCGAATTAATTTTTTAAGAGAGCTTACTAACGAATTAGGATTAGAACAAGTTAATTTATATCATTCAAGAGCAGAGGATTTTGGACAAAATAAAGAGTTTCGTGAAACATTTGATTTAGTGACAGCTAGAGCAGTAGCTAGGCTAAATGTATTAGCAGAATTATGCTTACCGTTAGTAAAAAAAGACGGTCAATTTTTAGCGATGAAAGCTGCTAAAAGTGAGGAAGAATTAGTTGAAGCTAAAAAAGCAATAGCAACACTTGGTGGCAAAGTTGTATCAGAACATGAGGTTAGTTTGCCTATAACAGAAGATGAACGATTTATTATTGAAATAGATAAAAAGAAAGTTACACCAAATAAATATCCTCGTAAAGCAGGATTACCAAATAAAAAACCATTAGTATAAAAATAAAGGTGCCTGATGAATCATTAGACACAATGAGTAAGAAACGGAGGGACCTATTATGGCTAGAATTATTTCTGTAGCAAACCAAAAAGGTGGAGTTGGTAAAACGACCACTACAGTCAATCTTGGTGCGTGTTTAGCGTACGAAGGAAAAAAAGTATTATTAGTAGATATGGATGCACAAGGAAATGCGACAAGTGGTATAGGCATACGCAAAGCGGATGTATCTCAAGACATTTATGATGTCTTAGTTAATGAAGTTCCCATCACTGAAGTCATTCAGAAAACGAATAGAGAAGGAATGGATATCGCACCAGCGACAATTCAACTATCTGGAGCAGAAATTGAGTTAACATCTATGATGGCAAGAGAATCACGATTAAAACTCGCTCTAAAAGAAGTGGAAGATAAATATGATTATATATTAATCGATTGTCCACCATCGTTAGGACATTTAACAATCAATTCATTTACATCGAGTGATTCCATTTTAATTCCTGTTCAGTGTGAATATTATGCATTAGAAGGATTAAGCCAATTGTTAAATACGATACGTTTAGTACAAAAACATTTTAATCCAGATTTACGTATAGAAGGCGTGTTGTTAACGATGTATGATGCTAGAACGAATTTAGGTTCAGAAGTAGTAGAAGAAGTACGAACTTATTTTAGAGAGCGAGTATATGACACTATTATTCCAAGAAATGTAAGATTGTCTGAAGCACCAAGTCACGGTAAAGCGATTATTGATTATGATCCAAAATCTAGAGGTGCAGAAGTGTATCAAGCACTAGCAAAGGAAGTGATGAATCGTGAGCAAGCCGAATAAAGGATTAGGACGAGGAATTGATGCATTATTTCAAGATTTATCAACAATAGAAGAGGTTGACATTCAATCTGAAACGGTTCAAGAGTTACCACTATCTGATTTAAGACCAAATCCATATCAACCTCGTAAAACATTTGATGAAAAAGCGTTAGAAGAATTAGCCGATTCTATTAAACAATCAGGTGTATTTCAACCTATTATAGTAAGAAAGTCATCTGTTAAAGGTTATGAAATTATTGCAGGTGAACGCCGTTTTAGAGCATCGAAACTTGCTGGTAAAGAAACAATCCCAGCGATTGTACGCGAGTTTGATGAAGCACGTATGATGCAAGTAGCTGTGCTAGAAAACTTGCAAAGAGAAGATTTAAATCCGTTAGAAGAAGCAGAAGCTTATGAAATGTTAATGAAAAATCTTGATTTAACACAAGTTGAGCTATCTGAAAAATTAGGTAAGAGTCGCCCATATATAGCAAATTACCTACGTTTATTAAGTTTACCTAAAGTAGTGAAAGATTTAGTACAAAATGAGTCTCTATCAATGGGACAAGCTAGAACGTTATTAGGATTGAAGAAAAAAGAAGACATTTTAATTGTAGCAAATAGAGCAATTAAAGAAGGATTAACAGTTCGACAATTGGAACAAATTGTCAACCAGATGAATGATGCAACTAAAAAAGATTCTTTTAAAAAGAAAGAACACATTCCAAAGCCATATTATATTATTGAAAGTGAAGAGCGACTAATGGATAAATTTGGAACGAGTGTTAGTATTCAAGAAAAAGAGGGAAAAGGTAAAATAGAAATAGAATATTTATCTAATTCCGATTTGACTAGAATTTTAGATATTTTAGACATTCAATTTGATTGATTTAGTATCAAAAATCACATGAAAACTAGTATAAATATAATAAAATTGTGTTAAGATATATCACGTAGTATGACAAAAATCGAGGAGAGATGTTCATATGTATGATTTAGGTGACGTTGTCGAGATGAAAAAACCACATGCCTGTCAAACGAATCGATGGGAAATTATTCGTATGGGAATGGATATCAAAATAAGATGCTTAAATTGTCAGCATATTGTCATGATGCCTCGACGAGAATTTGAGAAAAAAATGAAAAAAGTATTAGAGAAAAAAGAAGACTAATTTAAAGAATATAAGAGAAAGAGTGGAAATAAATATGTCATTAACAGCCGGAATAGTTGGATTACCTAATGTTGGAAAATCAACTTTATTTAATGCAATTACAAAAGCGGGTGCAGAAGCGGCTAACTATCCTTTTGCAACCATTGATCCAAATGTGGGAATGGTAGAAGTACCAGATTATCGTTTGGAAGAATTAACAAAACTAGTAAAGCCTAAAAAAACAGTACCTGCAACATTTGAATTTACTGACATTGCAGGGATTGTTAGAGGAGCAAGTAAAGGTGAAGGGTTAGGAAATAAATTCTTAAGTCACATTCGTCAAGTTGATGCTATCTGTCATGTCGTGCGTTGTTTTGATGATGATAATATCACACACGTTGAAGGACGTGTTGATCCATTAGCTGATATTGATACGATTAATTTAGAGTTAGTGTTGGCAGATTTGGAATCAGTTGATAAACGTCTAGCTCGTGTCTCAAAAATAGCTAAGACAAAAGATAAAGAAGCAGTAGCAGAACTAGCTGTTTTAGAAAAAATCAAGCCAGTATTAGAAGAGGGTAAATCTGCTAGATCGATTGAATTTACAGATGATGAATTACCAATTGTTAAAGGATTATTCCTATTAACAACTAAACCTGTATTATATGTAGCCAACGTGGCTGAAGATGAGATAGCAGATGTTGAAAATAATGATTATGTCAAACAAGTAAAAGAATTTGCAGCAACTGAAAATGCAGAAGTGATTACTGTATGTGCAAGAGCTGAAGAAGAAATAGCTGAACTTGATGAAGATGATAAAAAAGATTTTTTAGAAGCACTAGGTATTGAAGAATCAGGTTTAGATAAATTAATTCGTACAGCGTATCATTTATTAGGGTTAGCAACTTACTTTACAGCTGGAGAACAAGAAGTACGTGCTTGGACATTTAAAGTAGGGATGAAAGCGCCGGAATGTGCGGGTATTATTCATACAGATTTCGAGCGTGGCTTTATCCGTGCTGAAACTGTATCGTTTATAGATTTAAAAGAATATGGCAGCATGAGTGCAGCAAAAGATGCTGGACGTGTACGTTTAGAAGGGAAAGATTACGTTGTACAAGATGGCGACGTAATGTTGTTCCGTTTTAATGTTTAATGGAAAGAATAGGTGACAAGAGTATGTCTGAGTTAACAAATGAAGAATTGCAACAAAAAGTTGCAGAAAACCGTGAATTAGAAAAACAATTAACTAAAAAAAATGATCAGTTTATATTTGATTTAAAAAAGATACTTGATGAAGAAGGCGTAGAAGTTGATGAACGCCAAAAAATAGAAACATTCAATACTATGTTAAAAGAACTTATAGAAGGACAAAAAACTGGTCTGACAGCGAAGCACCTATATGGTACGCCAACAGAAGCTGTTGTATTTATAACAACAAAGCCAGCAGCGCCACTTAAAACCAATTTTGGTTCGATGTGGTTAGATAATAGCTTATTGCTATTTACTTTTTTATCAGTTATGACAGGTATCTTAACCATGGTATCTAAATCACCACAACCGACACAAGGCATATTAAGTATCACGATTGGTGCGATGTCAGGTGGTCTATCATTTTACTTAATCTATCGTTATATTTATATATACGATATGCCAGGAGCTGATAGAAGTAAACGACCTGGTGTATGGAAGACAGGTGGGATTATGGCACTATGTTTTATCCCATGGTTAATGATTTTTTCATTATCTGCTTTTATCCCACATGCAATCAATCCTTCACTTGACCCAGTTTTAACGCTTATTTTAGGTGTGGTAGCATTTGGTATCCGTTACTTATTAAAGAAAAAATACAATATTCAAGGAAGTATGTTCTTACGTCCTTAAAAAATAAGAAGACCAAACATTTTTTTAAAGAAAATTTGTTTGGTTTTTCGTTTGCATAAGATTGACGAATGATAGATTATTTGGTAAGTTTGTTAATAAAACAAAATTAAAGGAGTGCGAATTTCTAATGTCAAATTGGGAAACTAAATTTTCAAAAAAAGGGTATACATTTGATGATGTTCTATTAATTCCAGCTGAAAGTCACGTGTTACCAAACGATGTTGATTTAAGTGTAGAATTATCATCTAAGATTAAGTTAAATATTCCAATTATGAGTGCTAGTATGGATACTGTTACAGACAGTAAAATGGCAATTGCTATGGCTAGACAAGGTGGTTTAGGTGTTATCCACAAAAATATGAGTGTAGAACAACAAAAAGATGAGGTAAGAAAAGTAAAACGTTCTGAAAGTGGCGTTATTATCGATCCGTTCTTTTTAACACCAGAGCATAAAGTAAGTGATGCAGAACATTTAATGGCTAAATATCGTATTAGTGGAGTACCCATTGTAGATACATTAGAAAATAGAATATTAGTTGGTATTTTAACAAACCGTGACTTACGTTTTGTGACGGACTATAATTTAATGATTAGGGATGTTATGACTAAAGAGGGACTAGTCACAGCGCCAGTTGGAACATCTTTAAAAGATGCAGAAAATATTTTACAACAACATAAAATTGAAAAATTACCTATCGTAGATGCTAAAGGTCGTTTGAGTGGGTTAATCACGATTAAAGATATTGAAAAAGTGATTGAATTTCCTAATGCCGCAAAAGATGAACATGGTCGTTTATTAGTTGCAGCAGCTGTTGGTGTAACAAGTGATACATTTGAGAGAGCCGGTGCTTTAATTGAAGCTGGTGTTGATGCGTTAGTTATTGATACTGCTCATGGACATAGCGCGGGAGTTATACGTAAAATTAAAGAAATTCGCGATGCCTTTCCAGATGTCACATTAATTGCAGGAAACGTTGCGACTGCTGAAGCAACACGTGCATTATATGACGTTGGTGTAGATGTTGTGAAAGTCGGAATTGGCCCAGGTTCAATTTGTACAACACGTGTTGTTGCAGGTGTTGGTGTCCCACAATTAACAGCTATTTATGATGCAGCAGGTGTCGCTCGTGAATATGGTCGTACAATCATCGCTGATGGTGGTATTAAGTACTCTGGAGATATCGTAAAAGCATTAGCTGCTGGTGGATATGTTGTCATGCTAGGTTCAATGCTAGCTGGAACAGATGAGTCTCCAGGTGAATTTGAAATTTTCCAAGGTCGTCGTTTTAAAACATACCGTGGAATGGGTTCTTTAGGAGCTATGGAAAAAGGGTCAAGTGACCGTTATTTCCAAAGTTCTGTTAATGAAGCAAACAAATTAGTTCCCGAAGGTATTGAAGGTCGTGTAGCGTACAAAGGTAGTGTACAAGATATTATCTTCCAAATGCTGGGAGGCTTACGTGCCGGAATGGGTTATGTTGGAGCTGGTAACTTAAAAGAGCTAAGAGACAACGCACAATTTGTTGAAATGAGTGGCGCTGGTTTAAGAGAATCTCATCCTCATGATGTTCAAATTACTAAAGAAGCACCAAACTATTCAATTTCATAAAATGGATTAAAAGAGGTCGGGATTTTCCTGCCTCTTTTTTTAGAAAGAAGGGATTATATTTGAGTAAAGTTGGAATTATTGGATTAGGGCATGTTGGGTCAGATATTGCTTATACCTTATGTACAAAATGTCAAGTAGATGAATTAGTGTTAATTGATAAAAACAAAGAAAAAGTAATAGCAGAATATTTAGAACTCACAGATAGTATGATGATGACAGAGGTAAAAACAACTATTTTATTACATGAGTACAGTTATTTAAATGATGCGGATATTATAGTCATTAGTGTAGGAAGTCAGTCTATTGATAATGAAGATCGCGTGTCTGAGCTATCTGATAATGCTAGGTCTATTCGACAAGTAGTTCCTAAAGTGATTGCTAGTGGCTTTAAAGGTATCTTTTTAGTCATTACAAACCCATGTGATGTGATTACAACACTTGTTCATCGTGAAAGTGGCTTTCCAGCTCATCGTGTGATTGGTACAGGAACTAGTTTAGATACGATTCGTATGAAAAGAGTGGTTGGTGAAAAATTAGGTATCTCTGGCCAATCAATCGGGGGATACGTGTTAGGTGAACATGGAGAAAGTCAATTTGTGGCATGGTCAAGTGTCACAGTGGGTACGCAAAAATTACTAGAATTTACTAAATTATCTGAAGAAGAATTAGAAGAAATGAAAGAGGCAACTCGTTTAGGTGGATGGGAAATTCATCAACGTAAAAGTTGGACTAGTTTTGGGATAGCTTCAACGGTATCACGATTGATTCAGTCTATTTTAAAAGACGAAAAGAGAATTTACCCTTTATCTATCTATCATGAAGTAGAAAATATTCATATAGGGTATCCTGCTTTTATTGGAAAAAAAGGAATTATTAAATCATTATCTTTGGACTTAACATCTAAAGAGACGGTATTATTTGAACAATCTATTGCTAAAGTAAAAAAATATGTCAATCATTAAGTAAAAGAGTTTGACCCACAAGTCTTTAAATAGAAAAATCCCATGAAAACAGTTTTGTAAAACACTGACTTCATGGGATTTTTGTTTTGTTAATTGAGTGATTTTCACTTGAAAAGTTATTTTTGGGTTAACTTCTTGATTTTAAAGACTATTAGTCATCTTTTTAAGTTATTTAGTAATTTTAGTCATACCACCCATATAAGGTACAAGTGCTTCTGGTATAGTCACACTGCCATCCTCATTTTGGTAGTTTTCTAAAATAGCTGCAACAGTACGTCCGACCGCTAAACCTGATCCGTTAAGTGTATGAACGTATTGCACTTTTTCTTCTTCGTCTCTGTAACGAATTTTCGCACGTCTTGCTTGGAAATCCTCACAGTTAGAACAAGAACTGATTTCACGATATGTTTCTTGAGCTGGAATCCAAACTTCGATATCATATGTTTTCGCTGCTGAGAACCCCATATCACCAGTACATAATACAATGACACGATATGGTAAATTTAATTTCTGTAGAATAGCTTCAGCATTATTTGTCATTTTTTCTAATTCTTCATAAGATGTTTCCGGTTTACTGAATTTTACCATTTCCACTTTGTTGAATTGATGTAATCTAATCAATCCGCGAGTATCTCTACCAGCACTACCAGCTTCTGAACGAAAAGCAGGACTTAAAGCAGTGAAGTAAACAGGTAAGGTATCATTATCTAAGATTTCATCACGATAATAGTTTGTTAATGGTACTTCTGCTGTTGGGATTAATGTGTAATTTGAGTTTTCTAATTGGAAAACATCTTCTTTAAATTTAGGGAATTGTCCAGTACCAAACATTGATTTGTCATTAACAATGTATGGTGGAATCATTTCAGTATATCCATGTTCATAGATATGAGTGTCTAGCATTAGGTTATATACGGCACGTTCTAATCTTGCTCCGGCACCTTTATAGAAAAGGAATCGACTACCAGAAACCTTAGCCCCACGTTCGAAATCAAGAATATCTAATTCTTCCGCAACTTCCCAATGAGGCTTAGGCTCAAAATCAAATTGTTTTGGTGTTTCCCATTTTCTTAATTCAATATTTTCGTCTTCAGCATTACCAATTGGAACTCCTTCGGCTGGTAAGTTAGGTAAGGTATGGGCGATATACTCTAGTTGTTCATCAATTGTGTTGATACGTTCATCCAGCACTTTGATATCTTCACCAACTTGTTTCATTTCTTGAATTTTATCATCAGCATTTTGTTTTTCGCGTTTTAATTTTGCGATATCTTGTGATACATCATTACGATGTTTTTTTAATGTTTCGACTTTAACTAAGTTATCACGGCGTTCTTGGTCAAGATGAACAAATTCATCAATCTTTTCTCCTTCAACACCACGTGTCATTAATTTCTCTTTGACTAATTCAGTATTCTGACGTATAAATTTTAAATCTAACATTATTATTTCCTCCTTAATATTTTAAATAAATAAAAAACTCTCACCCCAGAAAGCCTATGACCTTCTGGGGCGAGAGTTTGAATTCGCGGTACCACCCAAATTTTAGACAAAATAATTGTCTCTATAAGAAGCAATTTTTAACGGTTTGCTATTTTGCCGACCTAACTTAGTTCATATGAGTTCGTTAGATAATCATAGAAAGTGGATTCTTTATTTGTTGTTATTAGCTCACACCAACCGCTAACTCTCTTTAAACACACACAATAAATACTAGTCTTTCATATTTAGTCTATTTATCAAAAATTATAGCCATTTTTCGTAGCGATGTCAACTACTCTTTAATTTGCATGTGCTTTTCCCATTTCCCAGCTTTTTTCTCAATGATATTGTTTAGTTCATCTATGGAGCTACCTTCTAGTTGAAAATATAAGGATAAAGCTACAAGTAAAGTGTCAGCACACTCTTCCTTTAAATCGTCTAATGTACCATGTTTGTATTGACTGCCACTGGATTTTTTATATTTTAAAATTGCTTCGGCTACCTCACCAGTTTCTTCAGCTAGTTTTAATCCCATTTCTTCCAGAGATTTTGGTTCTTTTTTAGATAAATCGATTAATCTATTTAGATTCATGTTTAAGAATTCCCTTCATTGAATGTTATAGGTGAAGAGAGGATATCATAAAATTCTTGAGTAGCAATCGTATTTGATTTATTCGATAAGTATTGATTACTAAAATAAATGATCATATCGCTAGCATCATCATTAAATATCACAGTAGGTTCGTATCCTCTAAAAACCCCATGTCCCCAAAAAATAATAGAATCATTTTGATTTAATCTTTTTCTGTATAAACCTGATTTATAAAATGTCTGATCAAATTGCCCTGGTTTTAACCACATATTTTCAATAGATGTAATATCACCAAATTTACCGTCCATCAAAGCTTGTACAACTATAGCAAAATCTTTTGGAGAAACATACATATTTCCAGTACCTAATTCTCTTATATATATATAATCCTCATTAGAATCTTTTTTTTGTGTCCCATTCTCTTCATATGGAGGAACTAGATTAATATTTTGGATTTCCTTTGAATAAAAACCTGTTTGCTTTAAATTCAAAGGTACTTTAACTGTGTTATTAAAGTATTCTTCATACGTTTTATTAGTTAATTTTTCTATTATCATTGCAAGTAGAGTGTAGTTAACTGGTGAGTATGTCCAAGTATTAGAATATGTATTAGTAGTATTTTTTAAAACATATTCTTTCCATTCATCTTTAGTTTTGGGTTTTTTATAAAAATCAATTTTCAATCCTGATGTCATAGATAACATACTATCAATTGTAATCTGATCACTACCGGGTATTTCCGGAAAGAATTTATTTAAAGTAGTATCTAATGACAATTTATTTTCTGATATGAGAGTCGATATAAGTAATGCTGTATAAAATTTTTGAATCGATGCAATCATATAAGTGCTTTCTTGGGCCTTCCAAGGGACATCAGTTGCATAACCAAATGAGTTGTACATTACAACTTGATTATTTTTAATTGCTAGTAAAGTTCCTGATAATTCTCTAGATGCAATATCTTGTTCTAGTTTGTCTTTTAATGGTTTTAGTAGAAGTGGAGTCTCTGCATTTTCGGCAAAATTAGTTCTAGGAGTAAATGTATGAGTTTGTTGTAACGGTTCTGACGAATCAGTAGATGTGGGTTTATCGTCAACGGATGTACTAGAACTAGAAGTTGATTGAGATGTCGCGTGTGTTTTTACAAGAGATGTCAATTCGTTAGGGTACAATGCTATTACTGTAATAATGATACTAATGGTGATTAAACTTCCAATCAAGAAGAATAACAAACCTATCCATTTTTGTTTTCTTTTTAATTTATCATATGCCATACGTGATTTTTTCATTAGCTATTCCTCTTTTTCTATTCATAGAATTAATAAAATAAAAAACAGCATTATTGTATGCTGTTCTTTATTGATCGCCATACTCTGACAAAAATATTCGCTTTTAGTACGTCATTTTTTGTCATCACATCACTAGTTGCTTGCCCAGTGTCTTTTTGATCGAGATAGCCAAGCTTGTCGTTTATATCGGTCGTTACTTGCTGCCCAACGATATCATTTTTTTGAAGTGGTGCCGAAAGTTTATCGTTTTTTTGGTTAAACACTTGTTTTAATTCACTTGTTTGCTTGTTTACCCATAAAGAACTTGAGTTTTTTATAATTAAAGGAACAGTTGCAACTTTTCCATTAGGTACATCTAATTTTTCAACAATAGCGTTTGAACCAGCTCTGTTAACTTCTTGGTATTCCCAATATGTTTTAATATAGTTTAGAATATTTCTTGTGACTTCAAAACGACTATACTTCTCATCAACATTCATGACAACAGTTATAATGCGATGTCCATCTTGAACGGTTGAGCCAATGAAACAAGCACCTGCATTAGGGGTTGTCCCAGTTTTTAGTCCATCTACACCTTTAGTATAGTAATATAAATCAGGCAACATCAAATTTGAAGACCAATAAGTTTGTTCATCTTTAGTCCCTTGAAACAAAGTATAGTGAGATTGCTTTGTAATATCTAATACCTCTGGATAATCAGTAATCAAATGTTTTGCGACAATGACCATACTTTTTGCGGACATCATGTTGGCATCGTCATCTTTTGAGTTAGGATATCGATCTTCTTTTGGTAAATCTTGAGTATCAAGGCCGGATGCAGAGATAAAGTTAGCATCCTTGATTCCCCATTCATCTACTTTAAGGTTCATTTGGTCAACAAAAGCTTGTTCGGTACCAGATATTAGTCTGGCGAGACCGGTAGTAGAAACGTTAGCTGAAGAAATGAGCATGGCTTTAAGGCTATCTTCAACAGTATAAGTTAACTCTTTTTTTATAGGAATATTTGATAAGTCAGGGTTTTCAGTCAATTTGATAAGAGTGTCATCAAAAGGAACAGAATCATTCCAGCTTATTTTTCCAGTTTTTACTGATTCGTATACAAGATAGGCAGATATCAGTTTTGTCATTGAAGCGATAGGTAGTGCTTCACTACTGTTTTTCTCATATAAAATTTTGCCCGTGTCAAAATCAACCGCAATAGCAGATTTAGCTGGAACATCAAGTTCGTTGCTTGCAGCTAACACATGAATTGGGAATACTGACAAAATAATAAGTAAGATGACTACCTTATATTTGTATTTGTTTGATTGTGTCATAGATAGTACACTCCTAATTTTTTAACTGAACCTAATTTAACAAATTATATTGTATAAAACAATAGGTTCATTAAAGACTCTAAAAATGTTTAGGTTATTGTGCCGGTGCTAAAGGTAGATGTATAGTAAAAGAAGTCCAATTTTTATTTGATTTAGCGTATATATAGCCACCATGAAGAGCAACAATACTTTGAGCTATGGCTAGCCCAAGACCAGTACCTCCAGTTTGTTGTGAGCGAGACTCTTCAACGCGGTAAAAACGATCAAATAAATGGTCTAAAGCTTCTTGAGGTATAGGATCACCATCGTTTTTTACGACAATAACTACTTCGTTTCCAATCTTATCAGATGTTATAATTATTTGTGAACCGTTAATACCATATTTCAAAGCATTAGATAGAAGATTATCAAACACTCTTACTAATTTTTCGGTATCTCCTATCATCATTAATGAGTCTTCTTGAGGTATAAAATTTATTAACTTTTCTTTTTTTGATGCTTCGAGTTCATAATCTACAGTAAGTTGTTCAATTAATTGATTCATGTCAAATGTAATAGCATTTAACGGAACATTCGATTGTCTGACTTTAGTATACTCAAATAAATCATCAACTAATACTTTCATCTGTCTTGATTTTAAGTAGGCAGTGTGTGTGTATTTCAATAATTCATCTTCATTTTGGTATTTTCCTTCTTCTATTAAACCCAGATAACCAATGATAGAAGTTAAAGGTGTCCGTATGTCATGGCTAACATTGGTAATTAATTCATCTTTTGATTGTTCTATTCGACGTTCTTCTTCTAATGCATCAACCGTACTATCGACAAGGGCATTAATACTAGTTATTAGTCGTCCTAAGTCACCTTTTAATTCAAAGGGAATACGATGGTTATAATGCCCATTTGAAATATAATGTAACTCGCTAATAATGTGTTGTTGTTGCATTTGCTTGAAGCGTCGAATTAGGCGCCAATATAGTATAATAATATCTGCTAAAACCATTATAAATATTAATGGTTTTTGCCAAAACATCGGGGGACTGGAATCATAAAAGATATTATATTGTATATGCCACATAAATTCATCAATAGGTAATGAAGTATTTACTATTTGGTCGATGAGAATATATAGTGCTAAATTCAGAAGGATCAGTAAAATAATCGTAATGATACCTTCTATTATTAATTCACTAGTTTCCTTTGAGGTTAGCTTAATACGATTCTTTTTTTCATCATCCCTCAATTTTATACCCCACTCCCCAAACTGTTTGGATTACTTTCTCGCCATTAGTAGCTTCTTCAATCTTATCTCTTAAGTGACTAACATGAACCATGACTGTTTTCGCAGAAACTAAACTTTCTTGTTGCCATACCCTTTCAAAAATTTCTTCAGCACTAAACACACGATTTGGATGACTAGCAAGTAAATAAAGAATGCCAAACTCTAAAGCTGTTAGTTGTATTTTTACACCTTGATCAGTTTCAACTTCATGTGAATCTTTTTTTATAATTAAAGGTCCTACCTCTAATAAGTCAGGTTCTTCAGATTGGACTTGCATATTAGTCCTTCTCAGTAGTGATTTTACACGTGCCATAATTTCTAAAGGATTAAATGGCTTGGTAACATAATCATCAGCACCTGTAATCAATCCCTGTATTTTATCCATATCAGTTGTTTTAGCTGTTAACATTATAATAGGAATTTGAGATTCCTTTCTTAGTTCTTTAACGACTTCTAATCCGTTCATTTTTGGCATCATAATATCAAGAATTAATAATGCGATGTTAGGATTTGTAATAATCTTACTAAGAGCTTCCTTACCATCATAAGCTTTAACAACGTCATATCCTTCGTTTTTTATATAGATGCTTAATAGTTCAACAATTTCTTTATCATCATCAGCTACTAGTATTTGCATGTTGAATTCCTCCTAATTATTTATATTACCCATTGTATCAAATAAATTAAAATAAAAAATAAATTAAAAAATATGTTTACTTTTTTTTAAATAAGTAGTATATTAAATGAGTTGTTATTTTATTAAAAATAATTTTAAAAATATGTTGACGAATCAATGTTATGCGTGTTATTATCATTTGGTTGCTTCCTATATTATTTATTTTTAATTTTAAAAAATAATAAAAAGATGTTGACAACAACTTATTGTTTTGTTATGATATAAAAGTTGTTACGGCAACGACGTTTAGACCTTTGAAAACTGAACAAAGTAAGACAAACCAAATGTGTAGGGCGTTTCTACTATGTAGAAACAAACCATATTTAGTGAATGCAATTCGCTAGCAAGTTTTAAACAAATGAGCTTAAACATCGTAAGATGTTATCAACTTTTTATTGAGAGTTTGATCCTGGCTCAGGACGAACGCTGGCGGCGTGCCTAATACATGCAAGTCGAACGCATTTCTTTTCACCGGAGCTTGCTCCACCGAAAAGAAATGAGTGGCGGACGGGTGAGTAACACGTGGGCAACCTGCCCATCAGAGGGGGATAACACTTGGAAACAGGTGCTAATACCGCATAATTGATTTTGCCGCATGGCGAGATCATAAAAGACGCTTTAAGTGTCGCTGATGGATGGGCCCGCGGTGCATTAGTTAGTTGGTGGGGTAACGGCCTACCAAGACCATGATGCATAGCCGACCTGAGAGGGTGATCGGCCACACTGGGACTGAGACACGGCCCAGACTCCTACGGGAGGCAGCAGTAGGGAATCTTCGGCAATGGACGAAAGTCTGACCGAGCAACGCCGCGTGAGTGAAGAAGGTTTTCGGATCGTAAAACTCTGTTGTTAGAGAAGAACAAGTGATAGAGTAACTGTTATCACCTTGACGGTATCTAACCAGAAAGCCACGGCTAACTACGTGCCAGCAGCCGCGGTAATACGTAGGTGGCAAGCGTTGTCCGGATTTATTGGGCGTAAAGCGAGCGCAGGCGGTCTTTTAAGTCTGATGTGAAAGCCCTCGGCTCAACCGAGGAAGGTCATTGGAAACTGGAGGACTTGAGTGCAGAAGAGGAGAGTGGAATTCCATGTGTAGCGGTGAAATGCGTAGATATATGGAGGAACACCAGTGGCGAAGGCGACTCTCTGGTCTGTAACTGACGCTGAGGCTCGAAAGCGTGGGGAGCAAACAGGATTAGATACCCTGGTAGTCCACGCCGTAAACGATGAGTGCTAAGTGTTGGAGGGTTTCCGCCCTTCAGTGCTGCAGTTAACGCATTAAGCACTCCGCCTGGGGAGTACGGCCGCAAGGCTGAAACTCAAAGGAATTGACGGGGGCCCGCACAAGCGGTGGAGCATGTGGTTTAATTCGAAGCAACGCGAAGAACCTTACCAGGTCTTGACATCCTTTGACCACTCTAGAGATAGAGCTTTCCCTTCGGGGACAAAGTGACAGGTGGTGCATGGTTGTCGTCAGCTCGTGTCGTGAGATGTTGGGTTAAGTCCCGCAACGAGCGCAACCCTTATTGTTAGTTGCCATCATTCAGTTGGGCACTCTAGCGAGACTGCCGGTGACAAACCGGAGGAAGGTGGGGATGACGTCAAATCATCATGCCCCTTATGACCTGGGCTACACACGTGCTACAATGGACAGTACAATGAGTTGCGAGACCGCGAGGTTTAGCTAATCTCTTAAAGCTGTTCTCAGTTCGGATTGTAGGCTGCAACTCGCCTACATGAAGCCGGAATCGCTAGTAATCGTGGATCAGCATGCCACGGTGAATACGTTCCCGGGCCTTGTACACACCGCCCGTCACACCACGAGAGTTTGTAACACCCAAAGTCGGTGAGGTAACCTTTTGGAGCCAGCCGCCTAAGGTGGGATAGATGATTGGGGTGAAGTCGTAACAAGGTAGCCGTATCGGAAGGTGCGGCTGGATCACCTCCTTTCTAAGGAAAATTACGGAAAACACATTTTGTCTTTACTTTGTTCGGTTTTGAGAGGTCTACTCTCAAACGAATTGTTCATTGAAAACTGGATAGTTGAAGTTAGACATCAACATAAACCGAGAACACCGCGTTGAACAGTTTCTTTAAAAAGAACTGTGAAATGTATTAATGATTATCTATCGCTAGTTAGTCATTAATTAAAAAAAGCTAACCATAAGGTTAGAAAAGGTTAAGTGAATAAGGGCGCACGGTGGATGCCTTGGCACTAGAAGCCGATGAAGGACGGGACTAACACCGATATGCTTCGGGGAGCAGTAAGTATGCTATGATCCGGAGATTTCCGAATGGGGGAACCCAATATCTTTTATAGGATATTATCTAATAGTGAATACATAGCTATTAGAAGGTAGACGCAGAGAACTGAAACATCTAAGTACCTGCAGGAAGAGAAAGAAAAATCGATTTCCTTAGTAGCGGCGAGCGAAACGGAAACAGCCCAAACCAACAAGCTTGCTTGTTGGGGTTGTAGGACTCAGCTGTGGTAGCTGTTGTGGATAGTCGAATCGACTTGGAAAGGTCAGCCGTAGCGGGTAAAAGCCCCGTAGACGAAATTGACAACACACCTATGAGTATCCTGAGTACGGCGGAACACGAGAAATTCCGTCGGAATCCGGGAGGACCATCTCCCAAGGCTAAATACTCTCTAGTGACCGATAGTGAACCAGTACCGTGAGGGAAAGGTGAAAAGCACCCCGGAAGGGGAGTGAAATAGAACCTGAAACCGTGTGCCTACAAGAAGTTAGAGCCCGTTAATGGGTGATAGCGTGCCTTTTGCAGAATGAACCGGCGAGTTACGATAGCATGCGAGGTTAAGCTGAAGAAGCGGAGCCGTAGCGAAAGCGAGTCTGAATAGGGCGAATGAGTATGTTGTCGTAGACCCGAAACCATGTGACCTACCCATGTCCAGGTTGAAGGTGTGGTAAAACGCACTGGAGGACCGAACCCACGTACGTT